>NZ_JAHUTL010000004.1:0-320960 GCF_019209955.1 Corynebacterium sp. TAE3-ERU2 | reverse complement strand
TACCGCGGCGTCCACGCGGGAGCGCTCTGCTTCCGGCAGGACGACGATATCGGGATCCGCTGCGGCCACGAGTGCCTGAAAGCCGGCGGCAGACAGCGTGTTTTGGCTGTTTAAGGTGACCACCGTCAGCTCCGAGGCCGCATCCGGCGGCGGTGCAGGTAGGCTGCCACGAGCAGGCGCAGGCACGGGAACCACGGCCAACACGGTCGCCAACGCCACCGTTATCACGCCCGCTATCGCCTCGAGAATCCGGAAGGTGGTGCGGCGCCGCACCACCGCCTGGAGCAGCAGAACGAGACCGCACACAAGCCCGCCTGCAGCCATGAGATAGGGAAACGCGATCAGCTGGGCGCCGCCGAGGCGAGTGCTCAACCAGCGGGCGGGTGCCCAGTGGGGAACGAGGATGACGAGGCCACAGGCTCCGAGCATGCTCCACAGGGCGAGCTGTACCAAGACAGCGCCAGCCCTTCTCATCAGCGGCACCCCTTAATTCTTAACCCCATCGATGATGGGTGTGTCCCTAATTTTGGACAGAGCGTTGATAGCCCACGGCATTGTCCTGCTCATTCCAGTAGAGCAGCACCTTATCGCCGCCTTGGCCATCGCGGTAGGTGACGTCGATGCTGTAGCCCTCCGGATCGGCCTTGAGTTCTTCAATCATGTGCGGGCTGCCTTCATCGCGGCCCACGTACTCGCCGGCGTGGAAGAGCAGCAGCACGGACTCGGCGTTCTCGATGGGCTTATCGGCCTCGTCCACGCGGGCATAGGTGAGATCGGTGCAGGCATTCCAGTTGGAATCCCCCTTGAAGGACCAGCTGCCTTCTTCCTGGTTGATCTGGGCCACCGCGCGGTGCACCACATCGGCGTTCGGGTCCACGGCGCACTCATCGTTGCTCTCCGCGTTGCCCTCCGTAGCCTCGGTGCTGGTTTCTGCGGAGCTATCCGCAGACGATACGGAGCTCGAGGCCTCGCTGCTCGCCGTGGTCACAGCATCGTCCTCATTAGAGGAGCAGCCGGCGGCGCCAAGCAGCACCACAGAGGCGGCAATCGCTAGGCTCGCACGGACAGGACGCTGACGTGTAGAAATACTCATAAGAACCAATTGTTGCATATTTCGGCGGCACGGCCGTGCCCGCCCAGCCCATAGCCGCCTGGATGGGGCGCGGGGAGGTGGCGTCGATAAGCATCCTGCGCAGGCCGTAGCATGGAGCAGGTGAAACGTTTTTTCTATGCGTTGAAAAACCTCCTCAGCTCGAAACTCTGGTCCGGTGCGGCGGTCACCGGCGTCGTGGCGGCAATCCTCGCCATCGTGCTCACCGAGGTGGATGTGCCCGGCGAGTACCTGCTCGCCCAGTATTTGTGGCCGGGCGACACCGATGGCGCCGCCGACATGCTGAGCTTCGTCGCCTCCTCCACCATGACGGTGCTCACCACCACGATCTCCATGACACTGATCGTGCTGCAAGTCGCCTCGGGCAACTTCTCGCACCAATTGCTGCGCGACTATATCGAATCGCCGGCGGTGCGCGGCATCATCGCGGTGTATGTGGGCAACTTCGTCTACGCAGTGCTGGTGCTGCGCTCCTTGGACAAGGACGCGGAAACCCCGCCCCAGCTGGCTGTCACCGTCGCCGTGATCGGCGTACTCATCGCCTTGGGCACCTTCATCTGGTACGTCTCCCGGGTGGTGGACATGGTGCGGGTAGACACCATCATCAGGCAATCAGCGGAGCGCACTCTCGCCCACGCAGACACCGCCCCGCCCACCGACACCCCGGCCGTGTATTTTGAGCGCCCCGAACCGCCCAGCCATGCGGCGGTGCTGCGCGCGGAGAGCTTCGGCTATGTGCAGCGCGTCGATCATCAATCGGCGGCCGACTGGGCGAAAGAACACGAGGCGACAGTGGTGATTGATGTCCAACCAGGCGATAGGATCATCGCCGGGCAGCCGGTGGCGAGGTGGTGGTGCGCTACCCAGCACGCCACCCACGCACTAGACATGCCGGATCCGATCTTCCTCTCCCTCGAGCGGGTCTCCGGCAGCGATTTCGCGCTGGGCTTGCGCCAACTGCTCGATATCGGGGTGCGGGCGCTCTCGCCTGGGGTCAACGATCCCACGACTGCTCGGCATACGATCGGCCAAGCCACCAGCGTGCTGCGCACACTGGTCACACACCCGCCGCAGCCGGTGGTGCAGAGAGACGAGGAGGGGCGCTGTGTTCTCTGGGCCGCGGAACGCACCCAGGCGGAGCTGCTCGCAGAGTGGGTCTCAGAAATGCGCCGCTATGGCGCACAGGAACCGGGTGTGTTGGTGGAATTGCTGGACATGCTGCACATAGTGGGCGAAGAATCCCGCGACCCTGCGGTACAGGTGGTCGTGCGAAAAGAAATCGAGGCGATCATCCGAGCCGCCGAGCGGGCCATCGACGAACCCCTCGATAGGCAGCGCGTGCTGCGCGCAGCGGGAGTCGAGGACTAAGAAGCGCGAGGACCACTCCCGCACCGCAGCTCCACTCTCCCCGCACCGCAGCCCCACAGCCCCGCTGGGCCGCACCCGCAACGGGGCTCGGTGCGGACGCACAACACCCCTGTCACCCTCCCGCGCTGGCGGGGAGTGGCAGGGGTGTGATGTCTCAGACTATTCCGCTACGCACCGCACGCGGGCGGGGCGGAACAAAGCACGGAGACTTTAGGCCTTGGCGGCGTAGTTCTTCACCACGGAGGTGTCCACGGGGATGCCGGGGCCCTGGGTGGCGGAAAGGGTGACCTTCTTCAGGTAGATACCCTTGGAGGAGGCGGGCTTGAGACGCAGCAGCTCGTCGATGAGCGCGCCGTAGTTCTCAGCCAGCTGCTCGGGGGTGAAGGAGGCCTTGCCGATCAGGGCGTGCAGGTTCGCAGCCTTGTCCACGCGGAAGGCGATCTTACCGCCCTTGATCTCCTTGACAGCCTTAGCCACATCGGTGGTGACGGTGCCGGTCTTGGGGTTCGGCATCAGGCCACGGGGGCCGAGGACGCGGGCCACGCGACCAACCTTGGCCATCTGGTCCGGGGTGGCGATAGCGGCATCGAAGTCGGTCCAGCCGCCCTGGATCTTCTCGATCAGATCCTCGGAGCCCACGACGTCGGCGCCGGCTTCCTCGGCTGCGGTGGCGTTCGGGCCAGCAGCGAAGACAACCACGCGCACGGACTTACCGGTGCCGTTCGGCAGGGAGACGGTGCCGCGCACGAGCTGATCAGCCTTGCGGGGGTCAACGCCGAGGCGGACGGCAACGTCCACGGATGCGTCGTACTTGTCAGAGGAGGTGTCCTTGGCCAGCTGGGCGGCCTCGAGCGGAGAGTAGATCCGGCCCTTGTCCACCTTGGACTGGAGCTCCTGGTAACGACGGGAATGCTTCTTGCTCATGTTTCACAATCCTTAAAGTTTTTGAAACGTGCGATGGAATGTTGTGGTGTTGATGGGCCGTGAGCGGGCCCTACCACTCGCCTTCCCCTGTGTGGGAAGGCGTTGGGCCACCGCGAGGGTGGCCGAGGAGGTGTTACTTGACCTCGATGCCCATGGAGCGGGCGGTGCCGGCGATGATCTTGGCTGCAGCCTCGATGTCGTTGGCGTTGAGGTCGGGCTTCTTGGTGGTGGCGATCTCCTTGCACTGATCCCAGGTCACAGAGCCGACCTTCTCAGTGTGGGGAACGCCAGAGCCCTTCTTCAGGCCAGCGGCCTTCAGCAGCAGCTTGGCTGCCGGCGGGGTCTTCAGCACGAAGTCGAAGGAGCGGTCCTCGTAGACGGTGATCTCCACCGGCACGATGTTGCCGCGCTGGGCCTCGGTAGCAGCGTTGTAGGCCTTGCAGAACTCCATGATGTTGACACCATGGGCACCCAGGGCCGGGCCGACCGGGGGAGCCGGGTTAGCGGCGCCAGCCTCGATCTGCAGCTTGATAAGGCCAGAGACCTTTTTCTTCTTCTTAGCCATGTTTCTTTACCTCTTCCGTGGTACCGCACCGCCGACAGCGGGTACTGGCTAGTTTCAACCCGCCCGTATGTGGCCGATGCGTCCGGATGCCGAGCTTTACTCAGCCACCGGGGATTATTGACAGTATGTTCTGCGTGCGGGCGCCGCGACCTTCGCCGCCGCGCCTTGGCTGCGCACAGCACGAAGGCCTGCGCAGACACGCGAAGGAAAAGTTTACACCTTCGCGCAGGTCAGACCAAATAGAGGTTCTGGCCCGCTGCAGCACAGCCGGGCCATACTCCGCAGTGGTCTAGTTGACCTTTTCCACCTGGTCGAAGGTGAGCTCCACCGGGGTCTCACGACCGAAGATGGACACCAGCGCCTGCAGCTTGCCATTTTCGGCATCGATCTCGGAGATGGTGGCGGACACGGTAGCCAGGGCGCCGGTAAGAATGGTGACGGCCTCGCCCACCTGGTAGTCCACTTCCACGGGGGCCTGCTTCTTGCTGGGCTGTGCCACAACCTGCTCGCCATCCTTGGAGGCGGCCGGCTGCTCGCTCTGCTCGCCCTCCACCGGGGTGGTCTCCTGCGGCAGCAGGAACTTGGCCACGTCGCGGTGCTTCACCGGGGTGGCGTGCCCCTCGTTGCCCACGAAGCTGGTCACGCCCGGGGTCTCACGCACCACGGACCAGGAGCGATCGTCGATGTCCATGCGCACCAGGACATAGCCCGGCAGCAGCTTGCGCTTCACGCGCTTGCGCTGACCATCGCGGATTTCCACGACTTCCTCGATGGGCACGACGACCTCGTAGATGAAGTCCTCCACCTCGAGGGTCTGGGCACGCATGTCCAGGTTGGTCTTCACCTTGTTCTCGTAGCCGGAGTAGCACTGAATGATGTACCACTGGCCCGGCTTCTTCTTCAGCTCACGAATGAACTTACGCAGACGAGCCTTGTACTCGGCGAGAGAGTCATCGCTTTCGGCAGCGGCCTGATCGGCCACGGCAACATCCGCGTTGAGCGCGTCCTCCACGCCCTCCTTTTCGGCGGCGGCGCGCTCTTCTGCGCTCTCCTCGCTCTGGTTCTCGAGGCGCTCATCGGCGGCCTGGGCGGCAGTCGCGGCCTGGGCGGCGGTCTCGAAGGAGGTGGCGGCACCCTCAGCGGCGGTGCCCACGTTCTCGGCGGAGGTGTCTTCTGCCTCTGCGGCGGCACCGGTGGTGTTCTCAGTGTTCTCGCTCATAGTGTCCTTGCTCTGTCTTTCGCGGATATCGGGTATCGGAATGTGCGGCTTTGTGCTCTCATTGCCGCCTGCGGTGCGTTCGCGCCCGTCCTGCGGGCGTCGCGCGGCCGCGCGCCCGTGCGGCGCGGGCACTGAGGCAATAAAAGTCCCGCCTTGGCGCTAGTGGCTAAGGCGGGTAAAAGCTATGGGAATCATCCTAGTTAAGGGTTGAGAACTAGGTCAACTCCTCGGGACGCCAGGATGTCGATGCCCCAGACGAGGAGGGTCATCACGATGAGGAAGCCGAAGACGATGAGGGTGTAGTTCACCATCTGCTTAGAAGTCGGCCAAATGACCTTCTTCATCTCCTCCACCACTTCGGGAACGAAGTGCATGGGGCCGCCACCGGGCTTCTCGTCTTCATCCTTGGTGGCTACGGCACGCTTGGAGGAATACGACTCGCTCGAGGTCGTGCTTACGCCGGTGAGCTGTCGCTTGCCCGTGGGCCGCGCGCTCGGTTTGCGATCGTCTGCCACGTTTCTCCTCGATACGACTTTTCCAAAAAGTATTTGCAGGGGCGACAGGACTTGAACCTGCAACCTGCGGTTTTGGAGACCGCTGCTCTGCCAATTGAGCCACGCCCCTTGGCGCGCTGTCACATTCGCCGCTCGCGGCGGCTCCTGCGCAACACTGCCGATAACTGTAATGACTTCTCTGCAGGAAGTAAAGACACCTACCGGCTACACACACGAAATAAGACCCAACCGAAGATATCGGCTAGGCCTTATCATGCGGTGTGCAGTAGCGGTTCCGAGACTCGAACTCGGGACCTCACGATTATGAGTCGTGCGCTCTCACCAACTGAGCTAAACCGCCCCATTCATATACAACCACCCGCTGCGAGCGGCTGTATAAATGAACAGAGCCCCCTGACAGAATCGAACTGTCGACCTTTTCCTTACCATGGAAACGCTCTGCCGACTGAGCTAAGGGGGCTTAGCTTCCCTTATAGGAATCACACTGTGTTGTGTAGTGCGCCTTCCGTTGAAGCCTTAAGAAGATTAACCCGAAGCCATGAAAGAACACAAATCTGCACCTCATCGCCCCTTTCTGGGCACATTATGAGGCCTAGTACCACCCCTATAAGCGCGCACTCACCCCCGCGCGCCGCCCGCAGGGCTTATCGACGCCACCCCGCCGCCCCACACACCCGCAGCCGCGCAAAGAAAAACCCGAGGCCTCCCATCGGGGAGAACCTCGGGTGATTAGGAGTGCCAGGTAATGGATTCGAACCATTGAAGGCAATGCCGGCGGATTTACAGTCCGCTCCCTTTGGCCGCTCGGGCAACCTGGCGTGCACGCTTGGTGCGGTCACTTACTCTACTATGCGCCCCATATGTTTAAGCAAATCGCCGCCCTGCGCTGGGCGTTTATGCCACATATGCGCCGCCTGGCGGCTGCTATCCCACGCGCCCGGCGGTGAGCTGTGCGAGGGTGCGTAGCGCCTCGGTGACCTTATTCTGCGGCAGTTCGGACAGCGCGCTTTCCGCCTCGGCGAGGTAGTGGTCAATGTCCTGCTTGGCGCGGGCCCGACCGCCGGAGCGCTCGAGCAGGGCAATGATCTCGGGAACATCCTCATCGGCCACCGGCCCGGTGACGCGGGCGCGGAGCTCATCGCCGACCTCGCCCTCCTCACGCAGGGCGTAGAGCACCGGCAGGGTGAATACTCCCTCGCGCAGATCGGTGCCGGGGGTCTTTCCGGACTGGCTGGAATCGGAGAAGATATCGATGATGTCATCGACGATCTGGAAGACCATGCCCACGGCCTCGCCATAGCGCTCGACGGCCTTGATGTGCTGCTTGTCCGCACCCGAGTGCAGGGCACCGAGATAGCCGGCGGCGGCGATGAGCACACCGGTCTTTTCGCGGATCACGTTGAGATAGTGCTCCACCGGATCACCGCCGCGCGGGCCCACTGTTTCGCGCATCTGCCCGGTAACGAGCTGCTCAAAGGTGGTGGCGAAGTGCTGCACGGTCTCGACGCCGAGCTGGCCCATCATGCGGGAGGTATAGGCCAGGAGGATATCGCCGGCGAGAATCGCCACCGAGTTATTCCAGCGGTGGTTGGCGGATTCGACACCACGCCGCTTCTCGGCTTCGTCCATCACATCGTCGTGATAGAGCGTGGCCAGGTGGGTCATTTCCACGATCGCGCCGGCGCGCTGCACGTTGAGGCTACCGGGCTCGGGCCCATATTGCGAGGCGAGCAAAGCGAACATGGGGCGGAAACGCTTACCCCCAGCCTCGAAGAGGTGCGCCACCTTATCGGCGACAAAGTCGGCGCCGCTGGCGACCTCCTTACGCAAAAGCTCTTCGACGTCCTGCATCTTCTCTGTCACCCAGGCACTCAGCTCCGGATCTCCCAAGTCAAGACGGGGAATCGAGCCTTGAGATGCGGTGACCTGCACCCATTGCTCGTTGTCTTGCGAGCCCACGGCTGTACCGTTACTCATACTTGGTTGTCCTCGACCTTCGTTGGCTGCTGGGGGGCTGTTTCTGAGAGTAGGACGTCCACACTTCTCAGGCGCTTTTAATCTACAGATGATAACCGTAGTCTACGTTCGGGGGCTATCTACAGTCGACGCCCACTTCAATGCCACAATAGGTGCGTGGCCCATCCTGATGTTGCAGTAGACGTTCTGATCGTGGGCGCGGGCCCCACCGGCTCCGCGGCCGCCTATCATGCCGCCCATGCGGGGCGCTCCGTGTTGCTTATCGACGCCGCCTCCTTCCCCCGCGATAAAACCTGCGGCGATGGCCTGACCCCGCGCGCCATCAAGGAGCTGCACGCGCTGCAGCTGGCCGAGGAAGTCACCGCCCACTACCGCAATCAGGGCTTGTTCCTGCACGGCTATGGCGGCGATGTGCAGGCCCCGTGGCCGGACAGCGGCTTCGGGCGTATCGGCTCGGCCATGAAGCGCCGCGATTTCGACACCCTGCTCTTCCGGCATGCCCAGCAGCAGGATGGGGTGAGCACGTGGGAAAACGCCGAGGCGCAGCGCGCCCATATCTACGGCGGGCGCATTGAGCGCGTCGAGGTGCGCTATCAGGACGAGCTCCGCGTGGTTACTCCGCGCACGGTGCTGGTGGCCGATGGGGTGCGCTCCTCCTTTGGCCGGCAGCTGGGCCGCCAGTGGCACCGCGACCAGGTTTTTGGCATTGCGGCACGCGCCTATTGCACCACGCCCCGCGGCGACGATCCCTGGATGCACTCGCACGTGGAACTCTGCGATGAGCAGGGCACGGTCCAGCCTGGCTATGGCTGGATTTTCCCGCTCGGCGGCGATGAGGTGAATATCGGCTGCGGGGCGCTCTCCACAGCGAGTCGACCGGCCCAGATCAACACCAAAAAGCTGCTGGCCTCTTATGCCGAGCAGCAGCGCCAGCAGTGGCAGCTTGACGCCCCACGGGAGATCGCCTCGGCGCTGCTTCCCATGGGTGGCGCGATTAGCTCCGTGGCGGGCAAGAACTGGATGTTACTTGGCGACGCCGCCGCGCTCGTCAATCCCCTCAATGGCGAGGGCATTGACTATGGCATGGAATCAGCGCGGCTGGCGGTGGAGTTAATGCAGCACAGCAGCGCTGTCCGCGAGGAGTGGCCGCGGCTGCTACGCGAGCACTATGGCGAGAGTTTCCGGCTGGCGCGACGGCTCGCGCGCGTGCTCACCTATCCGCAGTTCCTGCCGGTGGCGGGCCCGCTGGCGATGCGCGGGCTCGGCGGCCGAGTGCTCATGCCGGCGGCGGCTCGGTTGATGGGCAATCTCATCACCGAGTCCGACCGCGACCTCGTGGCGCGGGTGTGGCACGGCGCCCAGCGGTGCCTAGGCTGGGTGGACGATACCCCGCTGTGGAGCTAGCGGACGCCGCTACTCCGGTTTGATCGCGGAGTGCAGGGCGGTGATGCCGAAGGTGAGGTTCTGCCAGCCGCATTCGCTCCACCCGGAGCGATTGATGGCGGCGGCAAGCTCTTCCTGGTGGGGCCAGGCGCGGATAGATTCCGCCAGATACTCATAGGCCTCGGGGTTCGAGGAGACCGCGCGCGCCACCGCGGGCAGCGCCCGCATGAGATATTCCTTGTACACGGTGGCAAAGACCGGCACGGTGGGGGTGGAGAACTCGGCCACGGTGAGCCGGCCGCCCGGTTTGGTCACGCGCGCCATTTCTTCTAGCCCGGCGCGAAAATCCTGGATATTGCGCAGCCCGAAACTGATGGTCACGGCGTCGAAGGTGTTATCGCGGAAGGGCAGGTGCATGCCATCGCCGACAACCTTCGGCACGGCGCGATGGCGTCCCGCCTTGAGCATGCCCTGGGAGAAATCGCAGGCCACCACCCAGGCTCCGGACTTGCTCAGCTCCACGGTGGACACCGCCGTTCCCGCGGCGAGATCCAATACCTTTTCTCCGGGCTGGAGGTTGAGGCGCTCGCGGGTGCGGGTGCGCCAGTGCCGGTCCTGGCCGAAAGAGAGCACGGTATTGGTGATGTCGTAGTTTTTGCCGACGTCATCAAACATGCGCGCGACGTCTTTGGGCTGCTTGTCCAGATTTGCCTTAACCACGCCTGCAGAGCTTACCCGAGCCGCTCTCTGCGCTGGCGGGGCGGCCGCGGCAGTGGCACCGCCGGTCTAGCGGGCGCGGCCGCTATTTGCGTGCGGGGGCGTGCACGGCCTGCTCGTAGTGCTCGAGGAGCTGGTCTACCAGCGCCGCCCAGGTACGCGGCTCCACGGAGCGGCGGGCGTCTTCTCGCAAGGTGGGCAGGTGCATGAGGCAGCGGTCGGTGGCTAGCTCGAGTTGCTGTTCAAAGCTCTCAACGTCGAGCAGATAGCCGTTATAGCCATCGGTGACGAGATCGATGGGCCCGCCGGCGCGCGGGGCAATGGTGGGCACCCCGCTGGCTTGGGCTTCTTGGATGGTTTGGCAGAAGGTTTCGAACTCGCCGGGGTGCACAAAGACGTCCATGCTGGCGTAGGCACGGGCGAGTTCGGTGCCGGAGAGCGCACCGGTGAAAATCGCCTCGGGAAGCTGCGCGGACAAGCTGGCCCGTTCTGGGCCATCGCCGACGATCACCAGCTGCACATCGGAGCGGTGAGCCAGGGCGCGCAAGCGCTGCACCCCCTTTTCGGCGGCGAGCCGGCCCACAAACCCCACCACATAGCGCGTGTCTGGCCGCTGCTGTAGCCAGTGGGCGCGCAGGGCGTGGTCGCGGCGGCGGGGATGGAAGAGCTCGGCGTCCACGCCGCGGCCCCAGCGATGAATCCGCTGCACCCCGTGCTCCTCCAGCTCGGCGATGGCGGCCGAGGAGGGCGCGAGGGTGCGGGCCGCTTGGTTGTGGATGATGCGCGTCCAATCCCATGCAGCCACGGCTAGGGGCGTGAGCCGGTAGGTGGTGGCGAAGCCGGCGACATCGGTTTGGTAGACGGCCACGGCGGGAATGCCCAGCTGCCGCGCCGAGAAGGAGGCATAGCCGCCGAGGACGAAGGGTGAGGCCAAGTGGATGACGTCGGGGGCGAAGGAGCGCAGGGCGTGGGTGACGGCCGGCACCGGCACGCCGATGGGCAGGGAGTTGATCAGCGGCATGCGCACGGTGGGCACCCGCACGATCTGCGCGCCCGCATAGGAGGGGATCTCCTCCTGGAACTCGCGCGCCCCCGGCGCGATCACGATGGCTTCATGCTCGCCCTCGATATGCTCCAGGATGCGAAGGATGGAATTGGTGACTCCGTTGACATTGGGCAGGAAGGATTCCGCGACTATTCCGATGCGCATGCCGGTTAGTGTGCCTTGCTCGTCTGCCGTACGGGTTGGCTCAGGGTATCGAGTGCCCGAATTTTTGATGAATGCCCAATAAACCACCACAGGCCCGCACCGATAGCGCTCGCGACGGTGAATACCGACAGCGCCGGGATCACCGCCAGGGTCCAGTTTCGGCCCTCTACCTTCACCAAGTCGGGGTTGGCGGTGGAGTAGTTCACCCACACCCGCTGCCCCACTCCCAGATCCGAGGGATACAGCAGCCCGGATGGCGGGACGTGAAAGATGCCGCGCTCGTCTTGGAACTCCACGGTGGTGCGCAACCAATCCTCGTTGGTGACCCGCGCCAGCGCCCGGCCGGGGTTGGAGGAGATAGCGTGATCGTTCATGATGGCGGCACCCACCATGCCGATGCTCATCAGCACCACGGCCCCATAGAGCACGATGACGAGCTGCCGGAGGCGGCGGGCGATCATTTCTCCCACTCCACCTTGTCCTGCAAGCGCCGCTGCAATTCGCGGCGGGTGGCGCGGGTCGTCATGGCCTCGATCACCTCGATACCATCGGCGCCGCGCTCCGCAGTCTCGGCGAGGGCGTCGATAAGCTCCTGCACGCTCTCCACCCGGCGGTGCTGCACCCCATAGCCCGCGCATAGCGCCTGCAGGTCCGCATCGTGCGGGGTGCCGAAGGCGGTGTCGAAGACCTCGCGGTGCGCTTCCGCCCCCTGCTCGAGGGTCTCGAAAATCCCGCCGCCATTATCGTTGGCCACCACGATGGTGAGGTTTTCTGGGCGCGGCGAGTCAGTGGGAATGAGCAGCCCGCCGATATCGTGCAGGAAGGTCACATCCCCCAGCAGCGCCACCGTCCGCGGCGCCCGCACAGAGTCCTGCTCGCGGTGCTGCCGCGCCAGGGCCACGCCCACGGCCTGGGCGGTCGAGCCATCGATCCCGGCGGCGCCGCGGGGCGAGTAGGTATCCACCCCATCAAAGGGCAGCCCCACCATGCTGGCATCGCGCACGGGATTGGAGGCCCCGAGGAAACAGCCATCGCCCACCGCGAGGGTATCGGCCACAGCGGCGGCGGCGTGCAGGCCGCTAAATCCGAGATCCTCCTCGGCGAGGGTAGCGCGCACGGCCTCGGCGGCGCGGCTCGAGGCGGCGTCGACAAGCTCCAGCCAGCCCTGGCTGATCTCGCCGCTGACGCGCACACTGCTCGCCACCTCGGTGGCACCACCCCACGGATCGGTATAGCTCTCGCCGCGGGTGAGCACCGTGGTGCGCACCCCCAGCCGCATCAGCGCCAGCACATCCCGGTGCAGCGTCGGATGGCCGACAATAATGACGTGCTCGGGGCGGGCAATCTCCACCCCGCTGAGCAGCACATTCGCCGCCAAAGGATGCACCGGATGAAAAGGGGCGGGAGCGCTGGGCTCGGCGATCGTGGGCGCATCCTCCAGCCCCTCCACTGCCCACGCGCCATCACCGGCGATCACCAGCACCTGCGCGCTCAGATCCACGTCCACCACACCCCAATCGCGCGGCTTCGGGCTTATCGACGCCGCCCTCGTCCCCGCAACCACCGGTTCCGAGCTGACCTCCGGCACCAGCGGCGTATCGAAGGCGATGTTGATATGGGCCTGCCGGCGCTCCGCGAGCGCGCGCCGCAGCATGGCCTGGGCGGTGGCCGGGCGGGTGGATTCGCTAATAGATACCGTGGGCGTGACGGTGGAAAACAGCCCGTGCTGCACGATGGTTTGGCTGGCGCCGGTACCGACGAGCCGGGAGGGGCGATCGGCAGAGATAATAGCCAGGGGAATATCGGCGTGATGCGCCTCGATCATCGCCGGCAGACAATTGGCCACCGCCGTGCCCGAGGTCATCACCACCGGCACCACCCGGCCAGTCACCCGCGCCATCCCGAGCGCGGCGAACGCCGCATCCCGCTCATCGAGGCGCACATGCAGCCGCAGCCCCGGTGCCGCCGCGAGCGCAAGGGATAAAGGAGCATTCCGAGAACCCGGACACACCACCACATCAGTGCAGCTCAGAGCAAGTTCTTCAACGATGGCGCGCGCGGTATCCCAAGATGTCATAGCCCTAATTCTAACCAGCACGCCGCAATGCGCTTCAGCCACCAATCCCGACGCTCTGGCGGGGCGGCCAGCTCCTCCAATCGCGCGGGATCCGGGCTGAGCGGCGCGGTGGAGATCATCCCGCCCACGATCTCTCGCGGCGCGGCAACATCCTCGATAAACAGCTGGCTGGTGGCCAGCCCCGCCGCGTGCTCGGGCGCCACCGTGGCGGCGGCCACCACCCCAGAATTCATCCCCACCGCGGTGTCGAGGGCGGAGGCGATTCTGATCCCCATGCCGTGCTGGGCCATGAACGCGGCCACCCGCTCCACCTGGGCCACCCCGCCCATCGGCGCCACCTTAATCACCGCATAATCTGCCGCCCCACGGCGAGCAATCTCATACGGGTCCTCCGCCTTGCGGATGGACTCATCGGCGGCGATGGGCACATCCACCCAGCGGCGCAACTCCTCCATCTCCCCCACGGTGGCCACCGGCTGCTCCATATATTCCAGCGGCCCGAGATGCCGTGCCGCGGCGATCGCCTCATTTACCGACCAGCCGCGGTTGGCATCGACCCGCAGCGTGGCATCGGGGCGCAGCTGTCGAATGGTGGCGATGCGCTCGATATCCTCCGCCAGACTCTGGCTCGGCTCGGCCACCTTCACCTTGAGCACCGCGCACTCCCGGAAACGCTCCAGCACCTCCGGCAGCTGCTCGGGCCCCACGGCGGGGATGGTGCCATTGACGGGGATGTGGCTGCAGGGTGGCGTCGATAAGCCTGTAAAGGCGGCCTCCACCCCGGAGAGTAGCCAGCGAGCGGCCTCCGGTGGCGCGTATTCCGTGAAAGCGGAGAACTCGCCCCAGCCCTGCGGCCCCGCAAATAGCGCGGCTTCGCGCACGGTCACACCCCGGAATTTCACGCGCATCGGCAGCGCCACCACGTGGGTGCGCTCCAGAACCTCATCGAGCGAACACATAGCTTCTAGGATAATGAGGTATGAGCGAGCAACCATTCAACCCTGAACTGTGGCGAGCCGTCGACGGCTTCGACGATCTCACCGATATCACCTACCACCGACATGTGGGCACCGACCGATCCCACGGCATCGTGCGCATCGCATTCGACCGCCCCGAGGTGCGCAACGCTTTTCGTCCCCACACCGTCGATGAGCTCTATCGCGCCCTCGACCATGCCCGCCGCACCCCCGATGTGGGCTGCGTGCTGCTCTGCGGCAACGGCCCCAGCGCCAAAGACGGCGGCTGGGCCTTCTGCTCCGGCGGCGACCAGCGCATCCGCGGCCGCTCCGGCTATCGCTACGCCTCCGGCGACACCGAGGACACCGTCGATGAGATGCGCACCAAAGCCGAGGGCGGACGGCTGCACATTCTCGAGGTGCAGCGACTCATCCGCACCATGCCCAAGGTGGTGATCGCCGTGGTAGGTGGCTGGGCTGCCGGCGGCGGGCACTCCCTGCATGTGGTGTGCGATATGACGATCGCCTCCAAACAGCACGCCCGCTTCAAGCAGACCGACGCCGACGTCGGCTCCTTTGACGCCGGCTATGGCTCCGCCTATCTAGCGAAGATGGTGGGCCAAAAACGCGCCCGCGAGATCTTCTTCCTCGGCCGCACCTACACCGCCGAGGACATGTTTCAGATGGGCGCGGTGAACCTCGTGGCCGAGCACGCCGAGATGGAGAACGAGGCCATCCAGATGGCCGTGGAGATCAACGGGAAATCCCCCACCGCACAGCGCATGCTGAAATTCGCCTTCAACCTCACCGATGATGGCCTCATGGGCCAGCAGGTCTTCGCCGGCGAAGCCACCCGCCTGGCGTATATGACCGACGAGGCCGTGGAGGGCAAGAATTCCTTCCTCGAAAAACGCGACCCCGACTGGTCCTCTTTCCCCTACTACTACTAAAGGCGCCAGCCGGCGGGGCCCTGCGGCGCGTGCGGGCCCCGCAGTGTTTCTGTGCTCGGCGCCCGCTGTGCTGCACGCACAGCGCTAGAACGCACGAAACCCGCCAACGCGGAGGTTGGCGGGCTGTGCTTCGGGGGGGGTTAAAGGTTAATCATGTGACCCATCGTTCCCTCACAGGCTTCCTTCATGGCCTCGGAGAGGGTCGGGTGGGTGTGCACGTTGCGGCCGATCTCTTCAGCGGTGAGATCGAAGCGCTGCGCCAGGGTGAGCTGCGGCAGCAGCTCGGAGACGTTCGCGCCCACCATGTGTGCGCCCAGCAGCTCGCCGTATTCGCCATCGGCAATCACCTTGACGAAGCCCGCGGGCTCGCCCAGACCTTGGGCCTTACCGTTGGCGGACAGCGGGAAGGTAGCCACCTTAATGTCGCGATCGGAGAACTTCTCCTTCGCGGCATCCTCGGTGTAGCCGAAGGAGGCAACCTGGGGATTACAGAAGGTAGCGCGCGGCATCATCATGTAATCGCCCAGCTCTTGGGTCTCGGCGTCGGCGATGGTCTCGGCGGCCACCACACCCTGGGCCTCAGCGACGTGAGCCAGCTGCAGCTTCGCGGTGACATCGCCAATGGCGTAGATGTGATCCACATTGGTGCGCATGCGCTCGTCGATGGCGATAGCACCACGATCGGTGAGCTCCACACCGGTGTTCTCCAGGCCGAAGCCCTCGACGCGGGGAGCGAAGCCGATGGACACCATCACCCGATCGACGATGAGGGTGTCGTTCTTCTTGCCGTCCTTGGACTCGACATCCACCTCGACGCTATCGCCGTTGTCACGCACCTCGGTGGTCTTGTAGCCGGTGAGGATCTTCACGCCAAGCTTCTTGTACTGCTTGGCCATCTCCTTGGATACGTCCTTATCCTCATTGGGCAGGACGCTGTCCATGAACTCGACGATGGTGACATCCACGCCGTAGTTCGCGAGCACATAAGCAAACTCCATACCGATAGCGCCCGCACCCACGATCACCATAGAATCAGGGAGCTCGCTGTCGAGGATCTGTTCCTTGTAGGAGCAGATATTTCCACCCAGCTCCACACCAGGCAGGGAACGCACCACAGAACCGGTGGCGATAATGCAGTCGTCGAAGGTGAGGGTCGTACCCTCATCCTCGCCCTCGGTGATCTCAATGGTGTGGGCATCAGTGAAGGAACCAAGACCATTAATTTCGGTGATCTTGTTCTTCTTCATCAGGTAATGCACACCCTTGACGATGCCCGCGGATACCTTGCGGGAGCGCTTGTGCGCAGCCTCAAAGCTGAAGCTGACATCGCCTTCGATACCGAAGGTCTTCGCCTCGTGGTTAAAGGTGTGGGCCAGCTCTGCGTTCTTCAGCAGGGCCTTGGAGGGAATACAGCCAACATTGAGGCAGACACCGCCCCAATACTGCTTCTCAACGACCGCAACCTTCTTGCCAAGCTGGGCTGCTCGAATGGCGGCGACATAGCCTCCGGGGCCAGCGCCAAGTACTACAACATCATAATGATCAGACACGTTAATAAGGATACGTGGTTTAGTCCGCCACCGTCGACGTTTGAGACAAAGCTACCCACCACCCAAGGCCACACCCCACCGCTTGGGGGCAGTGGGACGGCTTCGGTGGCGGGTAGTGAGCTGCATAGTCGAGGCCCCGCCGCGCCTTGTGCGCCGCGCGTTCTCGACTCTTAGCGCTTAGAACAGATCAAGGTCCACAGCGATGTCAGCGAGCTGGGAGGAACCAGCGTTGAGGAACTGGCCGAGCACGGTGTTGATAGCTACGAGAATCTCTTCGTTCATAAAACGTCCTTATGTCCTATATATATTCTTTCGCGGTGCGGGCTAGGCGGCGGTGACTATCTGCTCGCCGTGGCACCGCTACAGCAGTATCGGGCACCAGACGAGCGGCCTGTACAGAAGAATAGACCACTCGGCGCCATGTTCCTAGGGGCAATTCTGTGACTGGTGTGACAGTCCGGATGTGGGGTAACCACACTCGTAACTCTTTCCAATACGGCGGGAACAGCGTAGTCTTATCGTTGCCTAAAATCTGATTAAGAACTGACATGGGGTTTGTATGACGTTTCGTTTCGTGGCGCCGCTCGTGGCGGCCACCATCGCAGCAGCTGGATTGATCGCGCCGACCGTGGCCGTGCCCACCGCCTCGGTGGCGACGGCCGCTGAGGCCGCACAGGTACACGAGGGCCCCACCCCGGGGTTGGAGACACCTGCGTGGCGGGGCAAGGTGAACAAAACCGACAACATGAAGGAAATGTGGGCCTTCTCCCCGGCGATGAACCGCAATGTGCCCCTCGTGGTCATCACCCCGGAGGATACCTCCACTCCCCGTCCGACCCTGTACCTGCTCAATGGTGGCGATGGCGGCGAGGGCCGTGCCAACTGGGTGAAGCAGACGGACGTGGCCCAGTTCTATGCCGATAAGAACGTGAATGTGGTTATCCCCATGGAGGGCCGCTTCTCCTACTACACCGACTGGGTCAACCCCAAGCAGCCGAATCTCGGCGGCACCCAGCTGTGGGAGACCTTCCTCACCCAGGAGCTTCCCACCCCGCTGGAGTCCAAACTTGGCGCCTCTGGTGAGCGCGGCATTGCGGGCATGTCGATGTCCGCCACCAGCTCGCTGCTGCTCGCCCAGCACAACCCGGAGCTGTACCAGGCTGTTGGTTCCTTCTCTGGCTGCGCCTCTACCAACGATCCGATCTCTGACGCCATGCTGCGCGTGACGCTCAACCGCGCCAATGTCAGCCCGGATGACATGTGGGGCCCGGTCGGTTCGGAGACGCGCGAGTACAACGACGCTGTCGCCCAGGCAGAGTCGCTGCGCGGCAAGGAGATCTACATCTCCAATTCCGCCGGCACCTCCGGTAAGCCGGATATGATCAGCAACCCCCGCTTTGAGAACAACCCCCTGACCGTGGCCAATGTCCAGGTCGTGGGCGGCGGCATCGAGGCTGCCACTAACTGGTGCACCCACCTACTCAAGGCCAAGATGGACAAGCTCGAGATTCCCGCCGAATTCAACATCCGCGATACCGGTACCCACCAGTGGAGCTACTGGCAGATGGATCTGCGTGACTCCTGGCCCATCTTCGATCGCGCGTGGAGCACGAACTAAAAGCCGCCCGCGAAACAGCCACGTCTCGGCCCGAAAGAGGCCGTGAGTAACCGCAGCGCCCCGCACACCTTCACGAGGAAGGCCGTGCGGGGCGCTGCCGCGTTCCCTTCCTCTGCTGTGCCTATCTCTAGCGATCCGGCACCAGGGGGACACTGCGCGGCACCGTCTTCACCGCCCCACGCGGCTACTACAAAGCCCCACCACCGCTGGCTGCGGTGATGGGGCGTGAGGACCGGAGGCTACTCCGTGGTGTTCGCGGGTCTAGCTGCAGCGCACGATCGGCTGCGGATCGTAGACCGTTTGTTGGGTTTCCCGCGAGATCTCTGCTCCAGAGAGGTTGCGGATGATGCGGGTATCAGAGGTGGTGAAACCGGGGGCTCCGGAGGAGGGCGAGCAGTCATCGCCGGAGAGGCTAATGCGGTGCGGCTGGGTGGGCGCCCAGCGGCCACCGGAGACCGATTCCACCTCTACTTCCTTGACGCCCTTGAACTCCACAGTGATTTCGTTGCCGTGTACCCAGGAGGAAATAAGAACTGGGTGTTGTGAGGTGTTCTTGAACTGGAGGTCGATCAACCCCTCAAAGACGGTGGCTTCGCGTCCCGCTGGGTAGCGGGAGATGTAATAGGAGTGCGGGGTATGCGCCACATCCTCCATGCCGGCGAAGTAGGCGGCGTTGTAGAGGGTGGTAGCAAACTGAGAAATGCCTCCGCCCACGGCTGTATCGGCGCGGCCGTTGAGAATGATGCCGGATTCCACGAAGCCTTGGGCGGCGCCCCGCGGCCCGGTATAGCCATTGAGCGAGAAGGTTTGCCCAGGCACCACCACGGCCCCATCGACGATCTGGGCGGTGAGCGCGATATTGGTGCCCGAAGGCCCAGAGAAGTCGCCGGTGGTAAATGTCGATACTGTCTCGGAGAAGCTCGCCTGCTGGGCCTGCTCGGTGGTGTATGTGGCCGGTTCGTCCTCATAGACAGCGTCGAACTCGCGGGGCTCATCGCCCAAGATGCGCTGCTCGAGGCCATCCATCACGGTGTCCCACTGGATGTGCACCCCATCGACGCTCGGAATTACTTCCCCACCACCACGGGTGAAGCTGGCGTTTTTCATCTCCACCTCGGTCTCGGAGAGAGTCTCGCCAAGGATGGCGCGGGCGGCCTCCTCGTTGTATTCGCTGCGGAGGTGCTCTCCCTCGGGCACGAAGGTGATGACCTCGCCCATGCGCTCCACGGGAATCTGGCCGCTGACATCCTCACGGCCGCGCACGACCACCGGCCCGGACAACGCCGTGGCGGCATCCTTCTGGGCTGCAGAGCTATCGCGCACGGCAGGTTCTTCAGAGCTTGCCGATACTTCCACTCCCTTGGTGTCGAGCCACCGCTCCGGCAGGGATGCCTCCAGTCCCTCGCGGGAAGGATGTTGGCCATTAAGTGGCTCGTCGACGATCACCTCGCCGTTATCGAGCCGGACCGCGGCGTCGCGCGGCGGCCGGGAAAGCTCCTCGCTCACGCGATCCACCCCAGAGGCGAAGGCGGCATCATCCACGGCGCTGACCACATCGGTTTCCTGACTGCGGAACAGCGCAGCGATCTCGCGCACGGGATTGAGGGAGGTGTGCGGGGCCTGGGCCACGGTGCGCTCCCAGTCGGCGGACAGGCCAATCTCGGCGGGCACCACCTGGGTGTCCATCTCGCCAGCGCGCACAGTTACGGGCTGCTCCTCCACCCCGGCGAGGCGAGTGGCAAGCAACTCGCGGGCCTCGGCCTCGCTGAGCCCGCCCACGGCCACGCCGTTGATTTCGCTATTGCGCTGAAGCTTGTCTTTGCCCAGCAGATAGTTCGCCAGCAGCGCTACACACGCCACCGCGAGCAGCCCCACGACGACGAGGAGAGAAATTTTGCGCACATTCACGTTTCTCAACCTTACTAATCGCGCGTGTTCTTGGCGATTTCCTATCTCGTCTTAAGTCTGCCTGAGAATATGCGTCTAGCCAGCTCAACAGCACATTTTTCACATCCAGCGAGACAGAAAAGTGATTATTGTGACTGTTGTGACGCATGGGTTTTAGCTCTCTAGGGTATGAACAACCGCTCTCCATCACCTACACTGGAAGGGGTTTTGTCATAGATAGATCACGCTCCAGCGCCGTACGCGGTGCCGGTGGCGTGGCTGTGGCATACATACTCAAACGAGACGACGCCGCGCCCACCCCTCCCCCGAGGACACTGGGCGCGAGATATACGAGAACGAAGGAAAGGGGCACTGTCACCGGTGTTTGAATCCACCCAGACGATGCTGGTTGCCTATGACGGTTCGCCGGAATCGCAACGAGCACTCGACTACGCCGCCGCGCTGCTAGCGCCGAAGCACGTGGAGATCATCACCGCGTGGGAACCGCTCTACCGCCAGGCCGCCCGCGCCGCCGGACAGTCGGGAATGAAACTCTCGGATATGCAGTCGACCGATGATGAAACCGAGGACCCCGCCTATCAGCAGGCGCTAGCCACCTGCCGCGAAGGCGTCCAGCGCGCCGAGGAACTGGGCTTTTTCGTGAAGGCACACCTCGTGGAATCGGCCACCTCTATCTGGTCGGCCATCATCGACGCCTCCGAGGATCTCCGCCCCGATGTGATCGTAATTGGCACTCGCGCCGAAACCGGAATACGATCTTTCTTCAGTTCTTCGACGACAGAAAGTATCGTCCACAACACCAACATTCCCGTGTTCGTGGTTCCCCCGGAAGACAATGAGGATTAAACCATGGCTCTTGAATCAGATAGCGTCACTCGCCGCACGATTGGCCCCGCGTTTGCCTCTGCTGTCGTCGGCCTCCTTCTAGGGATGGTTGCAATCCTTGGCCTCTCCATCTTCTCCTCGCAAGACACCGTCCCTCAGTCGCACGCGGTCAATAGCGACGATGCCCTCCTCGGCGGCGTCGAATACGGCACCCGCTAGCCTGCCCTCGCCGGGGCGCTCTCGTCTCTCTTTCTCCCGCATGGCCACCACCCTGCGGGTCTCACCCCATGCCCGCGTCCATCTGCTGGCATGGTTATTCGCGGCGCTGTGTTCCTTCGGCTCCGCCTGGGGGCGCACCGCCGCCGACACCAAACTTGATCTGGCACTCAATCCCGCCGGCTTTCTCGCCCGAGCGGTGCGGCCGTGGACCGATGTGTTCCCACTCGGCCAGCTGCAGAACCAAGCCTATGGCTATCTCTTTCCCCAAGGCTTCTTCTTTCTCCTCACCGAGCCACTGCCCGACTGGGTAGCCCAGCGGCTGTGGTGGACCCTCATACTGGGTCTTTCCTTTTCTGGGTTTTATCGCCTAGCCGGCACATTGCGGCTACCGAGCCCTATTCTCGGCGCGGCCGCCTATGCTCTATCCCCGCGGATTCTCACCACGCTCGGTGCGATCTCCTCTGAAGCCTGGCCGGTGGCTCTCGTGCCGTGGATCGTGGAGCCGCTGGTCCGCGCCAAACCGGCGCTGGGCCGCGCCATTATCGCGGTGGCATGTCTCGGCGCGGTCAATGCCACCGCCACCATCGCCGCATGTATTCCCGGCGGTTTCGTGCTGCTCTTCCGCCACCGCTGGGTGGACTTCGGCCACTTCCTCATCGGCTCCATCTTGGTGAGCATGTGGTGGCTGGTGCCGCTGGCCACCATGGGCCGGCTCTCCCCGCCTTTTACCGACTACATCGAAAACGCGCACATCACCACCGGCAACCTCAACGGGGTGCAGGTGCTGCGCGGCGCCACCAGCTGGACCCCCTTCGTCGATAGTGAACGCCTCGCGGGGCATGTCCTCGCGCTCAACCCGATTCTGGTGTTGGCCACCGTCGCGGTGGCGGCCGCCGGTATTGCTGGGCTAAAGCGGATGCGCGGCCAAGGAATGTGGATCACCCTGCTGCTCATCGGCGTGGTTATTCTCTGCGGCTCGCACTATGTCACGGGCTTCCTCGACGGCCCCGGCGCGCTGCTGCGCAATGTGCACAAGTTCGATCCCTTGGTGCGGCTGCCGCTGTGCATCGGTATCGCCTGCCTCAGCGTGCACTGGCACAAGCTGCTCTACATCGCCACGGCGCTGGCGGTGGTGATGGCCAGCTCGCCGGCGTGGTCGCTGCGGCTGGCACCCCGGGGCACATTCGAGCAGGTGCCCTCCTATGTCTACGAGACCGCAGACTGGCTGAACACGCACGGGCAAAATACCCGCACGCTGATCTATCCGCCGGTGCGCTTCGCCCGCCAGGATTGGGGCTGGACCCGCGATGAGCCGCTGCAGCCGCTGTTGGAGGTGCCGTGGATTGCCCGCGACGCGGTCCCCCTCGTCAATCCGGAAGCCATCCGCGGCCTCGATGGGGTGATGGACTCGCTCCAGGATGGTTCCTTCGCGGCGCTGCCCCAGCTCGGTGTGGGCTTGATTGCGGTGCGCCACGATGTGGGCCAGCGCGCCGGCACGGAGCTGGTAGACGCCGCCGAGGAGCAGGGCTTGACGGTGCACTCCTTCGGCAAGATGGATGTGATCGAGATCGATCCCGAGCGCGGCGCCTCAGTGGTGGATCAGCCCATCGACCAGGTGCTGGGCGGTGGAGAATCGCTGGCCTTGATCAATGAGGTGTTGGGCTATGAGCCGCGCCAGCTCACCAGCACGCCCGAGCAGGCGCAGATCATCACCGATACTCCCCTGGCCATTGCGCGCAACTATGGCACCGGGCAGCATTCGGGTCTCTTGGCCCACCGCGAGGAAGCGCCCGATATTAAGAATCCGGTGATCGACTATCCCTCCCAGGCACCGAAACTGTGGCTGCGGGAAACCGGCGGTACTGTTACCGCCGGCCCGAATGCCGCGGATGCCAGCAGTATCTACGGCCCGCGCCCGAATCACTCCCCCACCGCCGCGGTGGATGGCTTCGCCGGTACCGCCTTCTACGGCGATTGGTTGAGCCTCGATCCGGAGAATGACGATGTGCGCACCCTGAAGCTGCAGATTCGGGGCCGCTCCGGCGATCTTCTGGTCAATGGCACCCGCGTATTTATGCGGGAAGGCGAGACCGCCGAGTTACGGGTAGACGAGTTGCCGGTGCGCATTATTCCAGGCCCGGGCCAAGGGATCGCCGAGGCCGATATGGGTATCCGCCGCGAGATCGTGGTGCAGGGCTCGCCCAGCGCCCAGCACTATCTATTTAGCCAGCGGCAGGTGTATACCGGTGTGCTCGCCCGCACCCTGGTGCTCCCCGAACCGGCGCGCCTTGAGCTGCGCACCTCCTCCTGCGGGGCGTGGACGAATACGCTTATCGACGGCACACCCCACGGCTGCGGCCCCGTCGAGCTGGACGCGGGGGAACATCGCCTCTCCACCAATGCCGAGTGGCTGATGCTCACCAATCCCCACGCACCGCCGGCGCCACGGAAGCAGCTGGTGGATACCTCCTATTCCTTCAACCCGGGTCTGAGCATGGGCGATGCCCCGCCCACCACCATCAATGCGGGTATGCAGGCCTTTGAGGCCGATGCCCTCGCCCCGCTGCGCTTCCCGCGGAGCTATCTGCTGGTCGGCGTGATCATTTCTCTGCTCGCCGCGGCCTGGGCGCTCTATCTGCCCACCACACCGCGGATCCCGGGGGTATTTCGCCCGAATCCGCGCTATGCCGTACTGGCCCCACTGGTCTTCGGCCTGCCGGGACTTATCGGCATTGTGGTGGCGTGGATCGTGGAGCGCTGGACCACGCTGCGGATCGCCGGGCTGAGCGTGCTGGTTACTGGTCTGTGGCTCCAGCGCGGCGTCGAGGCTGGCGGGCACGTGCTGACCCAGGCAGCCATCGCCACAGCCCTCGCGCTGGTCGCTCTACCAGGTGGTAAGACAGATACGCCACCGGCAGGGTCAGCCCCAGAGTCACCGCAGTAATCAGCAGGAAGTTGCCGGTGAACGGGCGCATGCCCAGAAGCGGAAACACCATTTCTAGCACCACCACATGCCAGAGGAAGATGGAATACGAGATGGTGCCGAGCTGGCTGAATAGGCGCGAGTCGAGCAGCCGCGAGCCCGGCGCGAGTGCATAGGGCACCAGCACCACGGCGGCGAAGGCGGCGCCGGCGATCACGCGGCGCAGAAACTCCAGCGGGGAGGGGTGCTCGAGGCCGAGCGGGCCGAAGAACTCTTGGCCGGCCACAAAAAGGATGGCGGCAGCACAGATCCACCAGATCCAGCGGCGGCGCAGCCATCTCTCTGCGGTGGGCGTGGGCTGAATGCGGGCCGCCAGCAGCCCCACGGCGAACCAGCAGGTATAGGCGGGCGGGAAGATCTGCCAGTTGGGGCCGCCGGCAGGGAAGGGAATAAAGGCCCAGCCGAGACTGAGCAGCGCCAGCCCGAGAATGATCCACCGTTTCCGGGAGATAAAGGGAAATACCAGATAGAAGGCCACTTCCACGCACATTGACCACAAGTGGGTGATACCCGGCAGCAGCCCGTGGGGCAGATAGATCTGGGCGAAGAAGAAGGTGGCGATCACCGCCGCTGGGTCGGCGTCGAAATTGGCTGGCAGGATAATCAACGCGGTGGCCACACACACCACATAGGCGGGCACCACGCGGAAGAAGCGCTTGGCATAAAAGGAGCGGCGGGTGCGATAGTCGCCGCGGGCC
Source organism: Corynebacterium sp. TAE3-ERU2 (assembly GCF_019209955.1). Taxonomy (NCBI): domain Bacteria; kingdom Bacillati; phylum Actinomycetota; class Actinomycetes; order Mycobacteriales; family Corynebacteriaceae; genus Corynebacterium; species Corynebacterium sp. TAE3-ERU2. The sequence continues at coordinate 296,187 of NZ_JAHUTL010000004.1, read as the reverse complement.
AGCAGATAGGCGGAGAGCGCAAAGAAGAGCGCGACGAAGAAGTCGAAACGCCCTAAAAATCCACCCACCAGCGAGCTGGGGTCCATGCCAGACTGAAAAGAGGTGTGGGTGAGCAACACTCCGCAGGCGGCAACGGCGCGCAAACCCTCGAGGCTTGGATTGTAACTGCGCGGCGTTGCGTAGGATTGAGGGGACACGACACTTATTGTTTCATACCCTCAATTGATACTTCACTGTTCGCAGCGCGGTGGCTTCACCGCCACGAACGCCCGCCTAGAAGGAGAGTCGACGTGGCCCGCGGTAGCAGAACCGGCAGCATCGTCTCGCTGCTCATCGCCCGAGTATTCCTCGGTGCCGCCGTCTTTTTCGTGGCCTTGTCCTTCATCATCTACACCACGTGGAAGTTCAGCGAGGGCTCGCTGCCGCGCAGCTACGCCACCCATGTCACCACCGTGCCCAGCATCGCCGTGGGGTCGCTGGCAGAAGGCCAGACGGTGACTAAGGACAGCAGTGTGGTCCTCGGCGAGCCCGCGGACCGGGAGAATGTGACGGCCGAGGCACGCACCACGGTGCGCTCCCAGGAGCAGGTGCTCTACCGCGAGGAGGATTCGGTTACTCTCAGCCGCGGCACTGGCTATCCCGTGGACACGGCGTCGTCACGCTATATGGGCGGCGCCCCGGGGCTGATCGTCGGTTCCACTCTGACCCATTCTTCTTTTGTGCGCGTCGGCCTGAACTATCGTTTCCCGCCGACGGCTGGGAAATCCTCCTATCCCTATTTTGATACGGTGCTGCAGGCCTCGGTGCCGGTGGACTTCGTGGATGCCGTGGATTATCACGGCGAGGAGGTCTTCACCTATCACCAAGAGATCGGCCCCGTGCGGGTGATCGGCGGGTATTACGCGGTGGAGCGCGATATCACGGTGGAGCCTTTTACCGGAATGATCGTGGACCTAAAAGAGCGTCCCCTCTGGTTCACCGCGCCCGATGCCCCCACCGCCGAACAGCGCACCGCCGAGTTTTTCGCCGGCGCCTCCGCGGTAGAGGGCACCGTGTTCAGCGCCCGCTTCGACTGGGATGAGGGCACCACATCCCAGCAGTGGGCCGAAGCCGAGCGCAAACTCAGCGCCTTCCACGCCATGCGCTTCACCCAGTATCTCAGCCGCACCCTGTCCTTCCTGCTGCTCATCGCCGCCGCCGTCACCTACCTGCGGGCGCGGAGCTAACATGCGCGGCCGCGTCTTCGCCCCCGCACTGCGCGGGACGACGCTGTCATGGGCCATCGTGGCGCTCTGCCTGGGCATGCTCGCCCTGACGCTGCTGCGTAGTGGCGTGCTCATCACCCGCGACATGGTGCTTATCGACACCCCGGCGCTCAGCGCGGATGCACTCGGGGTGGGTGATCTCGCCGCCCGCAATGTGCCCCAAGACGGGCTGTTGGCGCTGCTGGGCCAGATCCTGCCGGCCTCCTGGTTCGCCCGTGCCCTCATCCTCGGCTCGGCCGGTATAGCCGCCTGGGCCGCCTGGGGCTATGGGCCGCTCGGGGTGGGGCTCACGCTGTGTAATCCCTTCATCATCGAGCGCCTCGCCCAAGGCCAGTGGTCGCTGGTGATCGGCGCCTGGCTTTTGCCGGGGATCGCCGCCAGCGCCCAGCATCCGCTCCGGCAGCTCGGCCTCGTGTGGCTTGCCAGCCTCACCCCCACCGGCGCGGTGGTGGCCGGGGTGGTGGCGATTCTCACCCGCCCCGCACTCAGCTCGGTTGCGGGCGCGGCCGCGGTGTCCTTGCCCTGGCTCGTGCCCGCGCTGCTCAACCCACCCAGCAGCGCGGCGGGGGCCGCCTTCGCCACCCGCCCCGAGGCCGATCTCGGCCCAGAGGCGCTGAATATCACCGCCACCGTGGTGGGGCTAGGGGGAATCTGGAACGCCGAGGTGGCCCGCACCGGCGGCGTGATCGCGGGGGCGCTACTCTTCCTCCTCCTGCTCACCGGTCTGCGCGCGGCACCGCTCCGGCTGGTGCTGCTCGGCGCCGCCGGGATCCTCGCCGCGGCCTGTAGCCTCGATCTGCAGGGGATTCCAGGCGGGGCGCTCTTCCGCGATACGCATAAATTTGTTCTTTTCGCCCTGCCGGCCTACGCGGCTATGGCCGCCGGTATCCGCTGGCTGTGGCTCCAGGGCGTAGGTCTGGTACTGCTGGCGCTCAGCGTGCCACAGGCCCCGCAGCAGCTGGCTGAGCTGCGCCCCGTTCCCGCCGACTCCTCCTGGCAGCGCCTCCACGAGGAGGCCGCGGGGGTGGATGTGCTGCTGGTGGGCCCCGCCACCGCGATCACCACCTATGAGGGGCGGGTGGCGGTGGATCCGCGCACCAAGGCGGTCGCGGCCGTCCAGCCTGGGGGCCTGGTGGTCGATGGAAAAGTCGTGGACCCGCCGAACCCGCGCTGGGAGCAGGCCATGGCAGCCTGGGAGCGTCGTGATGATGCCGCCTTGGCGCAGCTCCAGGTGGGGCTGGTGGTCGATGGTGAACACACCCACCGGGTCGCCGGGGTGGAACCTCGGCCGCACGGCTATGGGCTAGCACTGCTGGTGTGGTGGCTACTGCTGCCGCTATTTATCGGGCTTCGCGCTCTACGAGTTCGGCGAAGGCAGCACCCGTCGTAGCCCAGGAATAGTGCTCGGCGCGCTGCCGAGCGGCCTCGCCGAGACTGGTGCGGCGCGCGGGATCCGCAATCAGCTCCGCCGTTGCGGCCAGCAGCTGCTCAGGGCTATCCACCAGCACCCCGGTCTCACCATCGAGCACGGAATCGCACAATCCCCGCGAGCTGCGATAGCCAATTGTGGGCACCCCGTGCTGGGCGGCCTCCACCACCGCGAGGCCCCAGCCTTCCTTGCGGGAGGGCATCAGGTGAATATCGGCCCGCTCCAGCAAGGCGTGTTTGGCCTCCTCCGAGACGTGCCCGTGGAAATGGATATTCTCCCCCGCGATCGCGCGGAGGTTCTCCTCCCACCAGCCGGAGCCGATCACATCCAGCTCCACTCCGAGGGCGTCCGCCACCTCGATGGCGTGCTCGATCTGCTTATGTGGCACCAGCCGCGACAGCGTCACCAGCCGCGGGCCAGAGGCCGGGGAGAGGGCGTCGAAATGCGGTACGGGATCGACACCATTATGGATGACGCTGATATCGCGCACCCCCAGCTCGCGAAGCTCACTCGCGGAGGCCTCGGAGACGGTGACCCAGCGGGCGTGGCGATAGACCCGCGGCGCGACCGTGGACTCCAAAAACCAGCCCAGCTGCGCCAATCCGGGCCCCGCCACCGGCCATTGCTCGCGATGGCAGTGATGGGTGAGCACCACGGTGGGGGCATTCAGGAACAGCCTGGCGAAGAAGGGAATGCCATTCTGGGTATCCACCACGGCATCGACCCCGCGCAGCTCCCCGATGCCGACACGCCCAGCCAGCATGGCCAGCCACGCCCGCGGATAGACCGTGAGCCGGCCGCCCGCCCGCCGAAAACGCACCCCCGCGCGGTTCGTGGTAGCAGGGGCATTCTCATTGGCCGCGGTGCGGAAAATCACCTCATGGCCACGCTCCACGAGGTGCTCCGCGACGCGCTCAAGATAGCGCTCACTACCACCGCCTTGAGGGTGGGTGGAGTCGCGCCAGCAGAGCAGGAGAATCTTCATCACCCCCAAGCCTATAATGGAGCCCCATGCACACCATATTCCGCTCGGCTCTCAACCGCCTGAATGGGCAGCCCGCACCGCACACCTTCTCGCGAGCCACCTTCGGGCGCACGTGGTCACTACTGCGCTCCTTCCCCCTCGAACAGGCTGACCCCGACGTCTTTTATACGGGCCTTGCCCGCGACACCGCCGAGCTTATCGACGCGCTCTGCACGGATTATGGCGTGTCCCTGCACGGCTCCCGGGTGCTGGATGTGGGCGGCGGCCCCGGCTATTTCACCTCCGAGTTTGCCGCCCGCGGCGCCCGCTATATCTCCTGCGAACCCGGGGAGCTGGCCACCGATGTGCGCGGCTCAGGCATGCAGCTGCCCTTCCTCGATAACAGCTGCGAGATCACTTATTCCTCCAATGTGGCCGAGCATGTGCCCGAGCCCTGGACCATGGCCGATGAGATGCTGCGCGTCACCGCCCCAGGCGGGCTGGTGGTGTTGTCCTACACCATCTGGCTGGGTCCCTTCGGCGGCCACGAAACCGGGCTGTGGCAGCACTATGTGGGCGGGGAGTTTGCCCGCCGCCGCTATAGGAAGAAGCACGGCCACGAGCCCAAGAACATCTTTGGCACATCGCTATTTAACGTCTCCTGCGCCGAGGGCCTGCGCTGGGCAGAGAGCACGGGGCAGCTGGTGCTGGCCTTCCCCCGCTATCACCCGTGGTGGGCGTGGTGGGCCGTGCGGGTGCCGCTCTTCCGCGAATTCGCTGTGTCGAATCTGGTGGTCGTGCTCCGCAAAAACTAACCCCTAGCGGCCCATAAACTCCCGCCGCAGGCCGCGGCCAATCTCCGCCACGCTGGGCCGATGCGCCGCCACCGCGCCGAAGAGCAGCACCAGCGAGGGGCCCAGCAGTACCACCAGCGGGGTGAGATCCCACGACAGCTCCCCCTCCCCTGCGGCAAAGGGCGGCAGGAGCAGCAGCAAAAATGCCACCGCCCACCACCAGCGATACAGTGCCACCACACCGATGATGCCCACCGCGCCTATCAGGGCATAGTGCACCCACAACACACTCGAGACGCTGGTGGCACCCAGCATCATCACCACCGCAATGATCTCGAATTTCTTGGTGCTCTCACTGCCCATCAGCGCCAACGCCCCCACCGCGAGAACAACGAGGATGAGCAGCTTGATCGGCAACGCCCAGGGGGAGGACTCCTCGAAAACGCCCACGATGGCCTCCGTTCGCACCGGCATAATGAGCAGCGCATCGATAGCCACATTGTGCGGGGCCAGGGTGTGGGCGCCGATCCACCCCACCGTCTCCCGCCACGCGCTGAACACGGAGCTGGGGACGAGAAGATAGGACACCAGGCCCGCGATCGCGAGCAGGCTGGTGGCGATGAGCCCGGCGCGGCGTCGTGAAGCGAAAAGCAGCATAGCCACCACCACCGCCACCGGGGTGATCTTGATGAAGGCGGCCACCGCGATGCATACCCCGGCCAGCCAGGGGTGGCGTCGGCTCAGCGCCACGCTTAGCGTGATGAGCGCATAGATAAAAGGTGAAGTTTGGCCCAGGGTGATACTGGCCTGCGCCGCCGAGCTCAGCCACACCAGCGTGGTAACAGCCACCAGCACCCCAGGGTGCGGGGCACGATCGGTCCACAGCGCAATCGACGCGGCCGCCAGCAGGGTGAGGGACACACCGGTGATCACCGCTCCCAAGGCGATAAACACCGGGAAGCTCATGATCATGGTCAGCGGGGCGAGAATATAGGCCACCGCCGGTAGGTGCACATAGGGGTGCGGCACCAGGGTGTGCTCGGCGATGAGCTCGGCCTCGTGGGTCCACTCCGGGCCGGTGAAGAGCCCATAATCATTGGGGTCGATGGCATAGAGTGCATCTGCATGCCCGGTGGCCACCAAGCGGCCTGCGATCCACCAGCTGGCAGCATCATCTGGCGTGGCCAGGCGCAGCTGTGCATATAACGTCAGAGCAGCAAAGGCCGCAGCCACCAGCCACACCGAGGCAGGGAATATCCCCCGCGTCACGAGAGAAGAGGCGTGATGCGCGCGGGCTGCAGAAGAAACCATAAACGCGAAGTTTAGCGCCGGGCGCGGCGCGGGGGCGACTCCGCAGGCCGGCCGCTACGCCGATAGCGCGGGCGGCTAGCACTAGGGCGCGCGGCGCTGGGTCTCGGCGTCGGTGCGACTGCAGGCGCGGGCGTAGCAGCGGATGCAGGAGCGGGTGCGGGGCGGCCGCCGATCTCGGCGAGCATCCCGCGCCACACCGAGCGGAAGGATACCCCCTCGCTACGCATGATCTCTCCCACTACCAGCAGCACCGTGGGAATCACCAGCAGCGCCAACGGCGCCCATTGCAGCGCCCCCGGGGTGGTGTCCATATCTACGAAATGCCCGCCGAGTGGCTGATAGGCCAGCAGCAAGACACCGAGTACCCAGTAGCGGCGGTGCAGAATGAGCACTCCAGCAATCGGCAGAAATGCCACCAGACCATAGTGCAACCACACCACACCGGATACCGAGGTGGCCACCAGCAGAATCGCCACTGCCGAGATTTCACACTTATAGCGCGACTGGGTGCCCATGAGCAGCACGAGGCCAAGGCCCACGAGCAGCACATAGAGGCCATTGAGCACGGTCGCCGCGGCCGGGGTGCCGGGAACGGCCTCCACCTGCACCTCTAGGGTGGTGCGCTCGGCAAAGAGCGAATCGAGGGAGGCATTGATGGGCACCGCCAAGGTGTGGGAGTTCATCCACGCGATCGTGTCTCGCCACGCCGTGATCACGGCATTGTCCACCAGCAGCAGGGTCAGCACCGCGCCCGCAGACACCACGGCCAGGCCCACCAGCCCCGCGCGGCGCCGCGATGCGAAACCCACGAGCACCACGATCAACGCGACTGGGGTGATCTTGATGAGCGCCGCGATACCAATGAGCACTCCCGCGATCACAGGGCGGCGTTCCGAGAGCGCCAACGCCATCGCGATGGTGGCATAGATAAAAGGTGAGGACTGCCCGAGCGTGATACTCATCTGGCTTGCCGTGCACAGCCACAGCGCCACGCTGCCGAGCCACAGGGCGGAGGTCGACGGCGCCGAACGGGTAAAAAGGCTGATACTGGCCGCCACGATCACCACAATGCAGGCGCCGCTGATTGCCGAGCCCAGGGTGGCGAAGGTGGAAAAGGACATGATGTGGGTGAGCGGCGAGAGCACATAGGCCACTAAAGGAATATGCACATAGGGGTGCGGATAGGGCGAGACATCGCGGATGAGTTCCGCCTGCTGCGCCCACGCCTCGCCGGTATATGACGCAAAGTCAGTGGTATCGACCGCGTAGATCGCGTGGGCCTGCCCGTCTGCCACGAGCGAGGCCGCAATCCACCAGGAGGCCAAATCATCCGGATAGCCGGAGCGGCGGAAGAGCCACAGGGTCAGTACCGCGAATACCGCAGCCACCACCCATACTCGCGGCGGAAACAACCCTTCGCTGTGCTGGGCGCGAGAATGCCGACCGAGCGGTGGGCCCTTGAGGGCCCGCTCCCACTCGCCCGTCGTACCGCCAGCACTAACGCCGGCGCCACGTGCACCAGCTGCGTCACGTGTACTAGCTGTGCCCCGTACGCCGCGCGAAGACGCTAACTGCCGACCCCGTCGCGGGGCATCCCGTCGCTGAGCGCTTGGCATATACGATGCACGTCCATTCCGTTTTATCCAGGCGAAGTTATATTCTCTCGGATAGTTTAGCGAAGGAATACACCCCACGGCAGGCGGGCGCGCAACGACAGTGCACCGGCGCCACGCGCGGCCGCGGCGGACGCAGATACGCCGACTGCCCGACCCCGCAGCCCGTGTTCCCCTCAGACGCGAGGGGAAACAACGGTGCTCGATCGGGACCGGGCAGAACAGGTCTGTCTCAGAGGAGGAGACTACTTGGCGTCGGCAATACGCTTCTTCAGAGCGGCGAACTGCTCATGCACCTCGGCCGGAACCTTGGGGCCGAGCTTCTCCAGCCATGCCTCGTTATCGGCCAGATCGCCCTCCCACTGCTCGGCGGGGGCGCTCAGTGCCTCTTCCACATCGGCGACCGGGGTGTCCAGGCCGGTGAGGTCGATGTCCTCCACCTTGGCGGTGTGGCCCACCACGGTCTCGGTGGCGCCCACGCGTCCCTCGATGCGATCGATGATCCACTTGAGCACACGAGAGTTCTCGCCGAAGCCGGGCCAGAGGAAGCGGCCATCGTCGCCGCGACGGAACCAGTTGACCAGGAACACAGACGGCATCTTGTCGCCGCCCTTGGTGCCCATGTCAATCCAGTGCTGCAGGTAGTCACCGGCGTTGTAGCCGATGAAGGGCAGCATGGCCATCGGGTCGTGGCGCAGGGAGCCGACCTTTGCCTCGGCGGAGGCGGCGGTCTGACCGGAGGAGAGGAGCGCACCAATCATGGTGGCGTGATCCCAGTTGTGTGCCTGGGTTACCAGCGGCACGGTGTCGGGGCGACGGCCACCGAAGAGGATGGCGTCGATCGGCACACCCTGCCAGTCGTTGAACTCCTTGGCAGCCACCGGGCACTGCGAGATCGGCACGCAGTAGCGGGAGTTCGGGTGGGAGGAGGGCTGCTCGGAATCCGGGGTCCACTCATTACCCAACCAGTCGATCGCGTGATCGGGCTTGTTCTCCAGGCCTTCCCACCACACATCGCCGTCGTCGGTGAGCGCAACGTTGGTGAACAGGGTGTTGCCCGGCTCCATGGTGCGCATGGCGTTGGGGTTGGAGGAGTAGTTGGTGCCCGGGGCCACGCCGAAGAAACCATTCTCCGGGTTCACGGCGTAGAGGCGACCATCCTCACCGAAGTGCAGCCACGCGATGTCATCGCCGACCACCTCGGCGCTCCAGCCCTCGAGGGTGGGCTCGATCATGGCCAGGTTGGTCTTACCGCAGGCGGAGGGGAAGGCGGCAGCCACGTAGTAGGACTTGCCCTCCGGGGAGTTGAGCTTGAGGATGAGCATGTGCTCGGCCATCCAGCCCTCTTCCTGGGCCATCACCGAAGCGATGCGCAGGGCGTAGCACTTCTTGGCCAGGATGGCGTTGCCGCCATAGCCGGAGCCGTAGGACCAAATCTCCTTGGTCTCCGGGAACTGGGTGATGTACTTGGTGTCATTGCAGGGCCACGGCACGTCCTCCTGGCCCTCCTCCAGCGGTGCACCCACGGAGTGGAAGCAGTGGACGAAATCGCCATTCTCGCCGATCTTGTCCAGGGCTTCCTGACCCATGCGGGTCATGATGCGCATGGACATGACCACATAGGCGGAGTCGGTCAGCTGCACGCCCAGCTTCGGGCTGGGATCATCGATCGGACCCATGCAGAACGGCACCACGTACATGGTGCGGCCCTTCATGGAGCCCTTGTACTGCTCCAGCATTTCCTCGCGCATCTTCACCGGGTCGGCCCAGTTATTGGTGGGGCCGGCACCCTCCTCGCTGTGCGAGCAGATGAAGGTGCGGGATTCCACGCGAGCAACGTCATCGGGGTTCGAGCGAGCGAGGTAGCTATTGGGGCGCTTCTCCTCGTTCAGCTTGATCAGGGTACCCGCTTCCACGAGCTCGGCGGCGAGTCGGTCCCACTCGTCCTGAGAACCATCAGCGAACACCACACGATCGGGCTGGAAGAGATCGACAGCCTCAGCGATCCAGGTGAGCAGTTCTTCATTCTTGGTAGGGGCGGGGCCTTCAAGGCCTTTGATAGCGGTCATCGCTTCTCCAGACATGTGCATCACTCGACAGACTTTCACTACCAAGATTAATGAAGTGCCTGCATGCTGAACCCGTGTTTTGGATCGCTTTTGAGAAAAGCTACGAATATTCGCTGGAACGAACACCTCTTTCAGTGAGCTTTTGGGCATAAGTCACACCTTATGCGGAGAGGCCTCGCCCCACTTTGGGGGTATTTACTCGATATAACTACCCCAGACCATGACCGGACGGACACTAGCTATTATTGAACTTTTACCCATCCACTTGGAAGAATGTCTCAAGTGTCTACTAGTGATAATTCTGATTCTCGCGCTGTAGGTGGTCACACCACCTCCGCAGCGACTCCGTCTTCCCCCGCACCGCGCAATGATGCTGGCCGCGACCGTGCCGTCGGCGACCTGCCGGGCGGTCGCCCGCTCCAATCCGATTTCGACGATGGCTTGGACTATCCGCGGCTCGGCTCGGTGAGCTTCCGCCGCGGCACTCTCACCGATAATCAACAGGCCCTCATGGAGGAGCACTGGCCCCGCTTGGGCACTGTGCTCTCTGATGAGCGCATCGATCCCACCGCCTGGTTCGGCCGCGAGGCACGCACCATCGTGGAGATCGGCTCCGGCACCGGCACCTCCACCGCAGCGATGGCCCCGCTCGAGGCGGACACCAATATCATCGCCGTGGAGCTCTATAAGCCCGGGCTGGCGAAGCTGCTCGGCAGCGTCGTCCGCGAGGGCATCGACAACATCCGCATGGTGCGCGGCGACGGCATCGAGGTACTCAACCGCATGATCGCGCCTGCCTCCCTCGACGGGGTACGCATCTACTTTCCGGATCCGTGGCCCAAGGCGCGGCACCACAAGCGCCGCATCATCCAATCCGGGCCGCTGCACCTCATCGCCTCCCGCCTCAAGCCGGGCGGAGTACTACACGTGGCCACCGACCACGCCGACTACGCCGAGTGGATCGATGAGCTGGTCGAGGTCGAGCCCGCACTAGAGTACATGGGGTGGCCATGGGCTGAATGCCCTCAGCTCACTGACCGGCAAGTTATTACCAAGTTCGAGGGCAAGGGCCTCGATAAAAGCCACGTGATTCGTGAATATCTGTGGCGCAAGCGTGACGACGCTACCCCGAAGGAGATCTAGGCCATGAGTGATTTCGTGGAACTGCACCACCGCTATGACGATTCGGGGCGCGTCGGCCCGGCCAATATGCTGCTGGTGTGGGACGGCCCGAACCTCGATATGGGGCTCGGCGCGCTGCTCGGCGGCCGTCCTTCCGGCGCCCAGCGCCCCCGCTTCGATGCGGTGGGCCGCTGGCTGATCAACGAGGCCGCCGCCATCGATCCCGCCATCGATCCTGAGGCCACCGTCTTCACCAATGTCTCCCCCGACGCCGCCGAGGCCGTGCGGCCCTGGGTGGATGCGATGCGCAATATGGGTTTCGCGGTATTCGCGAAGCCCAAAACGGCGGAGGATTCCGATGTGGATCCCGATATGATCCGCCATATTGAGCGTCGAGAAGCAGAGGGCGTACTCAAGGGACTCGTGGTGGCCAGCGCCGATGGCCGCAATTTCCAAGACACTCTCGAGCGGATCGCCGCCACCGGGGTGCCGGTGACCGTACTGGGCTTCCACGAGCACTGCTCGTGGGCGACCGCCTCAGAGTCACTGCGTTTTGTTGATCTCGAGGATATTGACGGCGTCTTCCTCGAGCCCCTGCCGCGCATCACCTTGGACAACCTGCCCGAGGATGGCGCGTGGCTGCTGCCCTTCCGTCCGCTGCGTGCGCTGCTAAATTCCAAGCCGCACTAGGCCGCGGGGATAGACGAGGAGCTACACCATGTTCTACAAGTGGGGACTGCTGTCCTATCGTTTCCGGCGCATCGTCCCAGCGGTGATCGTGCTGGTGATCCTTGCGCTCTACGCGCTGGCCGGCACCAAGCTGGAGGACCGGATGAGCCAGGAGGGCTGGGATGATCCCGGCTCCAGCTCAACCCAGGCTGCCCAGATCGAGCTGGACACCTTCGGCCGCGATAACAACGGCGATGTGATCCTGCTCTTCGAATCCATCGGCGATCGCCCCCTGGACGATCCCGCCACGGTGGAGCAGGCCCGCGACTTCCTCGCCCGCCTGCAGGAGCAGCATTCGGGGCAGATATCGCATGTCACGAGCTACTTCGATAACCGCAATGACCAGCTGGCCACGGCCGATAAGCGGCTGGCCTTTGCGGCCATCGGATTACAGGGCGATGGGGAACAAACCCTGAAGGATTTCCGCGCCGTGGGCGAGGACTTCACCCCGCCGGCGCATATGCTCAACGACGATGTCCGCGTGGACGTGGCCGGCGCCACGGCCATCGCCGATGCCCTCGATAAGGGCATGGCCGGCGATATCAAACGCGCCGAGCTGGTGGCACTGCCCCTGGTGGGCTTGTTGCTGCTCATCGTCTTCGGCTCGCTGATCGCCGCGGTCATGCCGCTGATCGTGGGTATTCTCTCCATCTTCGGCTCGCTGGGTGTGCTCAGCGTGCTCGCCGAGTTCACCCAAGTGAACGTATTTGCCATGTCCGTGGTGACCCTGCTCGGGCTGGGGCTGGCTATCGACTATGGGCTGTTCATGGTCTCCCGTTTCCGCGAGGAATTGGATGCCGGGCGCGATGTGCGCTCCGCGGTGGCCATCACCACCGCCACGGCGGGGCAGACCGTGGTGTTCTCCGCGGCCATGGTGGCGGTGGCCCTATCGGGCCTGCTGGTCTTTCCCCAGGCCTTCCTCAAGTCCATCGCCTATGGCGCTATCTCCGCGGTGGGACTGGCGGCGCTGCTCTCCATCACGGTGCTGCCCTCGATCTTCGGCATGCTCGGCCCCAATATCAATAAGCTGCGGGTGCGCTCGGTATCCAAGCGGAAAGAGGACATCGAAACCTCGGTGTGGGCGCGTATCGCCGGCTGGTCCATGAAGCGCGCCAAGATGGTGACCTTCGGCATCACCGCGCTGCTCATCGCCTTGACCATCCCCTTGGGCGGGGTGAGCTTCGGTGGCATCAATGAAACCTATCTGCCGCCGACCAATGATGTGCGCCAAACCCAGGCCAGCTTTGATCAGAACTTCCCGCAGTACCGCACCGAGCCCATCAAGCTGGTGGTGACCGGCGCCGATAATGCCGCGCTGGTGAATATCTACCAGCAGGCCAACCAGGTACAGGGGCTCACGGGGCGCTTTACCCCCTCCTCCCCCACCGAGAATGGCACCACTGTCCTCTCGGCCGGTATTGAGAACCGTTCGCAGAACAAAGCCGTGGTGGATCAGCTCCGCGATATTGACACCCCCGACGGTGTGGAGGTCTACATCGGCGGCACCCCAGCACTTGAGATCGAGTCCATCGAGGCGCTCTTTGACCGGCTGCCGTGGATGGCGGTGTATATCATCGCCGCCACCTTCATCCTCATGAGCATCGTCTTCGGTTCGATCATCCTGCCGGCCAAGGCCGTCATCATGACCATCCTTACCCTCGGCACCACCTTGGGTGTGCTCACCTGGATGTTCGTCGATGGCCTCGGCGCCGATCTCTTCAACTTCACCCCCGGCCCGCTGATGAGCCCGATCCTGGTGCTCATCTCCGCCATCGTTTACGGCCTATCCACCGACTATGAGGTCTTCTTGGTCTCCCGCATGGTGGAATCCCGCAAACGCGGCGCCACCACCGACCAGGCGATTCGCTATGGCACCGCGCACACCGGCTCCATCATTACGGCCGCAGCGCTCATCATGATCGTGGTCTGCGGGGCCTTCGGCTTCTCGGACATTGTGATGATGAAGTACATCGCCTTCGGCATGATCGCTGCATTGCTCCTCGACGCCACCATCGTGCGCATGTTCCTCGTGCCCGCTGTCATGCACCTACTGCGCGAGGACTGCTGGTGGGCGCCGCGCTGGGTGCAGCGGGCCTCCGAATTCGTCGGCCACGGTAAGGAGCCGCTCGCCGCCGTGGCACCGACCACTGCGCAGCAGAGCGACTACGCTGAGGCAGAGTAGCCTAGCAACGTCGAGGTCTATCCAGAGGATCTCACGGTGCGTAGTGGCACCCCCGCCGAGGACACTAATCAACTCATCCCCTTCCATGACCTCATGGCCCGCCTCGAGAGAGAACAACAGGGCGAGCATGGTCGCGGGCCCGCGACGAAGGGAGACTAATGCTGCAGATCCTGCGCAACCCTTGGGTTCGTTGGCTGTTCCCGCTGGTGGTGCTCGGGATTGTGCTCATTATCTTCCGCGATAAGCTGCCCTTTATCGCGGAAGGCTTCATGGAGCTCGACGATATGGCCGGCCGCGGCATGGCCCTGGCCATTATCAGCTCCATTCTGGCCCTCGTGGCCATGGCCGAGGTGATGTATGTGTTTATGCGGGCCGGGAAGGTACACGCGTCCCGGCTCCAAGCCAATGCCCTCACCTTCGGCTCCAATGCCTGGTCCACCTCCTTTCCCGGTGGACCAGCTTTTGCCACGGTGCTGCAGTATCAAATCATGAACAGCTGGGGCGCCGGCCCCGCCATCAGCACGTGGTTCTTGGTGCTCTCCTCTACCCTGTCTACGCTGTGGCTGGTGGCGCTCGGCGTGATCGCCATTATCTTCCTCGGCGCCTCGCTGTCCCTTGGGTCTTTGCTGCTCACGCTGGCGGTGCTCTTGGCGCTATCCGCGCTCACCTATTGGGCCTCCTCTAACCCAGATACGCTCAAGCGTCTCCTCCGGCCGCTGAGCTCCCGCACATCGCTATCGATTAACCATCACATCGATCAGCTCAAGGCCGCCCACATGGGGTTCGGTACTTTCCTTTACGCGGCCAGCATGTCTTTCCTCAACTGGGTCTTCGATATTGTCACCCTCGTCGGCGCGGTATGGGCGGTGACCTATCAGCTGCCCGATATCTATGGCGGCGAGAACAAAACCACCATTGCTGGCATCGCGCTCGCTTTTGTGACCGCCAAGATCGCCGGCACCGTGCAGGTCACCCCCGGCGGCCTGGGGCCGGTGGAGGCGGCCATGATGGGCACGCTCGTGGCCACCGGCATGACCGCCGCCCAGGCCTTCTCCGCGGTGTTTATTTACCGACTCATCAGCCTCGGACTCATCACCATCCTCGGCTGGATCATCTACTTCTTCGGCTTCTCCAGCCGGGGCCTTCACCCGCGCCCCGAGGTCAAAGAACACCAAGACCCCGTGGCCCGCGGGAGAAATGCCGATCCTGCGGGTGGGTCAGTAGATTAGAGCCTATGGCTCGATATTTTCTCGGCGATGTCCTCGCCATCGTTCTCTTTGCTCTCCTTGCCCGTATCGCCCACCAGAGCGACACGATGCCGCTCAGTGCCGCCGGGGTGGCTGATACCGCCTGGCCCTTCCTCATCGGCACCCTCCTAGCATGGGGCGTCATCTATCTCGCCGCCCTCGAGCCATGGCGCATCGCTCCCGCCGGCATCAGCGTCTGGCTCTGCAGCGTCATCGCCGGGCTGGGAATCTGGGGACTGCGCCACGGCGCGCTACCGCACTGGTCCTTCATCATCGTCGCCTCGGTGATGTCGCTGGTACTGCTGCTCGGCTGGCGCCTGGTGGCGGCCCGCATGCACAAAGGCAACGCCGCCATCTAGCACCCAGCGGCACAACAACGCCGGCACCCCACCTCCCTGACGTGGCGGGAGATGGGGTGCGGGTGGGCGTCGATAAGCGCCCTGCTACATCGGAATAATGGTGTGCTTCTTCGGCAGATCCTCCACCTGCTTCGTGGCGAGCTGGCGGAAAGCCTGGCGCAGCGCCACGCGGGTGGTATTGGGTTCAATCATGGCATCCACATAGCCGCGCTCAGCCGCCACATAGGGGCTGGTCATGTTCTCGTCGTAGAAGTCCATGAACAGCTTCTTCATATAGGCGCGCTGCTCCTCCGGCATCTGCGCCAGCTTCTTGCCCTGAATCATCACGGCCGCGGCGGCCGCACCCATCACCGCGATCTGGGCGGTGGGCCAGGCAAGGTTGATATCGCCGGAAAGGTTCTTCGACCCCATCGCCGCATAGGCGCCGCCATAGGCCTTGCGCACAATCAGCGAGACCTTGGGCACGCTGGCCTCCACCAATGCGAAGGGCAGCTTGGCGCCACGGTGGATCAAGCCCACCTTCTCCTGCTGCACCCCGGGCAGGTAGCCGGGGGTATCCACCACGAAGAGCAGCGGAATATTGTAGGCATCGCAAATGCGGATGAAGCGGGTGGCCTTATCGGAGGCATCGGCATCAATACAGCCCGCATAGTGCAGCGGATTATTGGCCACAATGCCCACCGACTTGCCATCGATACGGCCGAAGGCGGTGATGATATTTGGCGCGAAATTCTCCTGAATCTCCAGCACATCATCGCTATCGAGCAGCTTCGGCAGCAGCTCCTGCATGTTGTAGCCGGCGTTCGTATCATCCGGCATAAACAGATCGAGCTCGCTGGCCTGGGCCACGTCCTCATCGGCAGGCGCCCAGAACTCCGGCGCCTCATCGAAGCAGGTCATGGGCAGATGCGCCATGAGGTCCTGCACATAGGCGAAGGCCTCGTCTTCCGAGGACGCCACATAGGAGACATTGCCGTTGAGCTCCTGCTCGCGGGCACCGCCCAGCTCGGCGGAGGTGATCTCCTCGCCGGTGACCTCCTTGATCACTGCGGGGCCGGTGACATACATTTCGGCACGATCCTCCACCGCCACCACGAAGTCGGTGGTGACCGGGGCGTAGACGGCGCCGCCGGCGCACTTGCCCATCATGATGGAGATCTGCGGGGAACGGCCCGAGAGCGGCATTTGGCGGCGGGCAATCTCGGAGTACATGGCCAGCGAGGTCACGGCGTCCTGAATGCGGGCGCCGCCGGAATCCTGAATACCAATCACTGGGCAGCCAATCTTGATGGCCATGTCCATGATCTCGCACACCTTGCGGCCGAAGGTCACGCCCACCGAACCGCCATAGACGGTCTTATCGTGGGCGTAGATCGCCACGGTGCGGCCGTCAATGCGGCCATAGCCGGTGACCACGCCGTCCGAGTAGGGAGCATCCGCCTCGTCTGGGGTGCGGCCCAAGGCGCCGACCTCCACGAAGGAGCCGGCGTCCAGCAGCCGGGCGATGCGCTGGCGCGGCGTGGTCAAACCTGCCTCGTCGCGCTTACGGCGAGAACGCTCACTGCCGGGATCCTGCGCCTTTTCCAGGCGTTGGCGCAGATCAGCGAGCTTCTCAGCCGTGGTCATCGGATTCACTATCGTTTATCCTCTTGCTACTCGAGTTCAACTATGCGGCGGCTCAGATATGAGCCCACCTTTGCAATCTCGGGCTCATCCACCACTGCGAGGTGATCGCCCTTGAGGTGCACAATTTCTAACTCATCCACGATACTCGACCATCCGCCATCTTCGTCAATCGACGCGTAGCGTGGCTCTAACTCGATTGCGCCATCGTGCATCCGCTCCGCGCGGAAGAGCACCACTGGGCACTGCACCTCCGCCCAGGTGTGGAAATCCACCTGATCGAGGATGCGGTTATCCACAAAGCTGGCCCGCTGATGCTCCAGCACCCCGGCGCTCAAACCGTGCTCGCTGGCATCGGTGGTGGCGAGGAATTCCGTGAGCATTCCCAGCAGCGCCTCCTCACCGGCGGACTCCAGCAAGTCATAGGGCACGGGGAAGTCGATGCCATAGGTTTTCTTGGCGAAGGCCGCATAGCGACCCCAGCGCGCCTTGGTCTCCTCCAGGGTGTCCGGCACCTTCTCCGAGGGCTGCACCGTATCCAATAGCGCCACCAGCTTGGGCTCATTCGCCGTGCCCTGAAGTTGGCGGGCGACCTCCATGGCCAGCGCCCCGCCGAAGCTCCAGCCGCCCAGCACAATCGGGTGGCCATCCGCCCGGGCAACGATATCGTCCACGTATTCCGCAGCGCGCTCCGCGAAACTTCCCTCGAGCCGCTCCACGCCATAGACCGGAATCTCCTCCGGCAGGCGCCGCATCAGCGGCTGGTACACCACCGAGGAGCCACCCGCCGGGTGGAACATGAACAGCGCCGGGGATGTGGAGCCCTCGGGGCGTTCCCGCAGCACCCGAATAGTGCCCTCTACCTCGGTTTCGAGCCCCTCGCGCACCAGGTTGGCCAGCGTTTCCAGGCTCTCGGCCGCGCGCACCGCATCCGCGGAGACGTCCACGCCGCACCGCTCAG
This sequence comes from Corynebacterium sp. TAE3-ERU2, assembly GCF_019209955.1. Taxonomy (NCBI): domain Bacteria; kingdom Bacillati; phylum Actinomycetota; class Actinomycetes; order Mycobacteriales; family Corynebacteriaceae; genus Corynebacterium; species Corynebacterium sp. TAE3-ERU2. Next base: position 278,519 of record NZ_JAHUTL010000004.1, on the reverse strand, counting down.
TAAGCCGGGCCGCCATTTGTTCGGCCTGCTCCTCGCTGATTTCCGGCAGCGCGCTCGTCACACCCCGCGCCGCCCGGCCCGTGATGGTGGCCCAGGTAGCAAAGACGAGGCGCTCCGAGGCGTCACGCGGGGCGACACCCACGCCGTTGCTCTCCTCGCTGGGTCGCTTATCGACGTCGTCCTCTGGCGCGGCAGCGTCCTGCTCGGCGGTCTCCGGCTCGGCGGCGGGCTGCTGCTCGGCCGCGGTCGCCGCAGTGCTCTCTGCTGTGGCCTCTGCGGCGGTGTCGCGGCTGTGCACCTTCTCGGTGACGATCTGCACCACATCGGCCACGGAGGCATCGCGCAGCGCCTGCACCTGCAGCGGCGGGATCTGGAAATCGTGCTCGATGCGATTCTTAATGCGCATACCCATGAGGGAATCGAGGCCGAGATCGATCAGGGGCAGCTCGGCGGGCAGATCTTCCAAGTCATAGCCCATCGACTCCGAGACGATCATGCGCAGTCGCTCCTCCACGGTTTCCCCAGAGGCGGGGTCCCAGACCTGCACACCGAATTCCGCATCCTCCACCCCAGGGGGCGGGGTGGCTGCAGCGGCGCCGGCAGCCGGAGCCGCCGGGCCGGGCTTGGCGGTGGTGGCCTCGGCGATGCTCGGGGCGGCGGCGAAGCCTTCCGCTACCAGCGTGCTCTCCCTGCCGGAGATGGCGTAGACGCGCACATCCACGCCACCAAGGGAGGTGGAGGCCGTGGTGGTGATCTCGCCGGTGGGTGCCAGCGGGTTGCGGTCCTCGACGAGCACGACCTGGGCACCGGGCAGGAGGGCCTGGGCGGCGGCGTCGATAAGCGCATGGGAGCTGGGGACCAGATCCGCCTGAGTGGAAAAAGCGACCGTGCCGTCGGGAAGAACCACCTTGGAGCCGGGCAGCTGCGGCGAACCACCGGCCGGGCGGGCAGCCGTCCAATAACGCTGCTTCTTCCAGCGCATGGTGGGAAGCTCCGCGCAGGGGCCATCGCCGAAGAGCACAGAAGCATTCACCGGCTGGCCCTGGACATAGAGCTTGGCGAGGGTCTCGCGCAGCGAATCCGCCGCCGGAACCTTGCGCTTGAGCAGGAACAAGAGCTGCGCATCCGGTTTAGCGACCGAGAAGGCAGTATTCATCATCGGCATGAGCGCCACCGGGTTCGGAGAGATCTCCACCAGGGTCTCATAGCCATGCGCAAAAGCCTGCTCGGTGGCGTCCTGGAACCACACCGAGTGGCGGGTGCAGGTGACCCAGTAGTCAGCACCATGCACCACCTCGCCCGGGGTGTAGACGCGGCCGCGCTCCACCGAGCTGAATAGCGGAATGGATATTGGCTGCGGCTCGATGGGGGCAATCTCTGCATAGAGCTCGCCCAAGATCGGGTCCAGCGCACTGGTGTGCCCGGCACCCTTGACGTTGAGCAGGCGGGCGAACTTACCCTCGGACTCCAGCTGCTCCACGAAGGCGGTGACGGCCTCGCGCGGCCCGCCGACGGTGGTCATGCCGGGGCCGGCATAGACGGCCGGCTCGATCCCCTCGGGGAGATCATCGGAGGCGGTCTCCACCAAGGCCATGGCGCCGAGCTCGTCCTCGGGCAGGGAGCGCTCGCCCTCGCCCATGAGGCGGGAGCGGTGGCAGGCGATCAGCATGGCATCGGCGGCGCTGAGGCCACCGGCCGCATAGGCGGCGGCGATCTCGCCCATGGACATGCCCATCACGGCCGCTGGTTTCACCCCCAGCTCAGCCATGTAGTCGGTGAGCGCGATCTGGATGGCGGTGATGCCCACCTGCGCGGTCTCGGTGTCATAGTTCAGCTCGTCGCTGAGGATGAGCTCCTCCAGCGACCAGCCGGACTCGAAACGAATGATCTCATCCAGCTCGCGGATACGCGCCGCGAATATCGAGGAGGAGGTGAAAAGATCCTTGGCCATCTTGCGATGCTGCGAACCAAAACCGGAGTAGACGAACACCGGGCCGTTCTGGGCGGGGGCATCCGCCACGGCGATACCGTGCGCCTTCTTGCCTTCCGCGACCAAGCTCAGTCGCTTCTGCAATTCCTCGCGATCCTGCGCCACCACGGCGGCCCGGGAGCGGCCATGATTGCGCTTGGCGGTGGCACGAGAGATCTCCACCGGCGTGGCCTCGGGGTGGGCCTCCATCCACTCCACCAGTGCGGCGGCGGCCGCCTTGCGGCGCGAGGGCACCAGCCCGGAGACGGTCACCAGCGCGCCCTCGCCGCCGAGCTGCGGCTCCTGCACGGGGCGCGGCTGCTCATAATCTGCGGCGAGGAACTCAGAGACCACCACATGGGCATTGGTGCCGCCGAAGCCGAAACCGGACACACCGGCCAGTTTGTGGCCGGAGTACTCGGGCCACTCCCGCGGATCCTCCACGGCTTCGAGATGATCGGCGTCAAAGTTGATATAGCGGTTGGGCGAGCTAAAGCCCGCCAGCGGCGGCACCGTATCGTGCATCATGCTCAGCACGACTTTGATCATGCCCGCAGCACCCGCCGCGGACTCGGTATGGCCAAAGTTGGTCTTGGCGGAGCCCAGCAGCAGCGGTTCGGCGTTGCCGCGCTGCGCGCCCAAGACCGCGCCGAGGGCCTGGGCCTCGATGGGATCACCGAGGATGGTGCCGGTGCCGTGGGCCTCCACATAATCCACTGCGGCCGGATCCACCTGGGCATCGGCATAGGCGCGACGCAGCACATCCACCTGGGCTTCCGGGTTCGGGGCGGTCAGCCCATTCGAGCGGCCATCAGAGTTCACCGCCGAGCCCTTAATCACGGCCAAGATGGAATCGCCGGCCGCGAGCGCATCGTCGACACGCTTGAGCACCAGCACTCCCGCCCCATCGGAGCGCACGATGCCCTTGGCATCATCGGAGAAGGCCTTGATCCCCTCTTCCGAGATCACGCCCAGCTCGCCGAAGGCGATAGAGACAAAGGGCGCAGCCAGCACGTTCACGCCGCCAGCGATGGCGGTATCGGCCTCCCCGGCGCGCAAATCGCGCACCGCTTGGTGCACGGCGACCAGCGAGGAGGAACACGCAGTGTCCACGCTCACCGAGGGGCCGTGGAAGTCGAAGGCATAGGAGACGCGGTTCGGCACGATGGAGCTGGCCGTGCCGGTGAGCGCATAGGGGTGCATCTCATTGGGGTCGGCGGAGACCAGCATGCCGTAGTCATTATTAGACGAGCCCATGTACACGCCGGTGCGGGTGCCGCGCAGCGTGTTTGCGGGAATGCCGGCGTGCTCCAGCGCCTCCCAGGTGAGTTCGAGGGTGAGGCGCTGCTGCGGGTCCATATTGGCGGCCTCCACGGGAGACAGGCCAAAGAACTCGGCGTCGAAGCTCTGAATGTCATCGAGATAGCCGCCCGTGGTAGGCACCTTGCTCAAGCGGGCCTGGGTGACCTCATCGGCGGCGTATTCGGACCAGCGGCCCAGCGGCAGATCGCCGGTCATGACCTCGCCGTCGACTACCCGCTCCCACATTTCCGCCGCGGAGGACGCGCCCGGCATACGAGCAGCCACACCGACGATGGCGATATCGTGCGTGCCCGGGGTGAGCACGCCACCCTGCAGGCGCGACGCGGCCGGGGCGGAGCTCGGGGCCGGGGCGTGTGCCCCACCGCCGGAGACGAACTCCGCCAGCGCCCGAATAGTGGGGTGCTGATACGCGACCGTGGCGTCGAGCTGCACCCCCGTGAGGCTCTCCAGCTCGCCGGAGAGAATCACCACATCGCGGGAGGAGAGCCCGAACGATTGCATGGGCGTATCCACGTCCACGTCGTCCACGGATAGCTCAGTGTTCTCGGCTACCCAGCGTGTCAGCCACGCCGACAGCTCGTTCACGGAGGTAGGACCTTGACCCTGGTTCTCGTTCACAACTCACCTAACTACGACAGAAAACGGCCCTCACACCCATGATCCGGTGGAACACACTGAATCCCGGTGGAGGGCCACAGTAACAGCGTTCGCCGCGATACCCGCGGAGAGAAGCCGCCAGAATGCGGCCGTTACCGTTATGTTACTAAATAGTTGCTAGATACTGGCGCTGGCTCACCTTGCGCGCGATCTTTCCGCTCGAAGAACGGGCGATGCCCTCCGGCGGCAGGATGCGTACCTCGTGCGGTTGCACGCCATGGCCCTGCACCACGGCGGCGCGGATATCCTGAATAGCCTGCTCATCGCCGTCTTCCTCGGCCGAGAGATCGCGCTCCGCGAGAATCACGAGCTTCTCCACGTCATCGCCCTCGATGGCAAAGGCAGCCACGCAGTTGGGGCGCACATGCTCGCTTGCCGACGCCACCGTGTATTCAATGTCCTGCGGGTAGTGGTTACGGCCCGCAATCACGATGAGGTCCTTGAGCCGGCCGGTGATATAGAGCTCGCCGTCGAACATCACGCCCAAGTCGCCGGTGGCCATCCAATAGCCGTCCTCTGGAGCGGTGGGCACGCGGGACTCCTCGAGCTTCGCGGCCAGCTTATTGCGGAAGGTGGCCACAGTATCATCGGGGCGATCCAAATAGCCTTGGGCCATATTGTCACCATGCGCCCAGATCTCGCCGATCTGACCATCAGGCAGCTCGGTGCGGGTCTCGGGGTCGACGATGGTGCAGAGCTGCGTCGGCACGGCCTCGCCATTGGAGGCAAAGGCCACGGTGGTCTCCGACTTCTCGCGGATCTCCGCGCGTCCCTCGGACAGGGCCTGGCGATCGAAGTGGCTGATGACCGGGCAATTCCCGCGCTGCGGTGTGGTGACCATGAGCGATGCCTCGGCCAGGCCATAGGAGGGGCGCAGCGCCGAACGGCGGAAGCCCTGCGGCTCGAAGGCGCTGAGGAAGGACTCCACGGCGGCCTCGGTGACCGGCTCGGAGCCGCAGATCAGGCCCTCCACGGCGGAGAGATCCAGATCCTCTGCCCCCTCGGTGTAGCGGGCGGCCAGTTCCAGGGCGAAGTTGGGGGCCACCGTGTAGACGTGCTGATCGCCCTCGCGGCGGCTGAGCTGGTTGAGCCAGCGGGAGGGGCGCTGCACGAAGTCGCGGGGAGACATCAGTTCTTGGGGCAGGCCCAGAATGGTGACGAAGATAGCCAAGATGATGCCCATGTCGTGGTGCAGCGGCAGCCAGGTGGACAGGCGCAGCGGGAACTTGATGTCCACGGCGCGGAAGATTTGCAGCACATTGGTGAGAATGGAGCGGTTGCTCAGCACCACACCCGCCGGGGTGCGGGTGGAGCCGGAGGTGTACTGCAGAAACGCGGGCATATCCAGCGGCAGCATCGCCCGGGCGGCCATGGCCTGCGGATCGGACATGGGGTTGACGTATTTAGCGGCCGTGGAATCCGGCAGCGCGTCCACGGTGAGCACGCGCGGGCGCTCGCTGCCGGGCAGCTCGGCAAAGAAACCGCGCACGGCGGCGGCGGTGCGCTTATTGCTGAGCACGATGCGCGGCTCGCAATCAGCGAAGACGGCCTGCAGGTGCTCGGAGTGGCCCGGCTCATTGGGATCGTAGAGCGGCACGGGCACCGTGCCCGCATAGAGCGCTCCGAGGAAACCAAAGATGTACTCGGGGCTGTTATTGGCCATGATGGCCACCCGATCGCCGCGCTCGCTTACCTGCTGCAGCCGCGCGGCCACGGCCTTGATGCGGGTGTTGATCTGGGAACGCGTGTAGGTGACCAGCTCGCCCTCGCGGCTGGCGCTAAAGTCCCAATAGCTCAAGCACACGCGGTCGCCATCGCCCTGGGCAGCCCCAGCTTGATAGGACATCTCAGCCAGCCCCGCCAAGCTCAGCATGGGAGGCAGAACGATATTGCCTTCGCTATCAAAAAACTTGCCCAACACTGCGTTGAGATCCATTGGCATTACCCCTGTCGATGATGCACGCGCTGTGTCCGCGTGGTGCTTATGTGACTATTGTCAAGTACGGCTACCAGACTATTACTTTGTGGCGCAAAAATTCAAAAAGCGGCGACACGGGCGGATGAACCGTCCCTGTCGCCGCTGCGTGAACCACCGCGGCTGTTCTAGCCGATGAGCTCCTTGGCCCACTGCACCGTCCACTTATCGGCGGTGGTACCAGGCACCACATATTCGTTCTGGGCATACCATGCGTGCACCCCATTGACCTCCAGCATGGCTTGCGCCCGCTCGAGAGCATTGCGCACATCGCGTGGCGCGTCGCAGATCGGATCATCGGGGGCACAAACATCCATGACGCGATCGTTGAGCTCACCGAAGCCCCCGGCGCGGCTGCCCCGCATGGTGGCTCCCGGCACAATAGGCTGCACCACGGCGTTGAGCGGATGCAGGGCGATCTCCGCGCCCACGCCGCCAACCTGAGTACCGGGCACCACGCCCACCCCCGGCTCGCGGCGGCCATCGGCGATCAGCGCCGCGCCCTTGATGCGATCGGCGGGGATGACGCCGCGACCATTGCCGATATCGGAGACGATATCGCCCACGATCACCGCACCCTGGGAAAATCCGGCGAGGATGAACTCGGTATTCGGGCACTGCTGATGAGTGGCCACCAGTTCGGCGTTGAGCCGGTCGATGCCCTCGGTACGGGAATCGTCATAGCTCATCTCAGTGAGCGCATTGATATTGCGGAACTGGGCCGTATAGGGCAGGGTCCAGACCTTCACCTCCTGCTCGCTATAAGCCTCGGCGAGAGGCCGCGAGATAGTGAGCATGAAGGAGCGCTCATTGGCGGTGGGATTCGCGGGGTCATCATCCGCGCTCGACTCCCATGTGCCCGGGGCGGAGATGAACTCCACACGGGGGCAACCATCGGGATCCGCGGCATCGCCATCCGACGCTGCCTGCTGCCCAGAGTTCTGGGGATTGCTCGTGAGCCAATCGCCCACGCCCACCAGAATGACGCCGAGCATGACCACGACGGCAAGGATTGTGAGGAGCTTTTTCATGAGCTCTAGCAGTACGCCTTCTCGGCGGCATCCGCAATGCGGTCCGCCAGCTGCTCAACGTTGAGCTCGCTGCGACCCTGCTGATCCAGCTGCCCCGCGACGGCGTTGAGCAGCACGGAATCGCGCCCCTCTTCGCACACCTCTTGGGCAGTGGCCACCAGTTGGTCCTCCACCCCATTGACATCGACGCCCTTGAGTTCTTCGAAGAACTCGACTTCCTTGGGGTCTCCCGGCTCAGCGCCCGGGATCGACTCGATCTCCCGCGCACTCTGATCCGCCGGAGCCTCCTCGGTGGGCGAGCTCGGCTCACTGGACTTCTTGTCCTTGTCCTGTGTGGACTGCTCGCGGTGCAGAGACTCTACCCTGGGCTCCTTGGGTGCCTCCGAAGTTGAGGAGCCACAGCCAGAGAGCACACTGAGAGCCGCCACGCATAGAACCGCACGCTTCAGCATGGGGGTCCGCCCTTCCTTCATCGCTTATTTCTTCACAATGGTGCCGTTGACAGCCTCAAGGGTGCCACCCTCGAACTGCTGACGCTGCCCACCGGCCGGGATGTCCTCGGTGTCGCTGGTGGGCCAGCCGAGCGGGCCGGTCTCCCACTTCTGCTGGGTCCAGTAGTCGCGGATCGGGCCATTCTTGATGATCTTGGCGCCGGTCTTGGGGCTCCAGTAGATCACGCCGCCCTCGAACTCCTGCAGGGCGCCGCCGGGGATGAGGCGCTCGGCCGCAATCGGGGTGCCGATGCCGGCATCGCCCAGTCCGGAATCCTTGAGCTTCTGCGCAATCGCGCCGATCACGGTGACGGTGCGATTATCCGGGGTGCGGGCAATAACGCCGCCCTGGAATTGCTGCATCAGGCCCTCGCCCACGGCCACCGGCGCTGCGGTCGGGTAGCCGAGGCGACCCCTCTCGTAGTCGCTCTCGCCCCATTCGCGCACAATATCGGCGGGCACGGCCACCGCCCCGGTGTCCGGGGTCCAGTAGATCGAGCCATTCTCGAAGTGGTTATAGCGGCCCACCTTGTCCGGGGTGGCACGCTCGTGCGTCTTCGGGAAGCCCAGCCAGGAGCTGGGGCCACCGATCTCGGAGTAGCGGGCGCTAATGCGGCCGTTGAGTACCCAAGCACCGGTCTTTTCGGACCAGTAGGCGCGGCCATCACGGAAGTCCTGGGCCACACCGCCGGCCACCGGGTATTCGTTGGTGACGCAGTCGCCCCAGCGGCCAGACTTGGTCACCTCGCCAATGGCGCCCTGGGTGATGCACTCGATGCCGCGATCCTCCTTTTTCATGCCGAGTGCATCGGCGATGTGCGGCCAAGCGTTTTTCATCTCGAACTGCCAGTAGGGCCATGCGTGCACCCCAGAGTCACGGAAGCGGACGATCACGCCCACATCGGCCTGCTTGGCCTTGTTCACGAAGGTCTGGGAGCTCAAGCGCGAGAGCACCTCAAGCCCCTGACCGGCGTAGTTCTGCTGATCGGCGGGGTTGCTGGCGCGTCCCGACCCGGCGGAGACATAGACCTTCATGTCCTTCATGGCCTCGATCCCCAGCTTGGGATCGTGGTCGATCCACGCCTGGCTATAGAAGGGGCCCCACATCTTGGCGGCGTTATAGCCGCCGGCATCCGTCATGGCGGCGGTAATAGCCTCCGGCATGCCGGTCGTGGTGGTGTCCAGGTATCCGGAGAAGGATCCGGCGAAGCGGAAGAGATCCGGGCGGTGCTGTGCCAGGTTGAAGGCACCGGTGCCGCCCATCGACAGACCCACCACGGCGCGCTGATCATTGGTCCGGAAGCCCTCCTTGAGCACCGCGGCCATCTCCTGGGTGAGGAAGGTCTCCCACATGTAGTGCTTGCCCTTGTCCGGCTCGAGCCAGTCGGAGTAGAAGGAGGACTCGCCGCCTACCGGCATCACTACGTTGATGTTCTTGTCGGCATAGAACTGCTCGATATCGGTTTCGATCGTCCAGCCGGACTCGTCATCGCGGGCGCGCATGCCATCGAGCGCCCAGAGCGAGGGGAAGGTGGCGTCGGGATTGGCGTACCAGTCGCGGGCCAGCAGCACCTGCACCGGAATCGGCTCGCCCGGCATCGCCGCGGAGTTGATATAGATCTTGATGTGGCGATCGCTGAGGTATTCCACCTTCGCCACGCTCACACCCTCGGGCAGCCCGTTGATCTCGGGAAATTCGGTGCGCACCGGGGTGCGCGACGGGGTGCCCTCTGGACGCAGCGAGTCGGTGAAACCAGAGGAGCTCAGGCTCGAGCCAGGCGTCTGCGCCTGGGCTTGCGGCAGAGGCAGCACGGTGACGGCAAGAGCGATCGACGTCGGGATGGCTGCGAGCGCAATCTTGAGGGAACGTCGCGACGAACCTGTGCGAGGAGCAGAAGTCGAGTTGAACATGTGCTTTCCTTTAAGCGGCGTGGTGGAACCTAGTGCTAGTGAGTGGATAGCTCGCGAACGACAGCGCGAGCATGCAATGCGGCACACGTGACTGCGAGGAGCCAACGGAGAGCCGAACTGCTCGGATTCATCACACTGCGGAGCCGGAAGTTCCCCTCCTCCGGCGCGCGCGGAGTGCGCATTGGAATGTAAGTTTAAGTATAACTTTAGACTTTAGGTTCAGCGACACGCCACCAGCAGCGAAAAACCGCACGCCGGGAATATAAAAACCGCCTCCCTGCCGAGCGTGACTCGTGCGGGGAGGCGGGTGCTGTCGCAGTGGCTATGCGGGCTTAGCGGGCGCGCATGCCATCCAAGATCCAGCCCTCGGACTGGTGCAGCTGGAAGTTCCACTGTGCCCAATCGTGGATACCGATGGGCGGGAAGTTCGTGGTGAAGTTCAGGCCGGCCGTGCGGGCCTTAGCTTCCCACATGCGGGTGGAGGCAAGGGCGCTGGCCTCCAGCAGGCCGCCAGCAGCGATCACGTTCGGCGGCAAGTTGCGGGTGATATTCGGGATACCGGAGGCAGCAGAGATGTAGACATTCGCGCCATTGGCGCGCAGCTTATCCATATTCATGAAGGGGTCTTCCGCCACCCGGCGCGGATCCGCCATGGAGGAATACATGTTCATGATGTTATAGCCGCCCACATCAAGCAGGGCGAGGCCAAGGAGAATCTCCATGCCCGGCAGAGTCTGGGTGAGGTAGCCGGAGAAGGACGCGACCTGGCGGAAGCGATCTGGGTGATTGGCGGCCAGGTTCATGGCAGCGGTGCCGCCCATGGACAGGCCGATCACAGCGTTGTTGTGGCGCGCCACACCGAAATGAGTAGCCAGGTAGTCCGGAAGCTCCTTCGAGAGGAAGGTGTCCCACTTGTAGTTCACGTAGTTTCGGGGATCAACGGTGGCATCGCCGTGCCAGTCGGTATAGAAGGAACCAGCGCCGCCCACCGGCATCACGAGGGTGATGTTGTCATTCAGGAACAGGGTCGGTGCGTCAGTCTCAAAGGTCCACGCATTGGCGGTGTCGAGAGCGCGCATGCCATCGAGCATGTACAGGCCTGCATTGCCGCCGCGGCCAGCAGGCTGAATCTGGACCGTAACGTTGCGGCCCATAGCGTGGGAGTAGACATCACACCGCTGAATCGAGTGCTCGGGCTTATCCCACTCGCACTTTCCCGTGGCGTCCGGCCGCAGCCAGTCGCGGTTGCCGGCCTGGGCGTTCGAGCTGGTCGCCACCATGACGCCGAGCGCGGTGCAGAGGGCCAGCAACACAGCGGCGATGGTGCGTCCACTGCGTCGCAGCGAGGCTGCATAATTCATGGTTCTCCTAGAAAAGTCTTAACTCTCTGTCATTCGTACACCCAGCACATCCCGTGACGGCCAGGCGCTCTACGTCCCCGCCCCTGCTGAGGGCATAGGGGTAGCGCGTCCACAGTGTGAATCGATCACCGTGACTCATTTGTTACACAGCTAAACGCTACACCATAAAAAAGGGGAATACCCAAGAAAAAAGTGTCGCCTAAGCTAGGCGACACTCGCGCGCATGGGCGCAGATATCGGGGATATACTGCGCCTCCCTGATATTTTCCCTAATTCACGCTAAGGATAGGACCCTGTCTCGCACCCCACCTATTAGAGGGTTCCTGGAGCTAAGTAGACGGCCAAAACAATGCACAGGATCCACAGCACGGCCAGGGTTTGCAGCGGCCGATCCCGCAGGGCCACCTCATCGGGGGCGCCGCCCTCGCCGCGGTCGATATCCGAGGCATAGCGCATGATCGCCACAGTGAAGGGCACCATAGAGATCTGGTACCACACCGCCCCATCGCCATCGGCGGCCTGCGCCATCTGGAAGCCCCAGAGGGCGTAGAAGATGATCACGGCAGTGGCCGCCATCTGCCAGACGAAACGCAGATAGGTGGGGGTATAGCCCTGGAGGGACTTGCGGATCTTTGCGCCGGTCTCCTGCGCCAGCAGATACTCGGCATAGCGCTTGCCGCCGGCCATGAAGAGCGAACCGAAGGCAGCCACCAGCAGGAACCACTGGGAGAGCGCGATACTGGCGGCCACGCCACCGGCCATGGCGCGCAGCATGAATCCGGAGGAGACCAAGGCAATATCGATCACCGGCTGGTGCTTCCAGCCAAAGCAGTAGCCAAGCTGCAGCACGATGTACACAGACACCACCACGGCGAGGTTCGTCCCCGAGGTCGCCAGCAGCGAGACTCCCACGGCGCCCGCAATGAGCACGAGCGCCATGCCATAGGCCACGCCCACGGGCAGTACCCCGGCGGCGATGGGCCGGAAACGCTTGATGGGGTGTTCGCGGTCGGCCTCTACATCGCGGGCGTCATTGACCAGATAGATCGACGAGGCCGCCATGCAGAACACGGCGAAGGCGATCACGATATCGCGGAAGGTGGTGACGGTGAACGCCTCCACACCGGCAGCCAAGGGGGCGGCCACCACGAGCACGTTTTTCACCCACTGCTTCGGGCGCAAGGCCTTGATCATGCCATCCAGCAGGTTGCGGGGCGGCTGATGCTGGGAGCCCACGTCCAAGCCGCGGGTGTGCGGTTCTGAGCCAATCAGGCCGGTGTCCTGGTCCGCGGGACCAGCATCGTGGGCCTCAGTGCTCGTCATACTATCTCCTTCAGCTTGTCCTCTAGCAGCGTGTCCACCAGCTCTGCACTGAGCCAGCCCAGGGCGGCACCAGCGGCCACATCCGTGGGATAGTGCACCCCCAGAACGAGTCGCGAGGCCATCATGAGCGGCACCCCGACCAGCGGCGCGGGCGAGCCCGTGACATGGGCGGCATAGGCCAGCGCGGCGGTGGTGGAGGTCGAATGCGACGAAGGGAAGCTTAAGCGCGAGGGCGTACCCACGCCAATTAGGATTCGCTCATCATGTGGTCGTCGCCGCCGGACGATGCGTTTAATAATGACGCTCGCGGCATGGGAGCTGAACGCGGCGGCGCTCAGCCCGAGCCATTGGGCGCGGCGGGGCCGATCGACAGCGGCAAGTACCAGCCCCGAGCCCATCCAGCCGGCGGCATGCTCGCCGAAAAAGGACATGCCGCGGGCGAAAGGAAGCACCAAGGGGGCGTCGAAAAGCCGCTGCTGGATGGCCACCAAAATGTCGGCTTCAGCCTTACTCATCAAAAATCTTCCCCCAGGCCTCGCGCGAGGTCAACACCTCGTGGTGCGCCCGGTAGAGGGTGCGCAGCTCCTCGAAGCGCTCGGCCACTTCCTTCTGCAGGCTGCGGGATTCCTCCCATAGCGCCTTCGCCTTGGCGCGATCGCGCTTGCGATACACCACTCCCCTGCCATCGGCGGTGGTCACGGTGGCGCCGTCCACGCGGGACAGCGAGAACCAGCGGGCCTCGAGCGGCGAGAGATTGGCCTGCGGCACCTCGTGGTGGTCGTCGTTTTCCTTGGACAGCGAGTGCTTAATGCCCTTGGCGAGCCACACGGCCTTCTTCAACGGTGCAAGACGACCGCCGATGTCGTGGGTGGGCACGCCCGGAATGCCGGTGGCCTTGGGCAGCTCTGCGGCGGTGGGCAGCACCACAGCATCGGGATAGTCCTTGCGGATCTGCTGGATGCGCGGCAGCGAGGACTCGAGGATATCGAAGAGCCGCTCCGGGCCGGCCAAGAAGTCCTTCATGGCCTCGTTCTGGATGGCCACGGTGGAATACTCCAAGCACATGAGGTGCTTGAGGGTGGCCTTGCGCATGGACTTGATGATGCCGTCCACCGGCCCCTCATGATTCAACGCGGCCACGATCAGGCGATTACGCAGGTGGAAATAGGCCTGCCAGTCGATGGCATCGTCCTTATCGGACCAGGCCATATGCCAGATGGCCACGCCCGGCCACGTGGCGGTGGGATAGCCATGGGCCCCGGCGCGCAGGCCGAACTCGGCGTCGTCCCACTTGATGAACAGCGGCAGCGGCTGCCCGATCTCCTCGGCCACCACGCGCGGGATCATGCACATCCACCAGCCGTTGTAATCCACATCGATGCGGCGGTGCAGGTCGCGGGAGTGGGGGGTGCCGGGCTTATCACCGAAGTCGCCGCGATCGCTCAGCGGGTTCTTGGCGAAATCGTGGTCATAGTGCACAAAGGGAGCGGAGGTCCACATGAAGATGGAGCGGTCGATCACCTCGCCCATGGAGTGCAGGTGGGAGCGTTCCTGCAGGTTGAGCATCTGTCCGCCGACGAGGATCGGGGAGGTGGCGTAGCGGGCCACCTGCAGGGCGCGCAGCACCGAGTCGGGTTCGATGGCGATGTCATCATCCATGTAGAGGATGTAGGGCGACTGCTTCTCGCCAGCCGCGCCCGTGCCATCGGCCCCGCCGAGGGCCTCGTACATGATGCGGGAATAGCCGCCGGAGCCGCCGAGATTGCCCTGGCGGAACTCGAAGAAACGATCGCCAAAGGCGGCGACGGCATCGGCATAGCCGGGCTCATCGGCGGGATGCTTATTCCCCTGATCGGGCATGATGACGGTATCAATCACCGCATCCACATCCGGATCAGAGGCCAGAGCCTCAAGGGCGGCCACGGCATCGGCGGGGCGGTTGAAGGTGGGAATACCCACGGTGACGCGCGGCTCGAAGGGGCCGACGGTGCTGCCATCGGGCATCACCTGCGGTTGCGGGGCGCAGGGGGCGTACCAGCCGGCCTTGGTGATGGTCACCTCGCTATCGCTGGTGACATCGAACCAGAGCCAGCCGCCATCCTCGAAGGGGGCGAGGGAGCATTCGAACTCGATCACGCCGCCCTCGCTGAGACCGCCATCGACGGCGATCCGGGCGCCATCAATCTTGGATCGGTAAACGTCGATACGTGCGTCGCCGTCCATCTCCAGGCGCAGCACCACGGAGTCCAGCTGGGACCAGCGGCGCCAGTAGCTGGCGGGGAAAGCATTGAAATAGGTCTGGAAGGAGACCTCACAGCCCTCGGGAATCGTCACTGCGGTGCGGCTATCCCATCGGGCACGGGCAGGGTTTTGCTCCGACTCGATCAGATAGAGCATCCGCACATCACGGGGCTCGCCGCGCTTCGGCAGCAGCACACGCTGCAGCTGTTCCACTGCGAGGAACTTAGTATCAGCACTCATAAAAAGTTTTTAGGCCTTCCGATTCTTCGGGCACGTTTTATCTGCATCAACGATAGTCGCCGCCCCGCCTATACGCCGCCACACACTCGTGGCGGGGAGAAAAATGTGAGGGGCATCAACCCTCTCTCCTGCGCTTATCGACGCCATCCCGCCGCCACCGCGACGCGACAGGCGAGCCCTAATTCCAGGTGATGGGCTTCCCGCTCGACGGCACATCGCTGTAGGTATGGGGGTCGAACTCCACCGTGAAGATGCCCTTGCCGCTCAACGCATAGCGAATATTGGCCACGAAACGGTGCATGCTCATCGGCTCGCGATAGCTGGCGGCCAGCTCCTGAAACTCAGGGGTGTAGAGGGCGTGGCGGGCGGCCTCGACGGCCTCGCGATCCACTCCTGGTGGCAGGCGGTTGATATCTGTGGAGGATTCGGCCAGCACCCAGGGCAGGGAGAGCAGCTTGTCGTGGCCAATACGCTCGCTCTCCAAGCGGGGGGAGCGGGCCGCCAAGGGGGTGGCGAGCCCCACCGGCTCCAATACGCGCACGTCCAGCGGGGAGTTCATGCTGGTCATGCCGAGATTGATGTAGTTAATCGTGGGCGCGAAACGATCAAAATCCCCCTGCCCCACGGTGCGGGGATACGCCACCCAGTGCCGCTCATCGGTCTCGGGGTTAATGGCCAAACCGAGCACGGCCGCCTGCCCGTGCTCGGCCAGCTGCAATGCTTCGGGAAAGCCCTGCATATTGGGGAAGGTGAGGAAGTTCTCGGCCAGCAGCAGCGGCTCGGTCTGTGGGTCGCGGCCGGTGGTTTGATAGTAGAAGCCGCGCTCATCCACGATGTTCAGATCCGAGTCCTTCTCCGGGATCTCCCAAGGATGGCCGCGATAGGCGACCGTGCCTGACCAGCCGGCGATCAACACCGCCTGTACCGCCAGCGCCAGGGCGATGGGGCTGCGTTCCAGCCGCAGCGGCAGCACCGCCGCGGGCAGCAGGAGGGCGAATAGCGGCAGCAGCAGCATGCGGCCATGCATGAAGTCACCGCCGACCCGCAGCACATAGAGCACATGTACTAAGGCACAGGCCACAAACACCGCGGTGACGAACACCGGCCGGCGCTGGGCGGAACTGCCCAAAGCGGCCGTGCCGGCCATAAGCGAGATGACAGCCAAGGCCACCGGCAGCACATAGGGGTGGCTGAAGTCGCGGAGATAGTTCAGGCCCGAGGCCCATTCCGCCCCGCTGGCGGATTTCGCCACCGCTGTCTGCGGAACCAGCACTCCGTAGTAGCCCATGCGGAAGATCTCATAAGCCAGGGGCACCGGCAGCGCCGCCGCGAGGACGAAGCCGCGGGAGCGCCAACTCTGCGCCCCCACCACGAGCACGATGATCACCACCCCGCCATAGAGCGCCAGTTCGGGGCGCACCAGCCAGCTCATTCCGGCAACAAAACCGACGAGTGGGGCGGCGATATCATCGAAGCCCCAGCGCAGGAATACCCACCACAGCGCGGCGAGATAAAAAATAGACAGCCCCCACTCCAGCCCGGAGGTGGCGAAATCGCGTGCGGGGGGCAGGGCGAAATACACCAGCATGCCCGCAGGCAGCAGGATCACTGTGGCCCCGCGATAAAACCGTGCCGAGGCCAGCACCCCGATCACTGCCGCGCCCGTGGTGAACAGCAACGCCAGCGCCAAGGCCACCATCTCCAGGCGAGCATGGGTGAGCACTCCGCCCACATAAATAAGGTATTGCCACAGCGTGGAGGTATTGGCCTCCACCCGTTCGCCGATATTGAACACTGGGCCGTGGCCGGCCTGAAGATTGCGCACCGTACGCAAGACGATGAGGCCATCGTCACTCATCCAGCGGCGCATCCAGCCGCCCACGAAGGCGAAAACGGCAACAAGCAGGGCGGACGCTGCAGTAGACAGCGCCAGCGGGGTGCGGCGGGGATAGCGGCGCCGGTGTCGGCTCATGACTGCACAGTTTAGCAGCGCCCAGATGCTCCAGCGCCTTAGCTGAGGTGGAGGCTGTTAGTCTATGGACACTATGAGCAGCGCTAACCCATCCCGTGACTACGACATTGTGCTCTTTGGCGCCACGAGCTTTGTGGGCCGAATAATCGCCCGCTATCTGCTGGAGCACGGCGGCGAGCGCCGGCTCTGCTTCGCCGGCCGCTCCGAGCACACCCTCACTGAACTCTATGGCGAGACACAGGTGCCCGTGCGCGTGGCCGATGCCAGCGATGCGGCGGCTATGGCCGAGCTCGCCCGCAGCGCCCGGGTGATCATCACCACCGTCGGCCCCTATGCCCGCTATGGCCGGGCGCTGGTGCGCGCCTGCGCCGAGGCCGGCACCCACTATGTGGATCTCTCCGGCGAGGCCGAATTCGTCCAAGATAGTGTCCGCGAGCTCGACGATCTCGCCGCGGCACGCGGGGCGAAAATCATCCACTCCTGTGGTTTCGACTCTGTGCCCTCCGATCTGGCCTGCTGGCTGCTCGCTGAGCACTGTGGCGGGCAGCTCGGCACGGTGCAGATGGTGGTTTCCGATCTGGTCGGCGGGGTCTCGGGCGGGACCATCGCCTCCATGCTCAACTCGCTGCGCACCGGGCGCCCCGCGGCCCGCCACCCCTATGCATTAAATAATGAGCTCTATGGTCCGGCGCCCAGCGAGGAGGCGTCGTCACGCCCCCGTTTGGGACGCGGGGAGAGTCTCGCGCCGTTCTTTATGGCCGGCTATAACGTGCGCCTGGTGCGGCGTTCGGCCTGGCTGCTCGGCTATGGCGAGTCCTTCCGCTATAGCGAGGTGCATGATCTCGGCTCACGGCCGCGGGCGCTCGCCTTCACCGCTGTGCTGGGCGCGATCAGCTATCTCGCGCAACGGGACTGGGGGCAGCGAGTGCTGCAGCGGCTATTCCCCGCCCCGGGAGAAGGCCCCAGCGAGCAGCAGCGCGCCACAGGGCGTTTCACGGTGACCACCACCGAGCTGGCCAGCGGCCACAGTGTGCGCATCCACCACGACCGCGACCCCGGATATGACAGCACCGCGCTGATGATCAGCGAGATTGCGCTGTCGCTTCTCGACGCGGACTCCCCTGCCACCGCCGGCGTGCTCACCCCAGCCACCGGCGGCGGTGCGGCCGCGCTGCGCCGTCTCCGGGCAGCCGGAATGGAGATCCGCACCTGCCCGGCGGGTACCGCTGACCACACTGATTCTTCTGCCGACGAGAGAAAGAAATAAACAGAGATGCTGGCGACTATTCTGGCGCAGCAGTCCAGCGCCGCCGAGGGCGGAGTCACCGCCGATCAAGTTCAACAAGCGGTGCGCATGCTCACATGGGAGAAGGTGGGCATTGGCGCCCTGATTTTCCTCGTCGGCTGCATGCTCGCCTGGGTGGTGCTCAAGCTGACGAAGCCGCTGCTCGTCACCGTGGGGCGCGCCCCGGTCTCGGCGCGGGCCTTCGCGCAGATCGCAGCGTGGGCGGTCATCATTATCGCCTTTGGCGTGGCCATTACCTACACCTTCCCCTCGATTAAGCCGGTCAATATCATTGGCGGCTTGGGCGTGGTGTCCATCGCCGCCGGTATTGCCTTCCAAACCGTGCTGGGCAACATGTTTGCTGGGCTGGTGATTCTCATGCGGGAAAAACCGGTGGTGGGCGATCAGATCGCCATCGAGGATATTTCCGGCACCGTGACAGACATTAACCTCTCCACCACCACGGTGCGCACCTTTAATGGCCGCCAAGTGCTCATTCCCAATGGCACGGTGCACACCTCGATGATGACGGTGCAGACCCATAACGAGTGGGTGCGGACCTCCTTCGACGTGGAGATCCGCAATCCCAAAGACTATGAGCGGGCCCGGGTGATCGCCATAGAGGCGCTCAACGCCGAGCCCGCTGTGCTCAATGAGCCGGAGCCGGTGGCCGTGCTCCGCGATGTGGTGGGAGGACTGGCCACCATGGAGATCCGCTTCTGGTCCGGATCCCGGCAGATGGAGACCGTCACGTCCATGGACGCGGCGATCGTGGCGGTGATCAAGGCCCTCGCGGCGCAGGGCGTCGCGATTGGCCCGACCACCGTGGTGGAGATGGAGGAGAACTAGGAGTTCTTCACCTTTTCCGCGTGGGCCTGCATGAGCCGCCGCTCATCGCGGCCCACCAGTGCGAATAGCAGCACGGTGATCACGCCGAAGATAATGAAGATAGTAAAGGCCATATCCCAGCCGTAGTTCTTCACCACGACGCCCACGCCGGTAGAGGCGAGCGTCGCACCCAGCAGGTAGCCGAAGAGGCCGGTGAAGCCTGCGGCGGTGCCGGCGACATTGTGCGGGGAGAGGTCAATGGCCTGCAGCCCGATGAGCATCACGGGGCCGTAGATGAGGCCACCGATCATGCCCACGAGCAGGATGAGCAGCCACATCGGGGTGCCCACGGGAAGCAGCCAGTAGAAGAGGATGCACACCACCACACCGACGCTGAAGAGCATGCCGGCGCCGGAACGCCAACCGCGGAACACCTTGTCGGAGACCACGCCGCAGAGGATGGTGCCAACAATGCCCGCGAGCTCGAAGGTGGCGAAGCCCACCAGGCCGCTGCCGATCTCTGCGTTGTGCTTATCGTGCAAGAACACGGTGATCCAGTTGAGCACGCCATAGCGCAGGGCGTAGACGAAGACATTGGCGATGGCCAGCATCACGATGGTGCGGTTGGTGAGCACGTGCTTCAACACTCGATCCAGAGTGCTGGTGTCATCGTCCTCGTCGACATCCACCTTGGCGGGGTCGTGGCGGTATTCCTCGATCGGCGGCAAGCCTTCGGCCTCGGGCCGGTCACGCACCAAGAGGAAGCCGATGGCGGCCACCACGAGGGCGACCACGGCCGGTACCCAGAAGGCGACCTCCCAGGTATCGGGGAACATCCACAGGCCGAGGGCGATGAGGGCGGGCAGGGCCGCGCCGCCCACATTGTGGGCGGTATTCCACAGCGAGGTTTTAAAACCGCGCTCATTCGTGGAGAACCAGTAGACGAGGACGCGACCGCAGGGCGGCCAGCCCATGCCCTGCACCCAGCCGTTGATGAACATGACGGTGGCAAACACCGTGACCGAGGCGGACACCCACGGCACGAAAGCGATGAAGAGGTTCACAATCGCCGAGAGCGCCAGGCCCAGCGGCATGAAGTAGCGGGCATTGGAGCGGTCAGAGACCATAGCCG
Source organism: Corynebacterium sp. TAE3-ERU2 (assembly GCF_019209955.1). Classification (NCBI taxonomy): domain Bacteria; kingdom Bacillati; phylum Actinomycetota; class Actinomycetes; order Mycobacteriales; family Corynebacteriaceae; genus Corynebacterium; species Corynebacterium sp. TAE3-ERU2. The sequence continues at coordinate 258,780 of NZ_JAHUTL010000004.1, read as the reverse complement.
AGAAGAATTTCGACAGCCCATAGGCGAACAGCACGGCATTGGCGATCACGCCGACGCCGACCACATCGATGTGGCCTTCTTTCACCAGCAGCGGTGCCACCGCCGAGATGTTGTTGCGCACCAAATAGAAACCGGCGTAGCCGATGAAGATACCCATGAACACCTGCAGACGCAGGCGCGGGTAGAGGCGGTCGATTTCTTCAGAACTCTTTCGGGGTGCCGCCGGCGGGGCAGCGAGCCATGACATACCCATGATCTCTTCCGAGCTCCTTTTCTCTTAACAATCTGAATAGGGCCAGTGTTCTGCGGGCTCCACATTCCTCCTTCGGGCGCGGCGCGCAGGCAACACTAATTCTCAGATTAACGCCGCCTAAGAAGAACACTCTGAGCACCATTTGCTCCGCCTACGTAAGAGTTAGTTAAGCGAGAGGATCAGTGCAGCTCAACCCCACCCCCTTCCCCCATACCACCCCTCGCCTTGTGATGATTGTCTCCACCCGAATCTGTGCCATAGACGCTCGGAACCACCCGAGCGGGGGTAGCTAGGGCAATAGTGATACCTCTTTAGACATAAAGAAAACAGGGCCGAGGCGGCTTAACCGGTCTCGACCCTGTGTTCGGGGGTGACGCCTGCGCGAGATGGCGTCGATAAGCGAAAGAAGGCTAGAGGATATCGCGCAGCTTGTTATCGAACATGCTCAGCGCGGAGGCAATAGCCATGTGCATATCCAGGTATTGATAGGTGCCCAGGCGGCCGCCGAAGAACACTTGATTGCGCTCCTCCTCGTCCTTGGCGAGGGCACGGTAGCGGCCGAGAATATCGCGATCCTCCGGGGTGTTGATCGGGTAGTACACCTCATCATCGCCCTCGGCGAAGCGGGAATACTCCTTCATGATCACGGTCTTGTCATTCGGATAGCTATCGCGCTCCGGGTGGAAGTGGCGGAACTCGTGGATGCGGGTATAGGGCACGTCCGCATCGTTGTAGTTCATCACCGAGGTGCCCTGGAAATCGCCCACCGGCAGCACCTCGAGCTCGAAATCAAGGGTGCGCCAACCGAGACGCCCCTCGGAGTAGTCGAAGTAGCGATCCATGGGGCCGGTATAGACCACGGGCACGCCGCTATAGCGCTCGCGCACCTCGAACCAGTCGGTATTCAGCTGCACCTCAATGAGCTCATGCTCGGCCATCTTCTCCAGCCACGCGGCATAGCCGTCTACCGGCAGGCCCTCGTAGGTGTCATTGAAGTAGCGGTTATCGAAGGTGTAGCGCACCGGCAGGCGGGTGATATTCGATGCCGGCAACTCCTTCGGGTCGGTCTGCCATTGCTTGGCGGTGTAATCCCGAATAAACGCCTCATAGAGGGGGCGTCCGACCAGCGAAATCGCCTTTTCTTCGAGATTCTGGGCGTCATCGGTGTCCACCTCGGCGGCCTGCTCCTCGATAAGAGCCTTGGCCTCCTCGGGGCTGTAGTACTTGCCGAAGAACTGCGCGATCAGCCCCAGTCCCATCGGGAACTGATAGGCCTGGCCATCATGCATCGCGAACACACGGTGCTGGTAGCCCGTGAAGGAGGTGAACTGGTTCACATACTCCCAGACCCGCTTATTGGAGGTGTGGAAGAGGTGCGCGCCATAGCGGTGCACCTCAATGCCGGTCTCCGGCTCCTTCTCGGAATAGGCGTTGCCACCGAGATGCCCACGCTTTTCGACGATCAATACCCGCTTACCCAGTTGCGAGGCAGCACGCTCCGCAACCGTGAGCCCAAAGAGGCCTGAGCCCACAACAATGAGGTCATAGTCAGTCATATCTCCGAAGCTTAACCAAGTGGCCCCAGCAAAGGGTGATGGCGGGGCCGCGGCGCAGAAGAAGAACCGGAGGGCACAATGCCCAGCCTATGTGGACATGTCAGCCACCAGATCAGCCCCACGCCCTGCACGCTGACCACATTCGTATCAATTTTCCCAGCTTTATACTAAGATTTACAAAGGTTAATTTACGTTTCTCCAGCAACAACCCTCAGGGGGCAATCCATAGTGCAGCAACGACGACGGTTCCTCGGCCGAACGGGGCGGCCGCTCACTGCCATCGTGGCGGCGGCAAGCGTGATCCTCGGCTCCGTAGTAGCCATGAACTCCGAGACCATCCGGCCCACCGACTCCGTCGCGGCCGACCCGATTAGCGTCAGCGAATCCTCCATCTCCTTCGACAGCGGCGACAACGTGGTGGTTACTGACCCCGCAGTAGACAGCCAAGGCGAGGGCGAGGGTGAACGCACCGTCAAACAATTCACCCGCGACGAAGAATTCTCCATGTTCGCGCTCACCTGGGACGGCACCAAGGACTTTGTGGCCCACTTCCGCGCCAAGGACGACGCCGGCAACTGGGGCCCCTGGTATGAGGCCGAGCCCCTCAACGAGAGCAGCGGCGGCGAAAAAGACGGCACCGAGCTGATCTACCTCGCCCCCACCCACTCCGTGCAGGTCTCCGTGACCAACGTGGACCTGATCTCCGGTGGGCCCACGAATCTCGATGCCGTGTTCATCGACGGCAACGCCTCCACCGACCCGCGTGCCGGCATCGAGCTGGCCACCGATTCCGATGGCATGCCCAGCATGATCTCCCGTGCCGGCTGGGGCGCGGACGAGTCCAAGCGCTGCATGAGCCCCACCTACGATGACCACGTTTCCGGGATCACCGTGCACCACACCGCCGGCAGCAATAACTACACCGCTGCCCAGGCGGCCGCCCAGGTGCGCGGCATCTATCACTACCACGCCGCCACCCTCGGCTGGTGCGATATCGGATACAACGCACTGGTAGACAAGTTCGGCAATATCTACGAAGGCCGCGCTGGCGGCCTCAACAAGGCCGTGCAAGGGGCGCACGCCGGTGGCTTCAACCAGAACACCTGGGGCATCTCCATGATCGGCAACTACTCCACCCAGAACCCCACCACCGCCACCATCGAGTCCATGGGTAAGACTATCGGCTGGCGCACCGCCGTCGAGGGCCTCGATCCCACCGGCTCCAGCATCCACTACTCCGAGGGCAGCCACTACACCAAGTACCCCGCCGGTACCGCGGTGAAGCTGCCGAATATTTTCGCGCACCGCGACGTGGGCAATACCACCTGCCCCGGCGACGCCGGCTACGCGCAGATGCTGAAGATCCGCACCATCGCCAAGAAGACCTACGATGCCATCAACGCTGGCGCGGTGGGCACAAGCAGCGATACCGAGACCTCCACCGCGGAGACCACCACGTCGACGGCGGCTGCTGAGACCACCACGGAGACCACCACGGAATCCACGAGCGAGAGCAGCACTGCCGAGAGCAGCACTGCCGAGACCAGCACCACGGAAACCACCTCGGAAACCACCACAGAGCCCGCTGCGGAGACCACGAGCGAGAAGGAGCCCACCCCGGCGACCTCGAGCACGACGCCTGCCGCAACGACAACCACGTCTTCTGCAAGCACTACACCGAGCACTGCGGAGAACACCTCCGAGACCGCGGCGGAAACCACCACGGAGACCACCAGCGAGAAGGAGCCCACCCCGGCGACCTCCACCACCACGCCTGCGGAGAAGGAGCCCACTCCGGAACCGGAGGAGGACACTACGAAGGAACCCACCCCGGATTCTGAGGTGGATCTCACCGGCGAGGCCGATCAAGAGGCATCCGCGCTCTTCTCCCGCGCCCTCGGCGCCATCATCGATCATGTCCAAGGCCGCAGTGTCGATGTCTCCGAGATCCTCGATATCGTCGGCTCCATCTTGGCCCTCGTGCTCAATTCCGAGAACGCTCCGGGCATGCAGAATGGTGCGCTGGATGAGGTGGGTAATATCCCGATGATCGATGATTTGAGCATCGCCGATCTGCCGGTGTTTGTGCCGAAGAAGATCACCACCACTGGAGATAGCGTCGAAGCGCAGAAATACAACGAGATTGATAACCGCTTCGGTCCCGTATTGGGCAGCCCGCGCGGTGGCGTGCACTACGCATCGCCCTCGGAGGCCGTGGGCGAGCTGCGCTATGTGCCCTTCACCGATGGTGTGATCATCTCCTCCCCCGAGGGCGGCACGCACGCGCTGTGGGGCGAGATCGCGGATGCGTGGGCCTCGACCGGACTCGACGCCGGCATCCTGGGTCTGCCGACCAGCGATCAATACGCCACCGAGGACGGCTACCGAGTGGACTTCATCGGCGGCCACATCAGCTATAACCCCACGGATGGCAGCCTCGAGATCATCGCCCGCTAGGCGCCCAGATCACCGCGAAGCGCTGGCCTCAGCCAGTACTCTGACCGCCCCCTCCGCACCGTCGGATGGGGCGGTTTCTGCGCTGTAGTCTGGCGCCACAGCCTCGCGCCGACCGACGCAGCACAGCCCCCACCTGCCGGTATTGGCGGTGGGGGCTACGCGGTGGCGCGTTAGGATTCGGGGAAGAGCGGCTCTAGCACGTCGGCGATCGCGCCTTCGTTGTTATCGCCAATGGTCTCATCGGCGGCGTCGCGCACAGCCTGGGCGGCGTTGCCCATGGCATAGGAGCGACCCGACCAGCGGAGCATCTCGCAGTCATTAGGCATATCGCCAAAGCTCATCACGTCGGCGGCGTCGACGCCGTAGTAGTTGGCCACCTGCGCCAATCCGACCGCCTTGTTCACGTCTGGGGCGCACACTTCCACCAATCCGCCGGACATGGAAAAGGTCACATGCGCCATCTCTGCGGGAATGCGGTCACGCAGCAGGTCGGCGATCTTCTCGGAGCTAAGATGCTCGCTGCGCACCAGCAGCTTCACCGCGGAGCTGCCGAAGAGCTCCTTATGCTCCTCCACCCCGTACTCCTGCGACTCCCAGGCGTGGGAATAATCCGGTGCCACCGCAAAGAGCTCATGGGTGGGGTCGAAGGCGGAGCGCCCGGCGCGTTCGACGGCGAAATGTACCCCGCCCAGCGGTTCCAGCACCTCGGTGGCGATGCGGGCGACTGTCCGCTGAGTCTCCGGTTTTAGCGTGGCGCTATGAATGATCCTGTCTTGGGCGGAGTCATAGACAATGGCGCCATTGGCGCATACGCACAGCGGATTAATTCCTAGCTGCTCGAGGATGGGGAAGATCCAGCGCGGCGGCCGGCCGGTGGCGAGCACCACCTTCGTTCCTTCGTGCACGGCCTGCTGAAGCACACTCACCACGCGGGGTGGGATGCGCTCGGCGTCGTCGATGAGGGTACCGTCCACGTCGGTGGCGATGAGCAGCGGTCGCGCAAACATGCCATCCGTGGGCGAAGGTGACGAGGTCATCGTTTTTTCTCTTTCATTTTCTTAGCGGCTTTCGCCTGTGCCTGCTCGGCCTTGCGAGCTTGTTTCGCTTGTCGACGCTCTTTCTCCGCCTGATCCAATAGGTCAGCCCGCTCCTGGGTTGGTGCAGAGCCCCCGATGCTCGCGGGCAGCCACGGCTCATCGCCGGCGAAGGGGCCAAACTCCTCGGCATAGTCGCGGCGCACCTCGGCCAGCATCTCGCTCATGCGATCGCGCAGCCGAGCGGTGACCTCCTCGGGGTTGCCCTCAGTGGAAATCGGCTCGCCGACGCGCACCCACAGCGGCAGGTGCTTGCGGCCGAGATTCTTCGGCAAATCCTTGGTCCAGAAGCGCTGGGAACCCCATACGACCAGCGGGATCAGGGGCACCTCGGAACGCTGCGCGATGCGGGCCGCCCCCGTTTTGAACTCCTTGAGATCGAAGGAGCGAGAGATCGTGCCCTCTGGGAAAATGCCCACCAAGTGGCCGTCGCTGCAGTGCTGTACTGCGGCCTCGAAGGCGTCGTGGCCGGCCTCGCGGTCCACGGGCACGTGCTTCATCGCGCGCATCACCCAGCCCACCGGGAAGGGGGCGGAGAAAATCTCCTTTTTGGTCATAAACCGCACCAGCCGCCGGCCCCGCAGGTAGGCGGGGACGCCGGCAAAGATGAAGTCCATGTAGCCGGTGTGATTCACCGCGATCACCGCTGCGCCATCGGCGGGAATATTCTCGGTGCCCTCCACCACGGCGCGGATCCCCTGGAATTTCATCACCAGCCGTGCCACGGCGATACCGATGCGATACACCGGCTCCTTCAGCTCAGCGTGGTGTGATGCGCTGATGACCGGCTCGGAAGTGGGCACGAGGAATCCAGAGGTCTTCCGGAAACGCTGGTTGTTTTTTCTCCACATTGACGGTGTCCTCTTATGGGGTCCTGATCGGCCTAGGGGGCAGCCGAGAGTTGGCGGTCGGGGCTAGCTTTGGGGCTCCAGCACATCCACGCCCACATAGGGGCGCAGCTGCTCCGGCACCACCACGGAGCCGTCCTTGCGCTGGTGATTCTCCAACAGGGCCGCCAGCCAGCGGGTGGTGGCGAGGGTGCCATTGAGGGTGGCGCACACCTGGGCGCGGCCCTGCTCATCACGGTAGCGGGTCTGCAGGCGACGGGCTTGGAAGGTGGTGCAGTTGGAGGTGGAGGTGAGCTCGCGGTAGGTATTTTGGGTGGGAATCCAGGCCTCGGTGTCGAACTTGCGGGCCGCGGACTGACCCAAATCGCCGCCGGCAATATCGATGACGCGATAGGGCACCTCGATGGCGGAGAGCATATCGCGCTCCATATTCAGCAGGTTCTGGTGCTCCTGCTCCGCATCCTCGGGCTTGGCGTAGACGAACATCTCCAGCTTGTTGAACTGGTGGACGCGGATAATTCCGCGGGTGTCCTTGCCATAGGAGCCAGCTTCACGACGGAAACAGCTGGACCAGCCCGCGTATTTCTTGGGCCCATCGCTGAGGTCGATGATCTCGTCCTTGTGGTAGCCAGCCAAGGCCACCTCCGAGGTGCCCACGAGATAAAGGTCATCGGCGGGGAGATAGTAGATTTCATCGGAGTGCTCGCCGAGGAAGCCAGTACCGGCCATCACGTCGGGGCGCACCAGCACCGGCGGCACCATGAGCTTAAAGCCGTGCTCCATCGCCTTCTTGGCGGCAAGGTTCATCAGGCCGAGCTCCAGCAGGGCGCCGTAGCCGGTGAGGTAATAGAAGCGGGCGCCCGAAACCTTCACGCCGCGCTCCATATCGAGCAGGCCGAGGCTCTCGCCGAGCTCGGCGTGATCCTTGGGCTCGAAATCCAGCTCGGGCGGGGTACCCACATAGTCCACCTCGACGAAGTCCTCTTCGCCGCCGGCGGGGGCGCCCTCCACCACGTTGGAGAGCTTCATCTGTAGTTCGTGCACCTCAGATTCGGCGGCCTTTTGCTCCGCATCGGCTGCCTTAACCTTGGCCTTGAGCTCATTAGATCCCTCGAGCAGGGCTGGGCGGGCCTCGGGGGCGGCTTGGCCAATCTTCTTCGCGAAGGCCTTCTGCTCACTGCGCAGAGCATCCGCGTCGACAATGGCGGAACGGCGGCGCTCATCGGCCGCGAGGAGGGCGTCGACAAGCGCAGGATCGTCCCCGCGGTTCAGCTGGGACTGGCGAACGACATCTGGGTTTTCACGCAAGAACTTTAGATCAATCACATTCATCAGCCTACCGCGCAGCGGGCCAAAAATGGGACTGTCTCCACCCCAGCGCGTGGCAGAGGATACATCCATTGGCCCGCTCCGGTTATCACCAGTTCGCTAGTATGGAGGTATGTCCCCGTCCCCGTCTTTTCCCGCGCGCCCGCTTGCCGACACCGGCAAGCCCAAGCATGCCCAGCTGCGGGAAGTTCTCGAGGACATCTGCACCCACGAGCTCAAGCCCGGAGATATGCTGCCCGGCGAGCGCATCCTTGAAGATACCTTCGGTGTTTCTCGCATCACCGTGCGCCGCGCAATTGGTGACCTCGTGGCTAGCGGCAAGCTCAAACGCGCTCGGGGCAAAGGCACCTTCGTGGCCCCCAATCCGCTGATCAATCGCCTGCATTTGGCGTCCTTCTCCTCCGAAATGGAAGCCCAGCAGCTCACCGCTAGCTCGAAAATCCTGGCCTCCGCCTGGGCGCCCGCCCCGCCGGAGGTGGCGAAGTTCTTCGGCACCGACCCCAGCACCCCGCACACCCACCTGGTGCGGCTGCGGCTGGGCAATGGCGAGCCTTATGCCATCGACGATGGCTGGTATAACTCCCGCTACGCCCCCACGCTGCTGGAAACCGACGTATATAAGTCGGTCTACGCCATCCTGGATCGCGACTATGGGGTGGCCATCACCGATGCGGAACAAACAGCCACCGCCATCAACGCCAGCCCCGATGATGCCGAGCTGCTGGGGCTTCGCCCCCTCGACGCGCTCCTGGCCGTCACGCGAGTCTCCAGCTCGAACGATAAGCCCGTGGAGTGGTGCCGCTCGCTCTACCACCCGGATCGTTTTAGCCTCAAGACCCACGTGCAGCGGGCCTAGCGCTCCACTACGCCTAGGCGCCCAGCGCGAGCGGGTCACGCTGCGGCTGCTGCTGTGCACGGGGCTTTATGCCACGCCACTTACAGCCGGAGAAAAGGGAAGCCGCTAGCATGGGGGACGTGAATTCGACGACTACACCCACCTGGCGCAGCGCCACCGCGCTGCGGATCTGCGCAATCGCCGCCCTCGCCGGCGGTGTGGCGATTGGCAGCTTCGACATGGTCAGAGAATCCCAAACACCCGCGGAAACCCCAGACGCCTCCCCCACGACCTCCACGGTTAAAGAGGTGGCGCCGTTTACCACCGCCGACGCCGGCTCCTGCGTGACATGGTCCTTTACCTCCGCAGGTGAGGTCGCTGACTTCGAACAAACCGACTGCGCTAGCCCGCACCGCTTCGAGGTCACCGCCCGCGAAGACCTGGCCGCCTACCCCTCCTCCGAGTTCGGCCCCGACGCCCCCGCCCCGGACCTCACCCGGCAGGCGCAGCTGCGCGAGGAGCTCTGCCAGCAGCCCACCATCAGCTATCTCAACGGCACCTATGATCCGCGCGGCCGTTATTCCATCGCGCCGGTGCTTCCCCCGCCCAGCGCCTGGGAGGCCGGCGATCGCACCATGCTGTGTGGTCTGCAATCCACCGACCCCAATGGCGTGCCGCTGGAGACCACCGGCAAGGTGGCCGATCAGGACCAAGCCCGCGTCTATGAGGCCGGCACCTGCGTGAGCATCGACGCCGCCAATGTGCCCCACACCGTCAGCTGCGATACCGACCACGTTCTCGAGGTCACTCGCGTGGTGAACCTCACCGAGTTCTTCCCGGACTCCGTACCCACCGAGGAGCAGCAAAATCAAGAACTCAACCGCGTCTGCACCCAGGCCGCGGAGGATTTCTTGGGCAGCGAGGAGAACCTCTACCAGTCCACGCTGCAGCCTTTCTGGACCACGCTCTCCGCCGATGCATGGCAGGGCGGTTCGAAGTCTGTGAATTGCTCGCTGATCAAGGCCCGCGAGGATGGTGGCTTCTCCACGTTGAAGGGCACCGCCACCGGCCCCTTCACCATCGATGGCGCGGCCCCGCCGCCGCAGCCGGAGCGCAATCCGCTGCGCGAGGACCTCCCCCGTTAAGGACGCGCACCATGGTTGCCATCAGCGATGAACGCTTCGAAGAACTCGTAGACGAAGGCCTGGACCTCGTCCCCGAGAAGCTCTTGAACCACCTCACCAACGTGGTGATCCAGATCGAGGACCGCCATCCCCGATCCCCCGGCGTCCTCGGGCTCTACGAAGGCGTGGCCCTGACCGAGCGCACCAATGAATTCAGCGGCTTTTTGCCGGACACCATCACCATCTACCGCGAATCCCTCAAGGATTATTGCGCGAGCGAAAGTGAGCTCGTCGAACAGGTGCGGATCACCGTGATACACGAGATCGCGCACTATTTCGGCATTGACGACGCTCGGCTGCACGAGCTCGGCTGGGGCTAAAACCCACCCGAGCTACCAGGGCTCAGTGTTTTAGGCCCCGCCGAGCTCCCCCACCGGAGTATCTGACCAGTGGGTCAGGGTCCAACTACCGAAAAGCTGCCCGCGCGGTTCCAGCACAATCAGCCCGCAATTCTCGAGGCGGTGATCCCGCGCGAACTCCGGCTCCAGCCCACAGGCATGGCTGGCAACCGTGCGGCTGATAGCGCCGTGATTGACCAGCACCGCATCGCGGCCAGCATCCACGTGCTCGTTGAGCATCTCGGCCAGCACCGGCAGGTAGCGGCTGAGGATCGCGCGCAGCGACTCCCCTCCCGGCAGCGCCGCTTGCTCGCCGCAGAGGCGACGGTAGAAATAGTCGAGGTAGAGCGCGGCATCCTCGGGATCCGTACTGCCCTCGAGGTCGCCGGCACTGATCTCGTGGACTCCTTCGCGCACCAGCACTCGACCCAGCTCGCGGCCGCTGCTGTCGCGGAAGCGTTCGGCGGCGCGCATCGCGGTTTGCTGGGCGCGGATCGCCAGCCCGCAATAGATCTGCCCGAGGTGCTCGCCGCTGAACTCGACGAGCTTCTCCCCCAGCGCATAGGCCTGCTGCTGGCCCTGCTCGGTGAGCTCGGCTCCCGGCGGGAAGGTATCGAGCACACGGTTTTTATTGGCGTAGGTCTCGCCGTGGCGAGCCAAAATAATACGACCCTGGCGGGAGGTGGCACTCATCGCTGACCTTCTTTCATTCGGGCCACCCACGCGGTGGCGGCATCACGTTCAGGGGTGTTGCTGGGTTGCTCCGGCGGGGCGGAATTATGTGGCCACGAGCCGAGATAGTGCAAGGACTCGCAGCGCATGTGTAATGCCCGCAGCGCTTCGGCCACGATGGCGTCGTCGATATGCCCCACCAGGTCGGCGTGGAAGCGGTAGGTGCCCAGCCCAGTGCGGGTGGGGCGGGACTCGATGCGGGTGAGGTCCACGCCGCGAAGCGAGAACTCCGTCAGCGCCCCCACCAGACTGCCGGGCACATTCGGCAGGGTGAACACCACGGAGGTGCGATCATTTCCCGTCCGCGGAGTCGGTATGCCTGCCGGGCCCACCACCACGAACTGGGTGCGCGCCCCCGGCACATCGGCCACATCGCTGGCCACCACCTGCAAGCCCCACAGCTCGGCGGCGGCTTCCGGGGCGGCTGCATAATCGGCCTCGCCGCGGGCCACGGCTTCCGCCGCGGCGGCATTGGAGGAGGCGGGAATGAATTCAACCTCGCCCAGCAGGCGCTGCGCCGAGTGTTTCACCTGCTGCCACGCCACGGGGTGGGTGCTCAATCGCGGCGGGGTGGTCGTAGGCGCGGCGTCGCCCCGCATGAATGCGAAGGAGATATCGAGGGCGAACTCGTGATAAATCTGTACCCCCTCGGCGGCGGCGAGGGCATCGAAGGTGGGGGTGACGGCCCCATCCACCGAGTTTTCGATGGCCACGCAGGCATAGTCAGCCCGGTCTTGGACGACCGCGTCGAGGGCCTCGGCCGGCGAGGACACCGGCAGCCCCGTCACATCGTCTGCGTCAAAGCAGCCGCGCTTGGCGAATGCCTGCATCGCCATCTCCGTGAACGTGCCGCGCGGACCGAGAAAAGCCACCCTAGTACTCATGATCTTTGAGTGTAGCGGCTCACTGGCACACAAACACGGGCTCCCTTTCCCCCGCCACCAGTAGCGGTCTACCATCAACATTCATGCCGCATCCCGCCCCGTCAATCGATGCCCAGCTCGCCCGCATTCACCGCGAGCTGGCGGCGCTCACCCCCGCCGAGCACGGAGTGGTGCACGATGCCACCACCCAGCCCGTGGCCCCGACCGGGCATGGCCACCTCGACGGCATGGTGCTTTTCGTCAAAGATCTCTCCGATGTGGCGGGCATGCCCACGAGTTATGGTTCGATACATCGCCGCCACATTCCGCGCAGCCATGATCACGTCAATGAATGGCTGCTGAAGCAGGGCGCCACCATCGCCGGCAAGAGCGCCACCTCGGAGATGGGGATGACCGCCTATACCGAGCCCGTCGGTCAGCCCGCCATCCGCAACCCGCTGTGGCCGGGGCGCACTCCCGGTGGTTCCTCCGGCGGCGCGGCAGCCCTGGTGGCGCGCGGCATCGTCGACGTCGCCCACGCCTCCGATGGCGGCGGCTCCATCCGAGTACCCGCCGCGGCATGCGGGCTGGTGGGCTTCAAACCGCCGCACACTCCCGGCGAGGGCCGGCTCACCGCCCAAGGCTTCCTCACCACCAGTGTGCGCCGCGCCGCTGCTCTCCACGGCTTTCGCCCCCACCCCCGCCGCCTGCGCATTGCGGTGCTCCGCGCCCCGCTGCACGGCGACGGGGAGGTCGATCCGATCATGCTCTCTGCGCTTGCCGACGCCACTAAGCAGCTCCGTGCCCACGGGCACGAGATCATCCCTGTGGACCCCGCCTACGGCCCAGAGCCCTTCGCCGCCTTCCAAACCCTGATGTGGCACAAGTCGAGCCGCATTCCTGGCCCCGCCTCCCCGATCGTGGAGTACATGCGCGAGCGGGGTCGCGACCTCGCCCCGGGGGCGCTCGAGGAGGCGCTGCGCACCCTCGCCGCTCTCGACCGGCATGTGCGCTACGCCTGGCCCTGCGAGCTGCTGCTCACCCCCACCTTGGCCTATGATCCCCCGCCGATCGGCACCTTCAGCTCCCTAGAGCCCCAAGACGATTTCGACGAACAAACCCGCTGGACCCCGTGGGGCAGCCTCTTCAATATCACTGGCCGCGCCGCCATCTCTGTGCCCTGGTCCCTGCCTGGGCGCCCGCCCGTGGGACTCCACCTGGGCTGTATCCACACCGGCCCCGCCGAGCTGCTCGGGGTGGCCGAACAGCTCGAAGCTGCGGGCGCGCCGAAAGGAGAAGAGGCATGATTCTGGCGGAAATCCTGGTGGTTCTTCTCATCACCTTTGGTGCCTCGGGGCTACGCTCCGCCCTGCGGCTGACCGATGCGTTGCTCGCGCCCGAGGCGCTCAATAAACAAAGCACCACGCTCAACGCCCCACAGTCCTCGGCGCCGTGGCTGGATCTGGGGTTGCAGCTGATCTCGGCCGCCGTGCTCTGCGGCTGGGGCCTGTTAGTGGTCTATCTGCTCGCCCGCGACCGTATCTTTCTGCAGCGCCCGCGCCCGCGCGATGGGCTGAGCGGGGCCGTTCTGGCCGCACTGATCGGTATTCCGGGACTTGGGCTGTACGTGCTGGCCTTGCACGCCGGCTGGACCAAAGAAGTGGTGGTATCCGCCTATGACGCGGGGCTGTGGGCAGGCCTGATCCTGCTGCTCTGGAGCTTCGCCAATGCCTTCGCCGAAGAAACCGTGGTGGTGTGGTGGCTGAGCACCCGGCTGGCGCAGCTGCGCTGGGCGCCGGTGGCGATCATCGGCGCGTCCGCAGTGCTGCGCGGCTCCTATCACCTGTATCAGGGGCTCAGCGCCGGGGCGGGCAATATTGTGATGGGCGTGGTCTTTGCAGCCTTCTACTGGAAGTTCCGGCGGGTGTGGCCACTGGTATTCGCCCATTTTTTCATCGACGCCGTGGCTTTTTTGGGCTACCAATTCCTCGATGTATCAAGGCTTGGATTGTCTTAGGCATTAAAGTATCCAGACATGGACGATTTCGCGAGAGACAAAGACGGCCGTATCCTGCGCGATCACTACGGTCGTCCCGTCAGGCGGCGCCCTCAATCGCCCCGTGCGGGGGACTCTCCCGCTTCTCGACGCAATCCTCAGTCTTCTCGCGACCCGCAGCCGCGGCGTGAACCTCGGCGGGAACCTCGGCGTGAGCCCCGCCGGGAGCCGCGGCGAGAACCGCGCCGTGATCGCTCAATCAACCGGCCCCAGCCCGAGCATCGGGCATCGGACTACCGGCCGCAGCGCCACCGGCGCAGCGAAGAATCCTTGGGGCGGCACCGCCAGCCCAGCTACGAGGAGCAGCGCCAGGCTTACTATCGCGAGCACCCCGAGGCGGCACGCTCAGCGCAGCAGCGGCCCCGCCAGTACTACGCTCCGGTGCCGGAGCCAGTGCACCCTGCGCCGCAGCAGCCGCTCCAGCCGCAGCCTGCCGCTGCACCCCGGCGCCGCGCCCCATGGCGGGGCATGCGCCGACCCCGCATGGGCTGTTTCTCCATGTTCCGCTGGGCGCTGGCAATCATCGTCACCATCGCGGTGGTGGGCATGTTGTGGGCCGACACCAAATTCGAGCGGGTCGAGGCCATGCCCGCCCAGCAGATCGGTAATACCAGCGGCTCGAACTGGCTGCTGGTGGGCTCCGATTCCCGCGAGGGTCTCACTCCCGAGCAGAACCAGGAGCTGATGACCGGCGGGGATGTGGGAGGTAACCGCACCGACACGATCATGATCTTGCACGTGCCCCTCTTCGGCAAGCCCACGCTGCTGTCTCTCCCGCGCGATAGCTATGTGGAGATTCCGGGCTATGGCATGAACAAGATCAATGCTGCTTTTTCCTTCGGCGGCCCGCCACTGCTCATCGAGACCGTCGAGCAGAGCACGGGGCTGAAGATCGATCACTACGCCGAGGTCGGCTTCGGCGGCTTCGCCCACGCGGTCGATGCTGTGGGCGGGGTGGAGCTCTGCGTGGATGAGCCCATCCACGATGACGTGATCAACTTCCACATGGAAGCCGGCTGCCAGAAATTCGATGGCGCCCAGGCGTTGAGCTTCGTGCGCACCCGATCCACTGCGCAGGGAGATATTGACCGCGCGGCCCGCCAGCGGCAGTTCCTTGGCGCCCTCGCCAAGAAGGTGGCCTCCCCCACCACCTTCCTCAACCCCTTCCGGTCTATCCCGCTGGTCAACGGGGTAGCCGGCTCGCTCACGGTGGACTCGAGCGACCACACCTGGGATCTTTTGTGGGCGGCACTGCACATGGCCGGCGGTTTCAACACCGAGGTCGCCCCCGTGGGCGGCATGGACTATGTGGATGTCGGCTCGGTTGTGCTGTGGGACGAAACCCAGGCGGAGCAACTCTTTAGCTCCCTTCGCTAGCCCAGCTGTGCATAACCCTTCACCGGCCGCGAGTTATGCACAGCCCGCGCAGCGGGCATGGTCTGTCCTGTTTTAGTGTGTGCCGCACACGCTCATTCAGGAAGGAGGCCCCCATGACCGCTATCGACCAGGTACAGCAGCTTGTTGACCGCATCGGCGAAGATCTCGCCCAGCTCGTGGCGCTCTACGACGTCGATACCGGCGGGTTCACCTCTCTGGGGGCCACTCTCCCGCAGCTGGCGGAACTCGAGGAACATATGGCGCTCAAGGCGCACCTCGATGTGCTGATCGCGCACCTCGCCAGCACGGAAGATCTCATGGACGTGGCGGGTACCTCCAAGCCGCGCCGTATTCTCAAGGAACGTCTCGGCTGGTCTAATTCTCGCGCCAACTCCACCATCGGCCAGGCCCGCTGCCTCTACGGAAAGCTCAAGGACGAGCCGGATGAGACGCTGACTGAGGAGCAAAACGACATCAACCGCGGCGCCGCGGAGATGCTGCGCGGCCGCACCCGCAGGCAGCTGTGCGACTACCGGATCTCCGGCGATACCCGCACCGCGATAGATAAAGCCCTGCTCGGGCTGCGCACCGGCAGCGCGCTGCTACGCGAAACACTGCGCCAAAAGGCCGTGGACTATGCCCACAACGCCAGCTGCGATGACACCAGGGCCTATGTTAAGCACTTGGTTAGCAACGCCAATAGCGAGCTCAGCCCCGAACCAGCCCGCGCCGAACGCAACCGCGCTTTCACCATCACCGAGGCGGATAACGACGGCGGCAGCCGCGTCTTCGGTTATCTGCCCGAGCGCATCACTGCCAAGCTGCGGGCATGGCTGGAGCCTTGCGTCGAGCGCACCGTGGATAAAGATGACCCGCGCACCACCCAGCAGCGCTACGCGGATGCACTCGACGCCGCCCTCGACCGCGGCGGCATCGGCACGGCCAGCATGGTGTTCTCGGTATCGGCCAAGGACTTCGACGATGCCGATCTCGCCGCCGCCGGCATGCTCTTTCCCACCAACACCGGCAATGAGCTCACCGTCAACGACGTGCTCTCGCTCGCCCAAGCAAAATACGGCTTCGTGTGCGTCCATGATCCCCGCACCGGCCAGGTGCTGGATCTGCGAAGAACCACCAGATTGGCGAATATCTACCAGCGCCTCGCGCTATTCGCCTCCGAACTCGTGTGCTCCCACCCGGGATGCTCCGAGCCGGTGAGTCGCTGCGATATCCACCACATCACCTCGTGGAATGACGGTGGCCCCACCGACATAGCGAATCTCACGCTGCGCTGCCCCGAGCACCACAGCGACAACGATGACACCAAGCAGCATCCAATAAAGGAGCACGCTGCCCGCCACCCCAAGACCGGAGTGGTCGGCTCGGCAACCGCCGAGGACCCCGAAAACCCGGTACCCAATACATCCACGGCAGCGGCACAATCGGCGGGCGCGAAAATACGCCGCCAAGCCTGGCCACATTCACCACCAGACCCCGAACAATAGAAAAAGCCAGCTGGGAGTGATCCCCCAGCTGGCCGGTGCAGCCATGACTATCGCGCGTATTAGCGGATAGTGAGCTGCCGCGACTTGATGTTGTTGAGGGCCTTACGCTCCTCGGCGTTCAGCTGCGCATCATTGCTCAGCTCTGCCGAGATCAAGGAATTGAGCTCCTCCACGGCCGGAACGCACTCCTCCGGAGTGATCGTGGGATCGAGATCGAAGACCGGAACGGTGAGGCCGTGCGTGCGGAAGGCACCAGCGAACTTGGTGTCCTCGCCAAGGTGCAGCTTGCCGGCCGCCGCGATGCGGGCGAGGGCAGCGAGCAGCTTGTCCTCATCATCCTGGCGCACCCAACGGATGTGGGCCTTCTCGCCGGGATCCACCCACCACAGAGCACCGGGTACGTCTGCGTGTACTTCCTGGGAGGGAATGATGGTGTCATTGGCCATCTGCAGCATGCGTGCGGTCTGCTCATCGCCAGTTTGTCCCTCCGGCACCCACCAGTTGAAGGTATCGAAGGCCTGCACGTCGAGCTCGGCATCTGCGCTCAGCAGTGCGCTCAGCTCTGGCTGGGAGCCATCTTGGTTGCCGGGCGCCAAGGTAGCGCCGGGGGCGGCGTTGATGACCCAATTGAGGGCATAGGCCAAATCCTTGCCCTGGGTCTTGGTGCGGTGCTGGGTTTGCATGGCCACAAAAGCCTCGCCGCCAGCCTCCTCGTCGCGCACCAAAGCAGCGACGGCTCCCGGCAGCACGGTGCAGATGTAGACCTCGCGGTCAGTTCCAGCGACGTCCACCTTGGCGTATGCGGAGGGGATGAACTCCTGCAGCGCCACCAGCTGCGGCTCGGCAGCGAGCCCCTCGAAGGGGCGGGTTTCGCCCATCAGCGCGGCGCGCTCAGCGGCACGTGCGGCGAGTTTGGCCTGCTTGCGGCTCATGCCCTCAGGCAGATTCTCACGATTCTTCTTCTTTTTGCCCATGGCACAAACATACCCGTTCGCCCCGGCGCGCCAGTTGTCTGCTCCCCAGTGGGTGTTAGACCCGCGGCCCGCGGTCTACGACCTCGCGCGCCAGAGCGGGCACATTGGTGGCCAACCACTGCACTCCATTGTCGCGGCACACCGCCATCTCCTCGGGGTTGTCCACGGTCCACACATAGCTCGCCGGCGGCAGGGTGCCATTGTTGATGTGTTCGCGGGCTTTCCGCATAGCGAGACCAACCGAGGTGGGGTGAATCGTCTGCTCGCGAATGCGGTGATACCAGGCGTTGGGTTCGTTGCGCAGGTAGATCCGGTCGAGCTCCGGGGCTAATTGCTGCATGCGGTTGATCGCGGATCCGGAAAAGGAGATCACGTGGATATAGGGATCTGCTTCGAGGCGGCGGTAGCGAAGTGTTTTCACCAATTCCTCCTCCAGCATCCGGCCATAGCGCATGGGGTGCTTGCTCTCTATAAAGAGGTGCTTTCCGGGGTGATCCTCCATGATGTCAAGCAGTTCGTTGAGGGTGCAGGGCCCAGAGGGGGCCGCTGCGGTTCCGAAGTTGTACCGGCGTAGCTGCTCTACTGTCTGGGTGGATACTCGGCCGCTGCCATCAGAGACACGATCCACGATGGGGTCGTGGATACATACCAGCTCACCGCAGCGGGCCAGACGGATATCGCATTCCACCCCGTCCGCGCCCTGCACAAACGCCTCGGTGAAGGCTGTTGCGGTGAGCTCCGGATAGTCGGCGGATGCGCCGCGGTGCGCGATCACATACATTTTCTCGCTGCCTCCTGTATCAGTATCGCCCCGTGCTCGGGCGGCGGATCGTGTCGCCAGCTTTAGGATACGGGGCGCAGACGCAAAGCACCGGCCATGCCCCGTGCACCCAGTTCAGGTGCGGGACAGGCCGGTGGTGCTGAGGCGAGCGAGCGCTCTATCTATTTAGAAGAAGTTCTGCTGAACCTCGCGCAGTGCATCAGCGGACTTGGTGAAGCGCTCCATCTCGTGCTCGTTGAGCTCAAGCTCGACCACACGGTTGATGCCGTTGCGGTTCACAATCGCAGGGGTGCCGATGTAGATGTCTTCTTGGCCGTACTCGCCTTGGAGCAGAGCGGAGACTGGCAAGGCCACATCCTGGTTTTGCAGCACCGCGCGGGTGATGCGGGCCAGTCCCATGCCGATGCCATAGGAGGTGGAGCCCTTGGCGTCGATGATGCGATAGGCGGCATCGCGGGTGTCTTCGAAGATCTTTTCCAGGCGCTCTTCCAGCTCTGGCTCCTTGGCCAGCTTCATGCGCATGGACACACCAGCGATGGTGGCGGAGGAGAGCACCGGCAGCTCGCTGTCGCCGTGCTCGCCCACAATGTAGGCGTGGATGGAGGTCGGCGAGCAGTCGTAGAGCTCACCGAGCATGTAGCGGAAGCGGGCGGAATCCAGCACGGTACCGGAGCCGATCACGCGCTGCCACGGCAGGCCGGAGTACTTCCATGCGGCATAGGAGAGCACGTCCACCGGGTTGGAGGCGACCAACATAATGCCGTCGAAGTTGTTGGCCATCACCTCGTCCACGATGGACTTCATGATCTTCATATTCTTGTCCACCAGCTGCAACCGGGTCTCGCCAGGCTTCTGGGCGGCGCCGGCGCAGATGACCACCATGGCGGCGTCTTCGCAGTCGGCGTAGGTGCCCTTGCTGACACGGGTGCGGGAGCTGGCCCAGACGACGCCGTGGTTAAGGTCCATGACGTTGCCGGCGAGCTTCTTCTCATCGATGTCGATGATGGCCAGGTGGTCCACCGTGCCCTGGTTCACCAGAGCGTAGGCATAGGCCACTCCCACGTCACCGGCGCCGATGAGCACAACCTTGTTGCCAACAATATCCTTCATTGTTTCATCCCTCGCGATGTTTGGTTTTTCGCTTTCAGCTGCCTATTGTGCCCGTTTGTTTTTGTTTTTGCCAGTATTTGGCAGCCTTTTTCGGCTGAAAGTGGGAAACCCCACAGCTTCTATACTGAGACACTATGCCCCGCTACGACGCCATCCTCTTTGACCTCGACGGCACGCTCGTCGATCACGACTCCGCCGCCCGCCACGCAGCCACCCGACTGATCCAGCACTACGCCATGGAAGGCCCAGAACACGCCCTCATCGAGCGGTGGTTCCAGATCGAAAACGAGGAGTTCTCCCGCTTCGAACGAGGTGAGATCACCCATGCCCAGCAGCGCCTCAACCGCATGGCCCGCTTCTTTGCGGCCCCGCTCAGCGAAGAGGAGTCGCGCCGGCGTTTCGAGGTATTCGCCTCCTTCTACCGTGAAGGCTGGCACGCGTTCCCCGATGCGGCTGCAGCCTTGTCCCTCGCCGTGGACTCTGGGGCAAGGGTGGCTATTTTTACGAATGGCGCCCGCGACATGCAGGCGGGCAAGCTCGCTGCCACCGGCCTCGAGTCGGCGTCGATAAGCCTCATTCCCACCGCGGAACTCAGCTGCGCCAAGCCCGATCCGCAGGCCTATCGGGAGGCGCTGGCGCTGCTTGGGGTGCCGGCAGAGCGCGCGGTGATGATCGGCGATAACTACACCAACGATGTGCGTGCCGCCCAAGCCGCCGGCCTCGACGCCGTGCATGTTGCCGACCCCGCCGAGCTGCTGGAGCTGCTGCGCACTCAGGTTCTCGGCGGAACGCGCCCGTAGTAGCCTTTATGGGTGCTTAGCTCAATCGACACAACATATCTTCAGTGGGGGCTGGATCACCGCTCCCCGGCGCTCGACGCGGCGGTCACCGCTTTCACCAATATCGGCACCACCGCCCTGAGCCTGCCCGTGGCCACAGCACTCGCATTTCTGCTCACTGCAGTGCTGCGCAGCTGGACTCCCGTGCTCACCCTCGCCTTGGCGGCGGCGCTGTCGACGAGCACCACCACCATCATCAAGACGCTGGTGGGACGCACCCGGCCCGATTATGCCTTCGCAGTGCCGCCCTTCGAGCCCTCATATTCTTTCCCTTCGGGGCACACGCTCAACGCAACCGTCCTTGCTCTCGTGCTCGCCTACTTTGGCAGCCGTGCGGTGCGCGGGCGCGGTGTTCGCATCCTCGTCTGGCTGGTCGCCCTGGGATATGCGCTGTGCATGGGCGTCTCCCGAGTATTTCTCGCCCACCATTGGAGCACCGATGTGCTGGCCGGATGGGTCATCGGGGCGACCATCGCCGGTATGGCGATCCTGCTGGTGGGGGTACTGAGCCGCCGCCGCGGTGGGCTGCCCCTGCCGCTGGCTCCGGCCCACCCGGCGCGCTAGCCGCAGGCCACCCCCGTGGAGTGGACGGGGCAATAGCCCTCGGGGTTTTTGTGCAGATATTGCTGGTGATAATCCTCGGCCAAATAGTAGGCGCCCGCGGGGGTATCGCTGAGCTGGGCCACCTCGGTGGTGACGGGGCCAAACCCGGCCGCGGCCAGCTTCGGCTCATAGGCGGCTAGAAGCTCGCGCACGAGCTGCTCATCCTCGGCGGAATCCACAAAATAGGCGGAGCGATACTGGGTGCCCACATCATTGCCCTGGCGATAGCCCTGGGTGGGATCGTGGGCCTCAAGAGTGGCGCTAATAATCTCCCGACCGCTGATCCGCGCGGGATCGTAGACCACCTCCACCACCTCGGTATGGCCCGTCCGGCCCGTGCACACCTCGCGGTAGGTCGGATTGGGCGTGAACCCTCCGGCATAGCCCACGGAGGTGGAGTCCACTCCGTCGAGCTGCCACAGCAGCTTCTCTGCGCCCCAGAAGCATCCCATGCCAATGATGAGGCGCCGCTGCTCCGGCTGCCACGGTCCGGTGATCGGAGTGCCGAGAACCGCGTGGGGCTGAGGGTGCTCCAGCACGGGGGTAGAACCGCCGTGCAGCGCCTGCTCTTTGCTCACCATCTCAGGGGTGCGTGAAAATAGAAATCCCATAGTGCTAGCACTTTCTCTAGGGGGTAAGGGCGATGTCCACTCGGTGGCCAGGTGGGGGGGGATGCGCCCCAATCTAGTCCCGCCGCCACGTTCGTGCCGCAGCACCCCTGCCGGGGCCGGTTTTATCAACCATTTTGTTGCGATATTCACATTCTCACCTATCATGGGTATCAATGCCACGGCACCGCGCCGTGGCTGTGAACGTAAAAACCACGAAAGGCTTTTATCATGACTTACACCCTTCCCGAGCTGGATTACTCCTACGACGCTCTCGAGCCGCACATCGCCGCCGAGATTATGGAGCTGCACCACTCCAAGCACCACGCCAACTATGTCAAGGGTGCTAATACTGCCCTCGAGAAGATGGCCGCTGCTCGTGAGAACGGCGAGATCTCTGCCGTGGTTACCGCCCTGTCCAAGGACCTCGCTTTCAACTTGGGTGGCCACACCAACCACTCCATTTTCTGGAAGAACCTCTCCCCCAACGGTGGCGGCGAGCCCACCGGCGAGCTGGCTGAGGCCATCAACGCCGAGTTCGGTTCCTTCGAGAACTTCAAGTCTCACTTCTCCGCAGCCGCTCTGGGCCTGCAGGGCTCCGGCTGGGCAGTACTCGGCTATGACCACATCGGTCAGCGCCTCGTGGTCGAGCAGATCACCGATCAGCAGGGCAATATCTCCGCTAACCTGACCCCGCTGCTCATGCTGGACATGTGGGAGCACGCCTTCTACCTCCAGTACAAGAACGTTAAGGCTGACTACGTTGAGGCCGTGTGGAACGTCTTCAACTGGGATGACGTTGCCGAGCGCTACGCCAAGGCAGCCAACTAAGGCCTATCACGCCTGCTCAGTCGTGGCCTCACCCTCAGTGGGTGGGGCCACGTTCTGCGTTGTGTGGGCATGAAAAACTGCACGCCCGGTCGAGGCGTGCAGTGCTAGTGGCTATGAAGCCGAGAACCTAGCGCAGGGCGGCGGCGATGCGCTGCGCCACGTAGCGGGAACCTGCTTCGCTGGGGTGCAGGCCCATGTTGTAGTTCGGGGTGGTGGTGTCGATGCTGCCGGAGACCCAGCGCTGCATATCGGGCACGCAGGTGTGGTGGGCGGCGGAACCGGCCTTGATGTCCACGAAGGTGGCGCCGGTCTGGCGGGCCGCCACCCTCTGGTTATCGCGGTTCCAGTTCTCTACATCGCGCAGCAGCGGCACCGGCACGCCCATCGGGGCATTGGGAACCACGTTCAGTGCGCAAAGCATGCCCGAGGTGGGCTCGGTGACCTGCAGCATGCCCGGAATGATGATCTGGATGCGCGGGGAAACGCGACGGATCTGATTCACGGCGTCATGAATATCCTTCAGGTAGGCGTTGTGCACGGCCTGGTTATCGAGGATATTCACGCCATCGCGCACACCGAAGCCACCGTAGTTATTCATGCCCGCGGCCAACACCACGGCGCGGGTGCCGGGGTGAATATCGCCGGCCTGGATGGCGCGGGTGACGCGCTGGGTGGCCACACGCGAGGTCTCGGCGACACAGGACCAGTCAGAGATCGGTGCCTTGGCGATCTGGCCGAGCAGGCGCGGCGCATTATTCGGGGCCTGCAGGCAGCCCTCGCGGTTGGGATAGCCGTTGTACACCTGCGGGTTCATCCCGCGCATGGCGTTGAGGATCTGATCCGGGTTCGCGGAGTAGGAATCACCAAAGTAGGCGATATTGCCCTGCGGGGCGGCGGCAGCCACTGGGGCAGCGCTCACGCCCACCACCGCGGCGGTGGCGACTCCCAACATAGCGGCGGTAATTTTCTTCAGACCTGTCGTGAATCCCACGATAATTTTCCCTTTCATGCGGCTCACCCCGGTTAGGTGCATTCTGCATGAGAATAACCTGAGCCCCAGATGGCCCCAAAAACCTTTAACCCAGCTCACAGAAAAACCGCCCCTAGCAGCGGGTGCCAGGGACGGTCAGATAGCGAGCGGGCCGCAGAGTCTGTTTAGCGGCCAGTACCTGCGTAAACGATGGCTTCTTCCTCGCCGCCAAGCTCGAAGCGCTCGTGCAGGGCGCGGGCAGCCTCGGGGAGATCGGCCTCGCGAACGAGCACCGAGATGCGGATTTCGGAGGTGGAGATGAGCTCGATGTTCACTCCCACATCACGCAGCGCCTCACAGAAGTCGGCGGTGACTCCGGGGTGAGACTTCATGCCTGCGCCCACCAGCGAGACCTTGCCCACTTGGTCGTCGTAGAGCACGTTCTCGTAGCCGGCACCAACCTGCATCTTCTTCAGCAGCTCCATGGCGCGGGGGCCATCGGCGCGCGGGCAGGTGAAGGTGATGTCGGTCTTGCCGTCCTCGAGGGAGGAGACATTCTGCAGCACCATATCGATGTTGATCTCTGCATCCGCGATGGCACGGAAGATGCGGGCGGACTCGCCCGGCAGATCCGAGATTCCCAACACGGTGATCTTGGCTTCCGAGCTATCGGTTGCCACGCCAGTGAGTATTGCTTCTTCCACGGGAATATCCTCCATTGATCCGTCGACGAGGGTGCCAATGTCATTACTGTAGGACGAACGCACACGCAAGGGCACGTTGAATGCGCGGGCGTATTCGACGCTGCGCAGCACCAAGATCTTCGATCCCACAGCAGCCAATTCGAGCATCTCCTCGAAGGAGATCTTGTCTAGTTTGCGGGCATTGGGCACGATGCGCGGATCGGCGGTGTAGACGCCGTCCACATCCGAGTAGATCTCGCACACATCGGCCTCGAGCGCCGCGGCCAGCGCCACCGCGGTGGTATCGGAACCGCCGCGGCCCAAGGTGGTGACATCGCGGGTTTCCTTATTCACACCCTGGAAGCCGGCGACGAGGCAAATCTTGCCCTGGTCGAGGGCCTCCTGCACGCGTCCCGGGGTGACCTCGATGATGCGGGCATTGCCGTGCCGCTCCGTGGTGAGCACGCCCGCCTGGGAGCCGGTGAAGGACTGGGCCTTCGCACCGAAGCTCTCAATAGCCATGGCCACCAGCGCATTGGAGATACGCTCCCCAGCGGTGAGCAGCATGTCCATCTCGCGGGCCGGCGGAACGGGATTGACCTGCGCCGCCAAATCGAGGAACTCATCGGTGGTATCGCCCATGGCGGAGCACACCACCACCACATCGTGGCCCTGCTTCTTGGTGGCCACAATACGTTCAGCAACGCTGCGGATACGCTCCGCACTCTCGAGAGATGATCCACCATATTTCTGCACAATCAGTGCCACAGGTGCCGTCCTTTCCTTGGCATGAGGCCCCGCACCGTCTCTACCGTGGGTCCGCGAGGCAATTTCTGCCGAAGTATTGGTTTTTCCGCACTCATCGTACATGGCGCCCACTGCAGGACACTATCGAGTTCACATTCACCCCCAGGGTGAGGATCGCACCACGCCAGCACCGCCACCCCGCGCGCCGCCACGGCTGCGCGCCACCCCTAGCGATACTCTAAGTGCTGTGCCTAATACCCTGCTTGCCATTCTTTTTGCCACTGCCTCTGCGCTGACGATCGCGTGGGGCACGGTTGTGCGGCACAATATCGCACTCGAGGCACCCGAGGGCCGGTCCATCGCCACGGCCATGCGCCGCCCCTTATGGTGGGCAGGCTCTTTTTCTGCGCTCGGCGCCTATGGCCTGCAGGTTGTGGCCCTCGGCTTCGGCACCCTGCTCGTGGTGCAGCCCATCTTGGTGCTCTCCCTCATGTTCACCCTGCCGCTGTCGGCCTACTACGACAAGCACCGGCTCACCTTCGCCGAAATGCTGTGGGCGGGCGTGCTCACCGTCTCCGTATCGGTGCTGGTGTTACTGGGCCGCCCCGCCTCGGGCACCCCTGATCCATCGCTGCACCGCTGGCTGCTGGCCCTCGGCATCGGCGTGGTCGTTCTCGTCGGCCTCGACCGCTGGGCGCAACGCCAAATCCGCCGCGAAAAGGCCCTGCTGCTCGGCATCGTCACCGGCGCCGTGTTCGGCTATGTGGCGGTGCTATCCAAGGCCATCGCCGATATCTTCGTCCACAAAGGCGGGTTCTACGGCATCCTCACCTCCTGGGAGCTTTATGCGCTGATCGCCTGCGCCACCATCGGCACCTTGGTGCAGCAGGTCTCCTTTAATGCCGGCGCGCTCAAAAACTCCCTGCCGGCCATGAAGGTCGCCGAGCCCATCGTGGCCTTCATCTTGGGCTATACGGTGTTAAGCGAATCCTTCCAGGCCACCGGGTGGCAATGGGCGTGGATGGCCCTAGCGCTGCTGGCCATGATTGGCTCTACCTTCCAGCTATCGCGGCTGGGAATCGACTAGTGGGCATCGCCCGTGCCAGCGGGCTGAGGCGCCGGCGAGTGGGCGTCGATAAGCGCGCATAGGCCCCCGATAGGGGGAACGCTGAACTGGATTTTCCCAAAGGATGGAACATCGGTGCCCGAACCCCGCGACGGATACGGTAATGTGCCTCACATGATTCGCGGTAGTCAGGGATTCCTCCTCCTTAGTCGCCGCGGCGGGTGTTAGCGCTTCATTGTTCGTTGGCCGCCCCGTCGCGGAGTTTCTGGCGCGGCCAACATCCCCGAACACTGAACTAAGAAAGCACCCATAGTTATGTCGATGAACGACACTTTCATCTCCGCCCCCACTGAAATCACCACCCCGAACGGCCCGCGTCGCGAGGGGCAGCCGGCATGGAATAAGCAGCGCAACTCCAGCATGCCGAGCACGCGCTACCAGCCCTATCACGTGGAAGTCGAAGACTTCTCGCTGCCGGATCGCACCTGGCCGGACAAGAAGATGACGGTGGCCCCGCAGTGGTGCGCCGTGGACCTGCGCGACGGCAACCAGGCCCTGATCGATCCGATGAGCCCGGAACGCAAGCGCCGCATGTTCGACCTGCTGGTGCGCATGGGCTACAAGGAGATCGAGGTGGGCTTCCCCTCGGCCTCCCAAACCGATTTCAACTTTGTGCAGGAGATCATCAAGGAAGACAAGATTCCCGATGATGTGACCATCCAGGTGCTGGTGCAGGCCCGCGAGCACCTGATCCGCCGCACCTTCGAGGCCTGCGAGGGCGCGAAGAACGTGATCGTGCACTTCTATAACTCCACCTCCATCCTGCAGCGCGATGTGGTGTTCCGGAAGGATAAGGAGCAGATCAAGAAGCTGGCCACCGACGCCGCTGAGCTGATCCAGACCATCGCCAAGGACTACCCAGAGACCAACTGGCGCTGGGAGTACTCGCCGGAGTCCTATACCGGCACCGAGGTGGCCTACGCCAAGGAAGTCATCGACGCCGTCACCGACGTCATGCAGCCCACCCCAGAGAACCCCATGATCATCAATCTGCCTTCCACGGTGGAGATGATCACCCCCAATGTGTACGCCGACTCGATCGAGTGGATGGACCGCAACCTGAACCGTCGCGATTCCATCATCCTGTCGCTGCACCCGCACAATGACCGCGGCACCGGTGTCGCTACCGCCGAGCTGGGCTTCATGGCGGGCGCCGACCGCATCGAGGGCTGTCTCTTCGGCAACGGCGAGCGCACCGGCAATGTCTGCCTGGTGACCCTGGGCCTGAACCTGATGACCCAGGGCGTCGACCCGCAGATCGACTTCTCCGATATCGCCCACATTCGTCGCACGGTGGAGTACTGCAACCAGCTGCGCGTGCCGGAGCGTCACCCCTACGGCGGCGATCTGGTGTTCACCGCCTTCTCCGGCTCCCACCAGGACGCCGTGAACAAGGGCCTGGACGCCATGGCCGCCAAGCACCGCCCCAGCGCGACCCACACCGATGTGGCCTGGGAGGAACTGCGCGATATCACGTGGGAGGTGCCCTATCTGCCGATCGACCCGAAGGATGTGGGCCGCAACTACGAGGCCGTGATCCGCGTGAACTCGCAGTCCGGCAAGGGTGGCGTCGCCTACATCATGAAGACCGACCACGGCATCAATCTGCCGCGGCCGATGCAGGTGGAGTTCTCCTCCGTGGTGCAGGCCGTGACCGATTCCGAGGGCGGCGAGGTGAACTCGAAGTCCATGTGGGATATTTTCGCGAGCGAGTACCTGGATCGGGTGAGCCCGGTCGAGCAAATCTCGCTGCGCGTGGATAACGCCCAGTCCGATGGCGAGCTCTCGCAGGTGACCGCGAAGCTGGAGATCAACGGCGAGGAAAAGACTGTCTCCGGCCACGGCAATGGCCCGGTGTCCGCCTACGCGAATGCGCTCGAGCAGCTGGACATCAACGTCGAGGTGCTGGATTACTCCCAGCACGCCCGTACCGCCGGCGATGACGCCGAGGCCGCCGCCTTCGTCTACGCCGACGTCAATGGCCAGCAGGTGTGGGGTGTCGGCGTGGCCGGCTCCATCACCTACGCCTCGCTGAAGGCCGTGACCTCCGCGATCAACCGCGCCATGGCCTAGCCTCTCGCTCTCCTACTCCCGAGCGCTCCCCGTGGGCCTCGGGAGTGTCTGCTGCGCGCTTATCGACGCCACCCTGCCGGCAGCAGCATCCTCTGCACCACAGCGAATTCCGCCCTGCCACCTGCACTGGGGGCCGCTCACCTGCCGCGACGCACCCCACCACGTCTCCTCCCCTTGCTAGGATTGTGACCCAAACCACTCTCGATATCGAGCAAAGGAGGATCACATGTCCCGCGCTGACGCTTCCCCACCTACCACCCAGCCATCCGCAGATGGCCCCAACCCCGACGCCAAGTGGCGTGTGATCGGCCCTGGCCTCGTGGCTGCCGCCACCGGTGTCGGCGCCGGCGATCTTGTCGCCACCATGATTGCCGGGCAAAAATTCGGCTACACCCTCCTCTGGGCGGCCGTAGTGGGCGCGATCATGAAGATTGTGCTCGTCGAAGGCGTGGGCCGTTATTCTCTGTCCACCGGCCACACGATCTATACCGGCTGGCGGCGCATTGGCCGCTGGACCAGCTGGTATTTCGCCCCCTATATCGTGGTGTGGGGGTTCGTCTATGGTGCCGCGGCCATGAGCTCCACGGCGCTGCCGCTGGCCGCACTTTTCCCCGGCACCACTCTCACCTGGTGGGCGATCGGCACGGGCATTCTCGGGTTCATCCTCACCTGGATAGGCCGCTACGAGTTCTTCGAAAAACTTATTGCCGTGCTGGTGGGGCTCATGTTTCTCACCGTGGTCGGCATTGCCACACTCTCCCTGCAGCATCTGCCCGAGATCCTCACTGGGCTCGTGCCCCGCATCCCTGAGGGCTCGGGGGTCTACGTGCTCTCCCTCGCCGGCGGCGTCGGCGGCACCATCACCCTGGCCGCCTATGGTTATTGGTGCCGTGAAAAAGGCTGGCGCACTCCCGGCTGGATGAAAGTGATGCGGATCGATAACACCGTCGCCTATGTGGTCACCGGCATCTTCGTGATCGCCATGCTGATCCTCGGCGCCGACCTGCTCTACTCCGCCAATATCGCAGTCGACAACGGCGACAAGGCGCTGCTGGGGCTCTCCGATGTGCTGGCGGAGCGCTATAACCCGACCATCGGCACGATCTTCCTCATCGGCTTCTGGGCAGCCAGCTTCTCCTCGGTGCTGGGCGTGTGGAATGGCGTCTCCCTGATGTTCGCCGACTACATCGGCCACCTGCGCAAACTCCCCGAGAACCACCCCTCCACCACCACCGGCGGCAAGTACTACAAGCTCTACACCCTGTGGCTGACCTTCCCGCCCATGCTGCTGCTCTTCCTCGGACGCCCCGTGGCCTTGGTGCTGCTCTATGGTGTGCTCGGCGCGTTCTTCATGCCCTTTTTGGGCTTTACCTTGCTCATCCTGCTCAATACCGATGCCACCCCGAAGCAATGGCGCAATGGCTGGTTCGCCAACACGATGATGGCCATCATCTCGCTGGCCTTCGTGGCTATCTGCGTGAACGAGATCATGGGCTACTTCTAAACGCCACCGCCGCCCCGCGCCCTGCACCTAGTCCGCGGGGTTGGCGCGGTTGTGGTTTAGCATAGGAATCTATGAGCAACGGTAACCATCATCTGAGCCGCGAAGAGCGCAGGGCGCGTCGACAAGCCGAGCTCGAGCGGGCCCCCTTTGTGGTTGCCACGGTGCAAACCTCGGGTATTCACCCCGCGTCGGCGCGGATGGTTGCCATCGATCTGGCCACCTTCACTCCGAGTGGTGAGCTCGATGAGCACGTGCACCATGTGCTCAATCCCAAGGCGGATCCGGGACCGCCGCATCTGCACGGGCTGAGCAAAGAAGAGGTGGCGGCGGCCCCCACCTTCGCCGGGGTGGCGAAAAGTATCTGCCGCATGATCGACGGCCGTACCCTCATCACCTTCGACATGGCCCTCACCTGGGGTTTCATTGTCTCGGAATCGAAGCGGGCCATCGCCCATAACCGGCGCGCCCACGCCCCGAAGCAGCGGCGGCGGCGCGGCGGCAAGCGCAATCGCTCGAATTTCGGCCATGTGCCCAAGCCGGTGGCCCTCATCGACATGCTCACCACCGTGCGCCGCACCGGCGCCACGATCGAGGACGAGCGGCTGCGCGGCGTGGCGCGCCAGTGGGGGCTATTCGACGGCTCCCCGCAGGCAAGCCGCGAACGCGCCAGCGTCCCCGAGGCGGATTTTTCCTTCGAGTCCACCCAGCTCACCTGGGATCTCTATGCGGCCATAGACAATCCTGTGAGCTATAAGGCCGAGGAGTTGAAGGCGGATCGCTGCGGCCTGCAGCGCACCGTGCTGCGCGTGGATGCCGCCCAGGCCGACGCCGCCGCGGAGAACCCCGGGGCGTATCAGCCGGGAGGCTCGCTGCAGCCCGGCATGGAGGTGGTGCTCACCCCGCAGATCGAGCTGCCCGATACCGAGATCATTCAAGCCGCGCTCGATGCCGGGTTGAGCTATAGCGAGAAGCTGGGCCGTGGCTCCTCGCTGGTGATCTGCAATCACACCCAGGATCTCAAGGGCAAGGCGATGCACGCGCAGCGGAAAAATATTCCGCTCATGGCCGATACCGCTTTCGTGGAGCTGGCCCGTCAGGCCGCCACAGCAGCAGAGAACTAGGCGGCCAGCTCAGCCCTCGGTGCCGAGGCGCGCCTATGAGCAGGCGTGCCCCTCCCAGCGGCGGTTGAGGCTACAATTTCTAAACCATGAGCATCAACCTTCCTCGGCCTCTCCGCCGTCTGCGCGCCACCCTTGCCACGACGGCAGCTTCAGCAGCCACTGCGGCCTCGCGTGCGACCGGCCGCGGTGCCGGCGGCATGATCGGCGGCCTGGTGGCCAATGCAATCGACCCCACGATCATGACCACCGTGGCGAAGAACCGCCCCACCGTGCTGATCACCGGCACCAATGGCAAGTCCACCACGACCCGCATGACCGCGAACGCCCTGCGCAGCCGCTATACCGTGGCCACCAACGATGGCGGCGACAACATGGACGCGGGCATTATCTCCGCGCTCATGGCCGGCAAGGATGCCAGCCACGTGGTGCTGGAGTGCGATGAGCTGCACGTGCCGAAGGTGGCCGACCGGCTTCACCCCACCGCGCTCATCCTGCTCAACCTCACCCGCGACCAGCTGGACCGGGTCGGCGAGATCAATAAGCTCGAGCGCGCACTCCGCGCCTGCGTCGAGGCCCACCCCGAGATGACCGTAATCGCTAATTGCGATGACGTGCTGGTCACCTCGGTTGCCTTCGACGCCGAGAACGTGGTGTGGGTTTCTGCCGGCGCCGGCTGGATCGGCGATTCAGTGTCATGCCCGCGCACCGGCTCCCACGTGGTGCACAACGGCGATGATTGGTACGCCACCAAGCCGCTGGCCGATGGCCGCGAGTTCCGCCGCCCCGAGCCGAGCTGGGTGATCGATGATGAGGCGCTGCGCTCCCCGCTGGGCGATACGCCGCTGGATTTGAAGCTGCCGGGCAAGGCCAATCGCGGCAATGCCGCCCAGGCCATTGCGGCGGCGGTGAGCTGCTTCGATATCAGCCTCGACGGCGCCCGTGACGCGGTGGAAGAGGTGGATAATGTGGCCGGCCGCTACTCCACTATCCAGTTCGAGGGCCGTGAGGTGCACATGCTGCTGGCCAAGAACCCGGCCGGCTGGCAAGAGGCGCTGTCCATGCTCGATCGCGAGGCCGAGGGCCATGTGATCGCCGTCAACGGCCAGGTGGCCGATGGCGAGGACCTTTCGTGGCTATGGGATGTGGTGTTTGAGAACTTCGAGAACCTTCACGTGCACGCCGCCGGCGAGCGCGGTACTGACCTTGCGGTCAGGTTGAAGTATGCCTCGATTGATCACGACCTCATCCACGACCCCGTGGAGGCCATTCGCGCCTGTCCGCCCGGCCGGGTGGAGGTGCTGGCCAATTACACGGCTTTCCGTGATCTGAAGAAGGCTCTCGAACGTTCGCTGCAGGCAGCCAAGGAAGGAAACGAGTAAATGACTCTCACTATCGGACTACTGCTGCCTGATGTGCTCGGCACCTATGGCGATGATGGCAATGCCCTCGTGCTGCGCCAGCGCGCCCGGCTGCGCGGCATCGATGCTGATATCCATCGGATCACTCTGCAGGACGCCATCCCGGATTCCTGCGATCTCTACTGCATGGGCGGTGGCGAGGACGCAGCCCAGGTGTTGGCGGCGGAGCATCTGCGCGCCCACGGCGGCCTTATCCGCGCCGCAGAGAAGAAGACCCCGATCCTGAGCATCTGCGCCGGTTTTCAGGTACTCGGCGAGTCTTTCCACGCCTCCGGCGGGGTGCACGAGGGCTTGGGGCTTATCGACGCCACCACCGCGCAACTACGCACCCGCGCCATCGGTGAAGTGGAGGCCACGCCCTCCACGGTGCTCACCGAGCAGATCTCCGATGCGCAGCGCATCAGCGGCACGGTGAGCCTGCGTCTGAGCGGCTTCGAAAACCACATGGGATCGACCGTGCTGGGGCCGGATGCCCAGCCGCTCTGCTCGATTACTCGCGGTGTCGGCAACACCGATTCCGGGCATGGCGCCGGCTGCGATGGCGCTATCCAGGGCACCGTGATTGCCACCTATATGCACGGGCCCTTCTTGGCCCGCAACCCGCATATCGCGGATCTTCTCTTGGCCCGCGCCATGGGGGTGGAGTTCACTGATCTCGAGCCGCTGGTGCTCGATGAGGTCTCGCAGCTGCGCGAGGAGCGCCTCGAAGACTAGCTGGCCGCGGCTAGACCACCCTTAGAGCTGGTGGCGGCCGGTGAGCGCGCGGGAGAGCGTGAGTTCATCGACAAACTCCAGATCGCCGCCCAGCGGCATGCCGGAGGCGAGCCGCGAGATCACCAGATCAGGGAAATCACGCAAAAGCCGCGCCAAATACGAGGCGGTGGCTTCGCCTTCGGTATTGGGGTCGGTAGCGAGGATCACCTCGCTGATATCGGGGGCGGACTCGCCCTCGCGATCCTCGAGGACCCCACCAATGCGCTGCAGTAGCTGTGAGACGGTGAGATCCTTTGGTCCCACATTGTTCAGCGGGTCCAGTGCCCCGCCGAGCACGTGATAGCGGCCCTCGTATTCCCCAGTGCGTTCGATCACCTGAATATCTTTGGGTTCTTCCACGACGCAGATCACGCTGGGGTCGCGCTGGGAGTCCGCGCAGATGCGGCACAGCTCATCGCGGGACACATTGCAGCAAATACGGCAGAAGGTGACCCCACCGCGCACTGCGCCGAGCGCATTTTGGAGCCGCTCGACATCCTCGGAATCGGTGTTGAGCAGGTGAAAAGCGATCCGCTGCGCGGACTTCGGCCCCACTCCTGGGAGCCGAGAAAGCTCGTCGATGAGATCTTGGAGCGGGCCTTCGAACATGCGGGGTGGGTGTCCTTCGTGTGCCGGTCTATTCCCGCCAGTGCGCGGGTCGACCTCGGTCGTGGGGTGGGGTGCTCATCGGTGTGGCGGGGACGCCACAGGCCGCTATCGCTGCTGGGAGTGTACACACAAACACCCCGCACGGGGCGGGGCGCTGAGTGTGACCAGACGTCTCGGTCAGGTTTTAGCCGAGCATGCCGTCCAAGTCGCCACCGAAGCCAGCGTTTTGCAGCGGGCCCATCTTTTCCTCGGCTACATCGGAGATGCGCTTGTGGGCGTCCTCGAGGGCGCCGAGCACGAGATCCTGCAGGGTCTCAACATCCTCCGGATCGACAACCTTGGGATCGATCTCGACGCCGGTGATGTGGCCGGCACCGTTCATGGTGGCCTTGACCAAACCGTTGCCGGCCTCGCCAACGACCTCGGTGGCCATAATTTCCTGCTGGGCCTGCTGCAGCTGCTCCTGCATCTGCTGGGCCTGGGCGAGAATCTGCTGCATATCGGGCTGAGTCATGGTTGTTGCCTTTCTTAGGGGGTATCTTTATCGCCCCAACGAGTGTAGACGTTTTATACCAGCTTCGCTCCCAGCTGCTCCTGCAATAGTTCGATTGCCACGGTGCGCTGGTCACGCCTATCGGCGCTGCCCTCGCCCTCCGCGGCCTCGCGGGCGAAGGACTCTTCCACATCCTCCGGGCTTTCCTCTACCGGCTGAGGCGGGGTGGGCGCAGGCGGGCGCGGCGGGGCGGCCGCTTCGGGGGCCGCATCCTCCGGCTCGGGCTCGGGGGGCAGCGGCACCGAATCCGCCATGCCCGCGTAGGGGTCGCGACCGCTATAGTCGTGCGGCTCCTCCGGCTCGGGTGGCGGGGGTTGCTGCCCAGGCCGGGCATGGGGATTGCCGCGGGCTGCCCTTTCCTGCCAGCGTCGCCGCGGCGGAGCTTCCTTCTTCTTTTCCGGTTCCGGTTCGCGAACTGGGGCGGAGGTGCCGGGTTCGGGTGGTAGCTGCGGGGCCACCCAGCCGCCGGGCGCACGTCGGGCGGGGCGGGCCGGTTCCTCGTCCTCTGCGTCGCTGTCCTCGGACTCGGTGGGCGTGGCCGCAGGGGCCGGCGCGCGCGTTCCGATCACGCAGCTGACCGTCACCTTCATGCCTGTGACCTGCTCGACCGCGCGGGCGATCACCTCGGCGTGCTCGGGTGCCGAGAGCCGCGCCGCCAGCGCCCCCGTGTGGTGGCCGAGCTGCAGCGCCTCTGGGGTCTCTTCCAGTACCTGCGCCTCAGCGATCATCACGCCCGTACGCGCATTGGCGTTGAAGATCGCGCTGCGAATCTCCGGCCACTGCTGGGCAATGCTGTGCTGTGTCTCCGCAGCGCTTGTCGACGCCTCCTCGCGGCGCTCCTCCCGCTCCGGCGCGGCAGTGGGCTCGGCGGCGGGCGTGGGCTCAGCGGCGGGTTCCGGTGCAGCAGGCGCCGCAGGCGTGGACTCGGGCTGCTGCGGGGCCGCGGCGGGAGCGGCGTTGTGCTGCTCTTGTTGTTCTTGTTGTTCTTTCTGCTCGCGTTCCCGCTGCTCGCGTTCCCGCTGCTCGCGTTCCCGCTGCTCGCGTTCCCGCTGCTCGCGTTCCCGCTGCTCGCGCTGTTCGCGTTCGCGCTGCTCCCGCTGCTCGCGCACGGATTTCCGCTCAAAGCGGCGGGATGGCTTTTTCTCCTCGCCCTCGCTCTGGCCGCCCCGCGGCGCGGCCGCAGTTGTGGCCCCGCCGGCGGTGCCGAGGGCAGTTCCGGCGCTTCCTGCGGTGGCGGCGGGCAGCATGAGCTTGGCGCACATGACCTCCAACAGCAGCCGGGCGGAGGTGGCGCCGCGCATATCGCTGAGCCCCTCGTTGGTCAGCGCGGCCATGCGGGCCAGCTGTTCCGGGCTGAAGCGTTCGGCCTGCTCGGCCAGCACTTCTTCACGCCCGGTGGGCACATCCACCAGCCCGTGGTTCATGGCGTCGTGCACGGTGCGCACCACCATGAGATCGCGCAGGCGGTTGAGCAGGTCGAGGGCGAATTGGCGGGGCTCGAAGCCACCTTCGATCACGTCGTCGACGGTGGCAAACATGCCGGAATAATCTTCGTTGGCGAGGGCCTCCACGGCGGCGTCGAGAAGCGAATCATTGGTCACTCCGAGCAGCAGCACGGCCTGTTCATAGCTCAGTCCTTCGGGACCGGCGCCGGCGAGCAGCTGGTCCAGGATGGACAGCGAGTCGCGCGGGGAGCCGCCACCCGAGCGGATCACCAGCGGGTACACGGCATCATCTACCTGGGCGTTCTCGGCCGCCACGGTGCGTTCCAGCAGCCCGCGCATCGCCATGGGGGTGAGCAGGCGGAAAGGATAGTGGTGGGTACGCGAGCGGATGGTGCTGATCACCTTTTCCGGCTCGGTGGTGGCGAAGATGAAAATGAGGTGCTCTGGCGGCTCCTCCACGATTTTCAGCAGCGCATTGGAGCCCTCGGTGGTGATCATGTGCGCCTCATCGATGATGAACACCCGATAGCGGGACTCCGCCGGTGCGTAGTAGGCGCGATCGCGCAGCTCGCGCATATCGTCCACGCCGCGGTGGCTGGCGGCGTCGAGTTCGGTGACGTCGAGGTTGCCGGGCCCACCCGGGGCCAGGGACACGCAGGAAGGGCACACCCCGCAGGGAGTGGAGGTGGGGCCGTTTACGCAGTTTAAGGAGCGCGCCATGATGCGCGCGGAGGAGGTTTTACCGCAGCCCCGCGGCCCCGAGAACAAATAGGCATGGTTAATGCGGCCAGAGTCGAGCGCCACCGATAGCGGTTGGGTGACGTGCTCTTGGCCGACAACTTCTGCGAAGGACGCGGGACGGTACTTGCGATAGAGAGCCACGGTACGGAAGTGTACCCGTTCCCCTTCTCCTCTCCCCCGCTGTGTGGCTAGTCGCCGAGTGCTCGGCGCGGGCAGCTCAGGCGCTGCAGCGGCAGTGGGCGTCGATACGCATCGGCCATGCTGGGATGGGGGCTAAACTGAGGGGTTATGAGCCTTCAGACGAGTCTGTCCATGCCGGCCGGGCGCGGCCATCTTGAGTCCGCGCGTCACTCCAGCGGGGAACTGCTGTTCATGTCCGAGCTGGCGGATTTCAGCGAGAATAGTTCGATTCGGGGCGGGGTTCCGGTGATCGCGCCGTGGTTTTCGAAGGATCTGGGCCACGATGAGCTGCAGCACGGCTGGGCGCGGCGCATTCCGTGGGAGGTGCAGGACACCACCGGCGGCATCGATGCCCGCTGTACCCACGATGGCTGGGATCTACGTTTTTCCGCGCAGCACACCGAGCAGGGTTTCGCGCTGATGCTGCGGGCGCACAATCTCACGGAGTATCGCCGCCTCATCCAGCTGGCGTTTCACCCCTATTTTTTGGTCGATGATGTCACCGGCACAGAGGTCCTCGGCGCGGAGCGCCGCTGGCTTTTCGACGGCACCGCCACGGACGAGCGCGTCGCCACCGAGCAGTATTCCCCCTTCACCATCAGCGATGGTGCGCGCACCCTGACCATCACCTCCCAGGGCACTGATCACGTGGTGGTGTGGAATCCGGGCGCGGCCGCCGATGAGAATATCGGGGATCTGCAGCAGGGCGATTGGAAGCGTTTTGTGTGCGTGGAGCCGGCGCTGCTGGGGCCAGACTCGGCCGGGCATTCGGTGGGGCCGGAGGATTGGGCCGCCATCGGCATGACGGTGAAGGTGAGCTAGCCCAGCTTTCCTACCCGCTGATACACCACAGCCACCGACTGCCCTAGTGGCGAGTCGGTGGCTGAGCTATGCGCGGCTCTGTGGGTGTTTAGACCAACAGTTCGGCGATCTGGATGGTATTCAGTGCCGCGCCCTTGCGCAGGTTATCGCCGGAGACTACGAGGATCAGGCCCTTGTTATCGTCCACGGTCTGGTCCTGGCGGATGCGTCCCACGAGCGAGGGGTCGGTGCCTGCGGCGGCCAGCGGGGTGGGCACGTCTACTAGCTCCACACCGGGGGCATCGGCCAGCAGCTGCTTGGCCTCCTCCACGCTGAGAGAGTTCTCAAACTGGGCGTGGATGGTCAGGGTGTGGCCGGTAAAGACGGGGATGCGCACGCAGGTGCCGGAGACGCGCAGCTCGGGGATGCCGAGGATCTTGCGGGACTCATTGCGCAGCTTCTGCTCCTCATCGGTTTCGAGGGAGCCATCGTCGACCATGTTGCCGGCCAGCGGCACGGCGTTGAAGGCGATCGGGGCCACATAGGGGCCGAGATCGGTGGGGTTGAG
This sequence comes from Corynebacterium sp. TAE3-ERU2, assembly GCF_019209955.1. NCBI lineage: Bacteria > Bacillati > Actinomycetota > Actinomycetes > Mycobacteriales > Corynebacteriaceae > Corynebacterium > Corynebacterium sp. TAE3-ERU2. Next base: position 221,315 of record NZ_JAHUTL010000004.1, on the reverse strand, counting down.
CACGGAGCCGTCGAGGGCGAGCTGCTCGGCGGAGGCTTCTACTGCTCGGGTTTGCTCGGCCAGCGCCTGCACCCCGGCCAAGCCGGAGCCGGACACAGCTTGGTAGGAGGAGACGTGCAGCACCTTCAGCCCGGCCTTGTCGTGCAGCGGCTTGAGCACCGGCATCGCGGCCATGGTGGTGCAGTTCGGGTTGGCGATGATGCCCTTGGGCACCTCGTTCTTGGCCTCCGGGTTCACCTCGGAGACGATCAGCGGCACCTCCTCGTCCTTGCGCCATGCGGAGGAGTTATCCACCACGGTGGCACCGGCCTCGGCGAAGAGCGGGGCGTACTGCTTGGAGGTGGAGCCGCCCGCAGAGAACAAGGCGATGTCGATACCCTGCAGCGATTCCACGGTGGCCTCGGCGAGGTCCTCGACCTCCACGTCCTTACCGTCGTAGGTGAGGGTGGTGCCGGCGGAGCGCTTGGAGGCGAAGAAGCGGATAGCGTCGAGCGGGAAGTTGCGCTCTTCGAGCAGGGTGCGCATCACGCGACCGACCTGGCCGGTGGCGCCAACTACTGCAACAGTCGTCATGGGGAATCAGCCGCCCTTTCTGAAGACGGTAGAGGACATACAGTGGCTACTTATGCTACGCCCGCCCTGTCTAAGGGCCAATGAAGGGCCCGTTATTCGGGTGAAATCTCACATCCCGCCGCGGCGGTGGCCTCCTCGGGCTGGCCAGCGGGCGGAATCTTCTCCAGCACCCAGCGTCGAAACTGCTCCGCCGCGGGGGTGAGTTCCCCCGTGGCGCGCCACACGAGGCCGAGCTCGCGATAGCAGGCCGGGCGCAGCGGACGCAGCACGAATCCCTGTTGGGCTGTCCCGCCGGTCAGATAAGGATCGTTCATCGGCAGCAGCGCCACCCCCAGTCCCGCGCTCACCAGCCCGGCGACGGTGGACAGCTCCATGGAGTCGAAGGCCACCGGCGCGGTGATCCCGGAGGCGGCCACGAGATCATCGAGCAATTGCCGGGTGCCATAGCCCACCTTGGTGGCGATAAAGGGCTGACCGTCCACTTCCTCCATGCTGATCGGCGCCGAACCAGCCGCGGCCAAGCGATGGCCGATGGGGCAGGCCACCGCTAGGGGCTGCCGGTAGAGCTGACGCCAGTGCAGGGCGTCGGCGGCGACACCGCGGGGCTGCGGCCCCACCAAGGCCAGATCGGCCTCATCGGCGTGCACCCGCTCGATCAGCCCCGAGGCGGGCCCCTGGTGCAGGGCGAAGTGCACCCCTGGGTGGGCGCGGCGATAATCGCGGATGAGATCCGGCACCATCCACGTGCCCAGCGAATGCATGAAGTCGAGGCGGATGGTGCCATGTTCGGGGTCGAGCAGCCGTGAAATATCCAGCTGGGTGGCGTCGAAGCGGGCAATGATGCTCTCTGCGGCGCGGCGCAGCGTCTCGCCGCGGGTATTGATCACGAGGGTGCGGCCGCGGCGCTCGAAGAGTTCGGCGCCCACCTCGCGTTCGACGCGCTGCAGCACGCGCGTCACGGTGGGCTGGGCCATGCCGAGTTCATCAGCGGTGGCGGTGATGTGTTGATTGCGGGCGATGGCCACAAATACCCGCAAATCCTCGATGCTCACAGAGCTCATATGCCCTCCCCGCGGCTATATACCGAAAATGCATGGAACTTCTCTTTTTTCTACATTTTACTAATCATCGCTGTGAGCGCACCATGGTGTGCATGTCCGTCACACCCCCGAGCCGCCCCGCCGCCACGCTGCCGCCTGGCCTCGAGCGCACCGACCCCGACTATCGCCGCGTCTTGGGCGCGACCCTCGCGGCGGGTCTCGCGGCCTTCAACACGCTCTACTGCACACAGGCGATGCTGCCGCGACTGACCACCGCCTTCGAGATCACTCCGACGATCAGCGCGCTCACCGTCTCCGCGACCACCGGCGCGCTGGCGCTATGCGTCGTCCCAGCCTCGATCCTCTCGGAGCGCTTTGGGCGCGGGCGGATCATGACGATCTCGCTGATCGCCAGCATCCTCATCGGACTGCTCCTCCCCTTCTCCCCGACGGCCACCTGGCTGATTATCGGCCGCGGTATCCAAGGGGCGATGATCGCCGGCGTGCCCGCAGTGGCCATGGCGCTGCTCTCGGAGGAACTCGCCCCCGACGCGCTCGCGAAGGCGATTGGCGTCTATATCGCCGGCACCTCTCTCGGCGGACTCTCGGGCCGCCTCATTCCCGCCGGAGTCCTGGAACTGTCCACGTGGCGCTGGGCGCTCGGGGCCAATCTGCTCTTCGCCGGTATCTGCGCGATTATTGCGATCATCGCCCTGCCGCCGCAGCGGCGTTTCCAACCAAAGAAGCTGCGCTTCCGCGGCGAGCTGCAGGCCATGGTCGGACATTGGAAAAACCCGCGGCTTGCCGGGCTCTTTCTCATCGCCGGGCTGGCCATGGGCGTATTTGTCTCGCTCTATAACTATGTGGGCTTCGTCCTCATCAACGATTTCGGCCTCAGCGAGGCACTGGTCGGCGTGGTCTTCCTCCTCTACTTGGCGGGCACCTGGTCCTCGGCCCGCGCCGGGGTGTGGAGCAGTAAATATGGCTCCGGCATCACCCTGGTGTGCGGTGCTGGCACATCTCTAATCGCGCTGCTCGTCTGTCTCGCCCCGCAATTGGGCGTGCTCATCGCGGCGATCCTGGTATTTACCGCCGCCTTCTTCGTCGTCCACTCCACGGCCTCGGCGTGGGTGGGCCACACCGCCGTCGAGAACCGCGCGGAGGCCTCGAGCACCTACGTGGCCTGCTACTACTTGGGATCCTCCGTGTTTGGCTGGCTATCAGGGTTGCTTTTCGACGCCACCAACTGGACTGGGCTGATCCTCGGCTTGGCCGCGATGAGCACACTCACCCTCGGCATTGGCGCGGCGCTCTTTGTCGCTTCACGACGCTCCTAGCCAGCCGCCCCTCCCCAATTGGAGGCCCCATTTTCCACGGATACACTCGTGGCTATGAATGCTGGTGCGCTCCCCCTGCCCACTCCGTCGACCCGCGCCGATACCCGCAGCCGCCGCGGCCGGCAGCGGGCACTGCCCGCCACGGTGTGGCTGATCGCGCTTGTCTTGATCTCCGTGGCGCACCCCATCATCCCGCATCACCAGTGGGTGCTCACCCACACCTTCACCCTGGGGGTGCTGAGCAACTCCATTCTCATCTGGTCCTGCCAGCTCAGCGACCAGCTGCTGCACCTGCGTCCCACACCGGCCACCTTCCGCACCCGGTTGTGGATTATCGGCGGGCTGAACCTCGGCATCGTGGGCGTGCTACTCGGCCAGCTGCTCACCCCAGCGTTGGACTGGGACGCTCCCGTCTTAAGCCTTGGGGCCCTGATCGTCGCCCTCAGCGTGCTGGCTAATGCCCTCCACCTCATCCTGCTGCGCCGCAGCACCCGCCGCCCGCAGCGCTTTGGTCCTTCCCTCTGGCTCTTTGTGGCGGCCCAGGGCGTCTTTGCCTATGACGTGCTCGATACCGCGCTCGCGCAGTTCAGCACGCTCAGCGCCAAAACAGGCTCCACCGCGATCCTCGGGCACGTGATCACCAATATCTTTGGCTTCGTCGGGCTGACCGCGGCCGGCGCGGCCGCGCTGCTTTTCCCCACCATCTGGCGCGCCCAGGGCTCTTTTCGTTTCGATGGGCCTATCGCCGGTATTCTCGGCGGCGGCATCCTCGTTGCCCTCTGCGGGCTGCGCCTGCATCTGCTGCCGCTCGTCGGCGTCGGTCTAGCCCTCTACACCCTCGGCTGGCTGGGGCGCTGGCTCAGCTGGATTCCCGTGATGCGCACAGTGCTTGCCGCCCCGCGCGATCGCATCACCTTCTCCTCTCTGGCATTGGCCACCGCTCCCCTCTGGCTCATCGGCTCCACTGCTCTTCTCAGCGCCATCTTGCTGCGCGGCCAGTCCCCCGCGCTGCCCGTCCTAGCGCTCCTCGTGGGCTTCGCCGCCCAGTTGCTGATCGGCACCCTTTCCTTCCTGCTCCCCAGCATGCTGGGCGGCGGCCCGGGCGCGGTCCGCGCTGGGCTGTATCGCCTCCAGACCGCAGGGCTCTTGCGCTGGACCCTGCTCAATGGCGGCCTGCTGATCTGGCTGCTGCCACTGGGCTCTAGCTGGTTGAAGCTGGCGGGTTCGATCGTGGCCACCGGCTCGCTCGCGGCCTTTTTGCCGCTGCTATTGAGCTCCCGGCGCGCCCAACGGGCCGTGCTGGCCGGCACCCGCGAGGGCCCCGCCCCACGCACCCACACCCCGGCACACCAGATCACGGCGGGAATCGCCGTGCTGGCGCTCTTGTGCGGCCTCTTCGCGCTCACCGCTGCCGCAACGCCCACACCGGCATCCAGCAGGGGCACCACCGAGCTCAGCGTGGAGGCAGAACGCTATGCGCTGTAGCGCCGCAGGCAGTGACGGGGCCAAGCGCTCAGGCTCCTAGCCGCCCACGGTGGTTGTATAGAGGCCCGCTTCCCCAAGGCCGGAACCCCTACTTTTGTGAATCGCCAGTTCATCGACGCAGAGCGCGGCGCCTAGGGTCGCAGTATTGTCAGCGATCAGTATCGGAGGGTGTATCCGCGCCCACCTGCCGCCCGCACCGTTCGAGGAATCTGAGAAAACACACTGTAGACTTGGGCGCAGAATAAAGAGACACGGTATTCTCAACCGGCAGAAGACAACGCCTCACACCTGTGGGGCTCAATGCAACAAGGAGTGCAGCATGGGTTTGTTCCGCACAATCCGAAAGGCACGCTTAAAGTCCAAGGCCGAAATCAAGGCTGCTAAGGCGCGCGCCAAGAAGGAAGCCAAGGAGGCCGCGAAGCTGGAGTACAAGCGCGATAAGCTCCTCGCTAAGCAGGAAAAGAACCTGCTCAAGGCCGATCGTAAGGGCATGAAGAACAAGCGCAAGCACGAGCGTAAGCGCGCCCAGCAGGAGCTGGATAAGCTCAAGGCCGGCAAGTTCAATAAAAAGAACGCGCAGCGTTATGCCGGTTTCGCCCGCACCTTGGCGCCGCTTCTCTTGCCGCTCGTCTATCGCGGTATCACTTGGGCGAAGGAGCAGCGTATTCAGCAGCGCTCCCGCAAGCTCGGAGTCGCGCCGGAGCAGCTGGCCCAATTCAATGGCCACGGCGCAGCCGTTAAGGCCCGTATCGCAGGAATCAGCGCCAACGTGGAGAAGTCCTCGTTGCCCCATGGTTTTGTGATGGATGTCGAGGATCGCCTGAAGGAGCTGGACGCCGCCGTGGATAACGCGGAATTTATGACCGTCGAGCAGCGCCGTCGCTCCCATGCCTCCATTAATCGCGATCTCGACCAGATCATGCACGAGGTCAATTCCAAGCTGAAGTCTTAAGCCCGTCTCGCGGCACTCGCCGCCACCGTACACAGCCCACGCTGGGCCCCTCTTACTGGGGATTTGCCAGCGTGGGCGATTTTTTTCGCTAGGACAATTCTAGGGCCTTTAGGTTTCGCTCAGTAATTATGGATAGCGTTCTCATATAAAATATATACGTGAAGTGCTTTCTAGTCTAAAATTAATTGCAAAAGATAATTCTTCTTGTATTATTGTCAATAGGTAGCACGCGGTGTCAGATATGCCCTATACATAGCTCGCCGCACACAGCTACAACAAACACAGCAAACGAAGAATCGTTTGAGGAGAGGTAGAAACATCATGGCCCGTAGAGAAGTCACCCAGTATTTTGATGATCTCGATCAGACCCCGCTGGAAGAAGACGCCGTCCATATCGTCCACTTCGCCGTCGAGGGTCGCGAGTATGTGCTGGATTTGTCGGCAGAAAACGCCGCCAAGTTCCGCCAGGACCTGCAGCCGTACATGACTGCCGGCCGCGCCGTGAGCACCGCAGGTCGTGGCCGCCGCAAGGCCGCCGCTGCGACAGGGCGGAATAACCAGTCCCGCGAGATCCGCAAGTGGGCACAAGACAATGGTTATAAGGTCGCCGCTCGTGGAAAAATCCCCCAAGAGGTCTACGACGCCTACTATGAGGCCCACGCCAAGTAGAGTTTTAGGTAGATCGCCCTCTCTGAGCCCAACTCAGCCCCCTCACCGTACTGATCCCAGTAATGTGGAGGGCTGAGTTTTTTTATTCGCACTCCCTAGTCGAAGGATGGACCTCGTGACTATTCGCCACCTCCGCCAGCTCCCCCTTATTTTCGGCACCGTTGTGGCCCTTGGTCTGGCAGGATGTACCGATTCCTCCCCCGCCCCAGACCCAGCAAGCGACGGGGCGGAAGCCAGCAGCGAGGAGGCGTCGACAAGCGATGTGCAGCCCGCGCTAGCAGTGGACACCCTCCCCGAGGTGGCCCGGGGCACAGGCGAGCAATGCCCCTATCTGGATACGCAATTTGTGGCCAATACCAATGGCCAGCGCGTGCTCGATCAGGGCGTGGATACCCGTTTTGATCCCCCTGCCTGCGTTTTTTGGTCCTATGGGGATAAGCCGCAGGTGCTAGTGAGTGTGCGCCATAACGAAAATGAGGCCATCGCGCGCCAGGTGGTGGATTGGGCGGCGCCAGTGGACGTCACCGAGCCAGCCGAGCAGCCCGCCGGTTTTCAGGGCGGGCGCGGCAGCCTCGGCTCGTCGGGGCTAGAGGGCTACTCGGTGTACGCGGTAGCGAAGGGCACGACCAGCGTGGTGGTGTTCAGCGATCAGGAACAAACCATCAAGCCCGAGTCGATCGCGGAGAGTGTTATCTCCAACCTCGGGCTCTAGGGCCTAGACGGCTACGTCGTTATAGGGCAGCAGCGGCGAGATCATCGGGAACACCAGGTCCATCAAAAGGAAGAACACGCCGACGAGAAGCGCGATGAGCAAAATGAGCTTCACCGGCCATGGGCCGGGTAGCAAGCGCCAGATCCATCCATACATTTAGCGTTCCTCCAGCTCCGGCGGGGTGAATCCGCCCTGTTTATCGTAGTGGGCCACCTGCATGGCGTGAATAATCATGCGCTCCGCATTAGAAAATTGCGGGTGGCAGGTAGTCATGGTCATCAGCGCCTCGGCGTTGAGGGCGTCCGGATCATCATCCGTCACCCCGGGGATGGTCTCCAGAACGGAGACGTTCGTCGGGGTGGTGATAGTGCGGCCATAGACCGAGTGATAGTCGCCCGAGACGATGCGCTGGCGCTGCTCCGGGGTGAAACAGTCGGTGCGCTGATCACCGTCACCCATCGGCAGCACCCGATAGACCTCCCAGGTGTCCTGGGTCTCCACCACCACGGCATCACAGGTATTGAGCTTGCCGAGATCATTAAAGGGCGCGCCCTTGCCCACGCGGTGGCCCGCGATGGCGAAGTTACCGGCCTCACCGGGCATCTCGGTCTCGGTATAGCGGCCAGGCCCCGAGAGCAGCGTGTGATCGTCGGTGCCCTCCAGAATGGCGAAGTGATAGTCCGAGCCGAAACTCGGCACATACATGCGCGCGAAGGCATCGCCCAGCTCGGGCACTTTCTTCTGCCGCGGATTCGACCACTGGTGATCCAGCTCTTCATTAGCGGCAGCCTGCTTCTTGCCCGCCTCGAGATTCGTCCAATAGGCCTCGTAGTAGGCGAAGAGCAGGATGAGGACACCGATGGTCAGTAGCAGCTCACCAAGGATCTGTACGACACCGGGGCCATGAGACCTCGGGGCACGGTGACAACCAGGGCGGGGCCGGCGGGGAGCCTGCACCGGCCTTCCAGATTCAGGGACAGGGGCGCTCATAGATGAACATTTTAAGACAGTGTGTCAAGGAGAGCACTATTCACACCGCGCGCCCTGCCCGCTCGAGGCCGGCTGAGCAGCAGACATGGGATGTGTTTTCAGACAACTCACCGGCCACAGCTGCAGCCCAGGGGTGGGAACAGGCCACGAAACCTATAGAGTTATGAGGGAGATTTTATACTTATTATCAGTAGGAGAATTCGATGGTTGATGCTCTCGTATTCCCCGTCTCTGGGGTAATGAAGCTCTGGCATATCCTGCTTCATGATGGGCTCGGGTTGAACGAATCCCGCGCCTGGCTATTCACCATCTTCGGCCTGATTATCACCGTCCGACTCTCCATCTTCCCCTTCTTCTGGAAACAGCAGAAGAACAGCCGCATGTCCTATAAGCTGCGCCCCCAGCTCGCGGCGCTGCGCAAGGAATACGGGCTGGTGACCGATCCCGTCAAACTCAAAGAGCAGAAGCGCAAACGCAAGCAGCTCTACAAGGAGAATCAGTACTCGGCCACGGCCGGTTGCGTGCCGGCACTCATCCAGATCCCCGTATTCATTGGCCTCTACCGGCTCATGCTGCGTATGGCGCGGCCCTCCGATGGCATCGAATCTGCCCACCACCCGCCTATCGGCATGCTCAGCTCCGAGGAGATGGCGAGCTTTTTGCAGGTGCGCATCCGCGATGTGCCCATCGCCTCCTACGTAGCTATGTCTGATGAGCAGTTTGATCTGCTCAACACCAGCCACGACCAGGTGTTTCGCTTCGTGCTGCCGCTGGTGATCTGCGCCTCCGTGTTCACCACGATCAACATGGTCACCGCCTCGATCCGCAACTACTTCACCTTGGACTTCAACTCCCCGAGCGCGGTGAAGATGCAGAAGTTCATGCTGCCCTTCATGTTTATGGCGGCCATCTTCCCCATCTACTTCGGCCTGCTCGGCCCCTTCCCCGTGGCCATCGCCATCTACTGGTTTGGCAACAACCTGTGGACGCTCACCCAGTCCATGACCACCATGGCGATCATGCACTACCGCTACCCGCTGAGCGAGGAGTTCATCGCCCACCGCGACCAGGGGCGCGAGAACTATCGCAAGAAGAAAGCCTTTTTCCGGCAGCGGAAATGGGGCGTGCGACGACGCCGCCTGCAGTGCCTCACCGCCGGCCAATCCAAGCGGGAGCAGCTGCGCAAAGAGATCGCCATGATCGAAGAGCGGGGCAAAGCCTATGACGAGGCGGTAGCCAAAGCCAAGGCCCAAGCCAAGCAGGCCTCCAAGGCGCTGCGCACCGCGAAAAAAGAACATAAGCGGGCCCTCAAGCGCGGCGAGCCACTACCCCAGCCAGCACCCGCCCCTGATACCGAACAGCAGGAACCGGAAAAGCAGAAGCCGGCGGCCACCCAGAAGCCGAAGCCCCGGATGATCACGCTGCGGCTCGACGAGGAGACGATGGGCGCCCCCACTGCCAGCACGCGTCGGCACGCGCCGCGCACAGTACCCGCCATGGCGGAGATCACCCGCGCAGCGGATACGCCCGCACAGTCCGCAGCGCCGCAGCCGGCGCAGCCAACACGGGTGTCGCCGCAGGCGCAGCAGAAGCGGAACACCAGCACCCCGGCGCCGCAGCCGGCGCAGCGCCCCACGCGGCGCACAGAGCCCTCCTCGCATGTGCTACGACGGAAGGATACGGCCACCGGCCCCAAGCAGCGCGTGATGCGGCACCTGAAGCCCCATCACGGGAGGCACCGTATGGCTGATGTGAATAAGCCGCGGCGACCGCGGCAGAGCTAGGCGTCGATAAGCGCTAAATGGCGTAGTCGGCGGGCGGTGCGCCGAGCAATTGCTTCGCTAGGTCGCGGGCGGTGAGCAGCGGCGCAATATCGTGGGTGAGCTTCGCCCCGGCGAGACCGCCGTCGAGGAAGATGAGCAATTGATTAGCCAAGGACTCGCTGGGGTAGCCGTTTTTCTCGGTCAATAGCGCAGTCATGGTTTCATGCATCCATGCCCGATGGGTTAAAGCGGCGTTGATGATGCCCTGCTCGGATTCGTTTTCGGGGCGGGGATACTCGCTGGCGGCATTTTGAAAGTGGGAGCCGCGGAAGTCTTTTTCTGGCTCATCCTCGATGGCTTTGGTGAAGAAGGCGAGGATTTTCTTCTCGGGATCCTCGTAATCGGCGACGCGCTCTTCCCAATCATTCCGCCAGTCCTGGTCCAGGGCCTCGAGATAGGCGATCACGAGGGCGTCTTTAGAGCCGAAAAGTGAATAAAGACTTGCCTTGGCCACATCGGCTTCACGGAGGACGCGATCAATGCCGATCACGCGGATGCCCTCGGTGGTGAACAGCGCGGTGGCGCTGGCGAGGAGCCGCTCCCGTGGGCTCGGGCGATTCTTGCGCCGCGCCCGTCCAGGCTTCTTGGTTCCTGCACCCTTTGCTGCTGCCATCGCTTTTTCCGCTCACCCTTCCTTACTGTGTGCCACACGAGAGGTTCTAGTGCGCTGAGCGCCACCCCTGCGCGATATAGACGCACCGGTCTGTTTTATATCTCTCCTAGCAGCATATCGTGTTTGCGGCGGGCCGTGGTAGCGAATCGACGAGAGCGCGAATCTGCCCAGCTATGGGCACATGTGCTGGGGTGTATCTTCAGCGCTTGGCGCATGAGAAAAGCCGCCGGGTTCGCCCCGACGGCTTTGAGTATGATCTCGCTGTCACATCCTCTGGAAGGAGGCTGTGAGCGGGATCAACTAGTTCTTCTTGATCTTGCCCACAACCCACAGGAGGAGCACAGCGCCCAGCAAGCAGGTGAAGAAGCTGAACCACCAGCCGCCGGACTCAACGTCCAGGGCGAGGCCGAGGATCAGGCCACCGATGAGGCCGCCGGCCACACCGACGAGGATGTTCATGCCAATGCCCATCTGAGCATCGGTGCCCATGATCTTAGAGGCAATCCAGCCTGCGAGGCCGCCGATAATGATCCAACCAAAGAATCCAAGTCCGAGCATGTTATGTCCTTTCTTTGTGATGCCCGCCGTGTGCGGGCATCAATAACTTTTAGTCATACATTAGCTGTATGGTGCTCCTACCTGTTTTACAGAGCAAAAACTCTAAAAGCTAGCCACAGGACATTGCGCACTCAAATCGTGTCCAAACCTTAATATTAGGTTTGGCTTTAATCAGGATCGGAGTCTGGGCGGACCACCATCATCGGGCACGGGGCGGACTGCAGCAGGGCCCGCGAGGTGGAGCCGAGCAGCATGCCCTTGAAGCCGCCGCGGCCATGAGAGCCCACCACGAGCAGCTGGGCGCCTTCGGCGGCATCCACCAGGGCGCGTACCGGACGATCGCGGGTGACGATCTTGTTCACCTTCACGTTCGGGTAGCGCTCAATGAAGGGAGCCAGACGCTCATCCAGCATTTCTGCCTGCTCCCGCTCCACGCTCGCCCACTGCTGCTGGGCAGCGGCGAGGCCAGCGAGGGAGGTTTGCACCTGCATGTCCATCCAGGTGTGCACTGCGTTCAGCTCAGCGCCGCGGGCATCTGCCTCGGCGAAAGCGTAGGCGGTGGCCTTTTCCGAGACTCCCGAGCCATCCACACCAACGACCACGGGGCCGTACTTGGTGGAATCCAGCACCTGGCTGTCCTCGCGGACCACCACGACCGGGTTGTAGGAGTGGCTGACCACTGCGGCAGAGACCGAACCCATGACCATGCCGGACAGCCCACCCAGGCCGCGGGAACCCATGACGATCATGGTGACGTCCTTGGACATCTCCAGCAGCATGTCAATGGGCGACCCCTCAGCGATGGTGTGCCCGATCTTGATATCGGGTGCTACCTCGTGCGCGATCGCGCGGGCTTCTTCAATCTTCTCGAGAGTTTCCTTTTGCAGGTCGTCGAAAAGCTCCTGCGGCGGCACCATGCCCTCTGCATAGAGGAACTGGGGCATGGCATAGCTTGCGGCCAAACGAAGAGGCTCGCCGCGCTTCATAGCGGTGTTAGCAGCCCAGCGCACGGCGGTCTTGGAGGCCTCCGAGCCATCTACGGCAGCAACAATAATTTGCTCTTTGCTCATCGTGTATCGCCTTCCCAATCACGTGGCTTAATGTCACCTTTTAGCCTACCTGGATATAGCCCGTGGGGATAGTGTTTATAACCAGTTAGAGCCGGGTGGGGCCAATATCACCCACACACGGGCACGCAGCGATCCCTGCCGCCCTCCCAGCCGCCGCCGATCACCCCCAGCAACCGAGCGACCCTACCCCATATGAGCTGGCATAACCCCACTCTCCACCCCGATCTGAGCCCACTCCCAGAGAATGGGTGGAGATAGAGAAAAGCTCCCGAGCTATCCTGTACAGGATCTCTCGGGAGCTTCATCGCGCGGTGGCGGAGGGATTTGAACCCTCGGTAGGGGATTACCCTACACTCGCTTTCGAGGCGAGCACCTTCGGCCGCTCGGACACGCCACCGCGTAATAGGTTACGGGCGGGTGCGTAGATACACCAAATCCGCTGGCGCAGCACCGTTGTGCAGTGGCCGCGCGCAGCGGATCTAGCTGATCATCATGGCGCTACTGAAACAGTGGCGCCGGTGCGATCTTTTTAGTTCTTGAACTTACCGAAAACCTCGTTGGCCTTGTCCTTGATGGCCTCGCCGGCTTCCTCAACCTTGTCCTTGACCTCGGACTTAACCTGCTCGGCCTTGCCCTCGTTCTTGACGTCGTCGTTACCGGTAGCCTCGCCGAAGCCTTCCTTGGCCTTTCCTACGAGGTCGTCCTTTGCGTTTTCAAAATCAGACATAGAGTCTCCTTCCGTTGGTGAACGTTTATCAATCACCGACAATAGGTGTGAAATCCCTCTCGCGCCACGTCGGGTTGCTTTTGAGACCCAATTGTTACCCACCATTGCGTAGGTTACGGAAAAACCCCTGCATAAGCCCCTCGCATTCTTCTCGCAACACGCCGCCAATAAGCTCCGGATGGTGCACGGTGAGCGGATCTAAAGGGATGTCATAGACGGATCCGCAGGCCCCGGTTTTGGGCTCATAGGCCCCGAAGATAATGCGCCCCACCCTGGCGCCGATGGCCGCGCCGGCGCACATGGCGCAGGGCTCGAGAGTGACGACGAGGGTGCAGTCCTCGAGCCGCCAGCCATCGCCGAGCTGCTGGACGGCGGCGCGGATAGCGATTACCTCGGCGTGGGCGGTGGGATCGGCATCGGCTTCTCGACGATTCGTTGCCCGCGCCACCTCGCGGCCCAGCGGGTCCACAATCACCGCACCCACGGGAACGTCCCCGGCGGGTGTATCCGCTGCCACCGCGAGGGCGCGGCGCATGAGCGCGCGGGCCTGCTCAAGGTACTGCGGCTCGGGCAGCGCGCCCTTAGGAGAGCTCGAGGCCGGTGGCATCGGCGAGTTGTTCCTCGAAACCGAGCTCTTCGGCGATCTTCATCACTGCCTCGGAGGGCCAGAGCTCATCATCGTCGAGGATCACGTCCATCACCTGCTCGGACAGACCGACGTCCTCCAAAATTGTGAAATCGCCTTCGGCCCACGGGTCGACGTCATCGAGCTCGTCCTCGTCCAGATCCGGCAGGTCGATGCCGAGCTCATTGAGCACATCCTCGGCGAGGTCATCGTCGAGGGCGTAGGTGGCATCGGAGAGCAGGGCGAATACTCGCGAAGGAGTGGGCCGGACGATAATGAAATAATCGTCCTCGCTGCACAGCAGGGCGAAGGCTGGGCCTTCCGCGCGGAGGCTGCGCACGGCGGCGATGGAGGTGTCTAGGCTTTCAAAGTCATCTTTGTAGCGCTGCACCTGCCATTGGCCGTTGTTGAGGGTAACCACCACAGAAAAGTCGACGCGATCGGCACTCATACCACGTAACCGTAGTCGTTTTGTGCCACACTTGTCGGATGATCCCCCATAACATTTCTCGCCCCGTCTGTATCCTCGGGCTCGGGCTGATCGGCGGCTCCTTGCTGCGCGATCTGCACCGCGCCGGCCACGCCTGCTTTGGCTTTAACCGCTCCCCCTCCGCCGTGTCTACGGCCCAAGATGAGGGCTATGACGTCTCCTCGCAGCTCGAGCCCACTCTTGAGCGTGCGGAAGAGGAAGGCGCCTTGATTGTGTTGGCGGTGCCGATGCCGGCGATCGGCACCATGCTCGATGCCATCGCTAGCTACGCCCCGTCTTGCGGCATCACCGATGTGGTGAGTGTGAAATCTGCGGTGCTCGCCGAGGTGCGCGCCCGCGGCATGGAGGGCCGCTATGTGGGTGGGCACCCCATGGCCGGGACTGCCGATTCCGGCTGGTCGGCCGCCCTCGATGACCTCTTCAAGGGGGCCGCGTGGGTGATTACCTTCGACTACGCAGCAGAGCATCCCGAGGCTGTGGATGAGGATTGGCTGCGGCTGTGGGTGGATTGCGTGCGCATGGCCAGCAAGGTGGGGGCGGAGGTGATTCCGGCGCGGAGCGATCACCACGATTCCGCGGTGGCACGCATCTCGCATGTGCCCCACCTGCTCGCCGAGGCCCTCGCCGTGGTCGGCGATAATGGCGGCCCGCTCGCCCTATCGCTGGCCGCTGGTTCCTTCCGCGATGGCACCCGTGTGGCCAGCTCGGCGCCCTCGCTGGTGCGCGCCATGTGCGAGACCAACCACGAGGCAGTGCTCACCGCCTTGGATGAGGCGCTGGAGTTGCTTAACGACGCCCGCACGCATCTCACCACCTCCGCGCCGAATATTGGCGAGCTGGTGGATTTCGGGTATCGCTCCCGCGTCCGCTTTGAGGCGCGGAGTAATTCCACCCCGAATAACTCCACGCAGATTAGTTCCCGCCCGGTGCTGCGCGTCCAGCCGGGTAGCGCCGCCTGGGTGCAGCAGCTCATTCATGCCGAAAACCTCGGTGCCCGCATCGAGCTGCTCGAGGCCCCCGCACCACTGCCGAGCGAGGATTAGCGGCCACGGCGGGCCCGCAGCGCGCTGTGGGCCCGCACGCCCCTCGCCCTGAAACGCCAGAAAACCCAGTCCATCAGGTGGATGAACTGGGTTTCCGTTGGTGCGCCCGAAGGGATTCGAACCCCTAACCTTCTGATCCGTAGTCAGATGCTCTATCCGTTGAGCTACGGGCGCAGTCCACGTCACTGAGATTTCTCTCGGTGCTGTGCAACGAGAAAATACATTACACCCCCAGCAAAGAAACCGGCAAGTTGCCTGCTCATGAGGCTTTTTGCCGGTTTCTTTCTGCCTGCTAGGCGCGTTGCCCGAAGCAGCTAGCTAGGGCAGCACAAGGTTGAACACGGGCACCGCGAGGAGATACACGGTGGCGGTGATGAGGAAGAGACCAATAATGTTCAGCCCGATACCGCCCTTGACCATCTCGCCGATGCGCACATAGCCGGAACCGAAGGCGATAGCGTTCGGCGGGGTCGCCACCGGCAGCATGAAGGCACAGGTGGCGGCCAGTGCCACCGGGATGGTCAGCAGCAGGACGTTCTCTTCGCCGCCGAGGCTGGTGAGGCCAATACCCACGGCCACACCGCCCAGGATGGGCAGGAAGGCCGCAGCGGTAGCGGTGTTCGAGGTGAACTCGGTGAGGACGAGCACCACAGCGGCAATGACGAAGATGAACAGGACGGTGGGCAGCACATCGAGGCCGCGGGCGAGCTCACCAATCCACAGCGAGAGTCCGGAGACGGAGAACATCTTGGACAGCGCGAGGCCACCACCGAAGAGCAGCAGCACATCCCAGGGGAGTTCCTTGGCGGTCTCCCAGTCGATGAGGCGCACGCCGGTTTTGGCATTGGCGGGAACGATGAACAGCAGAAGCGCTGCGGTCATGCCGATGGCGGCGTCGGCAATATTAAGCGCGGAGCCGCTGATGCGGATGATGATGGGGATGAAGATCCAGGACAGGGCGGTGATGAGGAAGATCAGGCCCACATACTTTTCGCCGCGGCACATCGGGCCCATGGCTTTGATCTCATTACGGATCAGCTCACGCCCGCCGGGGATCTCCTTGATCTCCGGCTTGAACACGCTGATGAGCACGAACCAGGCGATGGCCAGGAACACGGCGGCCAGCGGCACGCCGACCATCATCCACTGCCCGAAGCCGATGTGCACGTCGTGGTTATCGGACATGTAGCCGACCAGCAGGGCATTCGGCGGGGTGCCGATGATGGTGCCCAAGGAACCAATCGAGGCCGAGTAGGCGATGGCGAGCATCAGCGCCGTGGCGAACTTCTTCTGCTTGTCTTGGCCGCCGACTTGGTCAGCGGTGAGCGCCAGCACGGACACGCCGATGGGCAACATCACCACGGCGGTGGCGGTATTGGACACCCACATAGAGAGGAACCCGGTGGCGATCATGAAGCCGGCGATGAGCTGCTTGGGCTTGGTGCCCACCATAAGCACGACGCTGAGTGCCAGACGCCGGTGCAGGTTCCAGCGCTGCATGCCGAGCGCCAGGATAAATCCACCCATAAACAGGAAGATGGTGGGGTTGCCATACTGGCCGGAAACGTCACCGAAGTCCACCAGCTGCGCCAAGGGGAATAGCGCGAGAGGAACCAAGGCGGTGGCGGCCAGCGGGATGGCTTCCGTCATCCACCATGCGCCCATGAGTACGGCACCAGCGGCGGTGGTGCGCAGCGCCTGGTAGGTATAGGGCTGCTCGGCATCCGGATAGGCCTTGTTCACGGTGTCGGCCGCGGATTCCGGGAAGAGATAATAAACGATCAGCGCAAGCACGACGCCCAAAATGAGGCCGAAGGCCTGGCGGCGCCATGCTGAGGCGGGGGGAGCCTCAGCGTCGGCTGCCGGTGCGTGGGCGCTCGACTCGTGAGTAACTGGGGTAGACACAGCGGTACCAGCTTTCCATGTGTGAGTGAAGAAAAACGGGTGTGAAGCCGCTCGCCAACACCTCATGGGCTCTGTGCGGTGATGTCCGACCCCGCATTTCCCCATGTCAATGGGGTCGGGGGCGACGCAAGGCAGCTTCCGTGAAGCATTTTCTGCGAAAGGAAATGCTTACCCTACTTAGAGTAGTTCTCAAGAGGGTTGTTATGAGCCATTTCGCCCGAATTGCTCACAGAACCTGAGAGGATTACCCCTAAATGGATGGGGCTGCCCGTATGTCGCCGCGCTGTCAATGTCAGACGGTTCATTAAAGAAAAGGGGCCGGGCGCCGCTGCTGCAGTGCGCAGGCGACGTCCGGCCCCATCCTCCACTGGAGGTGGCGCAAGTGCGCGGGGACCATGCCCTAGTTCATGGACACCTCGCAGGCCACATCGGCCGGGGTGACGGCCTGTGCCGTGTGAACCTCTGCGTCCTTGACTTGCTTCTTATTGGTGAACACCACGGGAATGATCGTGGAGAAGCCTTCCTTCTCGATCTCGCTGAAGTCCACCCGCACGATCGGGGTTCCTTGGCTTACGCTCTGCCCCTTTTCCACGAGGCGCTCGAAGCCACGGCCTTTCATACTCACGGTGTCAATGCCCACGTGCACGAGCACTTCGAGGCCCTTATCGCTTTTGAGGGCGAAGGCGTGGCCGGTGGGAAAGACCGTCACGAGGGTGCCGTCGATAGGCGCGGTCACCTCGAGCACGCCGCCGGCAGGCTTGAGCGCGAAACCTTGGCCCATCATGCCATCAGCGAATACGGGGTCATCGACCTCGGACATGGCGCATACCTCACCCTCGCAGGGAGCGTGGACCTTGGTTTTCTTGCCGAATCCGAACATTGTTTCTCCTTATAATCTTCTACTCGTCTTGTGCGGGAACGCGGCCCCGCACGCCACGAGCGAGTCTAATCCCGTGGTGAGGCCGCGGCACACACCGCGGCCTCACTCATCCCATGACCTGCTGGGCAGGTGGCATGGATAGGTTATTCCTCAGCTTCCCCGGTGGCGCTGACGCTGCTCGGGGTTTGGCGCACCACTTCGTCGTAGACGAACTGCACCTGGGGGCCGATGATGATCTGCACCGAGTTCTTGGAGGGCTTGATCACACCGAGCACCTTGTTCTGCGGCAGCTTGGGCTCATCGAACTTGCTGCCGTCCTTGACCACCACGCGCAGGCGGGTGGCGCAGTAATCGAGGGAGTCGATGTTCTCGGCGCCGCCGAGGGCGGTGATGATCTTCGCGGCGGTGGCGCGGGTGTCATCATCGCCGGCGTCCTCATCCTCGTCGTTGTCTACCTCGGCGTCCTTACCGCGGCCCGGGGTGGACATGTTGAAGGCGCCGATGAGGAAGTAGAAGATCACGAAGTACAGGGCGAAGTAGACCACGCCGAGTAGCAGTAGCATCCACCACTGGTTTGCTAGCGGGTTGCGGGCAGAGAGCACCATGTCCACGAAACCGGCGGAGAAGCCGAAGCCTGCGGTCCAGTGGAAGGTAGCGGCAATCGCCAGGGAGATACCGGTGAGCAGGGCGTGCACCACATAGAGCACCGGGGCGACGAACATGAAGGAGAACTCGAGCGGCTCGGTCACACCGGTGAAGAAGGCGGCCAGAGCGCCGGCCAGCATCAGCGAGCCGACAACCTTGCGGCGCTTGCCTTCGGCGCGCAGGTAGATGGCCAGTGCGGCACCGGGCAGGCCGAACATCATGATCGGGAAGAAGCCGGCCTGGTATTGACCGATCACGCCCACGACCTCACAGGTGCTGCCGTCCCAGATACCGGGGCAGGTGGCGGCGTCGGTAGCTGCAGAAGCGTCCGCGATGGTGGACGCGCCACCCTGGAACTTGCCGATGTCATTAATGCCGATCACATCGAACCAGAAGATGGAGTTCAGTGCGTGGTGCAGACCGGTGGGGATGAGCAGACGGTTGAAGAAGCCGTACACGCCCGCGCCGCCGGCGCCGAGGCCCTGAATCCAGGTACCGAAGTTGAAGAGCACTCCGTAGATCACCGGCCACACGAAGTAGAAGATGCCGGAGAGAATGATCGAGAAGAAGGAGGTGAGGATCGGCACCAGGCGACGGCCAGAGAAGAAGGCCAGGAAGTCGGGCAGCTTGACCCCGCTGAATCGGTTGTACACCCAGGCGGCGAGCACACCGATGACGATGCCGAAGAGCACGTTATTGTTGCCCACGGCGGACCAGCCCTCAGCAGCCCAGTCGCGGGCGGCCTGGCCGGTGAGTTCCTCGGGATCGCCGATGCCACGGTAGCCGGCCACGGCGCTTTCACCCAGCAGCTTCGTAAGCGTGGCGAAGCCGATGAAACCGGAGAGCGCCGCAGCACCATTGGAGTCCTTGGCCAAGCCAAAAGCAATAGCGATGGCGAAGATCAGGCCGAGGTTGTCCAGAATGGCACTACCCGAGGAGATGAGGATGGAGGCGAAGGCGTTATCAGCGCCCCATCCGGTGGGATCGATCCAATAACCGATACCCATGAGAATTGCCGCCACTGGCAGGACGGCCACAGCGCCCATGAGGGCCTTGCCCAGACGCTGTAGTGAAGTCATTACTTTATTCATGACCTGCACTCACCCCTTCTTGTATGGAAATAGATGTGTTTTATTGTGCGTATCCGTGCAGATACACCGCGAGAAAAGCGGTCTCTCCGCGAAGTTTTTTATCTAAGGTGTCCGTGCCCGCAAGGTCGCGTATCACGTCCTCGGCCAACTCCCATTCCTCCGGCAATTGCCGAGAAATAGTGCTGGCGAGGGCATTGCTGCGATAGTTCTGCTCCCGCAGCCGCGTGAGGAGATAACGGAGCCGAATAGGCAAGGAATCATCTGCTGCGTCGCGCTTATCGACGCTCACCTCATCGCCCATTCCCGGAGCGGTAATGCGGAGCCGCCGGTGAATGAGCTGCTCCGCCCGGGAAATAGCATTGGCCGTAGCCAAGGGCTTTTTCACGGTGTCGCCTGTGCGGGCGGCGGTGAGGTGGAGGGTGATAAACGCGGCCTCATCAAGCGGCAGATCGCGGGTGTCGAGGTTGGCGTTGAGGTAGTGCACCACCACTTCCGCGGCGGAAAAGGCCTCGGGGAATACCGCTTTGATCTCGTTGACGAGGGTGTTTTCGATGAGCTCGCCGCGATCGACGCGCTCAACTGCTGCCGAGAGATGCTCGGTGAGAATCACATAGATTGAGGGATGCAATTCCCCCAGCACATCCACGGCTAAGTCTATGGCGGCGCTAATTACGGCCAGCTGGGCGGCGTTGATACGGCCGAGGCTGGTGAGGATTTCTTCCTGCTCCGCGGTGAGCTCCACATATTCTTGCCGATTTTCTGCGGCAGTGACCTCAGCGCGAGACATGATGTCTCCGATGGATGCGCCGAAGCCAAGTCCTTTGCCCACAATCACTTTGGACTGGGGGGCTGGGCCCTCGGAATCGCGCACCACCACGGCGTTATTGCTCAGCACACGAGCTATACGAAGCTCTGTCATGCCTGCTCACCTCCGGTGTGTCAAGGGGATCAACTCCCACGTCGTGAATCTCACCGATCCAGCAGCAGTGGCTGGTCGGCGGGGATCGTCACTATGGGAGTATCCAGTGCGCGGTGATGCCTGATCGAATCAGTGACACCCGAGGGCTGTGATACACCCCAAAGTGTATCTGGTTATAACGTCAGATGAGTACGGAATGTGGACAAAGACACAACGGAGCATCCGCACATGTGGGGGTAGCAATAAGAAAACCCCTGCGCACCAGCGGCAACAGGGGTGTAGGGAAAAGATGCAGGGCTCTTAGCCTCGCTGCGGCTTCCAGCCATAACCTTGAGCCACCTGCACCAATAGCGTGGGATAGTCGGTGATGATCCCATCTACCCCCGCCTCGATCTGATCGCGCATCGTGGGCTCATCATTGACCGTCCACGGGATCACCTTCAGCCCCAGTTCATGGGCGCGATCCACATACTCGGCGGTGGCCACGGGGTGATAGTCCCCCTCCCCCGCCGTGGTCCCATAGGGCACCGCATAGCCCGGGCTGACCACATCGGCGCCGAGCTGCTGCACCGCGGCCAGCACATCGCCGTCCGTGTCCTCGTAGCTCACCGATCCCAGCCAGGGGGAGTTCTCGGTCCAGGTGGTCTCATCGTAGAGCGCCACCGTGGGCACCTCGGGGGCGATATCCTGCACGATCTCGAGGCTGGACCAGTCGAAACTTTGAATGGTGATCTTCTCCCGCAGCCCCGCCTCATCGGCGGCGGCGAGAATGGCGTCCACAAACTCCCGCGGCGGGGCGGACTCGGCAGGGTTCTCGGCCTCGATCTTGGTCTCGATATTGTATTTGACCTCGGGGTTCTTCTCCTTGGCTAGCGCGAATACCTCGGAGAGCTGGGCGATCCTATTGTCCGTGGCCGGGGTGGCGTCCGGGAAATCCTCCAGCGTCTTATCGCAGCGCAGCGTCTCCAGCTGGGCATAGCTGAGCTCGTGGACGAGCGCGCCCACATAGGGATACTGCTCATCGCTCTCGGTAGCGGGCTCGGTATCGGCGCACTTTGTGTCCTCGATGCGGGGATCGTGCCACACCATGGGCACCCCATCGGCACTCATCACGATATCCAGCTCGAGGGTATCCACCCCGAGATCGAGGGCGTGGGAAAACGCCGTGAGGGATTCCTCGGTGTGCTCTCCCCTACCACCGCGATGCGCCTGCACATCGAGGCCGGCGGCATCCACCGTGGCGGTCTCGGCAGGGGTGGTATCGGCGGTGGATTCGGAGCCGGAGCGGTCCGAGGAACCGGAGGAGCATCCAGCAAGTAATAGCGACCCGGCAGCAAGCACACAGAGATTCTGGCGCAGTGTCATCTCATCTCCTTAGAGGTTGTTCACTCACGATCGGGCGGGACGTGGCTGGAGGGAGGCGTCGATAAGCGCAGCACTACCCCGCACTCACCGCCCACTCTAAGGCGGAGATGTTCCCCTTCGCGCGCTAACCTACGATTGCGTACCCACGCTCGCTACCCCCGCCCCGCGCCATAGACCCGGCGCGAGGCTCCAACGGCGAACACGAGCAGCACCACCGCCACCGCGGCGCCGAAGCCAAGCATCTGCGGATACCCGAAACGGCCCGAGAGCGCTGTGAGCACCGCGGGGAAAATCATGCCGGTATAGGTGAGCGAGTAGTACACGCCGGAGAGACTTCCCAGCTCATTGGGTGCGGCGACCTCGATCGTCTCAGATAGGCCGGTGTACATGCAGGAGCCATAGGAAATCCCCAGCAGCACGCAGGCCAAGGCGACCCGCACCAAGCTCAGGTGCTCCACCACGTACACCGCGGTGCTCATCGCTAGCACCACGGCACCCAAGCTGAGCGCGGGGCGCAGGTGTGCCGGCACCAGCGGCATGCCGCGCTGCACCACGAAGCCGGTGATGAGCACGATGGTGATGAACATGCCGGTGAGAGCAATGGGATGCTCCATCTCGGGCTGGAAGCGCTGCGGCAGGATGGCGTTGCCCACGAAGGCGGTGCCGAATACCCAGGGCGCCACGGCGGCGGCGAGGAAGATGAAGCGGAAACTGAACATGGCGCGCAGGGGAAATATGCCGCTGCGGCCATAATGGCCGGGCCCACGGCGCGGGGATTGGCGGGTTTCCTGCACCCCGAAGAGCAGCGGCTGGAAGGCGAGAGTGAGCAGGATATGAAAGACGAAGGGCAGCTGACCCGGCAGCGGCGCCCACTGCCCGATCAGCCCAGAGGCGCCCGCGCCCAGGCCGAAGCCGGCACTGAGCGACATCGCCACGCGCATCGCCCCCGAGGAGGGCGCGGCGCTGGGATCGAAGCGCGGAGAGGAGAGCTCTTTGATCCAACTGCCGCCCGCGGTCATGGCCATGCCCACGGCAGTACCAGCGCAGAAACGCCCGAGCCCCATGAGCCAGGCGGTCTGCTCGCCGCTGGCAATGAGCACAGAACCCACCAGCGCCACGATGGGGGCGGGCAGCATGAGCGCCCGCCGACCATAGCGATCCGAGAGTGGGCCGGTGGCCAAGAGCCCGATCGCCACGCCGATGGCGTAATACACCAGCATGAGGTCCACGACCACGGCGGCCAGCGCTCCCTGCCCGCGGTAGTACACCAGCATCGGCGTGAAGCCATTTCCTCCCCACGCCACCCCGAACACAGGAAGCGCAACCCGAAGCCACTGCTTATCCTTCATGATTGTGAACTGTATTACATATGCGGCTGTTGTGGGGCGAGTTCGAGGAGCTTATCGACGCTGGGAGCTAGCCGCTCAGCGCGGGCGGCGGTGAGCACAACGGGCGGGCGTTCCATGAACATCGCCTACTGTGGGGCACGGTATTCATGGCGGTCGGAACAGGACCCGCGCATGCACAAACCCCAGCTCATCATGGCGATGAACTGGGGTTATCTGTGGTGCGCCCGAAGGGATTCGAACCCCTAACCTTCTGATCCGTAGTCAGATGCTCTATCCGTTGAGCTACGGGCGCATTCTCACACTCTCCGAAGAGAGGTGAGAGCGGAGACGAGAGGATTTGAACCTCCGGCCCTCCGTTAAGAGGGCAACTCATTAGCAGTGAGCCCCATTCGGCCGCTCTGGCACGTCTCCACGCGCATACGCAATGCGCTCAGGCCATAATAGCAATCATTTGTGGGGGCGCAAAAACCGTGGGTATCAGGCGACGAGTGCTAGTGTTAGGCACCATGATTCGCCCTGATCTTGCTTCTTTGCCGGCCTATGTTCCGGGCAAGCGCAACCCGCGCGCCCTCAAGCTATCCAGTAATGAAGTGGCGAGTGGCCCGCTGCCGGCCGTGCTCACCGCCATGGAGCAGGCCACCTCCCAGGCGAACCGCTATCCAGACATGGCAGCACTGGATATCCGGGAACAGCTCGCCGCGCACCTCGACCTAAAGGTCGAGCAGGTGGCCGTGGGCTGCGGCTCCTCCGCGCTGTGCCAGCAATTGGTGCAGATCGCCTGCGATCGCGGCGAAGAGGTGGTGTTCCCGTGGCGCTCCTTCGAGGCCTATCCCATCTTCGCCCAGGTGGCCAACGCCACCGGCGTGCCGGTGCCGCTGACCGCGGATCATCGCCTCGACCTGCCCGCCATGGCTGCGGCAATCACCGACTCCACCCGCCTGGTATTCGTGTGCAATCCGAATAACCCCACCGGCACCACCATCACCGCAGCCGAGTTTGCTGAATTCATGCAGGCCGTGCCGCAGGATGTGATCGTGGCCCTCGATGAGGCCTACTTCGAGTACATGCGCGCCACCGACACCCCCATCGGGCACACGGCGATCCACGAGTACCCGAACCTCGTTGCTCTGCGCACCTTCTCGAAGGCCTATGGCTTGGCCGCTATGCGCATTGGTTATGCCTTCGGCGCCCCCGAGATCATCGAGGCGCTGAACAAGGTGGCCATCCCCTTCGGCGTGAATGCCGTGGCCCAGGCCGCCGCGAGTGCCTCGTTGGCCGAGTCCGCGCAGCTGCTGCAGCGCACCGATGAGGTGGTGGAGCAGCGGCAGCGGGTGTGCCAGGAGCTGCAGGCGGTGCCCTCCGAGGCGAACTTTGTGTGGATTCCACGCGAGGATGCGCTCGAGGTGGCGTCGGCACTAGCGGATAAGGATGTGCTGGTGCGCGCCTTCCCGGAGGGGCTGCGCGTGACCGTGACCAACGCTGCGGAGATGGATCGTCTGCTGAGCGTGTGGCGGGAGCTGGGGCTTTAACCTCTTAGGTCTCTTAGGCTTCTTAGGCCGCTGCGCCAGCCCCCATGCCGCAGCCTGTACCAGCAAAAAAATGTAGCGCGGCACTGAAAATAACCAGTGTCGCGCTACATCTATATGCGGAGGCGGAGGGATTTGAACCCCCGGACCGTTTCACGGGTCGCTCGCTTTCAAGGCGAGTGCATTCGGCCGCTCTGCCACGCCTCCCTGCCTGCGTGGACCGCACTCGCAGGGGCGGGTGGGCCACAGACTCCAGTCATCCTAGCCGATTCGCCCCGCGTTCACCTACTGTGGAGGCTATGACTGAACACACAAAGCACGACACAATGAAAGCTATCACTCTCGTTGAATCCGATAACCCCAAGCGCCCGGATCTGGTGTGGGATGAGGTAGAGCGTCCCAGCCTCGCCGCGGGCGAGGTGTTGGTGGAGGTCAAGGCCGCGGGCGTCAATCGCGCCGATCTGGCGCAGCGCGCTGGCGCCTATCCGCCGCCGGAGGGTGCCTCCGAGATCCTCGGCCTAGAGATTGCGGGCGTGGTGGCCGATCCGGGCGATAGCGACTACGCAGTGGGCGATAAGGTGTGCGCCCTGCTCGCGGGCGGCGGCTATGCCGAATACGCCGCGGTGCCGGCAGGCCAGCTGCTCCCGATTCCTGAGGGCTGGAGCTTCACCGAGGCTGCGTCCATCGTGGAGGTGGCCACCACGGTGTGGTCGAATATTGTGATGACCGCCCATCTGGAGAAGGGCCAGACGCTGCTGGTGCACGGCGGTGGCGGCGGTATCGGCACCTTCGCTATTCAGCTCGGCAAGGCCCTGGGCTGCACCGTGGCGGGCACGGCCGGTTCCGCCGAGAAGGTGGAGCTGATGACCCAGCTGGGCGCCGATGTAGCTATTAACTATAAGGAGCAGGACTTCGCCGAGGTCATGCGCAATAAGTGCAATGTGATCCTGGATGTGGTCGGCGGCTCCTACCTGGATTCCAATGTGAAGGCACTGGCCATGGACGGCACGGTGACCATCATTGGTTTAATCGGCGGCCCCAAGGGCGAGCTGAACGTGGGCCGACTGCTCTCGAAGCGCGGCACTCTCGCCGCCACCACCCTGCGTAATCGTTCCATCGAGGACAAGGCAGAGATCGTGCGCAAGACCCAGCAGGGGGTGTGGCCGCTGCTGGAATCCGGCGAGATCAGCCACCAGATCTCCACGGTGCTGCCGATTACTGAGGCCGCGGAGGCGCACCGGATCATGGCCAAGGGCGAAATGACCGGCAAGATCATCCTCGAGATCTCCTAAGCACCCCTCCCCCGCCGGCGCAGCCAAGGCCCTATCCTGAGCGCGCCGCAGCGGGCACGGCTGCCGCCGCATATACACACCACCGCCGCGCAGCGAGGAAACGGTACTCGGCTGCGCGGCGGTGAGTTCTGCTCTGAAGGCTTCTTCTATGAGGCCAGCGAGGCTGGTGACAACAGCGGCGGTTATGCCAGCGAGGCCAGCACCCGGGCGAGCTGGTCGATATCGTATTCGGAGTTATAGGGCGCCAACCCGATGGTCACCGCACCCCCGGCGTCGGTGACGCCCATCTCGTCCAGCAGCGGCGAGGCGGGCGGAAGCACGGTGGCAATGCCATTGGAGGCGAGCCGCTCCTGCACGGTGGCGGCGGGAACATCCGGCAGCACCACGGAGATCCGCGGAATACGATCTAAGTCCAGGGCCCCGAGGTCGGTGGCATCACCGGAGACGCCCACGATGTGCACCCCGTGCAGGGTGAGTGATTCGAGCAGGTGATGATACACCTTGCTCAAATGGCTGGACATGTCCTCGAAGGCCATCTCAAGGCGACGCCGGCGGTTACCGCTGGCGTTTTCGTTGAGGTCTGCGTAGTGGTCGATGATCGGCGGCACACCGCCGAGCAGCCCTGGGGAGACGGCGGGAAATTCCAGCGGCCGCTGCAACCGGCCCAGCATGCTTGCGGAGCGGAACACGAGGGCGGACACGTCGGGACCACCCATGCCGGAGACATCCAGCACCGCGATGTCGATGCCGAGCTCATCCATCGAGCTCAAGCGATAGGGCACCACGTCGCTGAGATCGGCCAGCACCCAGGCGCGGGCGCGACTGTGGGTGGCCTCGGCGATGCTGGTGATATCGTGCACCACGCCCAGCAGGCCATCGGCCGCGGGCAGCGCCACCAGGCGGGTGGCTCCCGTGACGAGCTCACTGAACTGTTCGGCGGGAATGGAGCCGAGGGTGAGATCGTATTGGGCGTAGATGGTGTTCTTGGCCTCGCGAGCAAAGGGCTCGAAGATCGGGTCCGGGCTGAGCACCACATCGGAGCGACGCAGCCGCGAGGAAATTGAGCGTGCCAGCGCGATGAGCAGGTCTTGGCGATTCGGGCCTAGGACCACGCAGTCGGCGCGGGTGCCCAAGAGGTCAGCAATAGCGCGACGGGCCGCGTCCTCGGTATCCTGCGCCCCCGTGCGCCCCACGCTATAGCTACGTGAATGGTGCCCAGTGGTGGGCTCGGGGCGCATCATGCTGCGACTGGTGCGGAAAGCATTGGAGAGGCCGGCGTAAACCTTTTCCGGAATTTGGGTCTGCGGGGCGTTGAGATAGATCCAACCATCACTCAACGAGACGTAGAGTCCACGTACACGTGGGGCATCGAAGACCATCCTGTGTTGAACGCTCCTTTACTTCTCGTGGTACCCCGCCGGATTGCACGGCACGCCGGCCGCTGGTGTCGCTGCGTACAGCCTTACCAACGGTAGTACACAGCTTACCCACCGCCCTAAGGTTTCCTGCAAGGCAAGCATCTAGCTCACAGAATGTTCACTCTAACCCCGCCGCCGTGCCTCCCTTCGGGTGTCTCCTGCGTCGCAGGGACCACGTGCGCCACACCTGAGACACCCGCCGCAGCCGCCGTAGCCGCCGTGCTCCACCGCGTGCCCCACGCCCCACACCCCCGCCTCACGCATCCCACACAGCGCCACTCGCACACCCCACGCAACGCCCCAGGCGCGCCACCCCGCCGCCGATCTAGTCCACTTTTAGCGGCTGAACCTATAGGGTTATTTACTGTGTCAGACAGCCAATCACGCAACTTAGAGGCCACGATCGAGCGGATTACCCGCACGGATGAGACCACGGCGCCGCCTTCGCGTTCCCAGACGTTCGCGGCCGCGTGGTCGGATTTGGTGCGGGGCGCACAGCAGAATGAGCTGTGGCTGCAGCTCGGCTGGCAGGACATTAAGCAGCGCTATCGCCGCTCGGTGCTGGGCCCGCTGTGGATCACGATCGCTACGGGCGTGATGGCCCTCGCTTTGGGTCTGCTCTATTCGGTTCTTTTCCGCATTCCTTTGGCGGAGTTCCTGCCGCATGTGACGGTGGGGTTGATCATGTGGAACTTCATCTCGGGCTGTATCCGCGAGGGCTCGGAGGTGTTCATCGCCAATGAGGGTTTGATTAAGCAGCTGCCCTCGGCGCTATCGGTGCATGTGTATCGCCTGGTGTGGAAGCAGACGCTGTTTTTGGCCCATAACTTGGTTATTTGGGTGATCCTGATGCTGGTTTTCCCGCGCAGTTTGGGCTGGGAGCTGCTGCTGGCCATCCCCGCGATGGTGCTGTTGCTGCTCAATGGCGTGTGGGTGGCTATGTTCTTTGGCATTGTCTCCACCCGTTTCCGCGATATTTCCCCGCTGCTGGAGGCGCTGACCCAGCTGCTGTTTTATGTGACTCCGATTGTGTGGACCACCCAAACTCTGAAGGATCAGGGCGGCCAGGTTGAGGGCCGTGCCCGGCTCGCGGAGTTGAATCCGCTGTATCACTACATGGAGGTTATCCGCGCCCCCTTGATCGGCGCGCCGCTGCCGGTTTATCACTGGTGGGTGGTGTTGGGCTTCACCGCCGCCGGTTTGATTCTGGCGCTGCTGGCGATGCGCACGTGGCGCTATCGCGTCAGCTATTGGGTGTAGTGCTTTTTCGCTTATCGACGCCTCCCTCCACTTTCACTTCCACATAAAGGTGCACAACGATCCCATGGTCTCTATCGATACCTACAATGCCTGCGTTGATTTCCCGATCTTCGACGCCAAAACCCGCTCGCTGAAGAAGGCGGCGCTGGGCGCTGCCGGCGGCATCATTGGCAAGAATGACTCCAATGTGGTGGTCGTGGAGGCGCTGCGCGATATCAATCTGCATCTGCAGGAGGGCGACCGCGTCGGCCTGGTAGGCCACAATGGCGCGGGTAAGTCCACGCTGCTGCGGCTGCTCTCTGGGATCTATGAGCCCACCCGCGGCTCGGCGCATGTGCGCGGCCGGGTGGCGCCCGTCTTTGATCTGGGCGTGGGCATGGATCCGGAGATCTCCGGCTACGAAAACATCATCATTCGCGGCTTGTTCCTGGGCCAAACGCGCCAGCAGATGAAGAAGAAGATGGATGAGATCGCCGATTTCACCGATCTTGGCGATTATTTGGCCATGCCGCTGCGTACCTACTCCACCGGTATGCGCATCCGCCTCGCACTGGGTGTGGTCACCTCTATCGAGCCGGAGATTCTGCTGCTGGATGAGGGCATCGGCGCGGTGGATGCGGAGTTTATGGCGAAGGCGCGCAAGCGCCTCCAGGAGTTGGTGCAGCGCTCCGGCATCTTGGTGTTTGCCTCGCACTCGAATGACTTTTTGGCCCAGCTCTGCGATACGGCGCTGTGGATTGATCATGGCACGATCAAGCAGGCCGGCACGGTGCCGGATGTGGTGGAGGCCTATGAGGGCAAGGGCGCGGCCGATCATGTGCGCCGCCTGCTGGCCCATATCGATGATCCCGCGGAGCAGAACTAGCAGTCGCGCTCGCCTCGAGCGCAGCCGCCGCCCTTGCTGCGGTATGAGAAGATAAAAGCTATGCCGCTGCACACTACGGATTCCATTGCCGCTGTTATCGTCACCCACCACCGCGCCGAGTTGCTGCGCCACTCTCTCGAGATTGTGGCCACCCAGACCCATCCGGTCGAGCACATCATCGTGGTGGATAATGGCGCCGAAGACGCGGTGCGGCAGCTGGTAGAGGAGGTTGCCGGGGAGCGTGGCGTCTATCTGCCGAGCCGCACCAATCTAGGCGGTGCGGGTGGTTTTGCCTATGGCTTCCTTACGGCCCTGGCGCTCGGTGCGGATGCTATCTGGTGCGCGGATGATGATGGCCGCCCGGAGGATACCGAGGTGCTTGCCACCTTGGTGCGCTGCGCCGAGGCCCACGGGCTGGACGAGGTCTCCCCTGTGGTGTGCAATCTGCAGCAGCCCGATAAGCTCGCCTTCCCGCTGCGCCGCGGGGTGGAGTGGCGGCGCTACCGCTCGGAGCTGGGCGAGGAGGAGCTGCTTGAGGGCATCGCCTCGCTGTTTAATGGGGCGTTGATTTCGCGAACCGCGACCGAGCGCATCGGCGTGCCGGATCTGCGGCTGTTCATCCGCGGCGACGAGGTGGAATATCATCGCCGCTTGGCGCGCTCGGGCCTGCGCTTCGGCACCTGTTTGCAGACGGCTTATCTGCACCCCGATGGTTCGGAGGAGTTTAAGCCGATCTTGGGCGGGCGCATGCACACCCAGTACCCGGATAATGAGGGCAAGCGCTTTTTCACCTACCGCAATCGCGGCTATCTGATGAATCAGCCCGGCATGCGCAAGCTGCTACCGCAGGAGTATGCCCGTTTCGGCTGGTTCTTTTTGGTGCAGCGCAAGGATCCGCGGGGTTTCCTCGAGTGGTTCAAGCTGCACCAGCAGGGCCGCCGGGAGCGCTTCGAGCGCCCCTAAACAGCCGCTAGCGCACTTTGAAGATCCACAACCGCTGCACGATGAAGTTGATCACGGTGGCGGTGCCTTGGGCGATCACGAAGGCCGCCACGGTGGATAGCCGCTCGCCCCAGCCCCAGCCGTAGAAGATGTTGTAGCCCACGGCGAAGAAGCCGAGGTTCACCACTGCGGTGATGGTGTAGAGAACCGCCACGGCGCTAAAGCGCTTGGCCGAGGGCTCGGCTTGGAAGGTCCAGCGGCGGTTGATCATGTAGGCGGTGAGCGTGCCAAAGATGAATCCCACGAGACGCCCGAGATTTTTGTCCACGCCAAAGACGATGTGCAGCAGATAGGTCAGGCCGAGGTCCACCACGGCCGAGAGGCCACCGGAGACAATGAACTTGAAGGCCTGCACGTGCAGCGACTTATCCTTGGACGCCATCGCGCCGGCGTCGAGGCCCTCTACGGAGGGCAGCGGTCCGGTGTATTCGGGCTTGGTCGAGTTCGCATCCACGTGGGGGATACTAGCACCCCTGGGCCTACATTCTGCCCCACGAGCGCTTTAGTCGGTGATGATGGCGCGCAGCAGGTCGATGCGCGCATTGTGCAGCGGCCCGCCCACCACGAGCAGATCGTTGGCGATGATCCCGAGCATCTCCAGTACCGAGAGCGTGCGCGAGGCCAGGGAGCGGATGTCATCGGTGACCAACACGGTGGAGCCGGTCCCGCGATGGCCGGCCCACACCATGCCTTGCATTACGAAGGCCTCGGTGGTGCCGCGCGGCATCCCGGCAATATAGCTGAGCAGCAGCAGCCAGGCGGCGTCGTTACTCACCACTTCCCGTTCGACGGGCAGGGTGCGACTCAGCTGCACCCACAGGGCCGCGGGGTCGCTGAGTGCGTGCCGGCCCACGGCGGTGAGCCCGCCCTCGCCATCAACTAGACCCAGCGCCCGCAGCAGGGGATCGCCGGGGACGGTGTCGTGCCGCTCGTGGATATAGTGCACCAGCGGTTCGAGCAGGCTGTGCCGCTCCGCTGTGGTAGCGCGCTGCCGGGTGTCCATGCCGAGCGCCACCAGCTGGGTGGCCTCCCAGAGCCCAGCGCGGTTGATCACGTCCTTCAGCGAGCTTTTCGCCCGGCTGAGCGTGGCCTCCACCCAGCGTTCGGAGTCCAGTTCACGGTTGATCACGTCCACGGAAAACTCCGGCTCGTCTAGCCGTCCTTCGCCGTCGATGCAGTGCGTATCGGAGCCACCGATGCCGCTGAGGGTGGTGATCAGCCGCAGATTCACCGATAGGTGATCGTTGAAGCGGAAGCGGAAGCTCTCCTCGCCGAGGGAGCCCAGGGTGATGGCCTCGGCCGCCCATTGATCGAGTTCAGTGCTGGTTTTCGCGCCCGGTTTGATGGTGGCGGTGGGGGTGAAAAAGCAGTAGTCGCCGGCTTCTTGCTGGTCCAGTACCACGCGCATGATGCGGGCGAAGCGGTCCATGGGGATGCTGGCGGGAACACGGATGCGCCGCCACGCCCCAGAGGCGGGTTCTTCCACGTGGTAGAGCAGCGCGTAGTCGTAATCATCGACCTCGAAGCTGGGATGGGACTGGTTCACACGGGCTAATCTAAACCACGCATGGCCGCCTCGCAGGGCGAGCGCCTAGCCCGCAGGCAGCGGGCGGTAGTTGGGGTCGGCGTCCTTTAATGCTTTACGACGCAACCTCGCCCGCTCCATGCCGTGCCAGACCTCGATGAGATCCACCACGGCGCGCACCCGCACCCAACACTCGCGGGCGATGGGCTCGCCACTGAAGGCGTCCTCATAGGATTCCCAGTCGGGATCCGTGATCGCCGGCAGGCGCAGGTTCTTGGTGGAGGCTTTGAGCTCCTCGGCGGCGGTGCGCATGCGCTCGACGAGGGCGCTAATCGCCTCGCGGGAATCCAGCACGGCATCGACCTGCAGCAGGTCTTTTTCGCGCTCGCGGCCCACGGGATAGTCGCCGCCGAGAATCCAGGCGCCCGCGGTCACGCCGGTGGCGGTGTCGAAGTCATCGTCCACGTGCCAGATCACGTGGTGCTGCTCATCGGGGCGGTCGGTCACTGCAAGCATGGCGCCTACTTTCCTTCCTTGGCGGCGAGCTCGGCGCGCTGCGTGGCCTCGCCGAGGGCGTAGACGGCAGCGCCGAGGCCGAGGCCAATATAGGTGCGGGGTTTGGAGACGCCAGCGGCGCGCAGGGCCGCGGAGGAGGCGTCGATAAGCGCGCTCTGGGCCTTGAATCCCGCCCAGAGGCCGCCGCCAGCGAGCGCGGCCTTGGTCCAAAAACCGCGGGGGCTATCGACGGGGCGTTGATCGTCGGCGTCGAGGGTGGCGCGGATCTTGGCGAGGGCTACCTCGGGGTCATTATCGGGGTTATCGTCCTGGGTGGTGGCCCAGACGCTCACCCCGAAAGCGCTGGTGAACAGCGCGGTCGTGAGCACACCCCGGGCGAGACGACAGGGCACATACTCCGGCAGGGCCACGGACACGGCGGTGGCTACGGCCGGGGCGAGGCGACCCACGAGGGTGTCGTCGAGGGTGTAGGTGAGCACGGGGGTGTCGTGGGGCTGGGGAGATGTCATAGCCGTTTAGCTTAGTCGCCACCCACGCACGCGGGTATGAACCCTTGTCGGGGCGCAGGCCAGAACATACACTACGGAGATATCCCCGTGTTCAGGGACAAGGAGGCACTGACATGGCACGTGAACTCATTGGGCTATTCAAAGTGGAAGATGGCGAGATAGACACCGATGCCGTCAACAAGGCGCTGCAGGCACTCAGAGCCGCGCAGGAACGAAGCGCAGCAGATAAGGACGACGACGAGGACACCGACTAACGTCCGGTGCTGGTCGTTTGGCGCCAGCCTCTACGATGGGGGCATGGCGCTATTTGATCTGTTTAAAAAGAAGAAGCCCGTCGACCCGAAGAAGGAAACCTATATCGCGGCGGAGCATACGCAGCTGCCGCTGGATGGGTTCATGACTCGTCTCATGGCTGAGGAGCTGCCGCTGCTCGATAGCGCGGCGCGGGGGCGGGTGTATGAGATTCTGCGCGACTACGACGGCCCCACCATCACCTCCCAGGAAGAACTCCCCGAGGAGATTCGCTCTCTCATGGACCTGTAGGGATCCCGTCCAGAGCAGGTGGGGCCGCGCAGGGTGTGCGGCGACACTACCGCGGGCTAGGCGGCGGAGTTGACGCCGAGGAAACTGTAGAGCGGGCAGCTACCCACATAGGCCGTGGCGCCGATGCCAGCTGCGGCACCGAGCAGGCCTGCCTTGGCCCCCTTTCCCTTTACAGCGAGGCCGGCGAGAGCCAGGGCGCCAGCGACCCCATAACGAACCTTGCGGTCTTCTTCACCAACGTTTTTCTTGCCATATTTACTCATGAACCCCAGTGTAGTCCTCCCCGCTACATAAGTTACGGTTCCGTAGGGTGAAGCTTCTCACGCAGTGTAGCCTGCGTTTATGGGTCGCTGGGCGGGGTTCAGGGGAAGGGCAACGGCCCTAGAAAGCGACCGCCCCATCCGGCGAAACCCCCGTTTAAGCCCACTTTCACAAGAAAGTGAGCCGCGCCGTGCCACTGAAACTTCAACAATAGGATTCGCCTCGACCTAGTGGTCAACGATCCATAGGGCAATCACTTCCTAAATGCAGGAAGCACACCTGCCCCAAGGCGCCAAAACGACATCTGCCACAACTAGCCGCTACCACTCTCAGCAAGCCCGACATTTGCGAATATAGGCAAACGTCGCCTCTACCAGCGACTTGGAACACCCCCTTAAAGCACTAATCTTCACGGCAACGTCATCTCGAGCGCCGCTAAGCAGCATCCCAATACACAAACAACGACAAAACCACCCCCGCCGCATCGCCACCCTCATCGCTACACCATCTGGAGAGACACCTCCGCTGCATATGTTGTAACCCATACATTCACCCCCTTAGTGAGCTGTAGCACTTGACGCACCACCTCAGGGTCGGTAATTTACCTAATGCAAACGTTTGCATAACTGGATGTGAAAGCACCATCACTTCCGTTGAAGCAACACAAAATGGAAAGGCAGACAGAATGGCTGGCGCAACCCTCAAAGACATAGCCGCAGCTACCGGCCTGTCCGTTTCGACCGTGTCTCGCGCCCTCGCCGGAAGTTCTGCAATCTCTACAGCCACTAACAAAAGGGTCCGTGAGGCCGCAACGAAGTTAAAGTATCGGCCCAATTCGCAAGCACGGGCGCTCAAAGGATCTAAGACCGACACCATCGGTCTGATCACACCAGGAGTCGGAAACCCGTACTTCTCCGTCTTAGCTAGCGCAATCGAGGAAAAGGCGGCGCAGTTCGGCCTATCTCTGATCATGGCGAACTCCAACGACAATACTGAACAGCTGATCAGGTCTTTAGAGATCATGGAGAACCAGCGCATCGACGGCCTCATCGTAGTTCCCCACATAGGTTCTGGAGAAAGGATCGCCGCTCTTCAGCGTTCAGGAACCCCAGTAGTCGCTGTTGACCGCCAACTTGCACTCCCGGATAGTGAAGAGAGCTTCAAGAACGCTATTCCCTTTGTCGACTCCGATCCCACACCTGGAATAACCGCAGCGGTCGAGCTGCTAGTGCGGGTCACGGATGAAATCGGATATTTGGCGGGCCCCCAAGACACCTCTACCGGAGTGCTTAGGAAAAGAGCGTTCTTATCTGCATGCTCGAAGCACAATGTCACTCCGGTGCTATACCAAGGTGGCTATGCCGAAAAAGAGGGGTTCGATGGTGCCCGCTCTCTTGTCGAACGAGGTGTTCGCGCCGTCATCGCCGGTGACTCCATGATGACGCTCGGAGCGCTCCGCTTCTGCCATCACTCGCGACTGCGACTTGGTCACGATATCGCACTAGTCGGT
Organism: Corynebacterium sp. TAE3-ERU2; assembly: GCF_019209955.1. NCBI lineage: Bacteria > Bacillati > Actinomycetota > Actinomycetes > Mycobacteriales > Corynebacteriaceae > Corynebacterium > Corynebacterium sp. TAE3-ERU2. The sequence goes on along the minus strand of NZ_JAHUTL010000004.1, from coordinate 186,227 downwards.
TTCGACGACTTCCCCGTATTCGAGCTGCAGGAAGTGCCCATGACAATCATTGATCAAGATGTCTGCCGTATGGGCCGAACTGCCTTCAAGACGCTGCAGAACCTCATAGCCTCTTCTTGCAATTCCTCAGCAAACAACAATTCTCTCAACACCCTTCAAGGAACTTCTCTTCCCACCCGCCTCATCGTGCGAGATTCCACAACATTGGAGCGACGGTAATGGATTCAAAACAGAGCCCTGCAAACACAACGCACCACATCGACTCAGTAGACAGCATCGTCTCCCTAGAGAAGGTGTCCAAGTCCTTCGGCCCAGTCACGGTGATCGATGAAGTAAGCCTTCACGTCCGCCCAGGGCAGGTGCACGCGCTCCTCGGAGAAAACGGTGCCGGAAAATCCACTCTCATCAAAATGCTATCGGGGGTATACCAGCCAGATGAGGGGAGGATCATCGTCGACGGCGTTCCTACTACTCTGCCCAACACTAAAGCAGCAGAAGCCAAAGGTATCGCCACCATTCACCAAGAGCTCAACCTCGTCCCCACCCTTTCTGTTGCTGAGAACCTTCTGCTTGGTCGGACACCCTCGCGTTGGGGATTAGTAAATCGACGTGAAATGCGGCAACGCGCCCAAAAGGCCTTGGAACTGATTGGCGTGGACGTCGACCTCGATAGCCCTGTGGGATCTCTCGGAATCGCTCGTCAGCAACTTGTGGAGATTGCCAAAGCACTAACACTCAACGCCCGAGTACTCATTCTCGACGAACCTACCGCAGCGCTCACTGGAGCTGAGATAGAGAAACTGTTCTCAGTGGTGCGAGACCTCAAGTCCAAAGGTGTTGGAATGGTATTCATTTCCCATCACCTTGATGAGATCGCAGAGATAGCTGACACGGTATCCGTACTCCGAGATGGCCAGTTCATCGCCGAGGTTCCTGCGACTACCCCAGAGGCAGAGCTAGTGAAGTTGATGGTTGGTCGTGACATTGATGACCAATACCCAAGGACACCGAGCCTCGAGGACACAAAAGACGAACCATTGCTCGAGGTAAAGGGTCTACATAACCATGGCTCCTTCTCTGGCATCACTTTCTCTGTAATGCCCGGCGAGGTCGTCGGGATCGCTGGGCTAGTAGGAGCTGGACGAACCGAGGTTCTTCGAGCTATCGCGGGTGCCGATCGTTACGACTCGGGCGAAATCACAGTTGGCGGCGAGGTGGTCCCCAATGGCTCGATCAAGGCAGCAATCAAAGCCGGCATTGGCCACGTTCCTGAAGATCGTAAGTCGCAGGGACTTATCCTTGATGCGCCCGTCGTAGACAATCTCGGACTAGCGACGCTATCCACCACATCTAAGCGCGGCCTTGCAGACCTCAAAGGTCAAAGATCACGCGGGAAAGATGTCGCGGAGAGACTAAAAATTCGCATGGCCAGCATTGATAGCCACGTACGAAACCTCTCTGGTGGAAATCAACAAAAAGTCGTATTCGGGCGTTGGGTCTTAGCGGGTTCCAACGTGCTGTTACTGGACGAACCAACTCGAGGCGTCGATGTAGGCGCAAAGATCGAGATCTACTCCATCATCAACGACATTACCGAGCGCGGTGGAGCGGTCGTGATGGTTTCGTCCGATCTCCCTGAAGTACTCGGCATGTCCGACAGGCTCCTCGTCATGTCAGGAGGGCAAATCGTCGGAGAGCTAGATCCGCAGACGGCGTCACAAGATGACGTGATGAGTCTCGCGGTTAAGAACACCGACTCGGCAGTAGAAAATTCCACCCTCACTGCAGTCGAGAAAGCACCCGAGCAGAGGACAGTCTCCGTTGCTCAAGGAAAGGACAGTTAAAGTGACGGCAGCAACAACTCCAAGCGAGAAAAAGACCCCCAAGCAGCGAACTCATCCTGTAGTCGACTGGCTCATGAACAATGGCGCACTAGTGGGGCTGGTTCTACTGTGTGTCAGTCTGTTCATCGCAACTCCACACTTCCTTACGGTGCAGAACCTGCTCAACGTTGGAATTCAAGCAGCCACTGTTGCGATCTTGGCCTTCGGTATGACATTCGTGATCGTCACAGCAGGCATTGATCTATCCGTTGGTTCAGTCGCAGCACTCGCCGCTATGTTCTCGGCCTACTCCTTCTCAGACGTAGGCCTTCCAGGGTGGCTAACGATTCTCGTTGGCTTGGCAATCGGCCTCCTCGCAGGTGCTATTTCAGGTCTGTCCATTGCATATGGAAAATTGCCAGCGTTTATCGCCACGCTTGCCATGATGTCCATAGCCCGTGGTGCCACACTCGTGCTCTCTCAAGGATCACCTATCGCTTCTTCTCCCGAGGTGAATTGGATGGGCTCCACCGTCGCTGGGATTCCCATTCCGATTGTGATGATGGTGCTAGCAGGAATGGTGTGCTGGTTCATCCTCTCTAGGACCGTACTTGGTCGCTCGATGTACGCGATTGGAGGAAACGAGGAAGCAGCTCGGCTCTCCGGACTACCAGTAAAGAAAATTCTCGTGGCCGTCTACGCCCTATCTGGCCTATTCGCTGGTCTTGCGGGGCTCGTTATGACAGGTCGGCTGTCCTCGGCACAGCCTCAAGCTGCCGTAGGTTACGAGCTAGACGCTATTGCTGCGGTAGTAATCGGTGGCGCCTCTTTGGCCGGTGGATCCGGTAAGGCGACGGGCACCCTCGTGGGAGCAATCCTCTTGGCGGTCATCCGCAATGGTCTCAACCTGATGAACGTCTCCAGTTTCTGGCAACAGATCGTCATTGGCTTCGTGATTGCACTGGCCGTGGGATTTGATGTCATCCGTAACAAAGCAGAAAGGGCATAAAATTATGCATACCCTCATGAAAAAATCTGTTGCTCTCCTGTCAGCTGCTGTGCTGTCGATGGGCCTAGTCTCATGCAATCGTGGTGACGATGGTGACGCTGGTGCTCAAGGCGCAAACGTCACCTTGGCACTCTCAACCCAAACCAACCCATTTTTCGTCCAGGTGCGGGATGGAGCTGAAGAGAAGGCTGGCGAACTCGGTATCAATTTGTCTGTTCAAGATGCATCTGATGACTCCGCCACACAGATCAATCAACTGAGTAACGCCGTGACCTCCGGCGCACAAGTGGTGATTGTGAACCCCACCGATTCTGACGCCGTGGTCCCTGCAGTGGAATCGCTCAACAAAGCGAAGATCCCCGTCGTTGCCCTCGACCGATCGGCATCGGGCGGAACAGTTGACTCTTTTGTCGCATCCGATAACGTCGCAGGAGGAAAGCAGGCAGCTGAGCTTCTCGCGGATTCCATCAACGAAGAAGGCGAGATCATCGTCCTACAAGGCATTGCAGGCTCCTCCGCGTCTCGCGACCGTGGTAAGGGTTTCTCTGAGGGAATCACGCAGTACCCCGGCATCGAGGTTGTGGCTCAGCAAACTGCCGACTTTGATCGAACCAAGGGCCTGAACGTCGCAACGAACCTCCTCCAAGCCCACCCCAATGTCAAGGCAATCTTCGCTGAAAATGATGAGATGGCCCTTGGCGCCTTGGAAGCCCTTGGGGATCGCGCAGGTAAAGACGTTATGGTTGTGGGCTTCGACGGCACGAGCGATGGCCTAGCCGCAGTAGCAGACGGCCGCATGGTCGGTACTATCGCCCAGCAACCCGGCGAATTGGGAGCCACCGCAGTGGAGCAGGCTGCCAAACTCGCTAAGGGAGAGGAAGTAGAAGATACCGTTCCTGTCGAGGTTGTAACCGTCACTAAGGACAACGTCGGCGACTTCGAGAAGTAGAAGTCTCCGGAGGCTAGGGCTCCTATTCCTCAATTAACGGTTGTCGGAGCTCTGGCCTCGCGCCGCTCAAGTGCAGCTGACCATTGAAAAGACACATGAGAATAAATTCTTGCTTCAGTTCTCACCATACCGAGCCACGGATAGTCATGAAGAGCCATACACAAAAAGACGATGATAGAGCCGACGCCCCCGATGTGATTGTGGTGGGATCAATCAATGTTGATCAAATAATCCGAGTAGAGCGCCATCCAGCCCCAGGTGAAACAATCCTCGCACGCAGCCTTACCCACCGTGCTGGTGGCAAGGGAGCCAACCAGGCTGTTGCAGCTGCCCTGCAAGGATCCAATGTTGCTTTTATTGGAGCCCACGGTACCGACGTTCACTCGGAAGTAGCCCTGAGCGGATTGAAAGCCGCTGGTGTGGACTTAACGGAGGTTAGCGAAATCGACACGCCCACGGGCTTTGCAGGAATCCACGTATCGGAAGATGGTGAGAACTGCATCGTCGTTGTTCCTGGGGCAAATGCACTAGTGTCCGCAGATCGTGTTCGGGCCGGCGCTTCGGCGATTCAAGCTGCTCGGCTTGTTCTGCTTCAGGGGGAACTACCTCCGGAGGCCTTCGAAGAGGCCGTCGGCCTCGCGAAGAGCAATGGTCTCCGAACTGTGGTGAACCTTGCGCCGGTCATTGAGGTATCCCCGAGTGCGTTGCTCGAAGCTAATCCCTTGATAGCCAACGAACACGAGGCCTCTCTGATACTTCGGATGCTTGGCTACGACACTCCCCCAGATAGCAGCTTTAGCGACATCGCTCGCTACCTTCTTGAAGCAGGATTCTCATCAGTAGTTCTCACCCTAGGAGCTGAAGGAGCGGTTGTAGCAGAACGATGTGGTGAAGGGAATTCTATTCATAGAATCCCAAGCCCGAAGGTAAACGTAGTTGACACTACTGGTGCCGGGGACGCATTTGCCGGTGCTTTAGCGGCTCGGATTGTTGCCGGAGACAGTCTCGTCTCATCAGTCGAACATGCGGTGAGGGTCGGAGCTTACTCCGTGCAACATGAAGGTGCCCAGTCTTCATATCCCGACATCAATACTGCACTGCCCTCAACAGATTAGGAGAAAGATCCAATGCTCAAAGAAGGACTCTCAAACCGCGATCTCCTTCGCTGTGTTAGCCGCCTAGGACATAAGGACCTCTTTGCTATAGCAGATGTGGGCCTTCCGATCCCTAGTGACGTCGAGGTCGTTGACCTCTCCATAGATTTTGGAACACCCGAGTTCGTTCCCGTTGTCGAGCGCATCCTGCCGCATATCGAGATTGAAGAGATCACTGCGGCACACCAGTCACCAAGCACAGGACTCGAAGCACTGCGAGCTGCAGCACCAAAAGCGGAAATCTCGAAGGTGGAACACGAAGCACTGAAAGGCATGCTGTCCGAGTGTAAATTCGTAGTTCGTACCGGCTCTGTAACCCCTTATAGCAACGCAATTATTTGTTGCGGCGTCCCCTTCTGAACAAATCCAGAAAAGACTCACGAGAGACAACAATGAGCCTCCACTAATATGCACTGCTCTATCGTGAAACATGCAGTTCTTTGGCTTCTATTCCACAGACCTAGAACCACTGGACACACCTATTGATACAGGTCTGCGGTGCCAATATAGGACAGCATCACTAAATCTTGCCTAAAAGTACCTCTCGCCAAGAGCAAACCCTTGCGACATGGATTAAGAGACCTATCAAGGGAGCCAACAACCATACCGTCAGCTGTCTGCAGGACTGTCTCACCGTTAGCAACAGATACAGCCCGATACGGTATACCAAATTTGGATTCGTGCCCGGGAACTCAACTCACTTCAACCAAAGATTCTGTAACCTGCCAAGCTCCATCAAGCGACTTCGAGGCATGTTTTATAAACTCAATCCACATTTCGTGGGAGTAGCCTGTCGGCCAATCGAAATCAGTAGAAAGAATCTGCACCTCTTCTGACTCTAACCATTCCCGCATTCCCGGGACGGCCAGAAATCTCCCGTTTGCGCTAGAAACAGCAGCCAACGCGCCATTGCGGGAGTGGAAACCCGATTTCATAAGTAGCGCCGCTGAAGGGTTGAGCGTCCCTGTCTCCAGTGCTGTAACCGCTACGCTATATTCCCCATAAAACGTCCACGCATTAGCATCGTCTTCGCCGTCATAGGCCGAAGCTCTAGCACGGACCGCCGCAAGCGCCCATGGCAGTTTGGAAATTAGCGCATCTTCTATGAAATACTTTCCTTCCTCTTCTAATTCCGAAACGTTTTTACCTTGAAGCCACGCGGCCAGTTTTTAGGTTGCCATAGATTTGACGTTTCGTGCAGCTATTCCCGCCATAAGACAGTCGGTGCCCCATGGCGTGTGTCGAAGTCGCGCCCGAACCAATACAGCGCTTTAAAGTTAGCGTTTCAGTGTATCGTCGATAATTCTATCCAAATTTACCTTTAGCCGCTCTCGCTATCCACTGTGAATATCACATGTACCTACCAGATCACCCTTAAATAGCTACTTACTCTGACAAGTTCTCGTTGCAATAGAGAAAACCTTTCGGTTGTTTGTTTTGGGCGCCACCATTCGATCGTGCTTCTCTTAGCTAACAGCGAAACACCACGATCGACGTCTATCCATCGATGTTGGAGGTGCGGTCCTCCAGGAGGATTTTTCATCGTTGCGCGAGAGCACCGCTAGTTTTAGCAGTCGCGGTGTATCTACTCAGTTTGTTGATGGTCTAGTACCCTTCCTTTTTGGCGCTGTAGGTACTGTAAGGCTGTACGAATCACGCTTTCGTCGCTCTAGCTCTCAGGGTGTCTGATCTCTGGCCCGTCGCTCCACACCTTAAACACAGCTTCGGGGATAGGCCGTGTTTTAGGCGCAGCACGAACCAAATATTGGATTTTTCCACCCGATGCTGCACGGGATTCCAAAAGATCCTCTCCCCAACACGGCGTAGTCATATCGGCCCACCATGAGCGCTGACTAATTAAACTTATGGAACTATGACTCAGCCCTCCGCAGCGGCCTCATCTGCTACCGCCAGCCCCCGCGACCCCAGCTACTTCGATCAGCTCGCGCCCGGCGTCACCGTGGAGGTGCGCAATGAGTCGTGGCTGGTCACCCACGTAACCCGCTCCACCGATGGCTTCCGCATCAAGGTCCGCGGCCTCAGCGACTATGTGCGCGATACCACCGCCACTTTCTTCACCGCCCTTGACGATGTCCGCATCTTCGACCCCGCCGCGGTCACTCCCGTACCGGATAATTCCCCGCGCTATCGCCACTCGAAGCTGTGGCTGGAGTCCACGATGCGCCAAACCCCGGTGCCGCTGCGACAACAGAAGCTCGACGTGGCCACCCGTATGCTCGCGGACCCGCTCGATTATCAGCTCGCGGCCGTGCGCATGGCTCTCGACCCCGAGCGGGTACAGCCCCGCGTGTTGCTTGCCGACGCCGTCGGCCTGGGCAAGACCCTCGAAATCGGCATGATCGCCGCCGAGTTGATTCGGCGTGGCCGCGGGGAGCGCATTCTGGTGGTCACCCCGAAGCATGTGCTGGAGCAGTTCCAGCAGGAGCTGTGGACGCGCTTTTCCATTCCGCTGGTGCGTCTGGATTCGATCGGTATTCAAAAGGTGCGCCAGAAGCTGCCGGCCAGCAAGAACCCCTTCACGTACTTCCCGCGCGTAATCGTGTCCATGGATACCTTGAAGTCCCCTAAGTACCTCGCCCAGCTGGAGAAGGTGAACTGGGACATCGTGATTGTGGATGAGATCCACAACGCCACCAATGCCGGCACGCACAATAACCGCTTGGTGCGCACGCTCGCGCCGCGCACCGATGCGCTGATCCTCGCCTCGGCCACCCCGCACAATGGCGACCCAGACTCGTTTAAGGAGATCCTGCGCCTGCTCGATCCTCTGGCCGTGAGCCCGAGCGGAGTGATTGATGAGGCCGCCGCCAAGGACCTCATTATCCGCCGCCACCGCAACTCCAAGGAGGTCGCCTCGGTGGTGGGCGATAAGTGGGCGATCCGCGCGGAGCCCACCAATATCCTCATTGAGGCCTCGGCGGAGGAAAATGCCGTAGCCCGCGAGCTCAGCGAGACGTGGGTGAGCACGAAACTGGCCGGCGATCTTTTCCCGTGGACCCTGGTCAAGGCCTATCTTTCCTCCCCTGCCGCCCTGCTGGAGACCATCGATAACCGCCTGCGCACTCTCGCCGCAGATTCCGCCTCCACCAGCAGCGGCGCCCAAGTGCAGGCCCTGCACCGGCTGCGCGAGCTGGCCGAGCGCATCACCCCCGATAATTCCAATAAGTACTTCCAGCTCGTGGACTATCTGCGCAATGAGGTGGGCATTAAGAAGCGCTCCTCGCAGCGAGTGGTGATCTTCTCTGAGCGTGTCGCCACCTTGCACTTCCTCGAGACCAACCTGAGCAAGGACCTCAAGCTGGGCAAGGGCGCGGTGAAAGTCATGCACGGCGGCATGTCCGATGTGGAGCAGATGGAGCTGATCGACGAGTTCAAGCGCGCCGATTCCAAGCTCCGGGTGCTCATTACCGGCGATGTGGCCAGCGAGGGCGTGAACCTGCACAGCCAATGCCACCACCTGGTGCACTATGACATCCCGTGGTCGCTTATCCGTATCCAGCAGCGCAATGGCCGTATTGATCGCTATGGCCAAACCAACCCGCCGCAGATCGCGACGCTGCTTCTCGATCCCGAGGAGGGCATCGGCGAGACCCACGTATTAGAAAAGCTCGTCGAGCGTGAGCACGCCGCCCACCAATTCCTCGGCGATGCCTCCTTGCTCATGGGCAAGCATTCCATCCGCAGCGAGGAAGATAGCGTCCGCGATATTCTTCGGGGCCGCCGTGATCTCGAATCCACTATCCGCACCGCGGAAGAGGTGGTGCGTGACGCCCGCGACCGCGCCGCCCGCCACGCCGAAGACCACGCCACCGACGCGGACGCTCCGGACACGGATGCTCCCTCGGCCGAGAGCAGTGCAGACGAGCGGGCCGTGGATGATCTCTGGGCCATGCTCAACAGCGGCACCTTGGTCCTCGACGAGGAACCAGAGCAGCCACTGACCTCCTCGGCCACTCATAGCCTGTTCTCCAGCGAGCAGGACTATCTCGTGCAGGCCCTCGCGGAGGCGTTTCATGATGTGGCCTCGGAGTCCCCGGCGCGCGGCGGGGTGTCGATGGAGCTGCACGATAATGACACGATGGAGCTGACTCCCCCACCGGATCTGCAGCGCCGTTTCGATCTGCTGCCCCAGGACTATGTGGACTATCGCCAAGTCAAGAAGCGCCTGATGCTGGCTACCTCCACTGCTCGCGGCGAGTCGCAGCTGCAGGCGGCCCGCGATAACGATTCGAAGACCTGGCCGAAGGCGCACTATCTGGGCCCGCTGCACCCGGTATCGGATTGGGCCGCCGATCGCGCCCTGTCCTCGATGGCTAAGTCCGAGATCCCCGCGTTCACCGGCGACGTGGAGGAGCTCACGGTGCTGCTCATGGCCACGCTCACTAGCTCCCGCGGCCAGGTGGTCACCCGTTCCTTCCTGCTGGCCACCCCGGGCCAGTTCGGCCTGGATGTGCCCGAGGGTATTCCTGCGGCCACGGTGGATACCGTCACCGATCCCATCGCCATGCTGCGTGAGATCGGTTTGAATGAGCAGGCTATTTCCACTGGCTCGCTCAGGGTTCCGCCGGAGACGAACCGACTGATCCGCGCGGCGCTTGATGTCGCGGAGACGCATGTCGACGCCATCCAGAGCGCCGGCATCGCCGAGGCCGAAAGCCGCGCCGCGGCGTGGTCGGAGCGCGCCGCCGAATGGGAAAGCGCCATCGGCCACAGCTCCGGCCGGGCACCCCGCTCTCGTGCCGTGGTGGACAAGCAGCGTGAGATGCTCGTGGCCACCCGCCCGCAGCGTTCCCTTATCCGTCCCCTCGCCGTCATCATTCCCGCCACCACCCCCAGCGCATAACAAGGATCTCCCCATGGCTTCTTTCGATTCCATCGCCAACGTTGACGAGTGGATCAGCGATTACTACCTGACCAACGATGAGAACACCAAGGGCGCGTCCTTTGGCAAGCGTGCCGAGGACGCAGTGAAGGTGTGGAAGGCCGACGATAAGGATTCCGCGTCCTCCACCTCCCCGTGGGGTCGGCTCACTGCCCAGCGCAATGAGCTGCAGACGGCGCTATCCACCATTGACCCCGCCACTCCTTCCTCGGTGGAGGCCGCCGCCGCGGCCATCGAATCCGCCTGTGGCTATCCGCACCCGGCAGCGCAGGAGGTGCAGAGCAGCGCCGGCACCCTCGCCTTCACCGGTTCGCTGCAGCACAAGGCCGCTACCCTTCGTGTTTCTCCCATCACCAATATTGAAGAGCTGGTGGAGGCCACCCCGCTGACCCTGCCGAGCCTGGATGGCGCCGAGCTGGAGTGGTCGGCCACCAAGCTGGTGACGGAGCTATTCCTCAGCGAGGAACAGCCGGCCTTCATCGTGCTGATCGCCGGCTCCTGGGTGATTCTCGCCGAACGCGATTCCTGGCCCCTCGGTCGGTATTTCGGCGTGGATGTGGCCCTTGCCGCCGAGCGCAATAACACCAAGAATCGCGGCGAGCTACAGCAGGTGTGCGCCGCCCTGGCGTGGGAGAACATCACCTGCGCCCCCGATGGCAGCACCTGGTGGCTTGAGACGCTCGCCGAGTCCCGCGAGCACGCCGTGAAGGTGAGCGAAAGCCTCCGCCAGGCCATTAAGGAATCCATCGAAATCATCGGCAATGATGTGCTGGATCGCCACCGCGAGCAGCGCCTGCCGATTGATCTCGACGGCAATGAGCTGGCCAAACAATCACTGCGCTATCTCTATCGCATCCTCTTCCTACTCTTCGCCGAGGCCTCCCCAGAGCTGCAGATCCTGCCCACTGGGGTGCCCGAATATGACGAGGGCTATGGTCTGTCGAACTTGCGCGACCAGATCCTCATCGAACCACCCAGCGAGCGGGCCGCCCGCGGCACCTACCTCTACGACAGCCTCGATCTCCTCTTCTCCTTGGTGGATCAGGGCCATGATCCCTTGGACCCCACCGCCGAGCTTTTCGACGCCAACGCCGGCGCCGATGGCCTCCGCTTCCGGAATCTCGCCGCGGATCTCTTCAAGCCGGATGCCACCGCGTATATCTCCCGCGTCAAACTCTCCAATGCCGCCCTCCACACGGTGCTGCAAAACCTGCTGCTCACCCCCGAAACCTCGGGCCGTGAGCGCGGCTTCGTCTCCTATGCCACCCTCGGTGTCACCCAGCTCGGCCAGGTGTACGAGGGCCTGATGTCCTATACCGGCTTCATCGCCACCCAAGAGCTGCTGGAGGTCGCGCCCCACGGCGATCCCTCCAAGGGATCATGGGTTGTGCCCGAGTCGCTGGCCGCCACTCTGCCCCCGGACAGCTTCGTCCAAGAGCGGATTGACGACGCCATCTCCGGCACCCGCACCCGCAATCGTCGCCACAAGGCCGGCTCCTTTGTGTACCGCCAATCCTCCCGGGATCGAGAGCGCTCGGCCTCCTTCTATTCCCCGCCGGTGATCACCGAGTTCACCGTGGGCCAGGCCATCGAGGAGCTGCGCAGCTCCGGCCGTATCAGCTGCGCCGATGATGTGCTGAACCTGAGTATCTGCGAGCCGGCGATGGGCTCCGGCGCCTTCGCCGTGGAGGCCGTGAACCAGCTGGCAGAGCTCTACATCACGCTGAAACAAGAAGAGCTCGATGAGCAGATTCCGGCGGAGTCCCTCACCGAGGAACTACAAAAGGTGAAGGCCTCCATCGCCCTGCACCAGGTCTATGGCGTAGACCTCAACCGCACCGCCGTAGAGCTCGCCGAAATCTCGCTGTGGCTAAACACCATGACCGCCGATTTGAAGGCCCCGTGGTTCGGCCTGCACCTGCGCCACGGCAACTCGCTTATCGGGGCGACGCGTTCCACACTGAGCACAGACGCTCTCACCACCAAGCAGTACCTCTCGGAGCGCCCGCGGCACCACAGCGTGCAGACGGTCTCGGAAGCCATTATCACGCAGAGCCCCGATCCGACGGTCTCCTCGCGGGTGCATCACTTCCTCGTTCCCGCCCTTGGCTGGGGCGCCGCCAGCGAATCCAAGGACCTCAAAGCCATGGCGCCCGAGCAGATCGCAGCCATGAAGACGTGGCGAAAGTCGGTGCAGAAGGGCTTTAGCAAGGCACACGCCCGCGAGCTCGGGGCGCTCTCCGAGCGAGTCGAGGTGCTATGGCGCTTTGCTCTGGTGCGCCTGCGCATCGCAGAACAGCAGGCCCGGCGCACCATTAACCTATGGGGCCAGCCGGAGCAGCACAGCGCCGGCGCGGTCACCCGCGCACAGATCGAGCAGGAGCTCTTCGCTAATCTCAACGGCTCTTATCAGCGCCTGCGGCTGATCATGAACGCTTGGAACGCCCTGTGGTTCTGGCCGCTGAATGAGACGGAGCTTCTGCCCAGCCGTGAGGAGTGGCTGCGCACGCTTCACCACGCCTTGGGCCGGGCCAATGACGCCCTGAAGTCTGGAAAGAAGCAGGCCGAGGGATTCGGCTTCGCCATGGACTGGGAGGACTTGGACTTTATCGAGGACCTCGAGTTCAAGGCCTCCGGCGCTCTGAAGTACGAGGAGCTGCTGGAAGCCCACCCGTGGCTGGCCATTGTGGAGCGCGTCAGTACCGAGCAGAGTTTCTTCCACTGGGATCTCGACTTCGCCGCCGTCATGGCCGAGGGCGGCTTCGACTTCCAAGTGGGCAACCCGCCCTGGGTGCGGCCCCGTACTGATGTCGATGCATTGCTCTCTGAGCACGATCCATGGTTCACACTGGCCACTAAGCCCACTCAAGCTGCAAAGAAGGAACGGCGCGCGGTACTGCTCGAGGACTCCGCTGTGCTGGACACGCTCTCTCGTGGCTTGGGGGAAACCGTGGCGACAGCGGAGGTACTCGGCGATATCACCCGCTATCCACACCTTGCCGACCAGCAGCCAGACCTCTATCGCGGCTTTATGGAACGCACTTGGGCCAATGCCAGCGACACTGGTGTGATCTCCCTGATCCACCCCGAATCACACTTCACCGAGAAGAAGGCTGCGGCCCTGCGCATAGGGGCCTATCGGCGCCTGCGCATGCATCTCGAAATTAAGAACGAGCTGGTCCTATTCGATATGGGTAACACACGGCATTATGGGATCCATCTTTACGGACACCCGCGTGAGAACATCTCGTTTAAGCAGGCAGTTCACCTCTATCATCCACACACGTATCGAGACTCTCTCATCCATTCTGGTGTCGGAGACGTCCCTGGTGTCAAAGACGATAACGATAACTGGGATCTGCGGCCCCACCGCGATCGTATTGCCACCGTAGATAAGAACACCCTCGAGCTGTGGAAGTCCATCCTGGAGGATCCCAGCACACCGCTGCTGGAAACCCGCATGGTCTATACCATGAACACCGCTGCTGCCGCCGTTCTGGAAAAGCTCGCCGCCGCAGATCGTATTGGTTCTCTGGGGCTACAGTTCTCTAGCGGTTGGCATGAATCTGCAGACAAGAAGAAGGGGTACTTCGACACCTCGTGGCAGCATCCAGATTCCTGGACGGATGCGATTCTGCAAGGCCCGCATCTTGGCGTATCCACGCCCATGATTAAGCAGCCCAATCCCACGATGAAGAACAACAAAGATTGGTCCGAGATTGATCTTGAGGCTATCCCTGAGAACTTCATCCCTGCCACGGCCTATCAGCCCAACCGAGAAAAAGACGATTATGAGACGGCCTATGGCTTCTGGGACACGGAGCAGGGGCGTACTCCTGTAGCGGATCACTACCGCGTCGCCTGGCGACGTATGGCGGCGACAACGGGCTTTCGCACCCTTTATCCAGGGATCATTCCACCTGGAGCGAAACACGTGGATCCAGTTTTCAGTGTAGGGCCTTTAGAGTCCATACCGGCGGTGACTGCGGCGGCCTTTTGTAGTTCTGTCATTGCAGATTTCATGGTTCGATCAAGGGGTGCTGGAGATATTAGGACAGCAGCATTCGAATCGCTCCCCCTCGGCACCGAGAACGCGCTGTGGCCCATCGCGGCTCGCCGCTATCTGGAATTGAACTGCCTTACCCGCGCTTATGCGCCCTTGTGGGAGCAGATCACGGGTGAGGAGTGGACACCGGAGACGCCGCTGCGGAACGCGAAGGAGCGCTGGCATGCGCAGAATGAGATTGATGCCATTGTGGCCTTGTCCTTGGGTATCAGCGCTGATGAGCTGTGCATGATCTATCGCACCCAATTCCCCGTGATGCGTCGCTACGATCAACAGGATTTTTATGATGCGCATGGCAGGAAGGTGCCGAAGGAGATTGTGAAGCTCGAGAAGAAGTTGAAGCCCAGCGCGGAGCTGTCTGCGGCGGAGCGCACCTGGACGCACCCGCAGTCTGAGGTGTCCTATACCTTCGACTACCCCTTTGCCCCGCTGGATCGTGAAGCCGATCTGCGGGCCGCCTATGAGGCTTTTTCCAAGGAGCTATAACCCATCATGTCCAGTATCATCCCCACGCATGCCTCGAACCACATTATTGGTGGCTTGAGTGAGTACCTGGCCACCAGCTTCTCCCTGGCGGAGCAGGCGACGGCGGCGGGGCTGAAGGAGTTTCTCACCAACTCCGAGGAGGGCATGTTCCATGGGCCCTATGTGCGCACCCGTTTGCCCTATGCCCCGGCGGCGGACTGGTCGAACCTTCTGGGCTGGCTGCCGGAGCATTTTCTTCCCTACCGGCACCAGGCGGAGGCGTTCCGCAGGTTAGCGTCGTCACGCGATGGCGAGGAGCGGCGCCCAGAGCCCACTCTGGTAGTCACGGGAACGGGCTCGGGTAAGACGGAGTCCTTTCTCTACCCGATTCTGGATCACTGCCTGCGCACCACGGGGCGGCGGGGAATTAAGGCGCTCATCCTTTATCCGATGAATGCGCTGGCTAATGACCAAGCGGCGCGTCTGGCGGAGCTGATCACCACCGATCCGCGGTTGGGTGGGATTCGTGCCGGTATCTATACCGGTGAAACGGCTGACTCGCACCGTCGGACCGTGAGCGAGGCGGGGCTGATCACCGATCGGGAGACGATGCGGCTGGCGCCGCCGGAGATCCTGCTGACCAACTACAAGATGCTGGATCAGCTCCTGCTGCGCGATGAAGACCAGCAGCTATGGAAGGAATCGGCGACAAGCCTGCAGTATGTGGTGCTCGATGAGTTCCACACCTACGACGGCGCCCAAGGCACCGATGTGGCGCTGTTGCTGCGGCGCATGGGGTTGAAGATCAAGGCCCTCCAGCCCGAGAGCGAGTTAAGCGAGGAGGACAAGGCCCGCCCACTGGGGCGGATCACGCCGGTGGCTACCTCCGCAACACTGGGCGATAAGAATTCCGCGCCCACAGAGATGCTCGAGTTCGCGCACACTATCTTCGGCGAACAGCTGCCACCGAGTTCCGTGGTGCGCGAAACCGTGCTCACCATCGAACAGTGGCAGCGCAGCATTGCCGAGTTCACCGGGATCGAGGCCGAGCCCACGCCCGCGCCGACGGCCGCGGCGATGCAGGAGATGAATCGTGCGATCGAAAAGGCCACCGAGGCCGAGGAACATGTGGAGCACGACCGCATCGTGCGCCGGGTGCTCGGCAAAAAACTACTCGGCCTAGACGCGGAGACCTCCGTGGAGCACACGATTGCGATGGCCGCGCGCAATGAGTGGGTTCTTCAGCTGCTGCAGGCAACGAGCCGGCCGGTGGCGATAACGGAATCCTTCGAAAAGGACGAGACTCCGCTGGATGCCCAGCTCTTCCATGCCGAAACGCTACGTCAGCTTGGCGCGGACGCAGCCACCTTTATTGCCCACACCCTGACCTTGATCGCGCACCTGCGCGCCGAGTTCGGGGCGCTGCATGGCTGGCACGGCAAGAAATTCCCCGGGGTAGAGACCCACCTATGGGTGCGGGAGGTATCGCGCATCGACCGCGCCGTGGAGCTCAACGCCGCCGGGGCGGCAATGTTTCGCTGGTCCGATAACGGCACCACCGAGGGAAATTGGTTGCCGGCCTGCTACTGCCGTAACTGCGGGCGCTCGGGGTGGATGGTCAGCGTCCAACCCGGCGATGAGCGCATCGAAACCAACCCCAAAACCATCCGCGGCCATAGCGTGCGTAAACGCACCATGATGCGGCCGCTCATCGACGCCTCCAGTGAGCTGCGCTTGGGACGCGATCGCATGGCCGAGGACCACTCCATGCTGGCCTGGCTGGATCTGCCCAATGCGCAGCTGAGCGTGAGCGAGCCCGATGAGGAACACCTGGACTTCGGTGGCGTGGTGCGGGTTCTCACCTATGGCGGCGAGGACGTAGACGAGCTTGCCCGCCAGAACGTTTGCCCCTCCTGCGGGGAGCGCGATTCCATCCGCTTCCTCGGCTCCTCCGTGGCCACGCTGCTTTCCGTGGCCGTGTCCAATCTCTTCGGCATGGACGATGTGGACGCCGCAGAGAAGAAATCACTGGTATTCACCGACTCCGTGCAGGATGCCGCGCACCGCGCCGGGTTCATGCAATCCCGCGCCCGCACCTTCGCCTTCCGTGGCCGCACCAATGCGGCCATCGACGAAGCGACCACCCTAGACACCCTGCCCAAGCAGCTCATTGCCTCCGCCGATGCGGATGAGGTCCCGGCGCGCTCCCGCTTTGAGCTCCTGCCGCCCTGGGTGGCGGAGAATAAACGCTTCGCGCCCTTCTGGGATCCCAGCTATTCCTCGGGGCAGCGCGGCGAGGCCACCAAGCGCCTGACCAAGGTGCTCGAGCTGGATGTGGCTCTCGAGTTTGGTGATCGCGCCGATCTGCCCCGCTCTTTGGTCTCCACCGGAACAGTCTCCGTGGGCGTGGACGTAGACGATGCGGTGCTGGAGCCCATCGCTAAAGAGGCTCTGCGCAGCGCCTTCGGCGAGACGCAAATGGCGGCGTTTATCTCCCATGACCCCGCCACCGGCGACGCACTCGATGGCGCCGGCAGCGAGCTGGCCTGGGCCCGCGGCCTGCTGGAATACACCCGCCTCAGCGGCGGTATCTACACCGAGCTGCTGCGTGCCTTCATCAAAGACGATGGCAATGAGTACATGCTCTATCGCCGCGAAGCCGCCGCCCAAGGCGTGCCCCGCTTCCCCCAAGGCGGCGCCCCGCACTTTCCCCGTGCGGGCGGAAAACTCGCTGGCGCGAAATCGAAGAACTCGGTGCTGCCGCTCTCGGAGGAGCGCGGCTGGTGTGCCCGCTGGAGCGCCACCCACTTAGGGATTGATACCCGCCATGCCGCCTGGGCGGTCACCGCGCTCTTTCGCCTCTTGGCCGCAGAGGGCATCGTGGGCAGCCTGGAGTCCAACACCGGCGCCACCATGTATTATCTCGAGTCCTCGCGCATTCGCGTGGTGCACGAACCCGATCCCGGCATCCTCGAATGCTCGGTGTGCCACCGTCGTTTCGGCGTGGACGCCCACGGCCGCGAACTCTTGTCCCACACCCCCTGCCACTCGCTCGGCTGTGAGGGCCGATTCGAGGTAGTGGCTAATCCGCACAACTACTACCGCAGCCTGTATAGCTCCCGGGACTCCCGCACGGTCATCAGCCGCGAGCACACGAGCTTGCTCGCGACCGCGGATCGCTTAGAGATCGAGGAACAGTTCAAGGCGGCCGTCGATAAGCAACAACCGGATGCGCCGAATGTGCTGGTGGCTACCCCTACACTCGAGATGGGTATCGATATCGGGGATCTGTCCACGGTGATGCTGGCCTCCCTGCCGGATTCTGTGGCCTCCTATGTGCAGCGCGTGGGCCGCGCTGGGCGTTTGAGCGGCAACTCGCTGGTGATCGCTGTGACCCGCGGGCGCGGGAAGGCGCTGGCTAGGCTGGAACGGCCGCTGAGCACCATCAATGGTGTGGTGCAGCCGCCGGCGGCCTTTTTGTCTGCGCGAGAGATTCTGCACCGGCAGTTCTTGGCCTATGTGATCGACACCATGGACTTTGCCGAGGTGAATGTGTCGGCGACGCGCGCGAAGTCCGTCTTCGGCTATGGCCTGCAGGACTTCGAGGGCACGGTGGTGGCCGCGCTGATCGATCGCATCGAGGCGGGGATCGACGCTGAGCTCGAGGCATTCTTGGACAGCCTGGGCGAGTTTGCGCCCCAGGCCGTGAAGGAGGAGCTGCGGGAGTGGGCCACCACCCAGGCGGTGGCCGTGCTGCGCGAGAGCCGCAGCACTTGGCAATCCCACCGCGCAATGCTCCTCGAGCGCAAAAAGGCGGTGCATGCCACGCTCGATGAACTCAACCGCGTCGCCGAAAGCAATAGCGCCGATGAGGAAACCGAGTTGCAGCTGCGCCAAACCCGGGCGGCGGCGAATTTCATCAACAGCCAGCTGACCTCCGAGTTCGAGGAGGAATATTGGATCGCCGTGATGGAGCGCGCGGGCCTTTTGCCGAACTTCACGCTCTTGGATGAGACCGTGGAGTTTCACCTTTCGATCTCGCGCACCGACGCCGATACCGGGGAGATCGAAACGCATGCCCGCGACTATTCGCGCGGTATCTCCTCCGCGCTCTTCGAGCTCGCCCCCGACGCCACCTTCTATGCCCAAGGCATTGCCGCCACGGTGGACTCGGTGGAGCTCGGACCGGATAACGCCGCTGTGCAACAGTGGCGGCTCTGCCCCAGCTGCTCCTACTCGCGGGTAGAAACCCCGGATACGGATACGCTGCCCTGCCCACACTGCGGCGACGCTCGCTTTGCCGACGCCGCGCAGGTGATCAACGTGGTGGAAATGACGCGCGTCTACGCCAGCGTGGACTATTCGCGCTCCGCGATTACCGATGCCAAAGACGATCGCACCTCGGTGCGTTTCGAGCGCGCTTTGTCCATGGTGGTGCCCGAGGGCGGCTATGGCGAGGGATGGTTCTTGCGCGAAACCGGTTTCGGTATCCGCTACCTGCCCTCGGTGAACATGCGCTGGCTGAACCTGGGCCGCGCCCAAGGCGGAATGCGCCAATCCCTGTGCGGCGCCGAAGTAGAAACTCCCATGTTTCGCGTGTGCCGCGAGTGCGGCCACAAGGATTCCGAGGCGGGATCGAATCACTGGCGCGACCACAAGCCCTGGTGCTCCCTGCGCAATGCCGCCGAGGAGGACACCATCGCCTTCGCCCTGGGGCGCACTCTCACCACCCAAGGCGTGCTCATGCACCTGCCGCCCAGCATTGCCGCCGCCGATGAGAACGCCACCCCGAGCCTCATCGCCACGATCCGCATGGGCTTCAAACTGGCCCTCGGCGGCAACCCCGATCACCTCGATGTGGCGCCGGTCCGTGCCAGCACCCACGGCAAGGTGAGCCCCATGCTGCTGCTGCATGACACGATCCCGGGCGGCACCGGCTATCTCTCGCAATTCACCTCCTCGGCCGATATTCGCCGCCTGTTGCTGAAGGCCTATGAAAAGCTGGAGCACTGCCCCTGCCAGAACGATCAGCGCCAAGCCTGCCCCGAGTGCCTACTGCCCTTTAGCGCCGGCAGTGATGTGGATAAGACCTCGCGGGAATCAGCGCTGGCGGCGATCACCAAAATCCTGGTGGATGATCTCCACCCGGGTGACAGCGTCGATCCGCTGCGCGAGGAGAACCTCTGGGAGGGCCACATCACCGAGGAAGCCCCAGAGCCGGATAGCCGCTCAGCACTCGAGGTGATGTTCCTCGAGCAGCTGCGCGCCGATCTCAAGGCCAAGGGCGCGCGCGTGCAGGAGCAAACAGTGGGCAACAATGCTCGCTGGACCATCAGCTTCCCGAACTCGCCCCACCAGTGGACCATGCACGAGCAGAAGGATCTGGTAGAAACCAAACCCGACTTCTACTTTGAAACCGATAACGCCACCGTGAGCACCGTGGCCGCCTATCTCGACGGCTATCAGTATCACGCCAGCCAGCTGCACAACCGGGTGGCTGGGGACATCGCCAAGCGGTCACAGCTGGCCCGCCGCGGCATGTACCCGTGGTCCATTACCTACAAGGATCTCGAGGCCCGGCGCGCCACGGCCACCACCGGCGCCACCCAGACGCCCCGCTGGTATGTGGGGCAGCTGCGTGGGGTGCTCAATGAGAAGCTGCGGCTCCAGGATTCCTTCCACGAGCTGCTGCTGCGCGATCCCATGACGCAGCTGCTGGAAATTCTGCATCACCCCACCCATCGCTGGGATAAGCTCGGCGAGGCCGCGGCCTTCCACATCTCCTGGGCCGCCCAGGAACAGGGCCCCCAGCTGCTGGGACCGGCGGTGGATCTGCGCCGCGTGGACAAGGGCGTGCGCATCAGCTTTATTCCAGACCAGGAGGGCTCGGACAAAGACAGCTGGAACCGCTTCTTGCACATCTCGAACTTAGGCTTCCTCAGCAATAACAGCGTGCTTATTGATGTGCGGGATGACAGCGAGCTCTCGGCAGTGGAGGCGGCAGTGCCCGCAGCTGCTGCTGCGAGCCCGGCTGCGGCGGATACCGCGGCTGCGTCTCACACCTCCGAGATCAGCGACGCATGGGCCGAGGTACTCGAAGAGTGGGAGGACGATGAGGAGGCGGTGGCCGCGCTGCGTGTTCTCGCACGCGCCGGGGTGGCCGCGCCCGAGAATATCGGCGATGAGATCAACGGCGTGTCCACCATTGCGGTGTGGGAGCTCGAAGACACAGAGCAGAAACTGGCGCTGCTCTTCGACGACAATGAGCTCGCCGCGCCGTGGCTGAGTATCACCATCGCTGAGCTCAGCGATGCGGAGAACCTGCCGGAGGTAGTCCAGCGCCTGCGCGATTAGGCGCATGCGCCGGAGGTGGGCGTCGATAAGCGTGCGCAGGGTGTGGTACCCATAGCTATCCCCTCCCCTATCCGCGAGGGATGAGGGAGGGGATGGGGTGGGTCCGCGACGAAGGCTTAGCCCTTGACGGCTCCAGCGGAGAGGCCGGACTGCCAGAAGCGCTGCAGGCCGAGGAAGAGAATGATCATCGGTAGCACGCCCATGAGCGAGCCCAGCAAGACCGCTCCCTTATCGGCATTGAAGTAGCTCATCATGCCGTAGAGCACCACCGTCACCGGTTTGAGGTGCGGATCGGTCACCATCATCAGCGGCAGCAGGAAGTTATTCCACGCCGCCACGAAGATGAAGAGGAAGATGGTCACCATGGCCGGGGCCAAAAGCCGCAGCACAATGGTGAAGAAGATGCGGAACTCGCCGGCACCATCGATGCGGGCCGCTTCGAGCAGCTCATCGGGCACCGTCTCCGCATAAATGCGTGCCAGGAATACACCGAAGGGGCTCACGGCACCCGGCAGGATGATGGCCCAGGGGGTGTTCACCAGCCCGATCTGGCTGAAGAGCAGATAGAGCGGCACGGTCAATAGCGCCACGGGCATGAGCAAGCCGCCCATGATCACCACCAGCGCCACATTGCGCCCGGCGAAACGGAACTTCGCGATCGCATACCCGGCCGCCACCGAGACGAGCACGCCGATGATGGCGGAGCCGCCCGAGTAGAGCACGGAGTTGAGGATCGAGCGCCAGAAATCGCCGGTGCCGTAGTTCGTGAGCGAGTTAAAGTTCTCGGCGAGATGCGGCTCGGCCGGCAGCAACCCATTGGTGGTCACGAGATCGCCGGTGGCCTTGGTGGAGGACACGACCAGCCAGTAGACGGGGAAAAGGAAGTAGATAGCCACAATCACCAGCGTGATGCGGGTAGCCATCTTGGCAGTCGCGGTCGGCTGCATGGACAAGGCCACATTGGACTTGCTCTTGCGATAGGTGCGGCCATCGGGGAGGGTGCCCTTCGGGCCCTTCACGTCCTTCGGGCCCTTCACGGTGGCGGAGTCCGGCGTCGTATTCGTGGTGTGAGTAGACATTTATTTATCCAACTTCCTCTGCACGACGGCATATACCGCGGCCATGATGCCGGAAAGCAAAGCCATCACAATCGAGATCGCGGAGGCCGGGCCGGAACCGGAGGGGCTGAGCGTGCCCATTGCGGTGTTATAGGCCAGCATCATCGGGGTGTAATCGCCGCCCATCGACGGTTGCACGGTGGCCAACACGGTCGGCTCATTGAACAGCTGCACCGTGCCGATGATGGAGAGCAGCACCGCGAGCAGGGCCGCGTTCTTCACCATCGGGATCTTGATGCGGCGCACGATGGTCCACTCATTCGCGCCGTCGATCCGCGCCGCCTCGTAGAGATCGTGCGGGATCGATTGCAGCGCGGCCAAGAAGATCAGCATGTTGTAGCCGGTGAAGGTCCACGTGGTCATGTTCGCCATGGAGACGAGCACGATATTGGTGTCGAAGAGATTGATATCGATGCCGATGGCCGACAGCCCCTTCATGATGGGGCTCAGCGTGGGGTTATAGAGGTAGGTCCACACCATTGCCGCCACGACGCCAGGGATGGCATAGGGCAAGAAGTAGGCCAGGCGGTAGAAGCCGATATAGCGGGCGGCCAGCGAATCCAAGAGCAGCGCCAGCGCGAGGGCGCCGAAGATCATGATGGGGATCTGGAAGGCGCCAAAGAGAATCACTCGGCCCATGCCGTGCCAGAAACGGCTGTCATGCAGCACAGTGGAGTAGTTCTCGAAGCCGACGAAGGACAGTTCCTTCGTTCCATAGAGGCCGCCGGAGGATTTCTCGAGGAAGAAACTGCTGTAGATAGAGGTGAAGATGGGGACCAAGAAGATCGCGATAAACAAAATGGCGAACGGGGCCAAAAATGCCCACCCATACATCGCCGAGCGTCGCCGCCGCGCCTTAATAACCGACGCATTCTGCTTGGCCACAGCATGTGTGTCAGTGTGTGCCACAGGATGTCCTTCAATGAACGTAAAGCACGTGGGAGCCGCAGCCGGGCGATACACACTGTGCACAGCGTCGCGGCAGCCACAGAGAGATGGGGACGAGCGGAGAGCCGGCACCACGAGCACTCTCAGGCGGGGAAGATTATGCCCTCCTCGCCTGAGAGTTCGTGGAACTATCTAGCTCCCGCTAGGAGGAGTAGTGCCTACTCCTTGACGCTGACGCCTGCGTCCTTCAGCGAGCTCACTCCCTGCTTCTGGGCGTTGGTGAGCACCTCGTCGAGGGTCATGCCCTCGCTGCCCACCTTGCCGGCGTCAGTGTTGATCTGCTGCTTCACCACCGGCCAGGTCGGGGAGAAGGCGAAATTGGGGTTCATGTTCGCATTGGCCTCGGCGATCGTCTCATAGACGTTGTCCTCGCCATAGACCTTCTGCAGATCCTCCGGGGTAGTCACATCGCCCTTGGCTGCCGGCAGCAAGCCCTGGGTGGTCAGCTCCGGAATCTGGGTGTTGAACCAGTTGGCGAACTCGGTGGCACCCTCGGGGTTCTCGCATCCCTTGAGCACGGAAATAGCCGAACCGCCATCGGGGCCGCTCATCTGATCTGCACCATCAAAGACGGGCAGCTGCGCCACACCCCACTGGGCGCCGTCCGGAAGATCCTCGGGCAGCAGGGAGACTTCCCAGCCCGCGCCCACGGTGCCGATGATCTCTCCGCCGTTCAACGCAGCCTTGAAGTCATCGCCCCAGCGCTCGTAGTTCGCCACGAGCTCATCGTCCAGCAGACCCTGCCACAGCTCGGCAACCTGCTGTGTCTTATCGCCGTCGATGTCGATCTTCCAGGAATCATCTTCGGTAGCGAACCACTCGGCGCCGTTGGCGGCGGACAGACCAGCCATGATGGCGCCGGCCTCATCGGGCTCAAAGACGCCGATGTACTTGCCTTCTTCCTTGGCCTTTTCGGCGGCCTCGGTGAAGTCCTCCCAAGTCTCGGGCACGTCAATGCCGAGCTCCTCGAAGGCAGCCTTGTCATAGAAGTACACCAGCGGGCCGGTGTCCTGCGGGATGCCGTAGATGCCCTCGCCCAGGACCACACCGCCCCATGCGCCCGGCTGGTAGTTGTCCTCGTACTGCTTGGCGTACTCGGCGATGTCTTCCACATGGCCGGCAACGAGCTGCTGCGCCATCTCGGAGTAGGACACCTGGGCCAGGCAGGGGGCCGTGCCGGCCTTGATGGCGGCGTCGATCTTGTTATAGGAGTCGTCGGCATCGCCCTCGAACTTGGTGGCCTTCACCTGCATATCGGGGTGCTCATCGTTCCACTTGGCCACGATGTCATTGACCTTCGTAGCCCCGGCATTATCGGGCAGGCGGTGCCAGTACTCGATGGTTCCGCCCTCGGAGGAGCCTCCTTCTGCTGCGGAGGTGGAGCTTCCGTCATCTCCGCCGGAGCAGGCGGTGAGCACCAGGCTGCTGGACGCGAGGACGCACGCTGTCTTCACAAACATGCGACGCGCGCCGCGGGAATGTTCACTCATGAAACTGATCCTTCCTTGGACAAAAGGTGCGATCTCCCTGGCCCACGGGATGTGGCTTGGGGGTAAGCGGGGGCGGACCGGAGCGAGGCGCACCCATTGTGGTGCGCAGTACACCTTGACTTCCTCAATGATAACCAACACATCAGACGTCCGGCAGGGGGTGCGCCATACTTTCTTCTCAGCTGCGCACTTCCGGCACGAGCCTTATTCTCACTTCCCTTACCCCGCAGCTCAGCACAACTTTTCTGGGGAAATCTTCGTTCACCTCGCCATAGTGAATTAGGAAACACCCACAGCTCAGAGCGACCACACACCCTATATCGGGGGCGCTGCGGGGGCAGCCTGCCACCCCAGTGCCTCGGGGCGGCTGCACAGAAAAACGCCCCGTACCGAGGAGGTACGGGGCGCGTGGGCAGCGATAGCGGCGTTGGCCGCTCGTTTCTAGTGGCGGATCACGACCGACGAGCGGGGCGCGACCAGCACGGTCTCGCCGGTGGGTGTATCGCTGAGCAGATCGGTGCCGGGCTCCACAGAACCCACCTCCTGTTCAGTATCGGAGTGGTTGAGCAGGAAGGTGAATCCTTCCCGTCGCACCACTTCCACGCCCGCCGGCGCCCCGAGGAGTGCCGGCGCGGCATTCGCGGCGCCAGCGGCGGCGCGCAGGATGGCGTGGCGCAATGCCCCCTCGGCATCCGTCGCCACGTACCAGAGGGCGCCATCGCCCACAGCGGAGCGAATCACCGCCGGGAAACCCTCGAGATCGCCGTCCGCGAAGGTGGCCAGCACCTCTGCGCCATCCACGGCCAGCTCCTCGGCCCACATTCCACCGGTGGCGCGAGCGCACCCATCCAGCTGCTCGGTCAATTCCTGGCCGAGGCTAATATCCAGCTGCTCTGCGGCGCCAGGGGTGCCGACCGCGGCGGAAATACGATCGAAGGGGCCGGTGGGCTCGTGGGTGGGATCAAAGGTCAGAGCACTGGGGCCGGTGAGCGGGGCAATGTCCATCACGCGGGCACCGAGCGCCTCTTGGAAGCCAGAGAGATAGCCGGCAACGGCGCGCCCATCCGCGGCTTGAGTTCCTGTCCGTGCGGCTAGTACTACCTGAGCGCCGCGTCGAGAAGCAGCGAGGAGGTTCTCTGCCGTCTCCTCGGTGATCTGAAATTCTGCGGGAACCACGATCAAGGAGTGGGGGCTATCGGCAATATCTGCCCCCTGGACGAAGTCCACCACGTGCCCCTGGTTGAAGAGCGTGGAATACCACTGCCGCACCGCGAAGAGCGGATCATCCTCCGTGGGGCCGACACAGGATTGCCGCGCCCAGAGCGCATCCCAGTCCAGCAGCACCGCGGCAGTGGCCTCGGTGTGGGTGCCCACCACGGGGGCGAGCTTTTTCAGATCCGACCCTAAAGAGACCACTTCCTTCCAGGAGCGATTCTGCGGACCCACATGCGGCAGCATGCCGGAGTGATAGGTTTCGCTGCCGGCCGTGGACGCCCGCCACTGGAAGTACAAGATGGCATCTGCGCCACGCGCGATCTGCTGCATGCTCCACAACGCCAGCTGGCCCGGCCGCTTCGGTGAGTTACGCGGCCGCCATTGCACCATCGCGGCCGTCTGCTCCATGAGGATCCACGGCTTGCCCTTCGCCCACGAGCGCGAGAGATCGGCGTTGAGCGCGAACTCTTCAATCCCGCGCGGATCGGCAGGGTCGGGGTAGCAGTCATTGGATACCACCCCCACCTCCTCTGCCCACGCGAAATAATCCAGCTTCGGAAACAGTCCCATGAAGTTGGTGGTCACCATCGCATCCGGGTCCACGGCGAGGATCGCATCCCGCTCCGCGATATAGAGATCTCGGATGATCCAATCATTAAAGCGCTTCCAATCGAGCACATGGCCCGGATTGTGCAGGGTGGGGGTGGGATTCGGGGCCGCCACCTGGGAGAAATCGGTGTAGGTCTGCGACCAAAAGGCGGTGCCCCAGGCATGATTGAGCGCCTCGATAGAGCCATACTTCTGCTTCAGCCAGGTGCGGAAGGCCTCTTGGCTCTCGGGGCGGAAGCACTCCCAGGTGTGGCAGGCGTATTCATTGCCCACGTGCCACATCACCACATGCTCGCGGTGGGCATAGCGTCGCGCCAGCTCAGTGATGAGGGCGCAGGCCTTCTCGCGGAATACCGTGGAGGCGGGCGAAAATGCCTGCCGCGAGCCATGGCCCCACACCACGCCCTCGCGCGTCATGGGCAGCGTCTCGGGGTAGGTTTGGCCCAACCACACCGGCGGCGAGGCGGTGGCCGTGGCCAAGTCGATGTCGATTCCCGCCGCCTCGAGCTTGTCCACCACACGGTCGAACCACTCGAAGGTGTAGCGTCCCTCCTCCGGTTCGAGCGCCGCCCAGGCAAAGACCCCGAGACTCACCATGGTGACTCCCGCGTCCTTCATCCGGGCGATGTCCTCATCAACGGTCTCGGGGCTCCACTGCTCCGGGTTGTAGTCGCCGCCGTAGGCAATGCCGCGGCGTTGCCAAGCATGCATGCTGCTGTGTTCCTTCCCCTCGGGAGATAACTATCACTAGGAAAAATCCTGCCACAAAGAGATTCCTTATGGGTTCAGCGTCTCAGAGCCATAAAACTGTGTCACAATCGATGGGGAGTGCTTCGTGTGGCACGAATCGCTCGGCAGAAATAGCCGGCTGCTCCGCGGCCTGCTCATACCCCCCTTCACAACGGATCGTCCGGCACGTACCTGCCGGTGAAGAAAGGTGTGCCAGATCATGGCAACTGTGACATCTGATAAGGCGACGCGCGTCTATCCCGGCGCGACAAAGCCCTCCGTCGACTCGCTCGACCTCCACATTGAGGACGGCGAGTTCCTCGTTCTCGTCGGCCCCTCCGGCTGCGGTAAATCCACCTCGCTGCGCATGCTCGCAGGCCTGGAGGATGTGAATGCCGGCCGGATCTTGATCGGCGGCAAAGATGTGACCGCGATGCAGCCGAAGAACCGCGATATCGCGATGGTGTTCCAGAACTACGCCCTCTATCCGCACATGAGTGTGCGGGACAATATGGGATTCGCCCTGAAGATCGCGGGAGCCGCCAAAGAAGAGATCAACCGGCGGGTGGAAGAGGCCGCGGACATCCTTGACCTCACCCAGTTCCTCGACCGCAAACCCAAGGCCCTCTCCGGCGGCCAGCGCCAGCGCGTGGCGATGGGCCGCGCCATTGTGCGCCAGCCCCAGGTCTTTTTGATGGACGAGCCGCTCTCCAACCTGGACGCCAAGCTCCGCATCCAAACCCGCACCCAGATCGCGGATCTGCAGCGACGCTTGGCCACCACCACCGTGTACGTCACCCACGATCAGACTGAGGCGCTGACCATGGGCGATCGCATTGCGGTGCTCAAGGACGGCATTCTCCAGCAGGTCGGAACCCCAGAGGAAATGTATGACAAGCCGGCCAATGAATTCGTCGCTGGCTTCATTGGCTCGCCCTCGATGAACTTCGGGACCTTCACCATTCAGGGTGAGCGCGCGGTGCTTGGCGATGCGGAGATCCCCGTGCCCCGCGACGCCATCAGCGCCCTGAAGGAGGAGGACCAGGGCACTCTCACCGTGGGCTTCCGCCCCGAATCTCTCGAGCTGGTGTCCGCCGACACCCCCGGCGCCATTCCGCTGCATGTGAACCTCGTGGAGGAGCTGGGCTCCGACGCCTATGTCTATGGCTCCTTGGCCGGCGCCGACCCCGAGAAGGCACCGAAGTCGGGCTCCGTCGATTCCACCCTCATCGTGCGTGTGCCTCCGCGCACTGTGACCAAGGGCGATGGCACGATCTACGTGCGCATTCTTCCCGATAAGCAGCACCTCTTCTCCCCCTCCACGGGAGAGCGCCTGATCGACTAACCACCCCTCGTCGCCTCCGATTCAGCGCCCCCGCCGCACCGCACTAGCTCCGCCGGCTGGGGCGCTGCTGCGATGGGCGCTAAAAACCTCGCACCACCAGGCCTGCATGCCAGGGAAATTGTCGATGTTCGCCGCACGTTTGCAGCTCAACGACGGAATCTGCAGGCCAGGCAGCTTCTTTCCGACGTAGCTCCCGTGCCATCACCGTCACCGTGGCGAGTGGACACTGTGGCGTCCTCGGCCAACCAGAGCCCCTCACTAACCCCCTGCTCCACAAGCGAGCTAATAGCCCACATATTGGCGGCGGAAAACCGCCTTTACTGGACGTTGAGTAAGTAAAATTGGAGATCTATGACGCCCCACCGAGGGGCCGAGCAGCGTGTGCACAAGTGCGCCATCGGCACCACCGGAGGGCGCATCAGACCATCCACGTCACCGACGTGGTGGAGAGCTCGCTTCTTTTTCACGCCTATCTAGTGAAGGTGAATTCATTGAGTACCCGCACCACCTACTCGACAGCCACGAAGGCATCCGCACTAGCCCTCGCCGCGGGGCTGTGCATCGCTGGACTGACAGCATGCAATGACAATGACACCACAGCAGCCCCATCGACTAGTGAGGCTACGACCACCACCGTCATCGAAACCTCAACAACGACCATCGCCCCAGATGAATCGACCGAGAGCAGCGCGCCGCCGTCTCCTAGCTCTGAGAGTAGTAGCCCTGAGAGCCCGGCCGGGGCCTCGACATCGGAAGCCGAAGCACTCGCATTAGCCGCGGCAGAAACAACATTCGGCAGTGGCAGTTGGGTTGTCTCTGATAGCTCGGAGTACGACCCAGATAGTGATATGTCGTACATCCTGCTTGACAATAATGATGTGCGCGCTTACCTACAGGTTGCACTTTTCCACAAGGGTTCGTTCCAGGAATTCGCCGGTGACAATCTCTTAGCAATCGCGGGCGCCACAGCGGATCCCAACGGCGTTCGCGTGTCTTTTGTGGACAGCAAAGCCTTTCAAGCTTCAGGAGAACCGCTAGCGAACATGTACGCCTTCACCAAGGAGGTTGTCTACTACTGGAATGGCGATCACGTGTCTTATGAAGGAGAGATGCCGGAACCGCCTGAGCTTCCGTAGAGGCCACACCGAAATGTGGTGACGGGTGGGCATCACCGGCGCCCATGGAGGCGATCCTGGTTGATCGCTGACTACGAGTGCGATCATCAGCCAGAGGCCCGCGCTACCAGCACGTATCTACTATGAGAGCGCGGAAGCGCCGCCCTAGCCACCTTGGGGCGAGGAGGCCCGTGCACGGTAGCCGCATATAACACTGCCTTCCAGCACCTAGCCTCGAGGCATATACTGAACACCATGTCTGGATGTCATCGCGCTCCCTCTCGTCTTCCCCGCGTATCCCGCCGCGTTGTGTCGGCTGTATCCACGGCGGTGATCGCCTCGGCCGCCGCCCCGCTACTGGCCATCTCGGTTGCGGCGGCGCCGGTACCACGCACCAACCCCAATGGCACCATCGACGCCCCGGCGCGCACCCAGATCTCTTTTGAGCACACCCCCACCGGATTCCATGCGGGCACCGCGAACGAGCATGAGTCCCGCCCCGGGCTGTCGATCGTGAAGATGTACATCGCCGACTACGTCTTTAGCCACGGCACCGCCGAAGAAAAAGCGCAGGCCACCCAGATGCTGCGCACCTCGGATGATCGCATCGCCTCCCAGCTCTATGCGAAGTATCCGCAGTCCATCAACGCCACTGCCCGCACCTATGGCCTGCATGACACCCACGGTGCGGCCCACTGGGGTAATTCCACTACCTCCACGGCAGATAGCGTGAAATACCTTGAGGCGAAGAAGCGCGAGAACCCCACCGATCCGGTACTCGTAGCCCTCGCTACCGCCTCCCCCGTGGCGGCCGATGGCTATGCCCAGAACTTTGGCACCTCCACGCTGCCTGGGGTGATCGGCACCAAGTGGGGCTGGTCGGATGATCGCCGCTCTTTCCACGCCTCCGCCAGCTATGGCCGTGACTTCTCCGTGGCGGCCGCCACCAATGGCTCCGCCGCGCAACTCACCCACGATGTGCAGTCTGCTTTCGGCCCCAGCGAGCACATTCCTGCCCCGCCGAGCCTGCCCAACCCCGTGGGCTCTGCCGGTCTCTCGCTCATAAACTACCCGGCGCGCCAAGTGCTGGATCAGCAGCTCGGCCATATCGCCCCACCAGTGAGCGATCCGGTGCTGGCAGTGGTTCCGGAGTATGTGCCGCTGCCGCAGCCAGTAGCCGCGGCGCTCCCCCAGCCGCGCTAAAAGCCCCCGCTTACCCCGCGTGAGGTGTGAGATAGCCACGCTGGCGCTCAGCGGGGTGGATACCCGCAGCAGCGCGAAAGCATAAGACCGACACTCGCTATGCGGCCGCCCGCGTTGCCCGCGATCAGGGTTGGCTCTAAGAAAGAAACCCTCAGCGATGGCGCGTTCACTAAGCTGTGCTTCACACGGATACGCCACTGCGGCGCGAGTGGGCGTCGATAAGCGATCGCGACAGCACATGGAGTGAAGTGAATGAGCAGCACCCTGATGATAGGAAAGAATTTCCATTCCGTTCCGGGGATGGAAAAACAGATTCTGGTCTTTATTGAGAAGATTCAAAAGGACCCGAGTCATCCTTCACTAAGGATCAAGCCGCTGAAGAACACCGCCGATCCGCGGGTGCGCACCGGACGGGTGACGGACAAATACCGCGCGGTGCTCGTGGAGCTCGATGGCTCGAACGGGCGGCTGTTCATGCTGCTGCACGTGGATAATCACGATGAGGCCATCGCCTATGCGCAGACAGTGACGGTGAAGATCAACTCCACCACTGGCGAGGTGGTCGTCGACAACAGCGGCACACCGAGCGCCTCCACGTCTCCGGAACTGGATGCGGAAATCGAATCCCGGGCCAAGCAGCGCGCTGCGGAAATCGCCGCCCAGCAGCTCGCCGACGCCCAAAAAGACCAGTCGGACGCGAACGTGGGCACCCCCGCCCAGCTGCCGCAGAAACCGCCGCGCGACATCCTGCGCGACGCGAATATCAGTACCGAGGATCTCCGCACCGAGCTGGGCCTATCCCCCGATACCATCGCCGCAGTCCAAGCCGCCGAGAACGACACCGTCTTGGAAGAGCTGCTCGCCGAGCGCCCCGAGTTCGAGCACGACGCCATCGTGGGGCTGCTCGCGGGAATGAGCATCGCCGAGGTGGTTGAGGACCTCGGGCTCGAGCGCATCGACGCCGATGACGAGACCGCCGACAGTGATGACACCATCATCAACTCGCTGCAGCGCTCCAGCTACTGGATCGACCCCTCCGAGCTGGATCTCAAAGAAATCTTGGAAGAAGGCAGCTTCGCCGAGTGGCGCACCTTCCTCCACCCCTCCCAGCAGCGCGCCGTGCAGAGCCAGCACCGCGGCAGCGCCCGCATTCTCGGCGGCGCCGGCACCGGCAAAACGGTGGTGCTGCTGCACCGCACCCGGTATCTCTACACCCACGGCGCCCAGGGCGGGCCGGTGCCGCGGATCTTCCTCACCACCTTCACCAAGGATCTCGCGCGGCAGCTGAAAACACAGATGAATGTGCTGGATCCCTCCTATCCAGAGGCCGGGATGCCCGGGACCCCTGGGGTGTGGATCAACGGTATTGATTCGGCGATCTACAACTTCATCACCAATGCCAATAAGGAGGAGCTCGACGCCGCCCTCCACGCCACGTTGGGAATCAGCAGCTCCTTTGTGCCCCGGCCGCTCGATGACCGCGAGGTGCACAAAAACTGGGAGCTGGCCGCCGAGCTCAATGGCGAGGGCCTGCCCCAGGACAAGCGGCATCCCGCATTCCTCAACGATGAGTTCACCGATATCATCCTCGCCCACTCCATTACCGAGATGAAGGACTATCTGCGCATCACCCGCACGGGCCGGCGCACGCCCTTGGGCCGCAAGGAACGCAAGATCGTCTGGACTATCGTCAAGGCCTTCATCCGGCGCTGCTCCGAGCAGAAACGCCTCACCTATCCGGCGCTCGCGGTGGTGGCCGCCCACATTCTGGAGGCCCGCCAGCAGCCCTTCTTTGATCACGTGGTGGTGGACGAGGGCCAGGACTTCCACGCCGGGCACTGGCGCTTCATCCGCGCCTGTGTGGCCCCCGGCCCGAATGACATCTTCCTCGCCGAGGACTCCCACCAGCGGATCTACGGCAATCAGCTGCCGCTGAGCCGCTTCGGCATTGAAACCCGCGGCCGCGCCACCAGCCGACTGCGGCTGAACTACCGCACCACCGCGGAAAACCTCAGCTACGCCTCCGCCATCCTCGAGGGCGTGCACTGGCTGGACTCCAGCGGCGAGGAGGACACCCTCACCGGGTACCGCTCCGTGCGCACCGGCCCGCTGCCGCGGATCGTGCACGCCGCCACCCCGGAGGAAGAAGACGCCGCTATCGAGCGCGCCATCACCGCGTGGAGCACCAACGCCAGTGCCTCCACGCATATCGGCGTGCTCTGCCGCGATAAACGGCGCGTGGTCATGCGCACCAGCCATTTGGATTCCGCCGGTATCACCACCAGCACCCTGCGTTCCGGGGCCGCCACCCTCGAGGCGCCGGTGTCGGTGATGACGATGCACAACGCCAAAGG
The DNA here is from genome assembly GCF_019209955.1 of Corynebacterium sp. TAE3-ERU2. Classification (NCBI taxonomy): domain Bacteria; kingdom Bacillati; phylum Actinomycetota; class Actinomycetes; order Mycobacteriales; family Corynebacteriaceae; genus Corynebacterium; species Corynebacterium sp. TAE3-ERU2. The sequence goes on along the minus strand of NZ_JAHUTL010000004.1, from coordinate 153,378 downwards.
CATGGAATTTACCCACGTGATCCTCGACGGCATCAATGAGCAGGCCATTCCTCGGCGCGGCGGGCGGATGCCGCTTCCCGACGCCGAGCGCGAGGACGCCCTCCAGCGGGAACGCGCCCTGCTTTACGTGGCTGCATCCCGTGCCCGTGACGAGCTGCTCATCACGACCATCGGCGAACCCTCCTCCCTCTTGCCGGAGTGTGGCGAGGGCTAAACCTCAGCCACGCCTCAGCTGGGAGGCTATGGCGGCGGCGGGAGGTGGCGCCGCGCGCATGTTGGATTATTCACAACAACTCAACAAAACGGGCATGGAAACCCACAACCACGGCCCTGCGGAGTAGCCTTGTTTAGCGATGACGAGCACACAAGGTAAGACCAGCACCGCTGCTTCGAACGGTGCCCACGGAACCCTGCACACAGAAGCCACAACCCTCACCGGCTGGGGCCGCACCGCCGCCACCACGGCTCACGTGCTGTCCACCCCCGATGTGGAAGAGATCGTTCGCGCCGTCACCCTCGTGGCGGAGCAGAACGAATCCAAGCCCAACCACCTCAAGCGCGGCATCGTTGCCCGCGGTATGGGCCGCTCCTATGGCGACCCGGCGCAAAACGCCGGTGGCCTCGTGGTGGATATGACCCCGCTGAACCACATCCACTCCATCGATACCGAGACCGCCATCGTGGACGTGGACGGCGGCGTCACCCTCGACCAGCTGATGAAGGCCGCCCTGCCCTATGGGCTGTGGGTGCCGGTGCTGCCCGGAACCCGCCAGGTCACCATCGGTGGCGCTATCGGCCCCGATATTCACGGCAAGAACCACCACTCCGCCGGCTCCTTCGGCGACCACGTGGTGTCTATGGAACTGCTCGTGGCCGATGGCCGCATCCTGCACCTCGAGCCGGAGGGCTCCGCGGATGATCCGCAGGGCGAGCTGTTCTGGGCCACCGTCGGCGGCATGGGCCTCACCGGCATCATCCTGCGGGCGCGCATCAAGATGACCCGCACCGAGACCGCCTACTTCATTGCCGATGGCGATCTCACCGCCAACCTGGACGAGACCATCGAGTTCCACTCCGATGGCTCCGAGAAGAACTACACCTATTCTTCTGCCTGGTTTGATGCCATCTCGCCCGAGCCGAAGCTCGGCCGCGCCGCGATCTCCCGCGGCTCCTTGGCCACCCTCGCCCAGCTGGAAGAGCTCAACCCGAAGCTGGCGAAGGATCCGCTGAAGTTCAACGCCCCCCAGCTGGTGACCGTGCCCGATATTTTCCCCAGCTTCACCATGAACAAGATGTCCATGGTGGCCATCGGTGAGCTGTGGTGGCTCAAATCCGGCACCTATAAAAACCAGGTGCAAAACCTCACCCAGTTCTATCAGCCGCTGGATCTCATCGGCGAGTGGAACCGCGGCTATGGCAAGCGCGGCTTCCTGCAGTACCAGTTTGTGGTGCCGCGCGAGGCCGTGGAGCCCTTCAAGTCCATCGTCAAGGACATCCAGGCCTCCGGCCACTACTCCGCACTCAACGTGTTCAAGCTCTTCGGCGAAGGCAATAAGGCCCCGCTGTCGTATCCGATGCCGGGCTGGAATGTGTGCGTGGACTTCCCCATCAAGAAGGGCCTCGGCCAGTTCCTGGATGATCTGGACCGTCGCGTGATGGAGTTCGGTGGCCGCCTCTACCTGGCCAAGGAATCCCGCACCACCGCCGAGAACTTCCACCAGATGTACCCCGGCATGGAGGGCTGGCTGAAGACCCGCAACGAGATCGACCCGCACGGTGTCTTCGCCTCCGACATGAGCCGCCGCCTCGAGCTGCGTTAATTTACGCCCCGCGCAAGAAAGGAACCCACATGCTGAACGCTGTAGGCCAAGCCCAAAATATTCTCCTGCTCGGCGGCACCTCCGATATCGGACTCGCCATCGTCGAGCGCTTCCTCAAGGAAGGCCCGGCCCGAGTGACCCTCGCCGCCCGCGAGGACTCCCCGCGCGTCGCCGAGGCCACCGCCCGCATGGAAAAGGCCGGCGCCTCCGCCGTGGAAGTGCTGGACTTCGATGCCACCAACACCGACTCCCACGCCGACGTGATTGATCTCGCCTTCGCCGCCGGCGATGTGGATGTGGCCATCGTGGCCTTCGGCATCCTCGGCGATAACGAAGAGCAGTGGCAAAACCAGCAGGAAGCGGTCAAGGCCGCGAATATCAACTTCACCGGCGGCGTGTCCGTGGGCACCCTGCTGGGCCAGAAGTTCAAGAAGCAGGGCCACGGCCACATCGTGGCACTGTCCTCGGTGGCCGGGATGAAGGTGCGCCGCTCCAACTTTGTCTACGGCGCCACCAAGGCCGGCTTCGACGCCTTCTACGAGCAGCTCGGCGAGGCCCTGCGCGATAGCGGCGCCCACGTGCTCGTGGTGCGCCCCGGCCAGGTACGCACCAAGATGACCGAAGAACTCGACGAGGCCCCGCTCACCGTCGATCGCGAGGACGTGGCCAATGCCGTGTTCAAGGGCGTGAACAGCAATAAGGACGTGATCTGGGTGCACCCGCTCTTCCAGCCGGTGATGATGATCCTGCAGCACGTACCGAAGCCCATCTTCCGCAAGCTGCCCTTCTAAGGCCCTGCCGCGGCTGCTAGCGACTCGCGCAGCCGCCCCTACCGCCCCGCCCGAGGTTCTCCGACGCTTGTCGACGCTTTCCGCCGGTTTCCGCCGGTCTGCGCCGGTGTGCGCAAAGGACGAGCATCGCCGGCGGGGCGGTCGCGTATGCGGGTGATTTACGGGCGTGCAGGGTGGCGTCGATAAGCCCCGCGATGCATTAACTGAGCAGCGTGGATGTTTTCCCTCCCCGCGCGCGGGTGTGTCACACTAAATGCATGAGTACCAGCACCGCCTCAGATGGCTCCCTGCGCGCTCCCCGCACTCCCCGCCCGGCGCGGGATAACCCCGAGCCTGATGGCCTCGCCCCCTACGCCCCCGATGCCTTAACGCCGAAGCGGGCGGCCCTATCGGTGCTTGCGGCGGGCTTGGCCGGAGCCGTCGCCACCTATGTGGCGTGGCTGATACTCAAAACCACCAATCTGCCCGCGTTTGGCACCTCCTATGTATCGCGCGCGGCCTCCACCGCCGTCACCGTGATCCTGCTGCTCACCGTGCTCACCTTCGTGTACCTATGGCTGCAGGACGAGCACGCCTGGCGGCACGGGGAAACCACGGCGCGCTCGCCACTACGGCGCTGGCTCACCATCGCGCTGTGCTATCTCAGCCCCGCCGGGCTGGTGGTGTCCTCGCTCGGCATTCCCCTCTCGGCGACCAGCCTGTATCTCGATGGCGCCAGCGTGGACCAGGGCTTTCGCACCCAGTTCCTCACCCGGCTGACCGACACCGCGCGGCTGGTGGATATGAACTACATCAACATGCCTCCCTTCTACCCGGCGGGGTGGTTCTGGTTCGGCGGGCGCTTCGCCAACCTGGTGAACCTGCCCGGCTGGGAGGCCTTCCAACCGTGGTCGCTGATCACGCTCGCCGCCGCGGGCTGTGTACTCGTGCCCGTGTGGCAGCGCATCACCGGCTCGCTGCCGGTGGCCACCGCCATCGCGCTCACCACCACCGCCATCACCCTCGTGGTGGCCGCCCACGAGCCCTATGCCGCCGTCATCGCCATGGGTGCTCCCGCCGCGGCAGTGCTGGCCCGGCGCGCCCTCGACGGGGCCCGGATGTCCATGCTGGGTCTGGTGATCTACCTCGGGGCCTCGGCATCCATGTACACCCTCTTCACCGCGGTGATCGCACTCTCGGTGGTGCTGCTGGCGCTCGTTGCTGCCGTGGTGGGATCCCGCTCCGTGGCGCCGCTGCTGCGGCTAGTGGTGATCGGCCTGAGCTCGCTCGCCGTGGCCGCCGTGGTGTGGTGGCCCTACATCGCCGCGATCCTCAGCGGCCAGAGCACCTCCGCCTCCGGCGCCACCCACTACCTGCCGCGCCAAGGCACCGAGATTCCTCTGCCCATGTTCTCCCTGTCGCTGGTGGGCGCGTTGTGCATGATCGGCGTGGCCTATCTGGTGATCCGCGCCGCCGACCGCGATATCCGCGCCCTCGGGCTCTCGCTGGTGGTGTATTACGGCTGGTCGGTGGCCTCCATGATCGTCACCCTCGCCGGTAATACCCTGCTGGGCTTCCGCCTGGAAACGCTGATCACGCTGCAGCTGGCCACCGCGGGTGTGCTCGGCATCGCGGAGCTGCGGCTGGTGGGGCTGGATCAGCTCTATCCGCGGATGATCTCGAAGAAGCTGAAGAGTTCCATCACCGCGCTGCTGGTGATCGTGCTGGGAATGAGTGGTGTGGCCTATGCCCAAGATATTCCCAATAAGCTCTCCCGCGGCCTGGACTTTGCCTATACCGACACCGACGGCAATGGCCAGCGCGGTGATTCCAACCCGCCGAACGCGGCCCGCTACTACGGCGATATCACCACGTTCATCACCGATGAGCTGGGCAAACCCGCTGGGGATACCGTTATCGTCACCGACGAGTTCAACCTGCTCTCCTTCTACCCCTTCTTCAGCTACCAAGGCATGACCGCTCACTACGCCAACCCGCTGGCGATGTTCCGACAGCGCAATGAGCAGCTGGAGAAATGGGCCCAGGCCTCCTTTGACCCGATGATGTCTCCCCGCGCCTTCGCCGCGCTTTTGGACAATGCGCCCATCTATGGGGCCTTCTCGACCCCAGAAGCCTTCGTGTTCCGCGGCCAGCTCGATGGCTCCCCCGCCGAAGAGGACATCGACGTCACGGCGCCGAGCGCGGGCGCGGGGGACACCGCGTCGAGCGAGGACGCGGCGGGCGCCACCGGCGCCACCGGCTCTTCAGGAACGGCCTCTGCCCCCAGCACCAACCAGCCCGTGGACACCCCGGCGGGCGCGTGGAAGCTGGACATCTCCGAGGACATCTACCCGAATAATCCGAATGTGCGTTTCCGCGCGCTCTGGTTTAACCCGGAGATGTTTAACGCGCCGAATGCGCCGTGGACGGTGAAGCAGATCGGCCCCTTCGTGGTGGCTGTGCGCACCACCACATCCAGCTAGCACGCTGGGCTTTCCGTCACGGCCTCGGTCGCGCATGACTGGGGCCGCGGCGGCGAGGAAGTACAATGATCCCTTATGTCCACTCCTGTCCTCGCTTCATCTGACCCTGCAGATTCTCTCGGCAGCAGCGAGCACGCCCACCCCCCACGCACGGGGCTCAAGGCGTTCTCGGTGATCACTGGTCTACTGGGATTTGTGCTGTTTGTGCTCACCCCGTTGATGCCCATCAACCAGGTGCAGTCCTCCTTCAGCTGGCCGCAGGGCGATCTCCAATCCATCAACGCCCCGCTCATCTCCTATGCCCCCGAGCAGCTGGAGGTGCGCATGCCGGTGGATGCGGTGGATGATCTCCGCGAGGGCCAGAATCTGCTGCTCTCCACGCTGCCGCAGGATTCCGCCGAGGCGGCCAACCGCGGCCTCATGATCCGCAGCACCGATGGCGATCTGGTGGTGTCCACGCTCAAGGAAATCCTGGTGCGCCTCACCCCGGAGAAGGTGAAGGATCTCCGCGGCGAGGTACTGGATATCTCCGTCGGGGCCGATGGCGCCAGCGTGAGCGCCCGGGGCACCACCTTGGGAGAGGTCGATACGGATCAACGCCCCCAGGTCAGCGGTATCTACACCGAGCTCGATGACACGGGCGAGAATTATCAGGCGCTGGTGGATCAGGGGCTGAGCGCCCAGGTGGAGATCAACTCCCGCTTCACCTCCTCGCCCACTCCGCTGAAGCTGGCGTGCATGATCGGCGGCGTGCTGCTCACCCTGGCCTCTTTGGCCGCGCTCTACCGCCTGGATCGCGCCGATGGCCGCGGCTTTATGGAGATTCCCGCGGAGTGGAAGACGCTGCGCGTCACGGATCTCGTGGTACTGGCCGGTATCGCCTTCTGGTACGTCTTTGGTGGCAATACCTCCGATGATGGCTTCATCCTCACCATGGCCCGCGCCAGCGAGCACGCCGACTATATCGCCAACTATTACCGCTGGTATGGCGTGCCAGAATCGCCCTTCGGCTCCCCCTACTATGATCTGCTGGCCGCGATGGCGCAGGTCTCTACCGCCTCGATGTGGATGCGTCTGCCGCAGCTGGTGGCCGCCATTCTCACCTGGCTGTTTGTGTCGAAATCCATGCTGCCGCGTCTCGGCAAGGCCGTTGCTTCTCGACGCATCGCTCGCTGGTCCGCAGCGCTGCTGTTCCTCGCTTTTTGGACTGCCTACAACAACGGCCTGCGCCCCGAGCCGATTATCGCCTTGGGCGTGGTTGTTACCTGGGTGTGCTTCGAGCGTGCCATCGCCACCTCCCGTCTCTTTCCCGCTGCCCTCGGTGTGCTCGCCGCCGCCTTCTCGCTCTCGGCCGGGCCCACCGGTCTGATGGCCGTGGCGGCGCTACTCGTCAGCCTCGCCGCCCTGGTGAAGATCCTGGTGGCGCGGTTGCAGATCATGGGCTCCGGCCCCACCGCCTTCAATGTTGCGGCGATCATCGCCCCCTTCCTGGCCGCAGGTACCGCCGTGATGGTGGCCGTCTTTGGCGATCAGTCCCTGGCCTCCGCATTGGAGTCCACTAGGGTGCGCGGACTCGTGGGCCCCTCCCTGTCTTGGTACCAGGAGTACAGCCGCTATGCCGCCCTGCTGCTCGGCAGCGTGGACGGCTCGGTGGCCCGCCGTTTCCCCGTGATCATGGCGTTTTTCGCGCTCGCCGTGGTGCTCTACACCAAGGTGCGCTCCACCTCCATTCCGGGCACCAATGCCGCCTCCATCACCCGCCTCTTGTTGGTATTCGCCGGCGCCATGTTCTTCATGACGTTCACCCCCACCAAGTGGACCCACCACTTCGGTGTGTGGGCTGGGCTCAGCGCCGCCGTGGCCGCCGTGGCGGCGGTGTCCTTGGCCAACTATGCCCGCCAATCCCGCTCCACCCAGCTCTTCTTGGGCGCGGCGGTCATGGCGGTGGGCGCGGTGAGCCTCGCCGGCATCAATGGCTGGTGGTACGTCTCCAGCTTCGGTGTGCCGTGGTGGGATAAGACCCCGCAGATCTTCGGCATCGAGTTCGCCACCGTCGCCCTCGTATTCACCCTGGTGGTGGTTGGTATCGCCGTGGTGTCCTCCTTCCTCGAAACACTGCGGCGGCCGCAGAATGTCTCCGCCGCGGAGCAAGAGGACACCGCCCGGCAGGCCCGCATGGCCGATGCGCTGTCGAAAAACCCCACCAAGGACGAGGCCATGGCCGCCGCCCAGCGCGAGAACGAGCGGGAAAAGCAGGCCCAGAGTGCGGCCTCCCATTCCCGGACCGGCCAGCTCTTGGCCGCCCCCATCGCCATTGCCTGCGTGGGCATTTTGATCATCAGCTATGGCTCCTTTGCCAAGAGCTTCTTGCAGCAGTGGCCGCAGTACTCCATTGGCACCGGCAACGTCCGCGAGCTGGGTGGAACCACCGGCCAGCTGGCCAATGACGCCGTGATTGAGACCAATACCAATGACTCCTTCCTCGCCCCTGCCGATGGCAAGGATTTGAAGGATTCGCTGGATAATGGCGAAAACTCCTATGGCTTCGGGCCCAATAATCTGCCGGTGCGCTTAGATGTCTCCGGCTACCGCGCCTGGCCGGAAAGCGCCGCGGAGGCGCTCGACGGCCCCCAAACCAATATCGAGATCCAGGAATCGGTGGTGGGCCAGCCGGTGGGCACCGAGGGCGGCTTCAACACCACAACCGGTATCAACGGCTCCCACGCCAAACTGCCCTTCGGCCTCGACCCGGCAGAGGTGCCGGTGCTGGGCTCCTATCGCCAAAATGATCAGATCCCGGCCGCGGTGACCAGTGACTGGTTCTCCCTGCCGGCCGAGCGCAGCGAGGATGCGCCCATCGTGGTGATTACCGCCGCCGGCTCCACCGAGCGCAAAGACGTCAATGGCGATCCCATCGAAGGCGAAACCTTGGTGGTGGAATACGGCCACCGCGACGCCGATGGCTCGGTGACAATGCTCGGCGAATACGAGCCCATCGACGCCTTCCGCGACGATATCTGGCGCAACCTGCGCGTGCCGCTGGCCGATCTCCCCGATGAGGCCAACGTGATCCGCATCAAGGCCGAGGATGATTCCCTCTACCCAGGCCACTGGCTGGCCTTCACCCCGCCGCGCGTGCCCACCTTGGCCTCCGTGAACACGCTCATTGGCAGCGATACCCCGGGCCTGCTCGACTGGCCGGTAGCGCTGCAGTTCCCGGATCAGCGCAGCTTCGACCACTATGCCGGTGTCACCGAGATTCCGCGCTACCGAATCTCGCCGGATAAGCCCGGTAAGGAATCCCTCTCGGGCTTCCAGGACTTCACCGGCGGTGGCGCCCTCGGCACCGCGGAGGCAGTGAATACCTCCTATGAGGCGCCGGGCTATTTGAAGAATGATTGGAAGCGCGACTGGGGCAGCCTGCAGTACTACGCACTACGCACCAACTCTGAGGGCGAGGCGCCTAAGGAGGCCGCGATCGACACCGAGACCATCACCCGCTCCGGGCTGTGGAAACCGTCGAAGATGCAGACCTTCCGCAACTAGCCCACCTCGGCCGGCGCGCCGAGCGAGTCGATACAAGGCGGCGGTGACAGCACTTTTGCTGTTACCGCCGCCTTCTGCTGAGCGCCGCTGCCGCACCGGAACTATCACCGGCCTGCGGGGCGGCGTCGATAAGCATCGCTAGGCCTGGGCCATGACCACCTCGCGCAGCACGCCGAGTGGGAGCGTGCCCTCGCGCAGCGCGAGACGGTGGAACTCCTTCAGCTCGCCGGGGCGGGCTGCAAGGAAGTCATCGCGCAGCTGCTCCCACAGGCGCTGGCCCACCTTGTAGGAGGGTGCCTGGCCCGGCCAGCCCAGATAGCGATCCACCTCGAAGCGGAGGAAGCCATCGGCCATGGCCACGTTGTTCTTCATGAACTGCCAGGCATAGTCCGCATCCCAGGTGCCACCATCGGGAGTGGTTTTACCCAGGTGCACGCCAATGTCCAGGGCCACACGCGCCGCGCGGAGACGCTGCCCATCGAGCATGCCCATGCGATAGCCGGCATCCGGAAGGAACCCGAGCTCATCCATGAAGCGCTCCGCATAGAGCGCCCAGCCCTCGGCATGGCCGGAGTTGAATCCCATCTGGCGGCGCCAGCTATTGAGGTGCTCGGCCTCATAGACCTGCTGGCCCAGCTGCAGGTGATGGCCGGGCACGCCCTCGTGGTAGACGGTGGTGAGCTCCTGCCAGGTATTGAAGGTGTCCTCGCCCTCCGGCACGGACCACCACATGCGACCTGGGCGGGAGAAATCGGCCGAGGGCTCGGTGTAGAAGATGCCGCCGGTGCCGGCCTTGTCGATGCAGCACTCGATGCGCTGCACCGGCTCGGGGATATCGAAATAGGTGCCGTTCATGTTCGCGATCACATCATCGGCGATCTGCTGCATCCACTGCTGCAGCTCCTCCACGCCGTGCAGTTGATAGGCGGGATCGGCGTTGAGTCGCGCAAAGGCCGCGCTGGGGCTGGTGCCCTCCCCATAGAGCTCGGCGGCGCAGACCTCTTGCTCGGCGATGATCCGCTGCAGCTCCTCCAAACCCCACTCATAGGTATCGTCCAGATCGATGCGGTGGCCCACCCACAGGTGGCTGGCCACCTCATAGCGCTCGCGGCCCACCCCATCGGTGGTGGCGGCGTGGGGTGCGATCTGCTCCTCCAAGAAGGTGGCCAGCTCCGCGGCTGCCTGCTTGCCCGCCGCCACCTGCTCGGCGGTGGCCTCGGCCTCTGAGCCATAGACATCCAACAGGGACTGCTCGGCGGCCATGGCCTGCAGCTGCTCAATCCCGCGCTGCACCTGCCGCTGCGCGGGCACCAGGCCGCGGGCGGCCCCCTCGGCGAGGGTCTGGGCATAGCCGCGATAGGCCTCGCCCATGCGCGCAATACGCGCGGCCACATTGGCCTTGCCCTCCGCAGTGGAGGTATCCATCTGCGCCAGGGTGTCGCGCACACTCTGAATCGGGCAGGCAATGTTGTTGAGATCCCTGTAGGCTTCTCCCAGCGCGTGGCGATCCAGGGCCACGCCGAGGCGATCAAGCATCGCCGCCTTCGTCACCGACTCGCCTTCGTCCACCGGCTCGGCCTGCTGCAGCTTCTTCACGGTCTCCCGCGCTAGGTCAGCCTCGGCCTCCACCCCAGCCGGGGAGTAGTCACCCCAGCGGTCTTGGTTCTCCGCCAAGCCCAAGGCGGTGGCGAACTCGGGCGAGAGGGCAATACTCGCCTTCACATACTCGTCAGCGATCTGGTTAATAGTCATACGCTACAGATTAGGGGAGAACCCCCTGCGCGATCGCACTGCAGACGCTGAGCGCGATGCGGGGTGCGAGACCGGCGTGTGCGGCCGGCGCGCACCGCAGCCACGCCGCCGCCATGCCGCCGCCATGCCGCCGCAGCCACGCAGAAAACCCCCAGCGAACCGCACTGAGCTGTGCGCCGCCGGGGGTCTGGTGTGGCCGTGGCCGTTGTCTTAATCGTCTACATCGATTTCATCGACGGTGCCATCCTCGAGCACTTCCACCTCGATGGCGCCATCGCGGTAGGTCCAGTGATCATCGTCGAAGGTGGCGCTGCCGCACTTATCCTGCACCAGCTGGGTCACGCGGGGCTTATCCACCCCGGCGCGCACCACGTCATCGTCGAGGAGATCATCCTCGGCGCTATTGGAGTAGGCGCGGATCTCGCAGGGGGCAGTGCCACCGGCGGGGGTGCGGGTGGCAGGAGCCGCGCTCTCGGTCTCGGTAACGGTTTCTACCTGAGACGTCTCTCCGGTCACGGAGGTGGTTTCGGTGACAGTGTCAGTGGTGGTTTCGCCAGAGTCACCACAGGCCGCCAGGCCCGCCGCGAGGGCGGCAAGGGCAGCGTAGCTCAGAATCTTTTTCATAATTGAAAAATTAATCTATAGCGATAGCGAAGGTGTAGGCGGGGGTGCCAAGAGTGGCTTGTCGCAGAGTACATAGCCTGTATCGCGCTTCGCCTGTTTCCAGAGCCGCACCAGAAGAACAATGAACAGCCCGTATATGTAGCAGGCCGCCAGGGCGATGGACACGCCCATCGCCACCATGTTTCCCCACTGCAGGTTCCACCAGAAGTGGCCCACGAACGAGGCCACTAGCCAGCCAAGGGCGATGAGGATGCGGCGTGGCGTCGATAAGCGTGCCACCTGCGGCCCGCCGAGCAGGGCATAGCCCACACCCCAGCCGGCGATCGCGGAGAGCACCACGTGCAGTCCCACGCCGAAGAGGGTGCGCAAGCCCCACATCTGCAGCGCGCCCCAGAAATCCGAGGCGGGGTCATATACCGCGCCGACGGTGCCGTAGAGCAGGTTCTCGGTGATCTCGAAGCCGAGCCCCACCAGCGCGCCGGTGATAAAGCCATGCCAGGGGCGGTTGAGGAAGCGGAAGGCGAAGATGATGAGCACCACGCCCAGGACTTTGGAGATTTCCTCCGGATAGGCGCCACCCAGGGAGGCTTCCACTATGTCCCAGCCGAGTTTGGAGGTCAGCGCCATGATCGGCCCGCCCGAGAGCATGGTGAGCCCGAAGGAGGCGAATGCTCCCCAGCTCATCGCCGCGACCGCCCACCACAGCACCTGGCTGCGACGCAGCCCCGGCGCGGTGCGGGTAGAGGGCCACAGCGGGGTGCGGCGAAGCAGCGAGATAATCACCACCGCATAGAGCAGGGCGCAGGGAATGCCTACGCCGAAGCCCTGCGGGGAGAGCACCGCGGTGCCGCCAACCAGCCCCAGGCCGATGGGTATGCAGATGACGATCATGACGATCATGGAGATGCGGTATATCGTGCTCATGCCACATCCTTGTCTCGGTTCAGGGCCTGTACGGTCTCCTCGGCGGGGGCTTTTTCGGAGCGGGGTGCGGCCGGGCCGGCCTCCCCGTCGAGCTGGCGTTGCAGCTGCTCGGGGTGCACCCGGGGCGCGAGCGGGTACTCGCCGTCGAGGAAGCTCTCGCCGTAGACCACCTCGCCCCTCTCGGCTAGGGCCACCGGCTCCTCGCCGGTGAGCGAGGCAAATACCGCGGCCCCGATCTCTGGGGCGTTCTCGCCGGAGACGAGCGCCACCATCGTTGTCCCCTCGTGCTCGCCTGCGCCCACACCAGAGACGGCCACATAGCCGCGGTCGCTGGCGATCACATAGGCGTCGCTGACATCCTCGCTGTCCACTGCGAGAGAAAATACCGCTTCATCGGTGGGCAGTCCGGTCACCCGAATGGCCCGCACCATGCGCTGCAGCGCCAGCACCGGATCATCCGTGCTCTCAACAACGGTAGAGGTGATTCGCCCGCCGGGGCAGGCGAAGGCGGTCACCAGCGGATCGGCGCCGTCGTGCATGCAGGAGGGCTGCTGTTGCTGCTGCTCCGGATCCAGATAGACGGGTATTTCCCAGTTGTTATCCGTTCCGCTCAGTACTACCGGCTGTGCGCCCACACTGAGGCGCTCAGGGATTGCGGCATTGATAACCAGCGGTAACGCCAGCACCACACTGACCGCAATCATCAACGCCCACCAGCTTTTCGCGCCGGCGGACGGCTTCAAGGAATTGCGCATAGCCACCAGTGTAGGTGGGCAGCAGGACACGCCCTCGCTACGCTGGTGCTCATGAAACTTTATGATTTGTTTGACCTCGTCAACGGGGAATGGATCGATTCCACCACTATCCCCGCCGACCGCGGCATCTACGGCGCGTTCCATGCATTGCGCGATCGCGCCGAGGATGATGTCCGCGCCCTCATCGAGGGTGGCTCCTCGCGCGCCAGTGCCCTCTACTCCTCCTTCATGGACACCGAGGGCATTAACCAGGCCGGTGTTGCGCCCATCGCGCCGCTTATCGACGCCATCTCCCAGGCCATCCAGCCCGCCACCGCTGACTCCGACGCCGGGGTGGATAAGACCCGCTTCGCCCGTGCCGCTGGCGCGCTCTATCGCGAGGGCGTGCCCTCGCTGCTGGGCTGCTATATGGCCAAGGATGCCGGCAGCGAAAACGTGGTCGCCTGGGCGGATCAGTCCGGTCTGGGGCTGCCGAACGAGGCCTATTATCGCGAGCAGGCCCATGCCCCGGTGCTGCAGGCCTATGAGCAGCACGTGACCACCATGCTGGAGCTCGCTGGGGTTTCTGAGGCAGATGCGGCCGCGGATGCCGCAGGGCGCATCGTGGCCTTCGAGACCCGGATCGCCTCCGGGCACCGCGATGTGGTGGCCTCGCGCGATGCGCAGAAGAGCTATAACCCGATCGCGGTCTCCGAGCTGCCCGAGTTTAGCCGCGAGTTCCTGCTGGCCAGCGGGCTTGCACCCGATACCACCGTCATTGTGCGCAACAAGGACTTCCCCGAGTTCATCGATAGCCTGCTCGCGGAGGTGGCGCCTGAGGATCTGCGCCTCTGGGCCTGCCGCAGCATCATCTCCTCCTTCGCCTCCATGCTGCCCACCGAGCTGGAGCTGGAGAATTTCCGCTTCTATAACGGGGTGCTGCAGGGCTCGACCGAACAGCTGCCCCGATGGCGTCGCGCTGTGTCCTTCGCCGACTCGGCCGTCTCCGAGGAGATCGGCCAGCTCTTCGTGGAGGAGCACTTCCCGCCGGAGTACAAGGCAGAGATGGAACGCCTCGTGGACTATCTGCTGGGCGCCTATCGCGAGCGCATCAGCCAGCTGGAGTGGATGACGCCCGCCACCCGCGAGCGTGCCCTCGAGAAGCTGGGCACTTTCAAGGCCAAGATCGGCTACCCCGATACTTGGCGCTCCTATGACTTCGAGGTCTCGGCCGCTGGTGCCGATGTGGTGGCTAATGCCCGTGCCGCCTCCGCCTTCGAGCACGACTACCAGGTGGCCAAGGTGGGCAAGCCCGCCGACCGCGAGGAGTGGTTCTGCCCGCCGCAGATGGTCAATGCCTTCTACTACCCGGTGCAAAATGACATCACCTTCCCGGCCGCGATCCTGCGCCCGCCCTTCTACTCCCCGGATGCGGATGCCGCCACCAACTTCGGCGCTATCGGCGCCGTGATCGGCCACGAGATCGGCCATGGCTTCGATGATCAAGGCTCCCGCTACGACGGCCAGGGCAGCCTCAACGATTGGTGGAGCGCCGAGGATCGCGCCGCCTTCGAGAAATTGACCGCCACCTTGGTGCAGCAATTCGACGGCCAGGTGCCCTCCGTCTTGGCCGAGGCCGAGGAGGACAGCGCCGGGGTGAATGGCGAGTTCACCCTCGGCGAGAATATTGGCGATCTCGGCGGCCTCGGCATCGCCGTGGTGGCCTATCGCCGCTGGCTCGATGATCAGGGCTTGAGCTTCGACACCGATGAGAAGCTGCGCGTGGACACCGAGGGCGCCCGCCCCGAACTGGATGTGGAACTGACCGGCCTGCAGCGCCTCTTCGTCTCCTGGGCCCGGGTGTGGCGCACCACGATCCGCCCCGAGCTGCAAAGGACCTACCTAGCTGTGGACCCGCACTCTCCCGCCGAGTTCCGCTGCAATCTCATCGCCGGCAATGTGGCCGAGCTCTATGAGGCCTTCGAGGTTGATGAGGACTCCCCGATGTATATCCGCCCCGAGGATCGCGTGAGCATCTGGTAACACCCGGCAGCCGCACAGGACATCTCCTTGGCTAGACTCTAGGCACCATGCGCGATTGCTAGTGAAGGGGATGTTCTCGTGTCCGATAGCTCCACCACCGCCGCCGACTCCGCGGAGATGATGCCCGCCGCCGAGCAGCTCGAACAGCTGCTCTGGTATTTCTCGGAGCACTATCCTGCACCGGATTTCACCCCGCCGTGGCAGGGCGGGCGCACCGAGCCCGCAGATGCCGAACGCTGGGTCTCACATATCGTGGACCGCACCACCCATGCCGCGATTCTGCAGCTGGGCACGGCGGTGGATCATCGCATGCCGCAGGTGGCCTGGACCGACCAGGTGGAGCTCGCCCCGCTGGGCAGCCACACCCTCATCACCGCCGATGATCCCAGTTCCACGGCGATCCTCAGCGTTCATGGCGGCAGTGGCTTTTTCGGCGGCGGCGCCTTCCGTGATGTCTACTGGCAGCCGCTGGTGGCTGCGCTGGCCCAGCGCAGCGGCGCGCGGGTGATAGACGTGCACTATCCCCTGCACCCGGCAGAGCCTGCGGCCGCCCGCGCCGCAGTGCGTGACGCCCTCAGCGCCGCTCGGCAGCAGCAAGGGGTGGATCGGGTCATCGGCTTCGGCGATGGCTATGGCGCCGCCCTCCTCGGCGCTCTCGCCGGCGAGCTCGACGGGCTGATCCTGCGCAACCCGCAGTTCGACGGCGGCGCGGAGACGGTTGAACTACCCGCCGCTGAGACCTGGCCCCGCACCCTCATCCAGCAGTTCAGCCATTCCAGCTGGGCCGATGAGGGCGCGCTCGGAGAGCTCAGCGAGGCACACACGGTGCGCTACTACGCAGCAGACTATCTCGCCACCCCGCAGCAGGCCCGCCAGCTCATCGAGGACGCCGCGGACTTCTGCCGCTAGGGGGATAGCGGCAGAGGTGGCGTCGACAAGCGCTAGTTCTGAATGTCCTTGCGCAGCTGCTCCACATCGATATCGTGCAGCGGCGCGGCCTCGTCGAGGAATTCTTCCTCCTGGGGTTCCTCGACCTCCACGAGGGTGACCACCGCGCCGGTGGAATCGGCGACCAAAGCCAGCGCCCCGAAATCGGAGTTCATGGGCGGGCGAATCACCTCGCCGCCGAGATCCTCCACCATCTGCACCGCCAGACGCAGATCCTCCACGCCGAGGAAGGACTGCCAAAAGCTCGGCACCTGGGGCGGGAACTGGCCGGCAGCATCATAGATTCCAGCGAAGGGCGCGCCCTCAGCCAGGGCCATGGTGTAGCCCTGGCCGGCGTCATTGTCCACGGTGTGCAGAGTCCACTCGAAAAGCTCGGCATAAAACTTCAGCGTGTCCTCGTGATTGGTCACGGTGGTCAGCTCATGCCACACGCTCGTGCCCGGCTCGCCCGCGGCCACGAAACGCTCCTCGCCCTCTGGCTGGATCACACCGAATAACGCGCCGGAGCTATCGGCGATCACCACCATCTGGCCCTGGCTGGTGGGCAGCGGCTCGGTGAGGCAGCGCCCCCCGAGCTCAGCAACGCGCTCGACCACGTGGTTGATATCCGAGGTGAGGAAATACGTCACCCAACTATCGGGCTGCTGCGAATCTTCCGGCTTGGCCACCAGGCCCGCCACCGGCATCCCGTTCTTCGTGGCAAGCAGATAGCCCGAGGAGAGCTCGGTGTAGTCCCAGCCGCACACCTTGGAGTAGAAATAGCGCGCCTTGCGCAGCTCCGAGGTGGATAGATCGATCCAATAGGGCATCCCGTCCTGGCCCATGAATGCTGGCATGGTTTAGAGATTCCTCCACTTCTCCGGGTCGAAGTCATCATTCGCGGTGGCCTCATCAAAGAAGTCATCCTCGTCATCAGAGGTAGACACCCGTGCCTGCAGTCCCCCGACGCGCACCACATCACCGGCGTGCAGAGTTTTGCCGCGGCGAGTTTCCTGCTCATCGTTGACATACACCTCGCCCTCGGCGATAGCGGACTTGGCCGCACCGCCGGTCTCGACGAGGTTGGCGAGCTTCACGAACTGCCCGAGCTTAATGGTCTCGGTCTTAATCGCTACATCAATTACATGTGAATTGTTCATCGTGTCCTCAGTGTAGTCAGCGCCTTAGACACTGTGGCGCACCGCGCTCCGCTGCAGGCGCAGCCGCACCTAGCCGAGCAGCGCCGCCGCCCCCGTGAGGCACATATAGCAACCAAAACCGGCAAAGACGGTGCCGCTGAGAGTATCGATGGCCGCAGCATAGCGACGCAGCGTGGCGCTGACCGTGCTGACCGCCAGCGCCACCCCGGGAAACCACAGCAGCTGGATTATCTCGAGGCACAGCACGATGAGTACTTGTTCCCCCAGGGAGCTGTCTGCCGAGATGAACTGGGCAAATACCGCCCCGAAAAACAGGATGGCCTTGGGATTGGAGAGGTTGGTAGCCACCCCGAGGCGCAGCTGCGCCGCCGTACTGCTAGGCAGGGTGTTGGGTGGTGGTGTTTCCTTCGTGCCCGCTGCACCCTGTGCCTGGCGACGACGCCGCCTAGGCCAATAGGGGCCGAGCGCCGCAGAGAGGGCCCGCATGCCGAGATAGAGCAGGTAGCCGCCACCGATGAGTTTCAGCAGATTCAATAGCCCCGGGTGGGTGGTGACCAGCGCCGAGAGGCCTGCGAGCGAGGCGAGAATCCACACCGTATTTCCCAGGCAGATACCTAGGGCCACGAGCACCCCGGCGCGCCGCTGCCGGGAGGCGATGCGCAGAATTTGAAAGACATCCGGCCCTGGGGATGCGAGGGCCACTATCCACACCGCGCAGAGGCTAGCGAGAGAGCTGAACACGAGGGCCTTTCTTCCGGAAGCGAGGAGGCGGTGGCGAGACAGGGCTGGGCAGCGGTACTGGGCAGCGGCGAAAAAGCTGCGTACAGGCTGGCCGCTAGATCTGATCCCGCGGCCGCAGCGTGATCTGATCGACGTTCATATGCGCGGGCAGGGCGGCGATCCAGCGCACCGTTTCTGCAATGTCCTCGGCCGAGAGGTTGAGCTTATCGGCATAGACCTTCTCGGCTTGGCTCTGGTCGCCGCGGAAACGGTTGAGAGAAAAGTCTGTCTCTACCCGGCCCGGGCATACCTCCACCACGCGAATGGGTTCCTCGCGGGTTTCGATGCGAAGCGCCCGAGTAAGCGCGGCCACCCCGAACTTCGCGGCGTTATAGCCACCGCCGCCGGCGTAGGCGGTGTGTCCGGCAACGGAGCTCATGTTGATGATCTGCCCGGCACCCTCGGGGGCCTGACGCAGCAGCGGCAATAAGGCTTGGGTGAGACGCACCGTGCCGAGCACATTGACCTCATACATCCACTGCCATTCCTCAATGCGCCCCTCTTCTACGGAGTCCAGCCCCTTGGCGCCGCCGGCGTTATTCACCAGCAGATCGCAACGGGAAATCTGGGAACAGAAATTCTCCACGGATGCTTCATCGGTGACATCCAGCGGCAGGGCGATACCGCCGATCTCGTGCGCGAGTTCCTCGAGTGGTTGCTGCCGACGCGCCCCGAGGATCACGGTCCAGCCATCGGCGGCGAGGGCGCGGGCGCAGGCCGCGCCGATACCGGCGGAGGCTCCCGTCACCACGGCGGTGCGGCCCTGCGTGTTCAGGTGCGGATAGTGCTCATGCGCTGTGTTTTCGGCCATAGCGGCCATTATGGCAAAACTCGCCACCGCGGGGGCACTATCCACCCGCTGAGACGGGAGCTGGCTGGGCGGCTCAGCGCTGCTGTGGATGGGAATCCGCTGGCGTTGCAGTGTGCTGGGGTAGCCATCTGCCCACGGCCTCCTCGACGGCTGTGCGCGCCGCGTCGGAGACGAACATGTGATCCGTGCACTTTGGCACCACCACGAGCTCGCTGTCCGGCAGTAGCTCGTGCAGTCGCCGGCCATGCTCGATTCCTACCACTGGGTCCTCATCGGGGTGCACAATCAGCACCGGCACCTGGCAGTCACTGAATTCGGTGGCCGCGGTGGCAGCCACATCCTGCACAAAGGTTTCATCCACCAACCCGGGGTCCAGATCGGGCACATCGGCGGCCGCGGCCTCCACGTGGTGGGCGGTGGCTGGGGCGGACAACGCCACCACACCCTGCAGGTACTCCCCCAGCCCCGTGCTCCGGCTACGCGCTGCGGCGCTGAGCACCGCCAGCCCGCCGAGCGAATGCCCGAGGAGGACCACCCGGGAAAACCGCGGCAGCTCCCCCAGCTCCCCCGCGCTGCTGCCGGCTGCATCTGCGGCTGCGTCGCCAAGCATGACCCGAGAGACGCCCTCGAGTTCCTCGATATAGGTGGAGTAGAGATGCCGCGAGAAGTCCATGCGCACAGAGCCGTAGCCGTGGCCGGCAAGGAAGCGGGCTAGTTTGACCAGGATTTTGGTTTCTTTGCTGCAGCCGAAGCAATGCGCCATCACCACGAGGGTCTCGCTGGGCTGGGCGGGCAGCGTGAGCACCCCAGTGACGCCGTTGATCGTGAGCTGTTTCTTCTTCAGCATCGAGATTCTCCCTCCACTCGTGTTTCCACTAGCCCACTCGCCTGCATGAGCGCATAGCAGGTGGTGGGCCCTACAAAACGATACCCAAGGCTTTTGAGTTCGCGGGCTAATTCTGCGGCCTCGGGGCTGGTGGTGGGGATGTGATCCACATGAGCAAAACGGCTGCCGAGGGGCTGCTGGTAGCGGGCAAGCAGCTCCGGCAAGGGCGCACTCTCGCGGGTGCGCAGCAGCACCTGCGCATTACTGATCGCCGCGGTGATCTTGGCGCGGTTGCGAATAATCGCTGGGTTCTCCAGCAGGCGCTGTATGTCTGCCTCGTCGAAGGCTGCGACTTTCTCGGGGTCGAAATGAGCAAAGGCCTGCCGGAAAGCGGGGCGCTTCTGCAGGATCGTTCGCCAGGATAAGCCCGCTTGGAAGCCTTCGAGCACGAGGCGTTCATATATGCCGCGCTCATCGCGCACGGGATGCGCCCATTCGTTGTCATAGTAATCGCGCAACTGGGCGCTCTGGTTGCCCCAAGGAATACGCCAGCGCCCATCCTCACCTTGGGTGAGACCGCGCTGCTCGGGGCTGTACTGCTCGGGGCTGGATACTGCTGTGTGATCTGCGGTGGTGTTCATGCCTTGCACTCTAGAAAAAGCCCCGGACACTCGCCCCACCCCCTACTGCCGGCGGTGCCGACTCCCACCGCTCTGATCTGCGGCGATAGCTCCGCGCCGGCGCGGTAATGCCTTCACCCCCACAGGCGCTCGCCCGGCCGCAGCGGCACGGATCGGCCCAGTTATGCCGTGCACCCTCGCCTCCTAGAATGGGGCATTATGAGCTTTGATGTCGGTACCTATTCCAGCTTCGAGCAGATGGCGAAGGGGGAATGGCATCTACCCATCGACAATGCCACCCTCAACGCGGTGCGCCGCCGCTCCCAGAATCTGATGCGTGATTTCAATGAGGAGCGCCACCCCGAGCGGGCCCGCACCATTGCCGAGGAGTGGCTGGGCGCTGTCGGCGGCGGTTCCACAGTGGTGGCACCGGCCTTTATCGAATACGGGCGCAATACCTTCATCGGCCCCGAGGTATTTATTAACGCCAAGGTCACTATTTTAGATTCCGCGCCCGTGACCATTGAGAAGGGCGCACTGATCGGCCCCGATGTCCGGCTGATCACTGTGAATCATCCGGTCTATGACGTGGAGATGCGCCGCCATGGCTGGGAAAAGGCCGACCCGATCACCATCGAAGAGGAGGCATGGATCGGCGCTGGAGTAACGGTTCTGCCTGGGGTGCGCATCGGGGCCCGCTCGGTAATCGGGGCGGGGGCGATCGTCACCACCGATATTCCTGCCGATTCCTTAGCACTAGGGGTGCCGGCGCGGGTGGTCGATACGCTCGAAAATAGCCAAGAGAAGTGGGAGCGCGACGAGCTTCCGGATGGGGTGCCGGTACGCGCCATGGATTATCGGCACACCATCACCAAGCGCTAGGCCAGAGCAACTAGGGGCGAGCCGCCAAGAGAATATCGGGCTGATCGCAATAAATATCTAACCGTGTGACCTCGTGCACTCCCAGCGATATGTCCTCGACAACAACAGGATCCGTGCACGTTATCTGCACATTCACCTGCCCGAGGGCAAGCTCCCCCCCAGTGCAGGTCAGAGAATAACTGCCACATTGGCATAGTTGGGTAAACAGGGAAAACAGGATCATCGTAAAACTCGGTTTCAGGTAGCCATACATCACCGCAGCTAAGGGGCTGTGCGCCACAATCTGACACGAGGCTTGAAAAGCGGTTTTAGTGCGACCCCTGCGGCCGAGGAATCGACCACGCGACAACCAGCTTCAACGACAACTCTGTCACTACACTTTATTGGTAATCGCATTCCTTAAATTCGCGACCTCCAGGACTAACTAAAATCCCACGCGTGCGACTAGGGAACTTAGCAGGAAACCCTTCTTCAAGGTCTATCTCCAATAGATCGCAAATACTTCTGAACTCATCTTCATATGAGTCATCTTCACATGGAATATCCACCACTGTCACAAAAGAAAAAGAAGAATATTTTTCTTTTTCTTTTAGTGAAAGCTCTGTATCATTTCCGACTATTTCCAGAAGCAGAAGATCGAAGAGTAGATTACTTTGCCCTTGCTGATAGGCCTGTTCTGACGAGAAATGCACATTGTACTTTTCCCGAACTTTATCGGTGCAGTCTTGATGACGCTGTTTAGCTTCGTTCAGTTGATCATAACGGCATACGAACGTTGTAAAAAAACACCAAGTGTAAATTTTTTTCATGGTACATCTTTCCTATATACTCTGCATTGATTGAGTGTATGCACCTCTGCCGATGTATTGCGTCTGGGTTTTACAGTGCCGTTTTGAGTTTCCCGGACCAAATTTTGAGACAAAGGAATTGGCGTCTCTCTCTGCTTTGTTTGGATCAGAAGAGTGATTTCCAACAACGTATCCGACTACGGAATTTCCTGAAGAATTTTCATGTACGTGGCACTTTACCGTGTAGGTTCCGATACTGTCTCGTACTCGGGGATCGTTTTTCCCTAGTCCGTTACGGCATTGGCGGAGAGCTCCTTGGTTGATTCTGAAGCATACGAACTGGGGGTGCCAATTGTTGCAAGAGATAGGACACAAACGACCATGGCCGCTTTTCGCAGATTCTTCATTTCTTCCCCTCATGATGTCTTGGGGAACTTTTGCGCCTTGGTCAGCAAATCCGCCCCACCCCGTTTTCTCTTCGGGGCGACCGGTTCCGATTTTGGCCACTCAACGGGGCGACTAAAGCACACCCTAGCGATCAACATGAAACACCTCAACGAAGATTGTCGATCACCCCTTTTTGGGGTTGGATTCAAACATTGAAATCAATGTAGTCATTTTTCTGGCCACTCCAGGGGTAGTGAAAAATCTACCGACAACCATCGAAAACATCTTGCATCGCGTCCTACCGATCAAAATCTTTGCCACTAGACGACCCATCGTTATTGCCCACAGCAGCCGGGAAAGCAGCCGCCGACGCGCGCACAGCTTCAATACGTTCCCGGCCCGAGCTGTACTGCTTTTCGCCTACTTTTTCGGGGGGCTGTAGGCGGTTTACCCATGATGGTGCGCACCTTTCTGACCATACTGCCCATCTTGACAACCGTGCGGTGCTGATTCGTGCCAGCGGTAGGCGGTCCTATCGGCGCCTCCGTAGAACGGCCACCCCGATATGCGTGGGAAAAGTGCCGGTCAGAACCAAAGAATTCAGTGAGTTCAGCATGCAGCGCGGTAAGCAAACGGCTACTAGCACCGGCACGGTTTGTCGAGGTGTAGACCTTCTCGATGTACCAAATCAAGGAAAAGTCCGACCCGATCACCATCGAGGAGGAGGCGTGGATCGGCGCTGGAGTAACGGTTCTGCCTGGGGTACGGGGCCCGCTCGGTAATCGGGGCGGGGGCGATCGTCACCACCGATATTCCTGCCGATTCCTTAGCACTAGGGGTGCCGGTACGCGCCATGGACTATCGACACACCATCACCAAGCGCTAGGCCAGAGCAACTAGGGGCGAGCCGCCAAGAGAATATCGGGCTGATCGCAATAAATATCTAGCCGTGTGACCTCGTGCACCCCCAGCGATATGTCCTCAACAACAACAGGATCCGTGCACGTTATCTGCACATTCACCTGCCCGAGCACCGGAGCCCGACATCCCGAGTTCTCGATCTCCACCGCCCCGCCGGAACCTGGCATCACCTTTGTGATTGCCGCTATATTGTGCGGCTCAATGAAGCAGCGGAGTTTAGTGCCCAGGCGCACCTGTATGCTGCCATCGTCGTTGAGCAGGTGCGGATGAGCCCGCATTGATCCATAAAATCCGGCGAATAAGACGATCGCATATACGCTCAGAATGGCTATCACTACCCCGAGCACGCCATTGCTCACCACGAGGTGCACAACCACAGCCTCCACGATTCCCAATAGCAGCACGCCGATAAACACAGGCGTTAAAGCACGGTGATACGACACCGGCTCCCCCGCGCCAGTGTTCCTTGTACACAGCCCCGTGACTCCATAGAGCATTCCCACCTCAGAGCACCACAAGGCCAGTGCTTTTCGGGGAACGCCAAGCCTGCGGGAGACATCTGTGATGGATGATGTGACCGAGCCGCTACGCATGATGTCTCTGATGAGCGTGATAAGGATGATCCCCACAGCCACCGCGAGAAAGATCAGGGGATAAAAGAGCAGGTATGCAGGCAGGTCTTTCCCCGCTAGCTTGGCTATTAAGAGGATAACTTCGGCAGCAATGCCGAAAAGAAAAAACAACCGCACGGTGAGCTTCATTGCATGCACTCTTTCCGAAGAAGGCTCTATCTGTATCGCGGTACTATCCTAAGCCAAAGTGCCGGTACGGATAAAGCATGCGTCGTCGTTGCGGCGCGCGGCAATACCCCTAACATCACACGCACCCCGACACTACGGCTAGCCTCTGCACCATGACCCTTCCCTGTGATCTCGGAGCGATTGGCGCTGGGCTGCCCGTGGCCCGCGATATCGCGCTCTTTCAGCAGCGTCTGGCCCAGAGCGGTGCCACTGTGGTGCACGCCCCGCCCGGTACGGGTAAAACCACCCTGATCCCGCCGGCGGTCGCCAATCTGCTGCATGAGCAGTCACATTCCGGGAAGGTACTAGTAACAGCACCGCGGCGGGTGGCGGTGATCGCCGCCGCCCAGCGCCTGCGCCAGCTGCATCACGGCCCCCGCACAGATATCGGTTTCGCGGTACGCGGCCAGAGTGAAGCGGGCCGGCTCATCGAGTTTGTGACCCCGGGCGTGCTGGTGCGCATGCTGCTCAGCGACCCCGAACTCTCCGGTATCGACGCCGTCATCCTCGACGAGGTACATGAACGCAATCTCGACACCGACCTTGCCCTCGGCATGCTCGCCGAGCTGCGCCTATTGCGCGAAGACCTGCAGCTTGTGGCGATGTCCGCCACCGTGGATGCCCGCGCCTTCGCCACGCTTATCGACGCCACCCTGCACCAGGTAGACGCCGCCCTCCATCCGGTAGACATCCGCTATCAACCCGGCCCGGCGCGCCTCGACGAGCGGGGTGTGACCCGCGAGTTTTTATCGTGGACAGCGCGGGTGGCCGATGAGGCGCTGGCCGAGTCCACTGGCTCGGTGCTGGTTTTCTTACCGGGGCGTCGGGAAATAGAGCGCGTGGCCGAGCAGCTGCACGGCCCCCACGCGGTGCTGCATGGCGGCTTGAGTGCGCAGGAACAAAGCGCGGTCGTGCGCGGCACTGATCAGCCGCGGATCGTGTTGTCCACCGCCATTGCAGAATCCTCCATTACCGTGCCTGGGGTGCATACCGTGGTGGATGCCGGTCTGGCCCGCGTCCCGCGCCGCGATAATCTGCGCGCCATGACTGGGCTGATCACCATTAGTGCGGCGCGCGCGGCGATGGATCAGCGCGCCGGCCGCGCCGGACGACTCGGGCCCGGCACCGCGATTCGGCTGTGTGAGCAGCGTAGTTATGCTGCCGCGCCCGCCTATCCCGCCCCCGAGATCGCCACCTCGGATCTCACGCAGGCGGCACTCACCCTGGCCAGCTGGGGCAGCCCGCGGGGTGAGGGCTTTCCGCTTCTGGACGCTCCCCCGCCGGCCGCGCTGGCCGCTGCGGAGGAGGTACTGCACGGGATAGGTGCCGTCGATAAGCATGGGGCGATCACTGAGCATGGCCGCAAGATCTCTACCATCCCCGCAGACCCGCGCTGTGCCCACGCGCTACTACAGGCAGGCCCCGCTGCCGCGCCGGTGCTGGCCGAGCTCACCGTGGGCAGCGCCACGGATCTCAGCATTCCGAGCAGCTCGCCCCAGGTGGCGCGGGAGACCCGCCGTTTCACCCGGATCGCTCGTTCCGCCTCCTCTGAGCAGCCTGCGCAGCTGCGGCAACTATCTGCCGGCGGGGTGATTGCGCTGGCTTTGCCGCACATGGTGGCTCGGCTCGTGGATGCCGATCAGCACGTCTATCTCACCACCGCGGGGACGCGGGCGCGGCTGCTCGATACCCAGCTGCGTGGTGCCGTATGGCTGGCCGTGGCGGAGATGAGCCGCGGCACGAATCAGCAGGCGCTGCCCATTATTCGGCGCGCCGCTGCCGTGAGCGAGGAGCAGATCCTTCAGCTCTATCCGCCCACGAGCAGCACCGAGGTGCGGGTGCGCCAGGGCAAGCTGAGTGCCCGCACGATTCGGAGTATCGCAGCGATTGAGCTGGCGTCTACCCCCACCGCCGTGCCCGTGGCGCAGGTGGAGGAGGCGGTAGCGCGCGCCTTCGAACGTGATGGCCTGCGCGATATACGCTTCAGCGCCGCCGCCCAGCAGTTGCGCCAGCGCATGGCCTTCTATCACGCCCACGACCCGCAGTGGCCAGATGTGAGCGATGCGGGCCTCATCGCCGCCGCGCCCATCTGGTTGAGCATGCACTATCCGCGGCTCGCCGAGGGCATGCCGCTGGCGGAGATCGACATGCACCAGGCGCTGTCCGCGCTGCTGCCTTGGCCGGCGGCTCAGGACTTCGACAAGGATGTGCCCGCCAGTATCACCGTGCCCTCGGGGCGATCGATCCCCGTGGACTACAGCGATAAGCAACCCAGCGTGCAGGTCAAACTCCAAGAGTGCTTTGGTCTCGAGGACAGCCCCGAGGTACTCGGCACGCGCATCCGCTTCGAGCTGCTTTCCCCTGCTGGGCGACCCGTGGCGATCACCGATAACCTCACCCGCTTCTGGGACGGCGCCTATGCAGATGTGCGCGCCGACATGCGCGGGCGCTACCCCAAGCATCCCTGGCCGGAGGATCCCCGCACCGCACCTGCAACACGAAAAACCACAGCTCAGCTGCGCCGTTAAAAGCTCCCGCCGCGCTCAACCGCGCAGGTAGGAGCGCATGAAGGGCAGCGCGAAGTCCACCAGCCCGTGGCCCACAACGGTGATCATCTCTGCGGCAATAAGCCGCCGCCGATAGGTGCCCACATACTGCGCATCCACTCCCATTCGTGTGGCAATATCCTTGGTTCTCGACGGGCCATCATCCGTAGCCATCGCCGCGAGGAAGGTGCGATCGACCGGTGAGAGATCCCGCAGTGATGCCTCGTGCACCAGCTGGCCTAGCTTACGCTTGGCCTTTGCCGCACCTTCCTCAACCGAGGCGCCCGTAATGACCTCGCCCTCACGTCGACGGAAACTTTCGTGCCCCACCAGCTGAATCATGAAGGGATACCCAGCGCATGCCTGCACCGCCTTGTCCAATGCATCCGGCGTGAAGCAGCAACCGCTTCCTTCAACCGGCTCCTTGAGGGCTCGCCGCACCTCCTCATCGGGAATAAGTCCAAGGTCCACTCGGTTTGCACGGCGGAGAAATGTCACAGGGTTGTCTCCGCTGTCAGCTGCTAGCAGTGGATTCACAGCCTGCGGTATGCCTGCCATGGCCACGGCAATCTGCCGGTTTTCGCGCACGAGATGTTGAATTGCTGCGCCAAACTCAATGATCTCGTCCTTGCGGTTGTTGTGAAGCTCGTCCACGGTAATGAGCAGTCCAACCGGCTCTTGATTCATAGCTAGATCAATGTCTGCTTGGATCTCAAGGTATCGAGTAAGCACATCTCGGAAGGTCGGTTGAGGGGAATAATGCGTGGGAGTTGATAGCTGCACTCCCCCCAAAGGAGCGATACTCAGCCCAGTGATTCTCCTTTTGCCCTGCTCGTACTGATCTGTTGTTAATCGATATATCGTGTCAGTAAGCCGTTGCATGAACCCGCGTGTGGCTGTCTCGGAAATCACGTGCCACGACTGCGCACGCGCTTCATCCTCGTAGGCGTTCAAGAGGACCGTCTTACCAACACCTCGAAGTCCGGTGACCACAGTGACCCGCTCATGCGCCCCAGGTCCTTCTTCGAGTGCATAGCGAAAGTCCGTCAGCTCCGAAGCGCGGCCCGCGAGATACGGCGGTGTAGACCCGAACGTGGCGCGAAATGGGTTGGCTCTGCGTTCCATGGTCTCCCGTTTACTATCTCTTACTATCTTTACTATCTTTACTATCTCGCGCCCCGTCGCCAGCGCCGCCTGCGAGCACCGCGCCCGAGACGCGGCTGCTACTTCACGAGCCGGGCAATGGCCCGCGATACCTCCGCGATCTTGTCCTCGGCTTCCTGGCCGCCGTGGGCTGCTGCCGTGACCACACAGTGCGAGAGGTGATCGTCGAGAAGCTTGAGCGCCACATTGTCGAGGGCGGCGCGAGCTGCCTGGATTTGGGTGAGCACATCAATGCAATACTCGTCCTCATCCACCATGCGGTGAATGCCACGAATTTGTCCTTCGATGCGTTTGAGGCGCGCGAGGTAGCGTTGCTTGTCGCTGTCGTATCCGTGGCTCATAGGATTGATTCTAAAGCGGTGAGAAGAAAGGGGTGAGGCCAGTGCGCACCCAGTGGGCACGATGGGCCATTGTGGCCCCGCTCTCTGTGGTGCTGGGCGTAGCGTTGAGCGCGCTGCATGTGCCTGCCGCATGGATTCTCGCCGCCATTATCGCCGCGGCCGGCTCGGCTATCCTCCATGGCGAGGAACTCACCGTGGATCCTCGCCTGATCACCGTGGCCAAGTCCTTCATCGCGATCATCGCCGCCTTGCCCTTGGTGCGCACCCCCGCCGGTGAGCTGCTGCGCTATGTGGCACCCGGGCTGCTCTCTGCGGGTTTTACCGTGGTGCTCGCCTTCGGTGGCGGCTGGCTCCTGTGGCGCGGCTCCCTGCGCCAGGCCCGGCGCGCCGGTGCTGATCCACGCGATCCCGCGCACGTAGTCTCCCCGAAAACCGGGGTGCTATCGCTCTTTGCTGGCGGCGCCTCCGTCATGCCGCTGCTGGCCAAGGACCTCGGCGCGGACTTCCGCTATGTCACCCTCACCCAGTATCTCCGGCTCCTCAGCGTCTCTATCATCATGCCGCTGGTGGTGGCCTGGGCTCACCTCAGCGGCAGTAGCAGCCCCAGCGAACCCGAGGCGCAGCCCTTCACCTGGCTCAGCGCTCTCGCTATCCTCGTCATTGTCGTGTTCGGCGGGAAGTTGGGACGGCTTCTCCACCTGCCCGCGGCCAGCGTGCTCGGGCCCATGCTGCTCACCATCATCGTGGCGCTGCTGCTCGATCCTTGGCACTCCCTCGCCCTGCCCGAGGCCGCCCGCGATATCGCCTATGTCTCCATCGGCTGGATGGCCGGCGGCGGGCTCTCGGTAGCGGCGCTGCGCTCCTTCTCCCACCAGCTCCCCCTCACCCTGGGGCTGATTGCGGTGCTCATTGGCGGCTGCGCTGGGCTGGCCTGGGTGATTGCGCAATGGATGGGTATGGATTACATCGACGCCTTCCTCGCCACCAATCCCGGCGGCCTGGAAACCGCCCTGGCCTTGGGCTCCGAAACCGGCGCCGTGGAGATCGTCGCCGCCATGCAGATCGTGCGCCTCATCACCGTGCTCTTCCTCGCCGGCTGGCTGCCCTGGGTGCTGCGCTGGCTGCAGCGGGTGCTCTAGGCAGAGGGCGGCGTCGATAAGCCTGCAGAGCTCGGGTATTCTGCTCCCCCACCCCCGCGTGATGTGACACACTAAGATGCACATACTCTTCGGCGATCACACTCTAGGGGTGAAGAAATGAACTCACTGTGGCTCATCCTCATCGGTTTAGCGATGATGGGCGGCGGCTACCTGCTGTACTCCCGCTACTTGGCATCGACGGTGTACCAACTCAAAAAGGAGTACGCCACCCCCGCGCATGAGCTCGAGGACGGCGTGGACTTCGTGCCCACCAATAAGTACGTGCTCTGGGGCCACCACTTCACCTCCGTCGCCGGTGCCGCCCCCATTGTGGGCCCGGCCGTGGCCGTGATCTGGGGCTGGCTGCCCGCCTTCTTGTGGGTGACCATCGGCACCGTGTTCATCGCCGGCATGCACGACTTCGGCGTGTTGTGGGCCTCGGCGCGGCACAAAGGCCAATCCATCGGCACCTTGTCCGGCAAATACATTGGCACCCGCGGCCGCAACCTCTTCCTCGTGGTCATCTTCCTGCTGCTGCTCATGGTGGTCGCCGCCTTCGGCGTGGTGATCGCCGGGCTGCTGGTATCCACACCGAGCGCCGTGATCCCCACCTGGGGCGCGCTGCTGGTGGCGCTGCTCATCGGCCAAGCCATCTACCGGCTGAAGTGGAACCTGCCGCTGGTATCGCTGGTCGGCATCGTGGCTCTCTACGGGCTGATCGTATTGGGCGACCGTGTTCCCGTGAGCCTGCCCGAATCCACCTTCGGACTCGCCCCGGAGGCCGTGTGGATTCTGCTGCTGTTCATCTACGGCGGCATCGCCTCGCTGCTGCCGGTGTGGGTGCTGCTGCAGCCGCGCGACTACATCAATGGCCTGCAGCTATTCATCGGCCTCGGCATTCTCTACACCTCCGCGCTGCTCACCGCGCCCACCGTGGTGGCTCCCATGGTCAATACCTCCCTGCCCGAGGGCACCCCGTCGATGGTGCCGCTGCTCTTTGTCACCATCGCCTGCGGCGCGATTTCCGGCTTCCACGGCACCGTGGCCTCCGGCACCAGCTCCAAGCAGATCGACAAAGAAACCGATGAGCGCTTCGTGGGCTACTTCGGCGCGGTCGGCGAGGGCCTGCTCGCCCTCGGCGCGATCGTGGCCACCACCGCAGGTTTTCAGAGCCTGGCGGACTGGAAGGAGATCTACACCGAGTTCAACGCCGGTGGCGTCGGCGCCTTCGTGCAGGGCGGCAGCTCCATCATCAACGAGGGTCTCGGCTTGCCCAACTCGCTGTCTGCCACCGTCCTCGCCACCATGGCGGTGCTCTTCGCCGCCACCACCATGGACTCCGGTATCCGCCTCCAGCGCTTCGTGGTCCAAGAAATCGGCGGCATCATCGGCGCCAAGGTCTCCGCTATCTGGGCCACCATCATCGCCGTCACCGTGGGCTTGGCACTCACCTTCTCCACCGGCAGCAATGGCTCCGGCGGCGTGCTCATCTGGCCGCTATTCGGCACCACCAACCAGCTCATGGCGGCGCTGTCGATGTCCATCATCGCGGTGATCCTCTCCCGCCTCTCCCGGCCGATCTGGCCGGTGGTAATCCCGCTGCTCTTCGTGCTCGTGATGTCCGTGTGGGCGCTGGTGGTGCAGCTCAAGACCTTCATCGCCGACGCCAACTGGCTGCTCGCCACCCTCGATATCATCATCCTCGCCTGCGCCCTGTGGGTCTCCGTGGAAGCACTCTCCGCCGTGCGCCGCGCCCGCGAGCACAGCGAACCGGATGCGGCCTTCCCCGAGGACTACCCCGAGCTGGCCGCCTCCTCCACCCGGAGCTAGCGGGGCACCATGACGGCCTGGCCCGCACAGCTTCTCGACGCCTTCAAGAAGGTGAGCCGCGGCATGGAGGAGTTTTATGTCTCCCCCTACCGCGCCACCTTCGCCCAGGCCCAGCGAGAAGAAGATGACCTCTTCATGATGCTGGTGCTCTCCGAAGCCCTTGGCATTGATAATCCCGCGAGCTTCTACACCATCGAGCTGCTGCCCATCATCTACGAGGACTTTCACGCCTGGCATACCCGCATGGGCTTAGAGCACTCACCCGTGGAGCACATCCAATGCTGCTAAACACCCCCGTGATCTTCTTCGGCGGCAAAGGCGGGGTGGGCAAAACCACCCTCGCCGCGGCCACCGCGCTGCGTCTGAGCGAGGCCGCCCCCACCCTGTTGGTCTCCACCGACCCGGCGCACAATATTGGGCACATTTTCGACGCCACCCTCAGCGACTCCCCGACCGCGCTGACACCCACCCTGTCCGCGATGGAACTCGACCCGCGCGCCACCGCCGAGGCACACATCGCCAAGGTGGAAGAGACCATGCGCACGATGATGCCGGAGCGCCTCCACGGCGAGGTGCGCAAACACCTCAACCTGGCGCGGACCTCGCCTGGCACCCACGAAGCGGCCCTGCTCGAGCGCATCGCCGATGTGGCGCTGCACCAGCGCGAGGAGTTCAGCCACATCGTCATCGACACCGCCCCCAGCGGGCACACCGCGCGGCTGCTCGCCCTGCCCGAGCTGCTGGGCGCATGGACTGAGGGGCTGCTGAAACGCCGGGGCCAATCCGAGAAATTCGGCGAGATCGTCCGCGGCTTCTCTGGGGAGAAAGAGCGCAGCCGCGACGCCGAGATCCGCGCTATCCTCACCCGCCGCAAGCACCTTTTCAGCAGTTTCCGTGAGCTCATCCACGACCCAGAACTCACCTCCTTTGGCCTGGTGACCCTGCCCGAGAAGATGCCGGTGAGTGAATCCATCGAGCTCTATCACACCCTGCAGCACCTCGGAGTGCGGGTGGGCGGGGTGTATATCAACCGCTGCTCGCCCAGCGATCAAGGAGAGTTCTTGGCGCAGCGCGCCGCCCAGGAAGCCCCCTATATCGCCACCCTGGAGCAGGCCCTCGCCGTACCGCAGCAGCGTTTAGCATTGCTGCTCAACGCGGACCCCAGCGAGGTCGCCTCGCTTCTCTAGCATGGACACTATGGACAGCACGGACAGCATGGACCACGACAGCATCGCCACCGCCGGGGATCTCGCCCTGCACTCCGAGCGAATCGAGGTATTCAGCGGCGCCGGAATGAGCGCCGACTCTGGCTTGGAGGTGTATCGCTCAGCCGAATCGGGGCTCTGGGATCATGTGGACCCGCAGGCCATGGCCTCCATCGATGCGTGGGCGCGCGACCCCGAACCCATGTGGGCCTGGTATCTCTGGCGGGCCCGCGTGGCCCAGAACGCCTATCCCCATGCCGGGCACCTCGCCATCGGCGAGTGGGAGCGACTGCAGGATGTGCACGTCACCACCCAAAACATCGACGATCTGCACGAACGCGGCAATTCCCGCAAGCCCATTCACCTCCACGGCTCGCTCTTTGCCTTCCGCTGCTGCATGTGTGGCGCCCCTGCCCGCCGCCCTGAACTGCCCGAGCAGCCCAGCCCGCGACTGACCCCACCGACGTGCTCGCGGTGCGGCAACCTCATTCGCCCCGGTGTCGTCTGGTTCGGCGAGCCACTGCCCCAACGAGAGTGGCAGCAGGCCGAAGAACGCATGGCCAGCGCCGATCTGGTGGTGATCGTGGGCACCTCAGGCATCGTGCAGCCCGCCGCCTCCCTGCCCATTATCGCCAAGCAGATGGGGGCGAAACTGGTGGAAATCTCACCCCAGACCACCGACCTCACCCCGCAGGTGGATGTCTTCATCCAGGCCACCGCCCAGGACGCACTTCCCGCCCTCGTGGCCCATGTGCGCGAAGGATTGCGCGCCGCCCGCGACTAGCTGGGGCGCTGGGCTAGCTGGGGCGCTGGGCTGGCGGAGGCGCAAGACTCCTCGTTCGCCCTGACGACCTCGCACCCCAGGCTTATGTCCACCAACCGTTCGGTCTGCCCCTGCCTCGAAGCACTCGCGCACCCCCTTATGCTGCGCCCCGAAGCCCGCAGTGTGGACGCGTCCTTTATTGACTGTAGGTTATGCGGGGATGAACCGAGCGGTTCATTACACCAAGCTCTCTAGTGTTAATTCCTAATTATTAAGCGAGCATCTCATGTGGAAGGCTTCGTTCTCTTTCTTTACTCCTCTGACATCTGATGCCACCCCCATGTGTGCAGGCCCAAAATCGGCTCAGTTGCGTGTCGAAAACGGGAATATTACGCCCCTATCCGCGCCCGGTAGAGACGGGCTATCACCGCCCCCAGAGAAACCTAAAGATGCAGCACACCACCACAAAGTGAGAAGAGCCTGAGAACTCTTTAAACGCAGATTGTCGTTTTCGTGGTCTGTCAAGGCTATGCATAGAATGACTCGCATGAAATCCCCCGCAACACATGCACCAGTCAAGGAAGACATCAGCGTCCTCTCGCCCTTGGCAGGTCAAACCTTTGTGTATACGGCGGATACCCCTCTAAGCCGCTGTCTATCTGTCCTCCAGCAGGGCACCCAGATGATCCGCCAAGACCTCATCGAGGCCGCCGAGCTCAGCCAGCCAACGATCACTCGGGCCGTCACCACACTGATTGAATCGCGCTTGGTGCGCGAGCGCCCCGATCTGATTGTTCCCCGCGGCCCGGGCCGTCCGCGCATCCCGATCGAGTTGTCTCCGTCGCCGTGGCTGCATGCCGCCATCGCCATTGATCCCACTGGCTTCCACATGGCGCTATACGGCACGCGCGCTGATCTGGTGGTGGAGCACTCCACCACCATGGACCCTGCCACTACTAACCCCGCCGACTTCGTGGACGCCATGATCGCCGAACTTCGCACCCTGGTGGCCGAGCACGCCTTGCCGCTCGCCGCTATCGGCATCATGATCCCGGCCCGAGTACTGCGCGGAACCGTCACCAACGCCGAATGGTATTGGCGCGACGTGGATATCCTGCACCCCTTCACCGAGGCCTTCGCTGTGCCGGTGGATGTGGAGGATCTGGCCACGGGCACCGTGCTCGCGCAGTACCTCGACCGTGGCGCCTGCCTGGCACAGACCAAGTCCCCGCATCAGGTGGCGGTGCTCGCCGCCGGCGATACCGTCGGCGCGGCCTGGACCAGCACCCACGGGGTCTCTGGTGCCACGCGCCTGCCGATTCCCGACTCGGAATTGCTGGGCTTCGGCGGCTGTGAATCGCCTTCGGAATCGGAGATTCACGTCTGCGACGCGCACGAGGCGCTCTCGACCCGCGGCTTCCTTGCCGCAGCAGGCCGCCAAGGCATTAAGACCGCCACGGTCAGCGGCATGGTGGATCTCGCGAACTCTGATGATGAGCGCGCAGAATCCGCCCGCCGCCTGCTCGATGAGCGCGCCCGGCTCTTGGGTTCGATCGCCTCCACCATGGCCTCTGGTCTGGACGTCACCACGGTGATCGTCACCGGCTGCGCCTTCTCTCACGACCCCCGCGCCGTGGAGATCGTCCGCTCCACTCTCCGCGAGGCCGGCCACGCGCACGAGGTGGTGTACTGCGATAACCTGCAGGGCACCTACACCTCGGCGGCACGGGCGATCGCCGTGCGACCGCTATTTACCGATCCCACGCTGATCTCCGAGCGGCTCTTCCCGAAGCGGCGCATCACCACCACCCGCCGTCGCCCACGGCGCCGCCGCCAAAGCAGCTAGCTTCCAGAGCAGCCAGCCACGGCGCCCCGTCCATCCATCAGTTCAGCCCCCTGCCGTGATGCAGTATCGCATCGCGAGGCAGGGGGCTTCTAGCATGGCCGGACCGGTTTAGCTTTCCAGTGGTTCCTCTTGGAGTTGGGCGGTCTCCACATAGCGGCCGGCATGGGCGATGAAGTGCTCGCGGTCGCCGTCGTCAAGCTGCCGCCGTACGCGCGCAGGCACGCCGGCGACCAGCGAGGAGGCCGGGATGTCCTGACCTTCCAGCACCACAGCTCCGGCAGCGACGAGGCTGCCTGTGCCCACGCTGGAGCGCGATAGGAGCGTGGAGTGCATGCCGATTAAGCAGGCATCGGCCACGGTCGTGCCGTGCACCAGGCTCATATGCCCCACCGTCACGTCCGCGCCGAGGGTGCAGGGGGCGTCGCGATCGACGTGCAGCACCGAGTTGTCTTGGATATTGCTGCGCGCGCCCACGCGAATAGCGTTGATATCCGCCCGCAGCACGCAGCCATAGAACACGCTGGCGTGCTCGCCGATCACCACATCGCCGATGAGGGTGGCATTGGGCGCCACCCAGGCGGTGGGGTGGATCTGCGGGGTCTTATCGCCGATGGGGATGATGGTAGCCATGAGTTCATGCTAGCCAGAGCGCGCTCTGAGCCCGCTTAGGCGTCTACGGTCTCCCACTCGGAACGGTGCTCGAGGAAGCCGCGGACGGCCTGCTGTGCCTCGCCGAGAGAGTGATTAGCGCCCCACCCGCACTGCACCTCGTTGGCGGCCGGCACCTCGGTGGCATCGAGGATGTCCTGCAGGGTCTGTTCGAGCAGCTGATAAAACTCCTCTGGCTCCACGCCGAGCATGAGGGCGTAGAAGCCGGTCTGGCAGCCCATGGGAGAAAAATCGATGAGCTTATCGGTGTGATTGCGCATGTGCTCGGCGGTGAGATGCTCAATCGAGTGGATTGCCGGCATCTCCAAATGGCCCTTATTGGGCTGGCTAAAGCGCACATCATATTTGATCAGCACATCGCCGCCGGGCAGCTCCTTGCGATCAGCGATGCGCACATAGGGCGCGGCCACCTTGGTGTGGTCGAGATTGAAGGATTCCACATTCATACGATCAGTCATGGACACCAGCCTACCCTAGACCACCCTGTCTAGTGGCATAGGGCACACGCTTATCGACGCTTACCTGCCCCGCACCCACCCCGGCCACACCGCAGCGCGCCGGACCTCTTTTTTCGCGTGCTGTCATTCGGGGCAGCGAGAAGAATAACGCCTATTTCACTCGCCATTGATATGCGTCAATAGGCATAAAGAAAAGGATTCGGTACCCGCATTCCCTCAAAACGAGTACCGAATCCCTTTGATTTCATCCGTGGGGCACCCACCCCAATGGACTACATAATCTCCACCACAACATAGGCTGACCTTGAAAAAAGGCCTGCCCTGCTGGGCGGGTTACCGTCTACCTCAACGGCTAAAAGAGACTTTGCCAGCTCGTTACGCCTCCGTCAATGTGACAGGGAAGGAAGCGTTACATAGGACCCCTATACGGGGGTATTGTCGGAGGTCTCACCCCTCTTATTTTGTTGTACTAATTGCTTAATCTCTTTCTTATTTGGGGGATTTTAATGGTGTATATAACCCCATTAATGGGTGCGAATTACAGGCACCCGAACGCGCAGACCCCACCCGCGGCCGCCCGGCGCAGAATGCGGCACTGGACGATACGAGCAGCGATCACTACACGTACGCAGAACGGCAGACACCGCAATTGAATGCTGTTTAAGATATTCGATAGATCCATCGCGGATCGCTTCACCCATATGAGCCCTTGGCCCCGAACAAGCAGGAGAAACGTGTCTCAACAGCAGGTAGACGTAGCCATTATCGGTGCCGGAATTTCCGGCATCGCCACCGCCTACTATCTCTCCCAGATCCCTGGGTTGAGCTGGGTGATCCTCGATGCCAAGGAGGATCTTGGAGGCACGTGGCACACCTTCTCCTACCCCGGGCTGCGCAGTGATTCCGATATCGATAGCTACTGCTTTTCCTTCGAGTCCTGGACGGGCAGCCGGCCTTTGGGCACCGGCGAGGAGATTCTGCACTATCTGCAGCACACGGCCCAGCGCCACGGACTCGCCTCCAAGATGCGCTTCGGCGCCCAGGTGCGCGAGGCGGCCTATGACAGTGCCACCCAGCGCTGGCAGCTGCGCTATGTGGATAGCGCCACCGGCGAGGAACACCAGCTCAACGCCCAGTTCCTGCACGCCGCGGTGGGCTATTACGATCACGCCCACTCCCACCAACCCACGCTTCCCGGTGAGGAGAACTTCACCGGCACCATCGTTGATCCCCAGTTCTGGCCGGAGGATCTCGACCTCCGCGATGCCGCGGTGGCCATTGTCGGCTCAGGGGCGACAGCCGTCACGCTCGCCCCAGAACTCGCCGCGAAGGCACGCCACGTGACGATGATCCAGCGCACCGTCAATCACGCCGCCGTCATGCCCAACTCCACTCCCCTCCAGCCGCTGCGCTCGGTATTGCCACAGCGGGGCGTGGATGCCCTCGATCGCTGGCGTGCGATCGGCACCCAGGCGCTGACCCTCAAAGCCTCCCAGTTCGCAGAGGATGCGGTCACGCGCACGCTCGCCTCGCACCGCCGCGCCATCATTGGCGAAGAACTGCACTCCCAGCACTTCGAGGCCTCCTACCCCCTGTGGACCCAACGGGTATGCCGTGTGCCCGATGGCGATCTCTTCCACGCCATCGCCGCCGGCGATATCAGCGTGGTCACCGACACCATCGATAGCCTCAGCGCCCACCACATCCACACCAGCGATGGCACGGCCGTGGAGGCCGATGTGCTCATCAAGGCCACCGGGCTGCAGCTCAAGGCTTTGGGCGATATCGCGCTCTCCGTGGACGGTGCGCCGGTTCATCCCGGCGAGAAAACCGCCTGGCGCGGCATGTGCCTGGATGGCGTCCCCAACTTCAGCTTCACCCTGGGCTATGTGAATGATTCCTTCACTCTCCGGGCCGAGTTGGTGGGCCGCTATCTGGCCCGCATGATCACCCATCTGCGCCAGCATGGCCTCGGCTCCTTCTGCCCTACGACCCCGCCGACTGGGCCCCGTAGCCGCATCATTGACCTGCAGAGCAACTATGTGGAGCGCGGGATCGCCCAATTCCCCGCCGTCACCGACACCGCACCGTGGACCCTGCGCAATGACTATCTGCGCGAGGTACGCGATTTCCGCCGCACCGACCCCACCACGGATATGGCCTTCGCCCCCGCCAGTGCCGCCCCGGGTGCCGCTGCCGCAGCCGATCCCGCCGCAGCCCCCGATGAGTCCGCGGACCCAGCGCAGCAGCCGCCGGCATCGGAGCTGCCCGCACCACAGATGCTGGACACCTCCCATGGTCAGCTGCGCTATCGCCACATCCCGAGCCCAGCCGAGAGCCTGCCGGTGGTGTGCATCCACGGCATTGGCCGCGGCCTCGAGGACTTCGACACCCTCACCCGCGAGCTACAGCGCACCCGCCCGGAGGACGCAAACGCGCCGGATCTTGAGATCCTCAGCCTGGATATTCCCGGCTTCGGCGCCACCCCGGCCCTGCGCCCGGAGAACACCCTGCCGCTCATGGTGGAGACGCTCTGGGAGGCAGTAGATGAGCTGCTCGGCAGCGAGCGGCCGGTGGTGCTCGTGGGCCATTCCTTGGGTGGGGCGCTGGTGCAGCGCATGCTTGCCGACCGCCCGGCGCGCTGTGCTGGGCTGCTGCTGCTCGCGCCCTCGGGCTTTTCCACGGAGATCACCCCGGTGGTCAAGGCCGCGGCCGTGCCGGTGCTGGGCCAGCGCCTGATGTCGATCGCGCATCCGCGGGTGGTGGCTGCCGCGGACAATGTGGCCGTGCACGATCCAGCAAGCATCACCGAGGAGCAGCGGGCGCTGTCTCTGCGCTGGGCGCAGCATGAGGACCGAGCGAAGACCTTCGCCAGCATTTCCCAGGCGTTGGTGGGTACTCCAGCACCGCAGCGCATGGCGGCGGCCCGGCAGTGTGCCCGCACCTGCCGCGCGCACGCTATCCCCGTGGGCGCCGTCTGGGGCAGCGAGGATGCGGTGCTCGGAATCGGGCAGCTGGATAACCTGCGGGCGCTGCACGCCGATCCGCAGGTGACGGTGCTGCCCGGTTGTGGGCACATGGTGATGAATGAGCAACCGGCGGCCACCGCCGCCGCGCTGCGCGCCCTTAGCCAGCAGCTTTCTACCCCGTAGCTCTTTGCTGCGGCGGCCGCCGCTAGCGGAAGGGCACCTCGCCGATGGTGCGGCGCAGCTTTCGGGTGCGGAGCCGGCTCTTATCCTGCGCGAGGGATTCCACAGCCCGCACCGCGCACATCACATGCGCCTCCTTCGAGGAGGAGTAGAAGGCCTGCGCCCCGCTGGGCAGCTTGGGCACCGCATGCAGCGGCAGATCAGAGACCGAGAGCAACGTGCCATAGGGAATGCGATAGCGGTAGCCATTGGTGGCCAGCGCCGAGGATTCCATATCCACCGCCACCGCAGTGGAGCCGCGGAACATCTCCCACAAGGTGGTGGGGGTATGCCACTCCCAGTTGCGATCATCAGTGGAGAGCACCGTGCCGGTGCGCATCAAGTTTTTGTCCTCGCCATAGATATCGCGCACCGCGCGTTCCAGCGCCCGCTGCACCTCCGGCACGGCGGGAATCGGCGTGGACAGCGGAATACGATCATCCAGAATATGGTCGCGCCGCTCATAGGCATTGCCCAAAATAAGATCGCCGATGCGCATGCGCCCATCGAGCCCCGCGCAATGGCCGATCATCACCCACATCTCCGGGCGCAGCACCGCCAAACAATCCGTGGCCGTTTTTGCATTCGACGGCCCCACCCCGATATTGACCATCGTCAATCCATCGTCATTGGGCGCAATGAGGTCATAGCGCGGCATCTGATAGTGGCTCTCTAGGGAGAGATCCTCGATGCTTATCGACGCCGCCTCCTCACGCGATACCCGCGTGCCATCGGGAAGCCACAGCTCGGTATAGCGTGAGCCCTCCCGCACCAGCTCATGCAGGGCATAGGCCACGAACTCGCGGGTGTGCATGGCGTAGTTGCTGAAGAGGATGAAGTTCTGCACCCCTTCGATAGGGATGCCGGTGTAGTGCTCGATGCGCTTAATGGCGATATCGAAGCGCTGCGGGGAGAAGTGAAACAGGGGGCGCTCATCATTGCCCTGCTGGTGGAACACATCCCACTTGGCGTCGATAATGCCATCATCGACAAAGTCCAAGCTGGGGCGCGGCAGCCGCACCCCGAGCTGGAGCGCCTCCTGCAGTTTCTCGGAACGATCCAGCCCATCGATATACTCCGGCGGAATCTGCTCGCGAGAATAGCCCACATGAATCGTGCAGGGATAATTACTGACCAAGCGTTCAATCATCTCGGTGAAGTAGCGGCCCATTACCCGCGGCCGCGACACGCTGGCGCAATAGCGCCCGGCCGCATCCACATAGCCAAAGGGCTGGGCGCGATCGATGGGGCGCCAGCTGTGGACGTCGATCACCAATCGCGGATAGCGCACATTCTCATACTCCGCCCACTGGGCTGAATCGATCACCCGCGCAGCGAGCCGCGTGGAGGCGTCGTAAAGCTCGCACAAGCGCTCCACTGCCTCCTCGGCGGAGGCACACACCCGATAGCCGCCAATTCCCTCTGCCTCTGACTCTGAAGGGGTGATGGTCTCGCCATCGGTGTTGGCCATAATGCGCGCTCCTTAACTTCAGATTTCTATAAGCTAGGGCCCACACTACCGTGTACACATATTTCTGCAGGACTTGCGGATTAGAGCTGCGATTCCCCACGAATCGCGTGATGACCAGTAAGAAAGGGATAGACGGTTTTCATGAAAAAGCTTCCAACCGCACTGAGCGCATGCCTCGGCGCCTCCCTCCTGCTCGGCGGGATGACCATCCCCGCAGCGCAGGCTGATGAGGGGCTGGAATGGGGCCCCTGCCCCACCGGCAGCGGTACCGCAGAGCGAGCGGTGTGCGCCACCTTCTCCGTGCCGAAGGACTATTCCGACCCGAGCGCCGGCAGTATCGAATTGACCATGAGCAAGCTGCCCGCCACGGGCGAGCGCAAGGGCGTGATCGCCGGCAACCCGGGCGGCCCCGGCGGCGATGCCCTCGGCATGTTTGCCGATACCACCCCCAAGGACGGCGTGAGCCAGAAGGTGCAGCTGCCCGACGATGTGCGCGCCGCCTATGACCTCATCGCTGTGGAGCCGCGCGGACTCAGCTACGGCACCCCGCTGACCTGCAACAGCGAGAATATCCCGCCGATCACACTGCCCGGCACCACCTTCCAGAAGTGCGAGCAGACCCAACCCGGCTATACCCGCACCATCACTACCGATAACACCGCCCGGGATCTCGAGCGCGCCCGCCTCGCCCTCGGCGAAGAGCAGCTCAACCTCTACGGCGTGTCCTATGGCGGCTCGTTGATGAGCACCTACGCCACCATGTACCCCAAGCGGGTTCATAAGTTCCTGCTGGACTCCAGCGTCGCCCCGCAGGACCGCTGGTTCGCCCTCGGTGCCAACCGCAAGGCCATCCGCCAAGAAGCCATCTCCGCCTTCTTCAGCTGGACCGCAGACAATGATGACACCTATCACCTGGGCACGACCTCCCGCGAGGTATATCAGAACTTCAGCCGCGTGATCCGCGATAACCTCGGCGTGACCCCCGCCCTGAAGCCCCGCGAGGCCGAGGCAGCGGATCTCGGGGCCAGCGGCTCAGTGGTTCTCGACGCCCTCGCCTCCGCCGCCGCCGGCAACGAGCAGATCGAAGACGTAGCCCTGCTGCTGCTCAACCTCTATGACTGGACCCAATGGCGCGGCGAGACCTTCGCCGATGCCATCTCCAACAGCGGGGACTTCACCGCCGCAATGCGGATCGCCCAATCGGTGGGCCCGATCAACGTCGCCATGTACTCCGAGCAAGCATGGCCGGAGCTTGCCGAGGCACTCTCCCACTCCGCGGCGCACACCCCCGCCGCACCGCTAGAGCTCGACCTCGGCGAGGCCACCGCACAGCCCACCCCGGAGGAGCAGGAGGCGATGCAGTTACAGGCGATCACCATGCAAAACGTGGACCGCGCCATCGTATGTAATGAGAACACCACCGCCCCCGACCCGAGCCTGATTGCGCCCTTCTGGGAGACCAGCTTCACCGGCGGTGACTTCATCGACCTCAATGGTGATCTTTTGGGCAGCGGCCAGCACTGCCTCGGCTGGCCCGAGCCAGTGGCCCCCGCTCGCCCGCTGAGCGGCGAGAAGCTGACAACCGCGCCACTGAATCTGGGCTACTCCAAGGACTCCGCGGTAGGCCCGCACGGCGCACCCAGCATGAAGGAAGCCATGGGCGGTGAGCTGATCACCCTCAGCGGCTATAGCCACGGCGTGCTCATCAACCACCCCGCCCACGTGGCTCCGGCGGTCTCCGCGTACTTCCGCTAAGCCGCCCCGCTAGGACCGGCTCCCCAGAATGCGCGCTGCATAGTGCGCCTGCGCGAGGTGCTGGATGGCATCGTCGATAAGCGATACGATCCGCACCCCGCGGGTGACCGGCGGAGTGAAACTGGTATCAATCACCTCGTCGAAATCCGGCCCCGACAGCACATAACACTGCACGTCATCGAGACAGGCGTGCACATAACTCATCAGCCCGCGCACATCCTCTGCCCGATGCACCTGGATGGCGCGGGCTTCAACATCGCTATGCGCATAGCCCATACCATCGCCCAGCTCACCGAGACCCAGCTGCCGCCGCAGCTCCAGGGTGTGCCACAGCTGGGGCTGGCCGCTCAGCTCGGATAGCTGAATATCCAGCATCCGGCCGGTGTGCCACAGCAGCCACGCCAGCGAGTTGGGGTGCCCGCCCGGCGCGCGGGAGGCGGTAGCGGCATCGACCTCGCCGAGGGACTCAAGGCTGTCGTGGGCGCGGGTGATGAACTCGATCAGGATTTCGTCTCGTGTCATAACCCCACCGTATCGGCGACGGGGACAGCATGGGGATTCGCAGGGGCGATGCGATATGGAAGACGATCGCTATTTATTCTTCGCTTTTTGTCTCGCTCGCGGGACTGCTTTCGGTGAGAACCCCGCGCACTAGGTCAAAGAAGCAGTGTGCGGTGACTGCTCTCCTCGCGCGCCGCCCACGACGGCTGCCTATACCGCGACACCACCGCCGCATCCCATCTGTGGCTGGGACTACTGCAGGCTGAGGTGACAGCTGTTCTTGGGACGTGCTCTGAGGTGGTGTTCTTTGGGCGCCTGTGCGATCGATACACACGATGAGTATGACCGAGGACATAGAAGGTGATCGTGGGGAGTCTAGGTATCCTGGCTTGAGCACTCTCATCCTGGCCCGTATTCACACACCACACGATGTTCACCTGCAGTACTCAAACACAAGAGCTCGGGCCCACTGACTGAATGGTGGCTGTGCCACCGGAACCAGTTCACCCAACAGCGACACGGCAGTGCGGGCTGAGAGCGGCCTCCACGCCGCGCACCGACGCGCAATAGACACCACCCACGCTCCGCAGCCCGTAGCGCACGCTTTTATCTCTGCATACACAGCCGGTGGCAGCCCTTAGAGATAACTGGGTAGCGGGGCTAGGCCACACGAGATGGTAAGGCTCATCCCCGCGTGTCCGGGAAAACTGCGCTCGCAGTTCCCCACGATGGCCGAGGAACGGCTCATCCCCGCGTGTGCGGGGAAAACAGTCTGCGATGTATTCCAGGTGGCGTCGGACTGGGCTCATCCCCGCGTGTGCGGGGAAAACGCATCGGCGACGCCTCATACCGCCTAGACGGGAGGCTCATCCCCGCGTGTGCGGGGAAAACATCCTTTCGCGGTCGCTAAGCACCGCGTAGAGGGGCTCATCCCCGCGTGTGCGGGGAAAACCCGCCATCTGCCAAACGATAGAGAGGGGGTGAGGGCTCATCCCCGCGTGTGCGGGGAAAACTACCCCTCGCCATATACGTCGCCATACCCGCCGGGCTCATCCCCGCGTGTGCGGGGAAAACAGCTTCACGACCGGCCTCACCTACGTCGGCGCCGGCTCATCCCCGCGTGTGCGGGGAAAACTTGGGTTCCTTTCAGTAGTGCGTCGATCGCGCCGGCTCATCCCCGCGTGTGCGGGGAAAACCATTCCAGGCGCGCGGCAGGTCGGGGCGTGGGGGGCTCATCCCCGCGTGTGCGGGGAAAACCAACATCGCATGGCTCGCCAGCATCGCCGCATTGGCTCATCCCCGCGTGTGCGGGGAAAACGATACGGGTGAGAATGTCGCGGTCGGGGTCGAAGGCTCATCCCCGCGTGTGCGGGGAAAACGTACACCTCGGGCCAGTAATCCGCTGGAAGATCGGCTCATCCCCGCGTGTGCGGGGAAAACGATCGTAGCCGAGATTGATGAGCACTACCCCGAGGCTCATCCCCGCGTGTGCGGGGAAAACACAGGTGCGGGGGCATCAGCACGCCCCCGATACGGCTCATCCCCGCGTGTGCGGGGAAAACGGTGTTTCCGTTCGAGGCTATGTGCAGTCATTGGGCTCATCCCCGCGTGTGCGGGGAAAACACATCGCCGAGTACTGTGACTGGGAAGCACGCGGGCTCATCCCCGCGTGTGCGGGGAAAACAGTCCTAGCCCGCCACTGGCCACACATCCCCAAGGCTCATCCCCGCGTGTGCGGGAAAACGCACGGTGGTGTGTGTCGGGGCTGCGGGGTGGGGGCTCATCCCCGCGTGTGCGGGGAAAACCCATCCACATCGGAGAGCACCGCGGCGACGTCCGGCTCATCCCCGCGTGTGCGGGGAAAACATTCGGGAGAGGGCGTCCGGGCTCGCTTGGCGCGGCTCATCCCCGCGTGTGCGGGGAAAACCGCTGGTTTCTATGATCTGGAGGCTGCCCGGAAGGCTCATCCCCGCGTGTGCGGGGAAAACATTCGGGAGAGGGCGTCCGGGCTCGCTTGGCGCGGCTCATCCCCGCG
This sequence comes from Corynebacterium sp. TAE3-ERU2, assembly GCF_019209955.1. Classification (NCBI taxonomy): domain Bacteria; kingdom Bacillati; phylum Actinomycetota; class Actinomycetes; order Mycobacteriales; family Corynebacteriaceae; genus Corynebacterium; species Corynebacterium sp. TAE3-ERU2. The sequence continues at coordinate 108,869 of NZ_JAHUTL010000004.1, read as the reverse complement.
TGTGCGGGGAAAACTTCAGTGCCCTATCAACGTACCGCTTGAGCAACGGCTCATCCCCGCGTGTGCGGGGAAAACACGGACAGGTGGATAACCCGCCGGTGTTTAAGGGGGCTCATCCCCGCGTGTGCGGGGAAAACTCCCCGATGCCGTCCGGTATCGTGTCTGTCCCCGGCTCATCCCCGCGTGTGCGGGGAAAACATAGTCCACGAGCTGTTTTGAATGCCCTGCTCGGGCTCATCCCCGCGTGTGCGGGGAAAACCACTCCCAGTCGAGGAAATAGCCCAGCGAGGGGGGCTCATCCCCGCGTGTGCGGGGAAAACCTCACTCACGCCCCCGATCGGCGGTCCATCCTCGGCTCATCCCCGCGTGTGCGGGGAAAACCATTGTTGAACAGGCTGTTCATTGGTGTGGTCCGGCTCATCCCCGCGTGTGCGGGGAAAACATCGGGATGCGGCCCCTTACACGCCTTTTCCAGGGCTCATCCCCGCGTGTGCGGGGAAAACCCAGTCACAGTGCCCTCGAACGCGCGCAGCAGGGGCTCATCCCCGCGTGTGCGGGGAAAACGCCTGCCGGTTTTGGGGCAGGAGCGGGGGTCTGGGCTCATCCCCGCGTGTGCGGGGAAAACAGTGCTTTCTCTAGGTCCTGCAGGGGTGTGCCCGGCTCATCCCCGCGTGTGCGGGGAAAACCACCCTCACCAATCACGGCTACGTGATCGGCACAGGCTCATCCCCGCGTGTGCGGGGAAAACGAGCCTTGGCCCGGCTGCCAGTGCACCGCCTGAGGCTCATCCCCGCGTGTGCGGGGAAAACGACGCCCAGTACAACGCCACCCTAGAGGCCACCGGCTCATCCCCGCGTGTGCGGGGAAAACGATTATGCGCGCTGTGACGTTGCCGATTCGTCGGGCTCATCCCCGCGTGTGCGGGGAAAACTCATCCGGCCCCGCGGGGTTCAGCGGTGCGAGGGGCTCATCCCCGCGTGTGCGGGGAAAACTCGGCACGGTGGCCCCCGCTATCTCTGATTTCAGGCTCATCCCCGCGTGTGCGGGGAAAACTTGCTGCCCCCATCTTCAGCCTCCTTCTCCTTCGGCTCATCCCCGCGTGTGCGGGGAAAACCCGTCAATCCACCTTCACCCGCGTCACCACCGGGGCTCATCCCCGCGTGTGCGGGGAAAACGGTGGTCCTTGAGGCCGAGCACCACATTCCCCGGGCTCATCCCCGCGTGTGCGGGGAAAACCACCAGGCTAAAGGCTCCGATGCGCTCAAACTGGGCTCATCCCCGCGTGTGCGGGGAAAACCTTAATGTGAATCATGAAGTCTTCGTCAGACTCGGCTCATCCCCGCGTGTGCGGGGAAAACGAAGGCTGGTGTGGCCTCGCAGTCGATCGCGGGGGCTCATCCCCGCGTGTGCGGGGAAAACCCAGCAATGACGCCAGTAGAAGCATTCCGCCGGGGCTCATCCCCGCGTGTGCGGGGAAAACACTTAGTGAGCTGGTGAAATATTAGCTCCTAGCTCAGAATAGCTACAACTTGTAGTGGGAAGTTTTCACCTCGATCTGTAAGTGCGGCGTTGGCGTCGGGCATTACTCCATCCAGTACGTCGCCGTGGAGTGTCCGTCGCTCCAGGGCGAACCATCAAGGTCAGGCCTTCGAAGTCACGAGGCATCCATTTGTGGCGATGAGTCCTGAATTCGAAGCCCTGCTCGCAGTCAGCGGAATACACGAGAAGGGCTTGTCCATCTTTACAGAGGCCTACGGTCCTATCCCACAGCAGGTCACGGATCCGGGCTGAAGGAGTTCCCACAAACGTGCCCGGCGCAATCTCCATGAGCCACTTAGTCAGATCTCCCCGTAAGCCTGCAGGACACGCTGTTACTACGAGAACGATCATGATGAACTCGCCGGTTCAGCCCAGGAAACACCCGAGGACACAAGCTCCAATTCACTCCATAGCAATAACTCCGCATCCGCGGTCAGGACATCATCACTGAGATCGAAGAGAAACTTAAGATCCCTGACCATCCTAGGCAGCAGCCGCTTCTCAGTAACGAGATCCCGTAACTTGCGACGAGCAGCTGAACCTGGATCATTAGCCCCCGCAGCCACCGCGTCGAAGGCGGCAGGGATAGCAACTTCAGCTTTGTATAGGTCTGCGATGTCGTACACGAAGGCCCGATCCGTGCCAGTATGAACGACCCCTAAGGAGGGCACAAATCCTAATCCCGCGACCACGCCGTGCGCTATCCCGTACAGAGCTGCGCTAGCAGACGTCAATCCTTGATTGATCGGATCACCTGAGTCGAAGTCATTCGGATCATAGGATCTCCGTGACCACGGCACTCCCGTCCGCCGAGCCTCACGGGCGTACACCTTTTTCATACGTGCGCCCTCTCGGCCTCTGAGTTGTGACATGGACAAGGCCGATACCTCTTCATCAGGAAAACGCAACCCATACATCTTCCTCGCACACTCCAGTCTCTTGCGCTGATTGCTCACAACAGAGGCTTGGACCTCCGCCATACGCGCAGACTTCGCCGGAGGGCGACCACTCGCATAAAAGCGCACACCTCGCTCACCAACCCACACCACGCTGACGCCGGCATCACCCAGCAGGGCCATCCCGGCATAGGTGACCTTGGTCCCAGGTCCCAACATCAACACTGTCAGCATGGTCGCTGGCACGTGCGCAATGCCTCGCTGATCATGCACCGTCAAGGCATTTCCATCGCGACTGACTACAGCACGCTCGATATAGAGAAAGGACAATCGATCGCTGAACCGAGCTAATGCTTGGCGTTCGATGGGCGCGGCGCTTGGATTAGGCATTATCGGCTGAAACTTTCGCTAGGGTCATGAGCCCGCACCCATAAGCACGGGCGCGACCAATTCCCTGCGTAAGTGTCTGCCGCAGTATGTCCGCATCCGCCACCTGAAGTACACCGGAGAAGCGCGCCTGCGCAATACGAACGCGATGTCCCGAGCTACGCCGCCCTTTAGAGAAGGAGACCATTCCTCGCTCCATCACGCGGGGTTCTGTCACAGCCTTCAACGCTTGCTCGGACGAATCAGTGTTTCGATCAGGCAAAACAAATCCGGCATTGGCAGACCTCTTGTACAGCCATTCAAGTTGGTGAGTAGCGGATACGTGTGCTTTCACCTTGCCTCTCTGTCCCTTAGTGGGCTCCGAATACGTCGGATTCGCCACCAGCTCGAATCTCCAGAACTGGTTTTGACGGAGACTACTGAGCATCGGCTCATAATCAGCTGTCTCGGCAGGTCGTGTAGACCATCCAGCCTGTTCCACCAGCGGCGTGCAAGTAGGAGTCTCGGGGCCAACGATATAGAGCCGGTGCTCATGCCCTTGGCTATCTACTCGCCACAAAATACGTTCATGCTGATCGTCGAGATCAGGGGGAAAACAAGCCCGTACCGCGGCATGCATGGACTGCGGATCAGTAAGAAGCTTCCTTCCCTCCCGTGTGCGGGGGTTAAGCAACAAACGGGTAAACGTGGTCATGCCTGCACCACCGATTCAAAGAAGGGATCATGGCCTCTATTCGCACGGCCTAACGGATTAGTCATCTCCACATCATCGACTCTCACTTCGTATCTCCAGGCATAGGATCGACGCTGAGGGGAGAAGGAGACAGGCACATCCTGTCGTGCAACGGCACCTGCTTCACTTGGAAGCGCATCCCTGTACACAGCTAATCCAGCTGTCTGCGGACATTCCTTTTTGTAGGTCTCGGTCGCATACCACGTTGGGTGCTCACGAACCGCACTTTCTGCTCCACGATCAACAATGCCGATTACAAGGCCTGGATGGACGGGGCACGACCGCCGCCCCATGTAGAGCGGATAAACGGGATTGCGCAGCGCCCGCTCATATTCTTCAAGCACCACGCGATCCTCCGATTCAAGAGCCAAGACAAACGCCGCGTCGGAAAGAAAGTACCGAGTCGAGAGCATGGCAGGTGCGCTGGGCTTCTCTAACCACGGCTGTGCAGTTTGATAATCCCGCAGCAAGCTTCCCTGCTGATCAACACGCGTCGCCATCGTCAAATGGGCAAGGTCTTCAACAGATTCATCCCGACTCCGCCCCTGGGCTGCTGCAATAAGCCCCACGACACCAGACTTAGTGGGAGTAGCTGCAGTAGCCCGAACCCTATAGCGCGATTCATCGCCCCATGCCTGTAGTGGACCTTTGAGGAGCACCATTAGCGAGTGCGCCATCACTGATCACCCAGGATACGACGAACATCGTTGGCCACCTTCTCACCCATCTCGGGACAGGTGACAGTTTCAGCAAGGTCGCTGAAAGACTCGTCCAAACCTGATAGCCCCAGTACATAGGATGCCTCGGGCACGAGTCCATAGACAGTCCGAACGTCAGTGGCCTCCTGTGCAAGGCGCTCGGCAGCCACCCTGCGGCGATCCTTCCCGTCCTGAGCCTCAACCGGGGTTTCGAAGCTGGAGACAAGAGACACTGGACGGCCACGCCTTACCTCCACCAGCACGAGCTCGGGCAGGGTGTTGTGCGCAAAGGTCGTGACTTTTCCTGTGGGCAGCGACTGGATGAACGCTTCAATAAAGTGTTGGATTGCCTCGATAGCAACGTCCTCGGAATCAAGGTTCGCGACAAGGCCATCAACATTAACGGATGCATAACGATACAGCGTGGAGGACATCATCTGCACCGTTCCAATCATCCCGGCACCAGTTTCCTCACCTTCTTCAGCCATATCATCGACCGCAGTGAAATAGTCGAACTCAGGGGCAGAGGAGTGAACTCCTAATGCGTGGGCGACCTGAACAGCAGCATCCACATTGAACGCAGCATCATCGGCGACCATGCGACCGAACAATGCGATGTCCACGGAATGCTCGGTATCCAGAATCTTTTTCGCATCACTCTTAGGGAGCTTCTCCCCCTCGCTCGCGAGGAGCGCCTCTACGGCATTATCGATTTGATGCTTACTGAGGAAAAGAAGGTATCCCGTTCGCGGGTACGGGCTATGCTCCTGCTCACCTTCACCCTCAGCCTTCTTCTTGGGCTTGTCGACGGCAGTCTTGATCCCAGCCTGCTTGAACAGCATCTCTGTCCGACGAATAGCCTCGTCCTGCTCCACACCATGCGCTTCTAGGCGCTTGGCAATGCTCTCTGGCAGTCGCCGCGAACGAGCGCCCACGGCTGCGGAATCGACATGCTGGTCGAAATACTTGCGCATCGCCCGCTTCCACGACTGCGAGGACACTCGCTGCCGCGAAACTCCGCCGAAGATCGCCGATTTTGGGGCACCCGTGTCATCACGGTTGATGAGAGACGGAGGAACAGTGTGCAGGGAGTGGATATCGATAAAGAGACTCATGGAATTATTCCTTTCCTATCCGATAGCGGATTCATTATGGTCGTGAGGGGAGGGAGTGCGGAACGCGCCGCGGGCAAAATCTCGTCCCCATCGCAGCAGAACGCCACTACGGCGCTGCGGGTGCTGTAAAGATCGAAGATCTTGGGCGAAGCGTCCATAGTCGAAGCCAAGCGACTGACCTCGAAGCAGCGTGATAAGAGAACGCAGATGCACGATACGGGCCTGTTCATCCGTGGCCGATTGCATCGCGTCGAAGCGCGGCTTAATGGATTTCGACGAGCTGCGTGCATACAGAGTCCCGCAGGCAGAGGCAAAGGAGATGCCTGGGCAATGCATAGCCTCTCGCGCACTCTGCATATGAACGGCAAAGAGTGTGAGAGCGTGGAACGCGGCCTGTTCAGAAGGGCTCGCGTGGTCGCCTTTTCCCAACTCCTGCTCGCTCAAGGGCGGATCCATCATGAGCAGCACACTCTCCAGCGCCAGAGGCGAATTTTCCACGCTGTACGAGGAATATTTTCTCAATTCAGCTATCTGCGCACGCGCTTCTGCTCCTAAAGCGGTATGGGAGTGCTTGAGTAGATTGCGCTGCAGCCTCTGTGCTGTAGCTCCCACTCCTTGTGCGAGACTGAGCGAGGATGTCTTGGGACTATCCTGTGTCACTGATCTCTCCTTGTCTTTTGTTCGTTGCTGAGGAGGTTCAGGATGTTTGTAACCTTCCTCCTCAGCCCGTCATAGGCTGTGGCCGCTGATATGATGCGACCTCCTGAGCCAGAATCGTCTGCTCCTATCGTTCTACCGATCAGTGCGCGCGGCCCTGCGCTTCGGACCAGCTCCTCCGCAATCGCAAAGACCTGCTCTTTCAATATTTTCTGCCAGGCCACCACATGAGTGTCGGAGTCGGCTGTGCCTACTCGGCGAATCCACTCAATGAAGCGGGGCTCCATGTCTGCATAGAAGCGATCTGCAGCATCGGCACCGAATTCATAGTCCCCGCCACTGGCCACGAGTAGGTTTCCAGCGAAAGCTCCAAGGGCCGTGGCAATCTGCTCAGTACGCGCAGCGGCATCACGAATATCCTGCCTCAGCGCATCACTCATCTGGTTGGAGCGAAGAACATCAAGAGGAATACCGACCGAAGCACTCACAATCGTGCTGACAGATGAATTCTGGTCTCCGTATTCCATGGAAACCACAGAGACATCAAGGATCCCCTCCACCACGCCGTCATCAGCCAACATCGCGAGGTGACTCAGTGTTGCCGGACGTTTGGGAGCTTTCTTTTTCTCACTAAAACCAGGGTCACCGTCCAGCACCAGCAGAGGATCGATGGCTCGCCACATCGTCCGCGATGTGTCATACGGTTTTGCGTAGTACGCCACGTGCCCCTTTTTGGACTGATTAGGGCTGTAGCGATAGGGAGTCATGGGATCCAACATGATATTTTTGCCAGCATCGGGAATTCGATCGCCATTACTCACCAGCACAGCTGTGACGGCAGTACCCTCGCGGAAAAGTCGAACACGCCGTGATTGCCAAGTCGCAAGATCTACGGGGCCGGTGGGCACAAGATCGCCCGAGGCGCGCTGGGCTGCTGTATCGGGCTTGCGCTCCCATACGGGAAGATCCGGCGTGCCAACTTCAAGAACTGCTTCCGGTGTCGTGTTAAGAACTAGGGTTTCCCGCAGCGTTGCTCCGCACACTACGGTTCCACCTGTCATTCCCGTCCAACCGGTGCCAATCGGATACCCTCTTCCTCCCTTGACCCTGGGATCGCCCACCGCACCGGATTTGATTCCTGAGTAATCCCACGCGTGTGTATGGATCAGCCACCGAGCTGCCTCTGCGAAATCGAGTTTTTCTTGTCCGCTCCCCGCACGCATGGAGAAATACGAGTGCTCAGCCTCAGGAATCAGCCTATTGAATGAATTTGTTTCATTGTTCTTCTTATGCAGGTCGCTGACCTGCATAAAAGGCTGAGTAGGGTGGAAAAGATAGAAACGATTTTTCACCGATTCTAGATAGTCGAGCACAACCTCATCACGAGATCCGGAGGTGGCATCGATCAGCTGATCTTCGACCCAGTCGGGCCACGAAAAAGCTTCGCGTTCCCGTCGAGTGCTCATGTGCTTCTCTAGTGCATGGTGGTGTGCTCGCCAGTAGATGGAGAGAAGTACGCGCAGCACTGCATAATCCTGCGTGGGCGAATCTCCGAGGACACTGATTGGGCTGGCGCTGCCGTCAAAAACGTCGCGAATACTCAGCGTTTGAGTACCCTCCGCAGTGCGGCAGCACATCCACGGTTCATCAATCAGATTAAACCGCGGTTCCGGTTCAACGGTCTGTGGCACCTCCTGCTCCTTTCTTGAATTGCCGTTATCGTTGTCTGTTGTTTTCATCGAGGCATCTGCCGTGGGTGTGGTTGCCCACCATTGCAGTGCACATCCATAAATCTAGCTGTCAGTTCGGACCTGTTTTGGATTGTTCTAGTTACTACATTCGATTCCCATATCGGTGGAATAGCGAATCTGAAACCGTCCAAGTTTTATGGCACCATCGTCATCCAGCGGCATCGCCAGTTGTCCGCGCAGCAGATAATGTAACGCCCAATGGGCAGGAGTACGTTCTTCCAGTTCCGTCACCACTGCCTCGAAATCCTTATCAAAGCGTGTTATTCGTGCTGGCAGGCGCACTGTACTCGAAGCTAAGCGAAAGGCTTGGGCATAACCGAGATCGCCGTTGGGAATGATCTCCTCTGTATCGCCGAAGGCGCGATAGCCATAGTCGGCCTCCACGATGGGGATGACTTCCACGGTAGGTTCACTGTCCCTCACCTGGGCCGCGCCCCTCTCTTCATCGCCCAAGTGCACGACCGCTTCGATGAAGCGACCAAAAAGACTTTCGAGATCCCGGTTCATGTATGGCGATGGCACGCGGAAGTGCGTTGCTCGACTCCGAGCAGCGTCGGCTTTGGCTTCATCTTCACCCACCGCTTCGTGCCAGAGGGATGCCCAGTGCTCCGGCACATTCTGCTGCGGCGCATAGACCGCCTGCACGAGTGGGGCCACATCATCGGGGCGGCGAAATACTTCGGGCAGGTGCAACAAAGTCGAGAGGAGGAGCCGCTGTCCGTACACTGCTACTGCTCCACTGTCGAACACTGGAATAGGCTCCTGCTGCGTTATTCCTCTGATACACACAATGGGCTGTTGTACAGGCTCTGGGCGATCCTCCTTGGGGCGGGGATGCCGATGCAGGCGGCCAATGCGTTGGATAAGGAGATCAACTGGGGCAATATCGGTGATCACCACGTCGGCATCGATATCGAGGCTTTGTTCAGCCACTTGGGTAGCCACCACCACGAGGTTCTCAGGGCGGCCCTCACCTCGTCGAGCCTGGGGGCCGAGCTTGGTGCGTAGTGTCTCTTCCCGCCTCACCCTGTCACGTGCAATGAATCCAGAATGGTGAAGCTCAATCTCCCATGGCGCATTCTCGCTGAGCGCCCGATACGCTTCTTGGGCGCGAGCGATGGTATTGCAGATGATCAGCGCACAGCCGCCTTCGCGCAGAAGAGTCTCCACGTGGCTGCGGAGTTCTCTCGCACCATTATCGATTACTCTGATCTCCGCATGGAGATTGGTCGGTGATTGCTCTGGGGTTCGAACCTCAATGCGAGCACCGGCCACAGTAATGAGCGGATATGCGGTGGTCGATTCAACGAGATCACAATCGGAATAGGCCTTAACCAGGGCGGCTCTTCGCTGCTCCGGCAACGTGGCACTCAGCATTATCACGCTCACGCCGTACTTGGACAGCCATTCCAGTGTCCTCTCGAGATACATAGAGGAATAAGCATCAAAAGCGTGCACCTCATCGAAGATCACTACTTTTCCGGCCAGTGCCAGATGACGCAGCATAGAGTAGCGCTGTTGCAGCGCCATCATGATCACTTGGTCCATCGTCCCCACCACGATGTTGGAGAGTAGCCCGCGGCGCCGACCACGCATCCACGAGCTAGCAACAACGGACGCACGCTTGGCGCGCTCGTCCTCAGCGATACCCTGCATCTTGAGCCGGCGAAAAGGCTCGGACAAGTCGCTCTTCGAATGGGCAAGATACATCGATTGCACCGTATCGCTGTCAGCTGTTCGACGTGCCCACGAGATCGTGCGTTCGAGGAGCCCATTAGCGGTGGCCATAGTCGGCGTCGCAAAGTACACACCCTGCGCACCGGTGTTTTTTCCTATGATCTGGGCGGCGATCAGCGCGGCCTCGGTCTTACCCACCCCGGTCTCAGCCTCAAGGATCACAAGGCTGGGGTGGGTGATAGTCGCAGCAGCCTCCGCCATTGCCCGCTGCACTGGGCGGGCATGGGCATTGTCTGGCCAGTCGAATGCTGACTGAAAATAACGGTCGATATCCCCTTCAACCTGTTGTGGTCGCCAGGGCAGCGTGAGGTCGGTGGCTTCCATGCCTGCGATCAGTCGCTCAACCTGGGATGAATGTACGTTGAGCGGAAAGGCGTCGGTGTTGGAGGCGATCCAGTCCGCCATCACGACGATGCCGGTGAGTAACTGCAGCACAGGGGCCGAAGGTGCAACGCGTCGCCGCCGGAGTACGTCGAGAGCATCGGAGACTCCTGTTGTATCGGCCATGGCGTCGAGCAGCTCGGAGTGAATCGCCTGCCATGATGCTTCATATCCGTCGAGAACTATCCCCACGGTTGTTCTTTCCTCCCGACCGGAGGAGATTCCGTGGTGCGCATCCACAACATCAGAGAGCCGCCGGGCCATACGCGAGCGAAAGCCCTGGCGCACCAGCCACCGCTGCAGTACTACACCGGAGACCACTCCATGGGGCATTTTCCGCCCCAGCTCGTGCCGGTCGAGGTCGAGGGGCAGACCAGATGAGTGGAGTGCGGCCATGAGGTAGTCGAAGCCAGGACTCTTTTCCAATTGGGTTTGGAATGTTTTGCACGCCTTGCCGATGTCGTGAATCCCCGCCCACCAGATCACCAGACGGCGAACATCCTCGCAGTCGAGGTCGAGTTCTGTCGCCACGGTGTTCTTCGTTGCGGGAGATAACCACAGCTCCCACACAGCCGCTGCAGCACATGCAGCATCTACTAGGTGTTGAGGAAGGTTGAGGTAGCAAGTGCCGTCTCCCGATTTCGCCCACAGTGCACGGGCGGCTGCACTCCGTGCGTCCACCCAGCCATCAATGGTCTCTGCAAAAGCGAGTGCGTGGCGCATTGATTCGGTGGAACGAGACACTGCCGTAGCTCCTTGCGGCGGGAAAAGAAATACTGCTGTCCCCACACTACTCAGTCAGTCCACCCTTAATCTCCAGTTTGCGCTGCGGTCTTGGCCATAGCGGCACTGTGCACCTGCCGAGACCGCAGGAGAAGACAGAAAAATACCCCGCACCATAGTGAGAAACCATGATGCGGGGCACTAATTATTGTGGGCGAAGGGGGACTTGAACCCCCACGTCCGTAAAGGACACTGGCACCTGAAGCCAGCGCGTCTGCCATTCCGCCACTCGCCCGAGTTGGCGTCTAACCAGCAGTGCTGTGCAAGACTTAACCTAGGTTACACAGATTGTTACACTATCCCAAATCCGCAGGTGGGTGCCTGTTTCATGGTGGCGTCGCATGGCGGGCGCGGCGTTTTTGCGCTGGTAGAAGTTCATTGTGGCTGGCGTGGCCTCTATACTGGGGCCACACTTCGGCTCAGGTGTGGCCATGCCTCTTATATTTTCATGGGGCATGAGAACTGCCTGCAGGCTCGCGCGGTGAGAGCGGTGACGGGCGAAGGCGGTGAGCGTTGTGGCCACCACGGCTATGACGTGCACATTCTGAGCCTTGATAGGGCCGTAATGGCCGTGCCAGATATGTCGGCCACTACTGATGAGCCGCTGAGTACTCTCGCCGAAGAAAAGAAGGAAGGTGACACTGCATCCGCTATGTCTGTGTGGTCGAGATTCGCAAAGATGGACAGCGCCTTGCAGCGCGGCCTAGATAACAGCTTCGCCTTCGTCTTTGGCGGCAAGATTGTGGCCGCCGAAGTCGAGGAGGCGCTTAAACAGTGCGCCGAGGACGAGGCTGTCACCACTTACGAGGGCTATGTGGAGGTTCCCAACCAGTTCGAGGTGATGGTGGGCAAGAAGGATTTCTCCAATCTGCAGGAAACCTCACCCGAGCTGCCCTGGGATTTCGCAGACCGTCTGACTCGCTATTTCCGCAATCAGAATTGGTCGCCTGCGGGGCCAGTCGTCGTCAAGCTTGTGCAGGCTAAGGGGCTGCGCACCGGACAGTTGAAGTCCCACTGCATCCGCGCCCAGCACCCGGAGGATGAGAGTGGTTTCTACGGTATGCCGGAGGACGCGGATGCCGTAGAGTCTGAGGATTCAGGCTCTGTCGAGGAGCACTCCTTCGAGCAGCAGCCGGAGGATCACGACCAGCAGGATCCTCACTACAGTTCCACTCCGCACCGCAATGAGCCGGCGGATCACCAGCCAGCAGAGACGAATGGATATATGAACAGCGATCACCACAACTCCCCCGGCGCGGCCGCGGGCGCAGCGGCCGGTTATGCCGCGGCAACCCCGACGAGCGCTGCTCATCACGTGGACATGCCCAAGGCCGCCGCGCTTCCGCCGGAGGATTCCGCCGATTACTCCGCGGAGACCACTACCTTCGACTCCCCCTCCGAGACACCGGTGGCGCATGCGCCGGAGGAGACCCACACCCCCGCGACATCGCAACCGACCGTGTCCTTGCTGCTGCAGGATGGCTCCTCGCGCACCTACTTGGTCCACGATGGCTCGAATATCATCGGCCGCTCGAATGACGCAGACTTCCGCCTGCCCGATACCGGGGTTTCCCGCCAGCACGCCGAAGTCACATGGAATGGCCATGATGCTGTCATTACAGACTTGCAGTCCACGAACGGAACCACTGTCAACGATGTTCCGGTGGATAATTGGCTGCTCGCAGACGGTGACGTGATCACTGTGGGGCACTCCTACATTGAAGTGCGGATCACTAATAACTAGGCCTACGCGTACTAAAATGTGTGGGTAACCTGCTTGGCTCCCACGCTGGGCGGGGGTGTTTTCCGCCCTCGGGCGGGAATAACCCCTACCAGCAGCATGGTTGGTGCTGGTAGGGGTGCATCTGTGCGGTGCGGCCGGAGACTGGATCGCTTGTCCTTGTATATATGAGGAAGCGACTGGAAGGCGGCACCGCAGGGCTCGCGCCCCCCGCAGCACCGGCAGCTGCTGGTTGTGTCCCGTGGCCCAATCAGCCGGACATGCGCACCCGGCGCATGAACGTGCGGGGCGGATATGAGTGCCCGCCCAGAGCACACCGACATTGCCTTTAAAGGAGGCCTGAAGAACAACAATGAGCGCCGTCATCTTACTTGTGTTCCGTATCGGCCTGCTTGTGCTGCTCTGGCTGTGTATTTTCTTTGCGCTGCGCGCCATGCGGCGCGATACCAACCGGCTCGCGGGCACGCAGTCCTCGGGCCGTTTCTGGTCCAAGCGTTCCCCGGCGGCCGCCCCCGCGGGGGCGCCGCGTAAGCGCCCCCAGCCACCGGCGCAGCTGGTGGTGGTCGATGGCGCGATGCGTGGCTCCCGCATGGATCTGCTTGGTGTCCAAGAGATCACGATCGGCCGCTCCCAGGACTGCACCTTTGTGATCCAGGACGACTTCGCCTCCTCCCGCCATGCGCGCCTGTTCCGCCGCGGCGATGACTGGTTTGTGGAGGATCTCGATTCCCGCAATGGCACCCACGTAGGCGGCTACCGTATCGACCAGCCCGAAAAGATCACCACCGAGAGTGAAGTGACAATCGGGCGCACGACCGTGAGGCTGATGCCCTGATGCTGAGACTACATTTTGCGGCCGCCTCGGATCGCGGCCACGTGCGAAAAAACAACGAGGATTCCGCCTACGCCGGCCCCAATCTGCTGGCCTTGGCCGATGGCATGGGTGGTCACGCTGCGGGCGAGATCGCCTCGCAGCTGATGATCACTCATCTGCAGAAGCTCGACGCCAATCCCGGCGATAATGACATGTTCGCGCTGCTCGGCGGGGTCGCTGATGATGGCAACCGCTCCATCGCCGCGGAAGAGCGCGCCAATCCTCAAACTGAGGGCATGGGCACCACGCTGACGGCGCTGATGTTCGATGGCACCGAGTTCGCCATGCTGCATGTGGGCGATTCCCGCGGCTATCGGCTTCGCGATGACCGCCTCGAGCAGATCACCGTGGACGATACCTTCGTCCAATCGCTGGTGGACGAGGGCAAACTAGCCCCCGAGGATGTCTCCACGCACCCGCAGCGCTCGTTGATCCTCAAGGCATATACCGGCCATCCGGTGGAGCCCTCTTTTCGGCTTATCGACGCCAAGCCCCAGGACCGCCTCCTGCTGTGTTCAGATGGCCTCTCTGATCCGGTGTCCTTTGACACCATCGAGGAGACCCTCCGCCACGGCTCCCCCGCCGAGGCGGCCCGCAAGCTCGTCGATCTCGCGCTGCGCGGCGGCGGCCCCGATAACGTCACCGTGGTGGTGGCCGATGTGGTGGAGGATGAAGGATCCGAGGCCTCGCAGCTGGCCGTGACTCCCATGGTGGCGGGCGCGCTCAATAGCGCCACTGCCGAGGAGCCGCGCGGCAATACCTCTGCGGCCCGTGCCTCTCTGCTCGATAAGGATGAGGCGCCCTCCCCCACGGGCGAACCACAGCCCCGCCCGGAGGCACCTGCAGACGATGTCGAGCCGGAGCCGGAGGAGCGCGAGGAAGGTTCTTCTTCGCGGTTTCGCTGGATTCCCATCAGCATCGCCCTTGTTCTGATCCTCGCGGCGATTCTGGGCGGCTGGGCGTTTATGCGCAGCGTGGACTCGCAGTACTACCTCACCACTGGGGAGAATGATCGCCTCGAGATCCAACACGGCGTGAACCTCGATGTCTTTGGCGCCTCCTTCCACGAGCCGCACCAGGCGGCCTGCTTGGATAAGTCCGGCAATCTATTGCTCACCGATCCGGTGAAGCCGTCCAAGAACTGCTCCTTGTTCACCTTGGACGCCCTCCCCGAGGCCACCCGCAACTCTGTGGAAGGCCTGCCCTCGGGCAGCTATGACGAGGTGGTGCAGCAGCTGCAGCGTCTCGCCAATGACGCCCTGCCGGTGTGTCTCAAGGGCGAGGCCGGGGATCTCACCAAGCCCGGAACCAACTGCCGGGAGGTGAAATAGCCCATGAGCGTATGGCAAAGAATCACCATCCGAAGAAATGAGATGTGGCTGCTCATCTTGTCGGCGGCCATCGTCATGGCCGCGGTGGTGAGCCTCGAGATTTCGCTGGGCAATGAGCTCGGCAGCCAGCTGCTCTGGGTGGGCGGCGGCTTCATCGGCGTATTCATGATCGCCCATTTCGCCCTCGTGTGGAAGGCCCCGCACGCGGACCAGATTTTGCTGCCCGTGGCGGCGACCCTCAACGGCCTCGGCCTGGTGATGATCTCGCGTCTCGACGCAGCCAAGGACACCTCCATGGCGACCCGCCAGGTGATGTGGTCGCTGGTGGCTGTGGTGCTCATGACCATCGTGCTGGTGATCATGGAGGACTACATGGTGCTCACCCGCTACTCCTATATTTTGGGCGTGGTCGGCATCATCCTGCTGGCCCTGCCCATGGTGTGGCCGCAGGGCTCCGGCATCCAATCCGATGCCCGCATCTGGATCTCCGTTGGCCCCTTCACGCTGCAGCCCGGGGAATTTTCCAAGATTTTGCTGCTACTCTTCTTCGCCAAACTCTTGGCGGATAAGCGGGCCCTCTTTAATGTCGCCGGCTATCGCGTGCTGGGGCTCGAGCTGCCCCGCCTGCGCGATCTCGGCCCCATCTTCTTCGTGTGGGCGCTGGCGCTGGTGATCATGGCCGGAGAAAATGATTTCGGCCCGGCGCTGCTGCTCTTCTCCACCGTGCTGCTCATGATGTATCTCGCCAGCGGCCGTATCTCCTGGCTGCTCATCGGCGTGATCCTGGTGGCTATCGGCGGTGTGGGCATCTATCAGATCTCGGACAAGATCCAGTCCCGCGTGGCTAATTTCATGGACCCGCTGGCGAACTATGACACCACCGGTTTCCAGCTCTCCCAGGCGCTATTCGGCATGTCCTGGGGCGGTATCACCGGCACCGGGCTGGGCGAGGGCTACCCCCAGGCCGTGCCGGTGGCGGAATCGGACTTCATCTTGGCCGGCATCGGCGAGGAGCTCGGCTTCATCGGCCTGGCGGCCGTGCTCGTGCTCTTCACCCTCTTCGTGGTGCGCGGCATGCACACCGCCATGCTGGCGAAGTCCTCCTATGGGAAGTTGGTGGCCTCGGGCTTGTCCATGACCATCATGATCCAGCTTTTCGTGGTGGTCGGTGGTATCTCCGCCATGCTGCCCATGACTGGTTTGACCACTCCCTTCATGTCCCAGGGTGGCTCTTCGCTGATGGCGAACTACATCCTGCTGGCCATCCTGCTGCGCATCTCTCACCAGGCGCGCGTACCGGAGGATCACAGCAGTGCCACACCGCCGCAGCGCGGCGGCGGCCATGCGGAGCCCTCCAGCTTGGAGAACACCTCGCACTTTTCCGCCGTCGGCAGCGATCACTCACCTGGAATGTCCCCGTCCAACCACTCAGCACAGAAGAATCGGAGGTAGGTGAGAGACCATGAATAAGGCTATTCGCTCGTCCACCATGATCGCTCTGCTGATGGTTCTGGTGCTGCTGATTAACCTCACCGTGGTGCAGGGCTTCCGCGAAGAAACCTATGCGCAGAACCCGCTGAATAAGCGCCAGTTTTATGAGATGAAAAGCACCCCCCGCGGCCAGATTTCGGCCGGCGGCGTGGTGCTGGCCAAGTCCAGCAAGGCCGCGGACGACTTCTACTACCGCTCCTACCCTTCCACCAATCCGCAGGCCTATGCCCCCGTCAGCGGCTATCTCTCCGATATCTATGGCGCCGCCGGGCTGGAGCAGGGCTTCAACGAGGTGCTCAATGGCACCGATCCCTCCATGCTGGTGTCCAACACTTGGGACACGCTCACCGGCAAGGAGCACGATGGGGCGTCGCTGAAGCTGACCCTGCTCCCCGAGGCCCAAGAGGTGGCCTATCAGCAGCTGGTGAACAATAACTATGAGGGCGCCGTGGTGGCCCTCAAACCCTCCACCGGCGAGGTGCTGGCCATGGCCCAGACCCCGAGCTTTGATCCCAATACCGTGGTGGATAATGATTCCGCCGAGCAGGCGTGGGAGCGGCTCACCTCGGATCCGGCCTCACCGCTACTCAACCATGCCACCCAGGAGACGCTGCCGCCTGGCTCGATCTTTAAGATCATCACCTCTACCGCGGGCCTGCGCAATGGCTACGAGCCGGGCTCCCAGCTCACCGGCGAGGCCAAGATCACGCTGCCGAACTCCACCTCGACACTGGAAAACTACGGTGGCCGGCCCTGCGCTGGTGGCGGCGAGGTATCGCTGACCACGGCATTCTCCCTCTCCTGCAATACTGCCTTCGTGCAGATGGGCGTGGATGTGGGCGAGGATGCCCTCTACGATGCCGCGAAATCCTTTGGCATTGGCGAGACCTATGATCTTGGGCTGCCGGAAACCCCGAGCTCGGTCGGCGATCTCAGCGATCCCGCCCGGCGCGGCGTGTCCTCTATCGGTCAGGCGGATGTGTCCATGACGGTGCTCGATGCCGCCGTCATGGCCGCCACCGTGGCCAATAACGGCAAGCGCATGAAACCCTATGTGGTGGATGAGGTGCTGCGCTCGGATCTGTCTACGCTGTCCTCCCATAAGCCTCAGCAGGCCAAGGATGGCCTAGATGAGGATGTGGCGGCCAAGTTGCAGGAGCTGATGCGGCAGTCGGAGCGCAATACCTCCGGCGGGCGCGGGGATATCGCCTCCAAGACCGGTACGGCTGAGCATGGCGAGGATTCGCGCTCCAGCTTCCCGCACACCTGGTATGTGGCCTTCGCCCCGGATAAAGACGCCGATGTGGCGGTGGCTGTGGTGGTGAAAAACGGCGGTAACCAGGGTGCTGGCGCTACCGGCGGTTCGGTGTCTGCCCCTATTGGTCGCGCCGTGATCGATGCCGTTTTGAGGACGCAGGCCTAGCCGCGGATCGGAAGTGAGAAAGCAACTATGAGTAATGACTCCACCGGATTAGACCGCGTGCAGGCCCTCATCGGCAATGACTATCAGCTGCAGTTCATCATTGGACACGGCGGTATGTCCACGGTGTGGCTGGCGAAGGAAAGCCAGAGCGGCCGCGAGGTGGCCATTAAGGTGCTGCGTCCGGAGTTTTCGGACAATGAGGAATTCCTCACCCGCTTCCGCAATGAGGCGGAGGCTGCGGAGAATATCAATTCCGAGAACGTCGTGGGCACCTACGACTACCGCGAGGCGGATGATCCCGCGGGCAATGTGTTCTGCTTCATCGTCATGGAGTATGTCCGCGGCGAATCCTTGGCGGATATGCTGCGCCGCCGCGGCAAGCTGGAGCAGGAGCAGGCCCTCGATGTATTGGAGCAGGCCGCCCACGGGCTGGCCGTGATTCACCGCATGGGTTTGGTGCACCGCGATATTAAACCCGGCAATATCCTCATCACCGAGTCCGGGCAGGTCAAGATCACCGATTTTGGTATCGCCAAG
This sequence comes from Corynebacterium sp. TAE3-ERU2, assembly GCF_019209955.1. Classification (NCBI taxonomy): domain Bacteria; kingdom Bacillati; phylum Actinomycetota; class Actinomycetes; order Mycobacteriales; family Corynebacteriaceae; genus Corynebacterium; species Corynebacterium sp. TAE3-ERU2. The sequence goes on along the minus strand of NZ_JAHUTL010000004.1, from coordinate 90,795 downwards.
GCGGCGGAGGCCGTGCCGCTGACCCGCACCGGCATGGTGGTGGGTACCGCCCAGTATGTCTCCCCGGAGCAGGCCCAAGGCCACCCAGTGACCGCCTGCTCGGATGTCTATTCTCTGGGCGTGGTGGGCTATGAGATTCTCGCTGGCCACCGCCCCTTCAGTGGGGATTCGACGGTCTCGGTGGCCATTGCGCATATTAATGAGGCCCCGCCGGTGCTGCCGCGGGAGATCGCCCCGCAGATCCGGGAGCTTTTGGGGATCTGTTTGCGTAAGGATCCGCAGCGTCGCTATGCCGATGGCAATGAGCTCTCCCACGCTATTTCCGCGGTGCGTTTTCACAAGCGCCCGCCGCAGCCGCGCTCGGCGGCGGTGGCTGGTCAGGCACCGCAGCACCACCCCGGATCCTCCACCACCGCGCTTGGCAATGCCACGGTGCCGACCACGGTGAATCCGGCGGTCACCCCGCCACGGCCGCAGATGCTGCCCGCGGCACCCCGCGCGGCTCAGCAGCCGACCGGGCAGCGTCCCGCGAAAAAGAAAAGCATCGGGCCGTGGCTGTTTGTGCTGCTTCTTCTAGTAGGAGGCATGGGCGTGCTGCTGTACTATCTCACTAGCCAACCGACGGGGCAGCCCGCGCCGACGGAGACGAGCAGCACCAGCGAGGAGACGTCGACAAGCGAATTGCCCCCGGTGACGGAGACCGTGATCGAAACGATCACCCCCGAGCGCCCCGAAAGCCCAACGCTAAGCTTTGAGGAAGAACCATCCCAGCCGAGCGTGACAACATCGCAGCAGCCGCCGGAGGAGCCCGCATCTCCACGGCCCACGCAGTCCACGCAGCCCACCCAACCCGCGCAACCGGCGCAGCCCACCCAACCGGCATCGCCGGCTGACACCCCCGAGAACGACGAAGGAGGCGAACAATAATGATGCACACCAGTTTCGGTGGCCGCTATGATCCCCAAGAAAATATTGGGCACGGCGGCATGTCCGATGTGTATTCCGCCACTGATACGCTCTTGGGTCGCCAGGTAGCGCTGAAGGTGCTGCGCATGGAACTGGCGCGGGATGAGAATTTCCGCGAGCGTTTCCGCCGCGAAGCCCAAAATTCTTCCCGGTTGAACCACCCCAATATCGTGGCGGTGTATGACACCGGCGAGCAGCTCATCGATGGCGTATCGGTGCCCTATATCGTGATGGAGCTGGTGCACGGCACAACCCTGCGCGGCATCGTCCACGACCGCGGCCCCTATTCGCCATCCGAGGCCGCCCAGGTGATGATCCCAGTGTGTTCGGCGCTGCAGGCCTCACACGACGCCGGCATTATTCACCGCGATATCAAACCCGCCAACATCATGGTCACGAATACCGGCCAGGTGAAGGTGATGGATTTCGGTATTGCGCGGGCGCTTGATGACGCCACCTCGGCGATGACCCAAACCTCTGCCGTGATCGGCACCGCCCAGTATCTCTCCCCGGAGCAGGCGCGCGGCCGCAATGCTGACGCCCGCTCGGATGTGTATGCCTTGGGCTGTGTGCTCTATGAGGCCATCACGGGCCGGCCGCCTTTTGAGGGCGAGTCGCCTTTTGATGTCGCCTATCAGCACGTGCACGAGACCCCCACGTCGCCCTCGGAGTACGCCAGCGATCTCACCCCCACCATGGCCACCAATATTGATGCGGTGATTCTCACCGCCATGGCCAAGCACCCGGGTGATCGCTACCAGTCGGCGGCAGAGTTTTCCTCCGATCTCGAGCTGGTGATGCGCAACGCCGTCACCCATGCCGCGAAGATGCACCTCTCCGGCCCGGTGGGGGCCAAGCTGGAAAATACCCATCGCCAGGGCGAGGGCCCAGCACATACCGCGATTATCGGTGATTCCGGCGAGATCTCCGCCGCGGCTGCCAGCGCTGCCGGTGCGGCAGGTGCGGCAGGCGCCGCGAGCGCCGGCGCCCAGCACTATGGCTCGCAGAACGAGTACTCGGCCCCTACCCAGTACGCCGCCGCCCAGCAGGCCCCGGCACAGCAGAGCCCCCAGGGCGGGCATCGCAAGCAGAAGTCCTCCCGCTGGGGCGTGTGGCTGACCTCTATCCTCGCCGTCGTGGTGGTGGGTATTGGTGCCGCTTTCGCCGTGGATTATTTTGGCAACCGCGAGGAGCGGGTGGCCGAAAGCTCCATCTCGGTGCCGACGATCGCCGGGCTCGAGGAGCAGGTCGCCACCCAGCGGCTGCGCTCGGCCGGGTTTGAGGTGATTCGCTCCGAGGAACCCAGCCCAGATGTGGCGCGTGGTCTCGCATTGGGCACGAATCCTTCCGCCGACTCCACCCTGCCCAAGGGTTCGACGGTGACACTGATCGTCTCCTCGGGTAAGGAGATCGTGGAGGTGCCGCAGATCACCGGCCGCACCACCGAGGCCGCCAATAGGGAACTCGAAAGGGTGGGGCTGAAGCTCAACTCCACCCCGCGTGAGCAACCCTCGGATACCGCCCCCGCCGGCGAGATCATCGAGCAGTCGCCGCCCGCCGGTACGGCCGTGTCCAAGGGCTCCGAGGTGAGCATCACCATCTCCACCGGTGTGGAAAATGTGCGCATCCCCTCGCTCACCGGCATGAAGTACGAGCAGGCCGTGGGCAACCTCGAGTCCGCCGGCTTTATCCCGCAGCCCGAGTATGTGGAATCCGATAAGCCGGAGGGCACGGTGCTCGGCGTCAATGGCGAGGGCACCAAGGTACCCAAGGGCTCGACGGTGATTGTGCGCGTGTCCAATGGCAAGAAGCAGATCACTGTCCCGGATCTCCGCGGCAAGAACGTCAATCAGGCCGTCGCCGCCCTGCGGGCCGCCGGCTGGAAGGGCACCCAAGCCCAGGTGCGCCAGGAAGAGGAACCCACCGATGATCTGACGAAGCAGAACACCGTGGCCTCCCAGGTTCCCGCCGCTGGAGAAAGCATCGGGGATGAAGATGATGTGGTCCTGCGGATCTATCGCTTCTCCCTGCTGGAACTCGCGCCCTAGCCGCAAGGACAACCGCAGCGCGCACCGCAGCTGGTGCCCCTGTATCAGCCACACACCCGCCCCCGCCACAGCGCGTGAGGGCGGGTGTGTGCTGTGTACTGTTCCCAGCCGCGCGAACACGGCCCCCGTGTGCGGTGTTCAGAAACTCTATCGACGCTGGTAGTGTGTGCAGGAGACGTCCACGGGCGCACCTGCCCGAGAACTGTGAAAAGAAAAGAAAGGCTAGATATGCCGAAGGCAAAGGTTACTCAGAGCTCGACCACGGTGTCGACGTCGACGGCTAGCCGCACCCCTGTGAAGATCAATTCCTCCGGTACCCCGCTGTGGTACAAGGTCTTGATGTTTGGGCTGATCTTGCTCGGCCTGGCCTGGCTGGTCGTGAACTATCTGGCCGGCCCGCAGATCGCGCTCATGCGTGAGCTCGGCCCGATCAACTTCGCAATCGGTTTCGGTCTGCTCATCATTGGGCTGCTGATGACGATGGGCTGGCGCTAGCCACGCAGACTGAGAAAGAACCCGACTTCCCAGCGGAGTCGGGTTTTTTTCATGCCCGCACGCCCCGCCTCCACCACTGCGTAGTAGCAGCGATAGCCCACGGCTGGGGTGCCGGCGCGTGCGCCACCGGAGCCAAAAAGACACCACACGGGGTGCCCACCACCCCCGTGTGAGAGAGCAGTTATGCACAATTGCACAGGGTTATGCACAACCCAAGCTGTGCATAGCGCATGTGTGTAGAAAACGGTGAAGTTATGCACAGACTGTGGATAACTCTGTGGATTCTGCTTACATTCTTGTAATTCAACGCCTCTGCACAGCCTGTGCATAACTTTGTGCACTAACTCAACACGCTGTGCACAGAGCTGAATAATGTTCTAACTATCTGGCCAAACGCAGGTCAGTCAGGGTCGTTTCGAAAGCGCGTGCGTTCGAGTCCGGCTAAATTACACGCAGAAGATTATGCACAGCCTCCACAGTGGGTGTGCACAGCCCTTCTACCTTTGCCCACAAAACACTTATCCCCACCGACTGGGCATAACCTGCCTGTCGATGGGGATAACGCTTGATGTCTCACATCTCGTTTGTCACAAGATGCTTGTGGATATCTTCGCGAAGCCGGCCAGCAGAGCACAGACGCTTGCCCCACATAAAAGACCAACAATGGGGGTGCGTTGCTGCCGGGTGCCATATACCAGCGGCCAGGCGAGCAAGGCGCCCATGAGGATGCCGCCGATATGGCCCCACACCGACACATTGACTGCGATGAATGTGTAGACGATATTCACCGCCAGCAGCACAGCCGGCCCGCGTACATCGCGGCCGGTGCGGTGGCAGAGCACCATAAAGACCACCATCAGCGCATAGACCGCGCCCGAGGCTCCCGCGGTAGAGGCCAGCGGGCTGGCCCAGGTGATGCACGCGGCCGTGCCCACCACGGAGCAGAAATAGGCGGCAACCATCATGCGGCCGCCCACATAGTGCTCGATCTCGCGGCCGATGAGAAAGAGCAAAAACATGTTCATCAATAGATGCGCGAGGCCCACGTGCATAAAGGCGTAGCCCACAGAGGGCAGCAGGCCGGCGAAGCCGAGATACGCCGCCCGCGGCGGAAAGAACACGAGGTATTCGGCCAGCGCGGAGCGTGCGAGGTTGTGCTGCAACGAAAGCGACTCGACCGCGGTGATCAGATAGAACGCGCAGTTGAGCGCAACCAGCACCACGGTCACGGGCGCTTCGCGATACCAGCGGGCAATAGTGGAGGAATTCATGGCACTCTTTCTCTAGACACGCAAAGACCCATCGCCGCGTACGGCCACAGGCCGGCGATGGGTCACAGGGTGAGAGGGGGCGTCGCGGGGGTGGGGCGTGCAGCGCGCTTATCGACGTTCACTGCCCGCGCACCGCCGCGATGATTGCCCTCCTACTGGATGTCGATGGACTCGATAACCACCGGGTCATTCGGGCGATCCTGGATGGAGGTCTGCACCGTGGCGATGGAATCCACGACTGCCTTGGAGTCCTCGTCCACAACCTCACCGAAGATGGTGTGGTGGTTGTTCAGGTGCGGGGTGGGCGCCACCGTGATGAAGAACTGGGAGCCATTGGTGCCGGGGCCGGCATTGGCCATGGCCAAGAGGTAGGGGCGATCGAACTGCAGCTCGGGGTGGAACTCGTCCTCGAAGGTGTAGCCGGGGCCACCGCGGCCGGTGCCGGTGGGGTCGCCGCCCTGGATCATGAAGCCATTGATCACACGGTGGAAGATGGCGCCATCGTAGAAGGGGCCTTCGGTGGTGCCATTGGCATTGTTGGCACGGTAGTCCTTGGTGCCCTGGGCCAAGCCGACGAAGTTCTCGACGGTGACGGGCGCGTGGTTGCCAAAGAGTTCAATGACGATATCACCGTAATTGGTGTGCATCGTGGCAGTTGCGGTCTTCTGAGTCATAGCCCTCATCGTAGAGAAAAAACGTGGCATGTGCACCGTCACTGCACCTAGGATGGGACTATCTATAAAAGAAACTAAAGATTGGAAGGTAGATCACCACAATGAATCCCATGTTGCTCGTCCAGGGCGCACAAACCGCAAAAAAGGGCCTTATTGCATTGAATGAGTATCGCGCGAAGAAGGCTGATGAGGCCTATGACGCCCTGCAAGAGGCCGCCAATGCGGCCATGGATAAGGGCCAGGAGCTCTATGATTCGGCAGCTGAGGCCGTAGATAATGCGGACGTCGATAAGCGCGTCGCCGAGCTGAACAAGCGCGGCTCCGCCATTAGCGCCCAGGCTGCCAAGCGCTTAGAGAAGGCGAAGTCGCAGACCGGTTCCTTCCGCAAGGAGGCCGAGAAGAACGCCAAGAAGTCCGGCAAGCAACTGCGCAAGCTGGCCAAGCAGCGGGAAAAGGATGCCAAGAAGGCAGCCGCGCAGGCCAAGAAGAAGCTGAAGAAGGACAAGGGCTGCTCGAAGGGAAAGACCTTCGGCACGATCGCCGCGGTGCTGGCGCTGCTGAGCGCTGTGGCCGCCGCCGTGTACTACTTCTTCTTCCGCGAGGAGGAGAAGGTCCAGACCGTCCCGCCGCGGGTGGAGGACTTCGATACCGCCGTAGCGGATGAGGAGCCGAAGCTGGTCTACTCCACCGAGACCCCCGCCGATGCCGAGGTGGCCACCCCGGAGGACAAGCCCTTCGATGAAGAGGTTGCCGATTCCTTGGATCCTGCCGTGCCCAACACCGGTGTGGGTGAGCTCGATAATGAGGCCGAGGTAGAGAGCTGGACCGATGAGCGCTCCAGCTCCGCCCAGGCGCATGAGATTCTCTCCGCCGAGGTAGACGCCAAGTACGGCGAGGACGAGAAGAACTAAATACTCCTTCCCGCGGCCTCGAGCCGCGGCGAGCACACACCGCCTGTCCTTCGGGGCAGGCGGTTTTCTTCTGCCCCCAGTATCCGGCCCGCACTGTGATAGACCAGTCGGTCTATATAGCGCCCTATCACGGGCGCCCCAGCCGCTCTGTGGTGGCGCCAGGAACCGTGCTGGTGGCGTCGATAAGCGCCGAGCAATGGAGGACATGGTGTTGTGTACTGCGACTATGCTGCGGTCTAGACTACTCGGTATGTCTTTATAGACTATTTTGTCTATTCTTTGCTAGGGTGGGGAGCGCACCGCAGCGATAGCCGCGCCCTGTGGCCGTCGTTGCCCCCTAACTAAGAAAGAAATGAGGCCCTGATGTCCGATCTCACCCCGAAGCACAACGCCGGCGAGCCGCTTGAGCCGATCGATAAGGAGAAGCTCGCGGCTTTAGCCCAGAAAAACATCGAGAACCCCGAGGGCGGCCGCAAGGTCATCCGCACCCATACCGAGGCCGATGGTCACTTCCGCAATTACACCCAGGTCCGCGATCTCGAGCCGGTGCTGGTGGCAGAACCGCCGCAGCTGCTCGGCGATAATTCCGCGCCTAACCCCACCGAGGTCGCCCAGGCCGCGCTCGCCGCCTGCATCTCCGTGGGAATCCAGGCGATCGCCACCCACCGCGGCGTCACCCTGAGCACGATTGCTATCGATATTGAGAGCGATATCGACATCTCCCCCACCTGGGGCGTCGGCGATCTCTCCCAGGACAAGCGCCCCGGGGTCTCCGAGGTGCGGGTGAAGGTGCATCTCGAGGGCGATGCCGACCGCGACACCCTCGATCAGATCCAAAAAGACGCCATCACCTGGTCGCCCGTGGTCAATACCTACACCCGTCCCGCCACACTCACCTCGGAGTTGATCTAGCACCATGAGCATCACTCTCGCCCCCACCGCCACCACCGCCGTGTCTGAGCAACTGCTGGAGCGGATCAGCAGCACCGCCCACGCCGTGGACACCGGCGCCACCCAGGCCCGCTATGCGCTGCCGCTGCTGGCCGCCGAGGGAGCGCTCAATTTGGGCCTGGCCACCAACGCCGATGGGCAGTTCGGCGAGCAGGTTCGCGTGATTCGGGCGCTCGCCGAACGCGATCTCTCCGTGGCCTTCGCCAGCTGGGCGCACCGCATGGCCGCCGAGTACATCTCGGTCGCAGAGACGCCCACGCCCTCTCTCGAGGAGCTGGCCGCCACCCTGCGCAGCGGCAGCGCCCCCGGGGTGACGGGCATGGCGAGTGTGATGAAAACCGCCGCAGGCTGCGGCAATCTAGACCTGAGCGCCACCGCTGTCGAGGGCGGCTATCGCGTCTCCGGCCGTATCCCCTGGGCCTCGAATTTGGCTGAAGATTCCATCATCGTCACCGGCGCTGCGCTTGCCGACGCCGCCCTCATCTTCGCGGTGCGCGCCAGTGATGAAGGCGTGGAATTGGCCGCACCCTTCGAGCTCCTCGGGCTCAATTCCACGGCCTCTGCGGGACTGACCCTCAACGAGGTGTTCATCCCCTCCGATGCGGTGATTTCGACGGATCTCGCTGGCTTTGCTCGCCGGGTCCGGCCCACCTTCGCGCTCTTGCAAATCTCGGAATGCCTCGGCCTCGCCCAGGCTGCCATCACCGCGGCTACCTCGCGGCTGCACGGGGTGCACGCCACCTTTGAATCCGAGCAGGAGGATACCGCCCGCCGTATCGAGCAGCTCATCGCCACTCAGGACGAGCTCGCCGCGCGGGTGGGCCGGAGCCCGATCACCCCCAGCGAGCTGCTGCAGCTGCGACTCGACGCCGCCGAGGTGGCCACCCAAGCCGCCGGCATCGAAGTCCGCGTTGCAGGTGGAGCCGGCTATGCCAAGAACTCGCCGGCCTCCCGCCGTTTCCGCGAGGCCGCGTTTATCCCCGTTCAAAGCCCCTCCGAGGCGCAGCTGCGCTGGGAACTCGCCCGGGCCCACGAGAAAGAACGAGCAGCATGAGCGTGGCCACTGGGGTGTCTATCGCAGCCTTCAAAGACTCCGTGGGCAGTTTCCCGTCCGGGGTGACAGTATTAAGTACCCATGACGATGGCGCGGACTATGCCATAACGATTTCCGCCTTCTGTTCGCTCTCGGTGGATCCGCCCATGGTGCTGGTGTGCATCGACACCCGCTCCAGGACGCTCGCGCATATGACCCCAGGCGCGCGGGTTGGTGTGTCTGTGCTGGCACGGAAGCAGAGCGCTCTGGCCTTGCACTTCGCCCACTATGGTGCCGATCGCTTCGAGACCGTCCCCCACCGGCGCGTCGATGACATCCCCCTTGTGGCCGGCGCCGCCTCCGCTCTCGTGGGCACCGTGGAGGACTGGCTCGATGGCGGCGATCACCGCATCCTCACCATCCGCGTCGAGGACTGCACGACGAATCACGGGACTACGCCCCTGCACTATGAGCGCGGTGTTCTCGACGGCTTCTAGCGCCTAGGCGTTAGTCCGGTGCGCGATGAGCGCGGCCGTCGCGGCGGGGATACTCTCGGCGATGGCGCTGGAGCTCGTCGGCGCCGGCCCATAGGGGGTCTGCGCCGCGAGTTCCGCGGCCACAGAGTGCACCAGCACCGCCGAGACCACCGCCTCCATGCAGTCGATGTGGCCGGTGGCCTCCGCCCAGGCGAGATGGGCGCCGAGAATACCCGCCAATACATCACCCGAGCCGGCCGTCGCCGCCCAGGACACACCCGTATGAACGATGGTGGTGTGCTGCGGATCAGCGATGATCGTCGCATGCCCCTTGAGCAAGACCGTGACGCCTAGAAGAGTGGCCAGCGTCTCGCAGGCCTTCACGCGGTTCTCATCCAGCCCCGGCAGCTCATCGTCGAGGGCGGCGGCCAGGCGCTCGAACTCTCCAGCATGGGGGGTGAGCACGGTGGGCGCTTGGCGTGCGGCTACTGCGGCGCGCACCTGCGGTAGTTCAGCCAGCAGGGTGATCGCATCGGCGTCCACCACCACCGGAACATCCATGGACAGCGCGGTCAGTAATTCCTCGCGCGCCCTCTCATCTGTGCCGCGACCTGGCCCCACCACCACGCACTGCACCTGGCCGCATGCGCCAAGACTGGGATGAGAGACCACCTCTGGGAGGCGTTCCACAACTGTCGCCCGCAACGCCCCCACATAGCGCACCATGGAGCTGCTGGCCCGCACCGCGGCCATCGCACACAACACCCCGGCGCCGATATAGTCTTCAGATCCGGCGAGAATCCCCACCACTCCGCCGCTGTACTTATCATCCTCTGGCCCCGGAGACAGATCCGCAATACCCTGGTGGCCACCCATGCATTCATAGCCCTCGAGCTGCAGCTGGCTTCTGCCAGAGACCGCGCGCAGGCCAGTGCGGGTGCGACGCCGCGCAGTCTGCTGGGCAATCAGCTCGGATAGCGGCGGCAGCTGAGCGCTATCGAGGCCGATATCGGCTATGAGCACCGTGCCGCACGCCGCAGAGAGCAGATGGGCCAGGCGCGGCGCCCCGAAACTCACCGTCACATCCGCGTTCACGTGCTGCTCCCCTGCCGCGCCACTATCGGCGGCCACCCCCGAGGGGATATCCACGGCCAGCACCTGGGCCACATCCAGCCCCTGCAGCACCGCGGCGGCTTCTGGGCGTAGCCCAGGCCGCGCCCCAATGCCCGTGATGGCATCAATGAGCAGATCCACCGGTGCCAGGGTGGCGGGATCGTGTACCTCCGTTCCCCCAGCGTCAAGGAAACGCTGCCATGCCGGGCCGTGCACCGAGCTGCTGAGCCGATAGGCGCTCACCTGTGTCCAGCCCTGCTCGCGCAGCATGGCGGCCGCATAGAGGCCATCCCCGCCATTACCGCCGGCTCCTGCGAGCACCAAGATATGGGGCTGGGAGGGGGCGTCGATAAGCCTCTGGGCATCGCCCAGCATGGCGCTGGCGACCCGCGCCACCGCACTGGCGGCACTACGCATCAGCTCATCGACGCTGCCTTGAGCATCGAGGAGAGGCTGTTCGGCGGCGCGAATCTCGGCGACGGTGGCCGGGCGGCTCAGCGTGCGGGTGGGGCTACCAAGAAGATCGGGTACGCAAAGGCTCATACCCACCAAGGATAATCCCGCCGGCCGAAGGCTAGGAGTAGCTCTCGCTATCCTCGGCGTCCGCAATGCCATAGTGGCGGTAGAGGCGTTCCTCCTGCTCAGGGCTGATGTGGGCGCCATCGAAACTGGGGGCGCCATTGATGCGCTCTAAGGGAAAAGCCAGCTGCAGCCGCTCCTCCTCGAGGCAGTGGCCGAGCAGCGGCACCACGCTCGATTTCATACCGAAGAGGCCATGAGAGACCTCCACAAACTTGGGCTGGCCGGTGGCATCGTTGATGAATACCTCCTCCACGGCGCCCAGTTTCTCGCCGTCGCTATCGTATGCGGTGGCATCATTCAGCGCGGAGATCTCATGCTGAGACACGGGAGAACCTCTTTTCTTGGGTGAGTGTTCCACGGCGGCTGCGGCGCAACCACGGTGGATGGGGCTGTTCTATCGCCGTAAGTCTCATTCCTCTCACCGCGATGGATCCAGAATACCCAGCGCAGCGCAGTGACGACCACTGATTGCCCTACACGCAGCCTAGACACAACAAAACCCCTAGTGGATAACCACTAGGGGAAATGTGAGTTGTGGAGCATAGGAGAATCGAACTCCTGACCTCCTGCTTGCAAAGCAGGTGCTCTACCAATTGAGCTAATGCCCCAAGCAACGAAACCCGAGGGCTTCGCAGTGGGCCTAGCAAGAATCGAACTTGCGACCTCATCGTTATCAGCGATGCGCTCTAACCGACTGAGCTATAGGCCCTTGGAACGTGTAAGAACTTTACCCAGAAAGGTGAACAACACCAAATCAGCTGGTCACACTGCGTTTTTAGGCGTCTTTGTCGGTATATGCCAGCGGCCCCGAGCACCGGTGGTTCCGTGCTGGGGCCGCTGGCGCTAGCACCGACAAAAGCGGTGTTTAGTCCTCGGTCTCGCCGATAGTGATCACGACGCCTCCGAAGAGATCAACCACGGAGTTGTAGATGATCGCCACGAGGGGCGCGAGGAAGGTGGCAATCAGGGCGAAGATCGCGCCCACCAGCGTCGCGAGCGAGACCGTGATGCCGAAGGTCAGCACCTGCTCGCCACCGACGCCTGCAATCACTTCATTGGCCTTATCCCACACCCCTGCGGCATCGAGACCCATATAGAGCACGATCACGCAGATGATCCAGGCAGCCAGTGCCGTGAGCGATAGGGCCAGCGCTGTCTTGAACACAGACAGCGGAGAAATATGCCGCACGGCGACTCTCTGGCTACTCATTAGTCCTCCTCGGACTCATCGTTGTCGCTGAGACCTTCCACTCCGGGAATGGGGTCCGCGGTGGCGTCATCTTCTCCGGTCTTGCGGGCCCGAGCAGCGGTCGGAGACTCGGCCTGGCCGGTGGCCACGGCGGTGGCGTTTTCCTCGCCCTCGTCCTCGACGTTGCGGTCGATAGCCAAGACCTCCACATCCTTCGCTAGGTCCACCAGACGCACGCCCATGGTCGAGCGGGAGCTCGGGCGGATCTGGTTCACCTCGGTGCGGATCACCCCGCCGGCGGAGGTAATAGCAAAGATTTGATCGTCCTCATCCACAGCCAGAGCACTGATCAGCTTGCCGCGCTTCGGGGTGTGCTTGAGCGTGACCACGCCAATACCGCCACGGTTTTGGGTGGGGTATTCCTCCATCGGGGTGCGCTTGCCATAGCCGCCGGAGGTGGCCACCAAGAGGAACTCGCCATTGTCCACGCGGGTCATGGAGAGCAACTGGTCATCATCGCGGAAACGCATGCCCTTCACACCGGCGGTGGCACGACCCATCGGGCGCAGCGCATCATCATCGGCGGTGAAGCGAATGGACTGGCCCTTTTCGGAGACCAACAGGATGTCATCATCGCCATTGGAGAGCGTGGCGCCGATGAGCTTGTCGTTGTCGTTGAGGTTGATGGCGATCAACCCGCCGGAACGGTTGGACTCATAATCGTGCAGCTTGGACTTCTTCACCCGACCCTGCTGAGTGGCCAAGACAAGGTACTCGGCATCGTCATAGGTCTGGATCTGAATGATCTGCGCGATGGTTTCTTCCGGCTGGAACTCCAGCAGATTGGCCACGTGCTGGCCGCGCGCGGTCCGCGAGGCCTCGGGCAGCTCATAGGCCTTCAAGCGATAGACCCGGCCAAAGTTGGTGAAGAAGAGAATCCAGTCGTGCGTGGAGCAGACGAAGAAGTGGCGCACAATATCTTCTTGTTTCAACTCAGCACCGCGCACACCCTTGCCGCCGCGTCGCTGCGACTTATAGGCATCCACCTTGGTGCGCTTGGCATAGCCGGTGGAGGTGATGGTGACCACCACGTTCTCGCGGGCGATGAGGTCTTCTTCGGTGACATCGCCGGAGGCCGCCACGATCTGGGTACGACGCTCATCGCCGTACTTGCGCACGATCTCCTCGAGCTCTTCGCGCACGATGGTGCGCTGGCGCTCCGGGGAGGCGAGAATGCTCTGCAGATCCTCGATGAGGGCCTGCAGTTCGGCCAGCTCGTCCACGATCTTCTGCCGCTCCAGGGCGGCAAGGCGACGCAGCTGCATGGCCAAAATAGCGTCGGCCTGGATCTCGTCGACATCCAGCAGCGTCATCAAACCGGTGCGGGCATCATCCACGGTGGGCGAACGACGGATAAGGGCGATCACCTCATCCAGCATGTCCAGTGCCTTGACCAAACCGCGCAAGATATGGGCGCGCTTCTCGGCCTCGTCGAGGCGGTACTGGGTACGACGCACGATCACATCGATCTGGTGCTTCACGTACTGCTTGAGAATCTGATCCAAGCGCAGGGTACGCGGCACACCATCCACAATGGAGAGCATGTTCGCACCGAAGCTGGTTTGCAGCTGGGAGTGCTTGAAAAGGTTATTCAGCACCACGCGCGGCACCGCATCGCGCTTGAGGGTCACCACGATGCGCAGGCCGACGCGATCGGAGGACTCATCGTCGACGCTGGAGATACCCGCCAGCTTGCCGTGCTTGACCTGCTCCGCGATCGAGGAGACCAGGTTATCGGGATTCACCATATAGGGCAGCTCGGTGATCACGATGATCTGCCGGTTACCCAGTTCCTCGATGCTGGTGACACCGCGCATGCGAATCGAGCCGCGGCCCGTGGTGTAGGCATCCTTGATGCCCTCATCGCCCACAATCAACCCTGAGGTCGGGAAATCGGGGCCCTTCACGCGCTCCATGCACGCCTCGAGCGCCGACTTCTCATCGGCCTCGGGGTGGGCGAGAATCCAATAAATGGCCTCGGCCAGCTCGTTGAGGTTATGCGGCGGAATGTTGGTGGCCATACCCACGGCGATACCGCCGGAGCCATTCATCAACAGGTTCGGCACACGCGAGGGAAGAATATCCGGCTCGAGAGTCTTGCCGTCGTAGTTCGGGGAGAAATCCACGGTGTTCTCGCGGATATCGCGCACCATCTCCATGGCCAGCGGCGTGAGACGGCACTCGGTATAACGCATGGCGGCCGGGCCGTCATTACCGCGGGAACCGAAGTTACCCTGGCCATCCACCAGCGGGTAGCGCATGGACCACGGCTGGGCCATGCGGACCAGGGTGTCATAAATCGCGGAGTCACCGTGCGGGTGATAGTGACCCATGGTGTCGGCGACCGGGCGCGCCGACTTCACATAGCCGCGCTCCGGGCGATAGCCGGAGTCAAACATCGAGTACAAAATACGGCGGTGCACCGGCTTGAGACCGTCGCGCACCTCCGGCAGCGCTCGACCAACAATGACAGACATGGCGTAGTCGATATAACTCGACTGCATCTCCTCATTGATATCGATGGGTTCGATGCGGTCGAATAAGCTCTCGCCGCCCTGATTGTCATCGCTCACGCGCGTCACCTCTTATGGTTTGGGTTTCTCAGAATCCAATCCCCGCCATTCTACTCCCCTTTTCGCCGCAGAGTGGCACTGAGCGCGATTTAGGCGCATTTTTTCGCTTATCGACGCTACTATGATCGAATTCACACCACCCTTCCGGCCCGCATAGCGGCTCTCAGGCGCGCACAGAGAAAGAAAATGATTCCCCGTTCTCTTGGCGCCGACCCTCTGCTCATGTAAGCTGTGTTGCAGTTGTGATTGCAGTGAAAGCATGTGACTACTGAGGTGGTCGGCTGAGCTGTGGCGGAAGAGTCACAACACGCGAATACGATCCTTGTAGTTCCACATTTCTCAGGTGCGCCGAAAAATGTGGAACTACAAGGATATTGCGTTATCTGCAGCTCAGAGCCCGTACCATGAGGGTCATGCAACATTTACGCGAACTGCTCACCAAGGACGATGACACCACCAGCGCCGTCGTTTCCGACTTCAGCGCCCTGGTGGAGAAGAAGGTGCAGGAGCAAAGCGGTATCTCCGGCAAGCTGCTCACCGGTGCTCTCGCCGCCGCCAAGAAGGTGGATGCGGACATCGTGAATAAGGCTTCCCGCCGCTTGCTCCCCGAAATGGCCGATGAGTTGGATCCCTACTGGCAGAAGTTCCAGGAGCCGGGGGCTGGTCATAGCTTCGGCACCTACCTCGAGGAGAACTCCACCGAGGTGGTCAACTCCATCATGACCGTGGCGGACCGCAACGCCGATAAGATCTCGGCCGCACCGCTGAAGAAGGTCTACTCCTCGGTCCGTGGCAAGAGCGAGAAGCTCATCACCGACTCCCTCTTCGAAACCGGAGAGATCATCCACAAGCACGCCAGCTAAACGGCCCTATCTGCACCGCGATACACCACCACCCGCCTCCTGCACTGCAGGGGCGGGTGGTGTGCTGTATGCGGGCTGCGTGACTACGCAGCGGCGCTTTTAGATATCGAGGAAGCGCACATCCTTCGCATTGCGGGTGATGAAGCTGCGGCGAGCGCGCACATCATCGCCCATGAGCACGGAGAAGAGCTCATCGGCGGCCTGGGCATCGCCGACATCCACGCGGCGCAGAATACGGGTCTCCGGATCCATGGTGGTCTCCCATAGCTCCTTGGCGCTCATCTCGCCCAGACCCTTATAGCGCTGGATGCCATCATCCTTGTTGATCTTGCGGCCCTCGGCCAGACCGGCGGCCAGCTGCTCATCGCGCTCGCCATCAGAGAAGGCGAAACCGGGCCGGCCCTTGCCCCACTTCAGCTTGTACAGCGGCGGCTGGGCCAAGAACACATGGCCTTCCTCAATCAGCTGCGGCATGAAGCGGTAGAGCAGCGTCAGCAGCAAGGTCGCGATATGCTGGCCGTCCACATCGGCATCGGCCATCAGCACGATCTTGTGATAGCGCAGCTTATTGATGTCGAACTCATCATGAATACCCGTGCCGAGAGCAGTGATGATGGCCTGCACCTCATTGGACTTCAGCACGCGATCCAAACGGGCCTTCTCCACGTTCAGGATCTTGCCGCGCAGCGGCAAAATGGCCTGGAACATCGAATCGCGGCCGGACTTCGCGGAACCGCCTGCGGAGTCACCCTCCACGATGTAGAGCTCGGAACGCACCGGATCCTTCGAACGGCAATCGGCCAACTTACCGGGCAGGCCACCGAGATCGGTCGCGGACTTGCGCCGCACCAGATCACGGGCACGGCGGGCAGCCTGGCGGGCATGCGCAGACGCCAGCGCCTTGCTGATGATCACCTTCGCCTCGGCGGGGTTGGCCTCCAACCAGTCCGCGATGTGCTCATTCACCATCTTCTGCACGAAGGAGCGCACCTCGGTATTCCCGAGCTTGGTCTTGGTCTGGCCCTCGAACTGAGGATCAGCCACGCGCACGGAAATCACCGCGGCCAAGCCCTCGCGGCAGTCCTCGCCGGTGAGCTTGCCGTCCTTTTCCTTGAGCAGCTTGTGGGATTGCGCATAGCGGTTCATCAAACTGGTCAGAGCCGCGCGGAATCCCTCTTCGTGGGTGCCGCCCTCGATGGTGTTGATGGTGTTCGCGAAGGTGTGCACGGACTGCTTAAAGCCCTTATTCCACTGCATCGCGATCTCCACCTCGTGCTCATCGGTCTTGGCATCGAAGCCGATGATGGTGGGGTGGATCGGGGTCTTCGTATCGTTGAGATACTCGACGTAGTTGATCAGGCCCTCAGGATAGAAGAACTCACGGACCTTGTCCTTCTTCTTCCCGGGCTTATCCTTAGCGTCCTCGCCGAGCGCCTCGCGGCTTTCTTCCTGCTCATCGATATCATCCAGGGAAGGAGTATCAATGGAGGCGGCGTCCTCGCCGGCCTCGGCGAGCGCATCGAGCTCGGCCTCGGCATCGGAGACGCGCTTATCGATCAGCTCGATCTTCAAACCCTTGTTCAGGAAGGCCATTTCCTGCAAGCGGCGGGCGATGGTGTCGAACTTAAACTCTGTGGTTTCGAAGATCTCCGGATCCGGCCAGAAACGCACCGTGGTGCCGCTGCCGCGGGCGTTGCCGCCCTCCACCAGCTCCTCCGGAATCGCATTCCTGAAGTTCTGCAACCAGTGCTTGCCATCGCGCTTGATATCCGCCTCAACACGCGTCGAGAGCGCATTGACCACCGAGATACCCACACCGTGGAGACCACCGGAGACCGCATAGGACTCCGAGTCGAACTTGCCGCCGGCGTGCAGCTGCGTCATAACCACCTGCACGGTCGGCGCGCCCGAGGGGTGCATTTCCACGGGAATACCACGGCCATCGTCGACGACTTCCACGCCGCCATCCTCCAAGAGAGTAACTTTCACCTTGGTGGCATAGCCGGCCATGGCCTCATCGACGGAGTTATCCACGACCTCCCACACCAGGTGGTGGAGGCCGCGCTCACCGGTAGAACCGATGTACATGCCGGGGCGCTTACGCACTGCCTCAAGACCTTCGAGGATGGTAATTGAGGAGGCATCATAAATGTGTTCGGTGCTAGCCACTGTAATTACTCAAACTCCTTGAAACAGATTAATTAGACCCCTCCATATTACACCCCTACAGGCCCAATTACCGCCTTCACTCCCCGATGAGCTATCCCCCTACTTGCCTAGCGCCTCATTCGCTCTCAGGCAGAAACAGGGCGGGCTAGACGCACCGGCCCAGAGCCTATCCGTAGGTATCGCGGGGCCCGCGCCCTTTCACGTGCAGCGGGCCATGGCGCCAGCTGGGTGCCTCGGGGCCGTGAATCTTCAAGGTAGTGACCACATTGGGGCCTACCTTTTCTGCGATTTTGGCCAGGATCATGCGCTGCATGGCGCGCAGATTCGTCGCCTGCGGGGTGGTGGAACAGCGTACGTAGACGGTGGTTCCCTTCACCCTTTCCACCACGGCATAGCCGGCGATCGTCGGCCCCACCAGCTCCGGCCAGTGGGTCTGCACCCAGCCATTGGCTAAGTCCTTGCCCCAGCCCCGGGCCGTGATTTCCTCCGAAAGTACCTCCCCCACCGAGGAGAAGGTGCGGGCTCGGCGCAGCGCCCGACCATCTGGGCCGGTGGCGCGCAGCACGGTATTCGAGCCGCGCCGCAAACGCCAGGATCGCGGCGTCGAGGAGGACTTGTCTAAGCCCATACGCTGCAACATCGCCGAGGAATCGGCGCGATCAGAATCCAGGCGGCGGGTGGTATCGCGGCGCTGCCGCGATAAATCCGGCACATATCCCCGCCGCTTTTTCGCCTCGGCGCGCACCGCCTGAAAAGAACGGGTAATCAGATCTGCCGCGCGGGCCGGTGGCTGCTGCTTGTCGCTCACGACGACGCACCCTCCTCGGGCTCAGCCGCGGCAGGAGGATCGATGGGCATGGGGGTAAGCGTCGATAAGCGAGCATGCTCCTTGCCCTCTGGATCGGCGACGGCCTCCACGAAGTAGCGAGCAGCAATGTGCTCATCCAGATTATCGGGCAGGTCATCGCCCACGGCTGCGGTGATGAGCACCTGCTCGGCGTCCTGGGCCAGGCCTACGAGCTGGGCGCGGCGGCGCGCATCCAGCTCGGCAAAAACATCGTCCAGGATGAGCACCGGATCGGTGCCATCGCCGCGGTGCAGATGAAACTCCGCAAGCCGCAGCGCCAAGGCCATGGACCACGTCTCGCCATGGGAGGCGAAGCCCTTGGCCGGCTGGCCGCCCAACATGAGCTGAATATCATCACGATGCGGCCCGGCCAGGGTGATACCGCGTTCGATCTCATTCGTGCGCACCGCGGCCAGACGCGCCATCAACGCCGCCTCCAGCACTCCCCGATCGGGCCGGCCCTCGATTTCTGCCAAGGTGTCATTGAGCGAGGAATCATAGGCGATCGACGCCGGCCGGGATTCTGGGGCCAACCCACTATAGGCGCCGGTAACCAACGGCTGCAGCTGCTCAATGGTGCGCAGACGCTCCTCGAGGACGATCGCGCCGCAGCTGGCCAACTGCATATCCCAGGAATCGAGGGTGGCCAAGGTGGCTGCGCCATCATCGGCGGAATAGCCGCGGCGCAGCGCCGCATAGTTCGACTTCAACAGCGCATTGCGCTGGCGCACGATCTTGTCATAATCCGCCTTGACCCCGGCGATCCGCGGTTTGCGCGAGGCGATGATCGCATCCAGATAGTGGCGGCGCTCAGCCGGTTCCCCGCGCACCAAGCTGAGATCCTCCGGGCCGAACATCACGGTTTTGAGCACGCCAAGCAGTTCGCGGGTGCTTTTGAGCTTGGTGCGATTAATACCGGCCTGATTGCCGCCGCGGGCCTTGATTAACACATGACCAGCGAGTTCACGGCCATCGTTGACCACCGTGGCCGATGCCCGTGCCGCCTGGGCGCCCTCGCGCACCAGCGGCGCATCGGTGGAGACCCGGTGGGAGCCGAGATGCGCCACATAGCCGGCCGCCTCCACAATGTTTGTTTTGCCGTGCCCATTGCGGCCGGTAAACACCGTGATCCCGGGGGTCAGATCGATCTCGAGGCTCGGCCACGAGCGGAAATCGCGCAGGCTGAGATGCCGAATGTACACCGCGGAGGAACTAGCCCGGCAGGCGAACCGGCATCAGCAGATAGGTGAATTCCGACCCCGGGGTGGGGAACTCACCAGCGGAATTAGCCTCGATGGCTTCCTCCGGCTCGGGGATGATGATCGCTGGGCGGGAAGGAGCGGTGAAACCAAAGACCACGCGCTGTCCCGGCATGGCATTGAGCCCCTCCTTGAGATACGAGGGGTTAAAGGCGATGAGCAGGGAATCCTGGCCCTCGGCGCCCTCGCCCACCTGATAGTCACAGGGCAGCGACTCCTCGGCGTGGCCGGAATCGGTGGCACCGGCGGCGAGCACTACCTGGCCCTCGGAGAAGTGCATGCGGATCTGCGCATTGCGCTCGGCCACGAGGGAGACGCGCTTGATGGCGTCGAGAAGCGGGCCGATAGCAACGGTTGCCAAAGAGGTGTGCACCTTCGGCAGGAGCGGATCGTAGTTCGGGAACTCCGCATCCAGCATGCGCGTGGTGGTCTGGCGGTTGCGGGTATGCACGCCGAAGAGACCATCGGCGCCCACCTTCTCGCCGGTACCGGCGGCAATCTCCACGTTCTCGTTGAGCGAGGGATCGATGGAGCGGGCGTTTTCCTGCAGGGTTTTCGCCGGGATGAGCAGGGCGGCCTCGACATCATCGGCCACCGGCTCCCACTCAAAGCGCCGCACCGCGAGGCGGAAACGGTCGGTGGCGGCCATGACCACGTTCTTTCCCTGCACCTTCATGTGCACGCCGGTGAGCATCGGCAAGGTGTCGTCTTTACCAGCGGCGATGGCCACCTGAGACACGGCCTCGTTGAAGAGGCTCGGGTTCACTCGGCCGGTCACCTCGGGCAGTGTGGGCAGTGCGGGATAATCATCCAGCGGGATCAGCGGAAGCTCAAAGCTGGAGGAACCGCAGCGGAAAAATGCCTTGGACTCGTCGGTGCGCACCTCGATGGGCTTATTCGGCAGCGAGCTCACAATATCCGAGACCAGCTTGCCGGGAACGGCGATGCGACCCGGCTCATCGATCTCCGCGGAGATGCTGACCTTGGTGGATACTTCATAGTCGAATCCGGCCAGGGTGAGGCCATCATCGTCGGCGCTAATCACCATGCCGCGAAGTACCGGCTGGGTGGGCTTGGTGGGCAAACTACGAGCGACCCAGCCCACGGCTGCGGAAAAGTCATCTTTCGATACTCGGAAAGACACAGGCTGCGATTCCATGCTTAGCTGAGGCTCCTTCAAGCACAAGCAGCCGCTGAGCAGCCAAGAAACTGTGTTATCAGGTCCTCGGCGATACGGCGAATATGGCCCAGTATCGGCTCATCGGCGGCAAAACAATTGTTCTTCCCTCCCAGCCTACAAGAATCACACTCCGCTATAAACCGGGATCCACGCGGAGGGGATATGTGATTCCGGCTCCCAACGCGTTGCGGCGTGCCGTCGTGGCGGGTGCGGTGAATGACAGGAATCGGCGCCGCGTCCACACCCCCTATTTCTTCTTAGATCAATCCATAACTTTCTTTGGTAGTAGCAGTAGGTGCTGTGCAATCTGTGTAATTCCACGATCCGCGCAGCTCACCCTAGCGTTGCGGCATGTGTTCCAAGCTGTGCATAGCAGGTGCATAACTAGAGGGGGTTGTGCACAACTTTCCACCCCTGCTTGTTGTGCACAGTGCATGCACCGTCGAGGCGGCTGCGAACAACAGAAAATCGCTACTTATGCACAGGCGGCGACCTGCGGTTTCTTTGAGCGTCCAGTAAATGACAATTCTGTAATTACACAGCTGTGAATAACTCTGTGGATAACGCCCTCCGTGCGCGTCTCGACACCCCGCCGCTGCCCCCTTCGCCCAGTACAGATACGACACAGCGCCCGTGGCACGTAGTGTGCACACGGGCGCTCTCAGGCTGCGGTCGGCGGGAGGTGCTCCTGCCCTACCCCGCGGGGGTGACGGTCTGGCTACAAGCCTGGCTCGGAGGCTTCGCTAGGCGGAGCCATTCTTAATGAGCTGGGTGAGCTCCTGGATCTGATCGTAGGTTTCGCGGTTTTCTTGCATCTCGTTTTTGATCTTGCGCACCGCATACATCACGGTGGTGTGGTTCTTGCCGCCGAATTTCTCGGCGATCTGGGGCAAGGAGAGAGCGGTGAGCTCACGGCAGAGGTACATCGCCAGCTGGCGGGCATGCACCACCGCGTGGGTTTTGCTCGTGCCGGTGATGGTGTCCACCGAGATATCGAAGTAGTTAGCCGAGGCCGTGATGATGGTCTGCCCGGTGATCTCGACGTGCTTGTTCTCCGGCATGATGTCGCGCAGCGCCACCTCGGCGTGCTCGATGGTGATTGGCTGATTGGTCAGCGAAGAAAACGCCGCCACTCGAATCAGCGCGCCCTCGAGTTCACGAATAGAGGACTCGAAGCGGCTGGCGATCAGCTCCAGCACATCGCGCGGCACCTGCGTGCCATCGTCCTGGGCCTTCTTCATCAAAATGGCGATACGGGTTTCCAAGTCCGGGGGCTGAATATCGGTGATTAGCCCCGCGGCAAAACGGGTGCGCAGACGATCCTCGAGGGTGGTCAGCTCCTTCGGGGGCCGGTCCGAGGACAAAATGATCTGCTTATCCGCCTGGTGGAGGGCGTTGAAGGTGTGGAAGAACTCTTCCTGCGTTCCCTCTTTGCCCTCGAGGAATTGGATGTCATCCACCATGAGGATGTCGAGGTTGCGGTAGCGCCGCTTGAAGGCTTCCTGGCGGTCATCGCGCACCGAATTGATGTAGTCATTAGTGAATTCCTCACTGGAGACATACTTCACACGCAGGCCCGGCTGCAGCACCTGCGAGTAGAGCCCCGCAGCATGCAAGAGGTGGGTTTTCCCCAGCCCCGAGCCGCCCCAGATAAACAGCGGGTTGAAGGCTTTCGCCGGGGTTTCCGCCACCGCGACTGCCGCGGCGTGGGCGAAACGATTAGACGATCCGATGACGAAGGAATCGAAGGTGTACTTCGGATTCAGTGATCCTTCCGCGGAGGCCTTGGGGGCCGGCTGTTCGCGGGTATAGCGCTGCGGTGCCGCCTGCGGGTTGGGTGCTGGGTGGCCGAAGCCCACCGAGGCATCGTGGCCGCGCTGCGGCAACGAGTCATGGTGCTGCGCCCCATGCTGGCCGGGCTGAGGGGGTTGGCCGGGGTGGGGGCGTTGGCCCTGCTGGGTGTGCTCGGAGTACTGCGGTTGTTCGGAATAGTTGGCGTGGCTTTCCTGCCAATTCCGCTCCTGCCAGCCCTGATCCGCCCACTGCTGCTGCGGGCTCTCGCCCTCGGAGTGCGCGGTCGGCTGCGACAGCGGCTGCGCGCTGCTCGGCGGCGGAACGACCGCCGCGTTGTCGTTATTGAGCATCTCCGTGGCCGCGGTGTTCGCCGCCTCGCTGGGGTCTGGGTGGTGCTGGGTGTGCTCGGAATACTCCGTGGCCTGCTCGGGGTCCGCGGCGGTGGTCTCCGGCATGATTGCTTCCGGATTGACGCTGACGGCAAGTCCCGTCGGCCGGCCCATGTGGGTGGTGAGAACCGAGGTCAGCGCAGGTCCCAAGTCCTGTTCAATCACGGTTTTTGCCATGGCATGAGGCGCGGCGAGCACCGCATAGCCCGGCACGAGAGCCACGGGGGTGACGAGGCTGAGAAACCCGCGCTGGCGGGCGCTAATTGGTCCGATCCCGGAGGAGGGTTGCTCAGACAGCGCCAGCAGATCGTTAATCACGCTCTGCCACGTCTGGGCGAGAGAACCAGAATGCTCTGTCACAGGGAAAGCCCCTTACTACACGGGTGGACGGACAATCATGGGCACAGCACCACCACCGGGTGATGGCACGCGGAAACGACATATCCGCACCATCCCTGCTCCCAGGCACGATACGTTTTCCCAGCGAGGATGTCGTTTCCGAATAACGGTGTCCTCGCAGGGAGCTGCAGCCACCAGCCATGGACACCCCGAGCTCACCGCTATCGCGGCGACGCGAGGAAACACCCAAGCCCAGGGGCGCAGGCGCGCCTGAAGCCGGTCTCCCCTCTCCCCAACGGCCTTGTCGAGCTTGTTCATAACCGCAGAAAAAGCGGATTATCTAAGCCGAAAAGAACGCCTCGCTGTGGATACACGGTTGTGTGATTACACCGCCGTGTGCACAGAGCCGGCAAAGCCGAACTCCATGGTGATGCGGAGTTTTCCACAACGTTATCCACAGCTGTGAATAACTGGACTGCACAAGCGCTATCCACAGCCTAGTCGAGAGCCTGTGCATAACTAAATCGCCGAAAAAATGGGTTCTGAGCTGCACCAAAGCACTGGCCTCGGAGGAGTCTCAACTTCAGCTTTAGAGTTATCCACAGCCACGGGGTGTTCACAGCTGTGTTTAATTCACGGTTTCCATTGTTACCCGCCGGTGGTGGATACAGTCCAACAATTGCAGGGAATATCAATGCTGTAATTATCTTTATCGCCGGGCCGTCGCCCGGAAAGCCGATAATCCCAGATTGCGATGACATGCTCTTTTCCTTAGCGCAGCGGCATTGCCGCAGGAGCGAAAGAAGAGGGATGCAGGGTGTCGGGCCGAAAATTACAACCGCGGTATTTCAGGGGTAAAAAACGTCGATCTTCCCCCCGCCGCAGGGCCGTGGCGCTCCGCCGGCTCGTCGCCTCTGGCCGCGCGAGTTAAGGGTGTAGATGGCAGTAGCGAGTGCGCCTTACACTCCTCGAGGCGGGTGCTGGCGGGATCAGCTAAATACCAGTACACCCGTACTATTTGTGCGGCATATGGGGCGGTACACACCGGCCCGCGAGGGCACCGCTGTTGCAGCACAGCTACAGCAGGAAAAGCACAGTGATGTAAGTTAGCCCAGCTAGCGCCACGAATCTTATCCGCGTGGCAACTTGTTATTCACGACGGTCGTACCGTATTCTGTCTAGGTCTATTGCGGTCACGCAGCTGCATCATGGGTTCAACCTGAGGTTGAGCCTTGCAGGTGGAGTGGGCAGGGCCGCGTGTGGACGATGCTTTGGCGGTACAGTGCGCTGATCCGAGCGCCGGCTCGGAGGTGGGTGACCACCTCATTGCGGAAGCTGAAGTATCGATCTGCATCCTGTTTCGCTTCGGCGGAAGAGGGGAAGAAGAGAATTCATCTCATGAGTTCCTTAGGCGTCGCGCAGCGCCAGCGTCTCAGGCCGCCCTCGCGGTCTGAGCCTCTCGTGCTGAGCAGCGCGGAGCTTGTGACAGCAAACTTTCAAGGAGTGTTTGACCTATGGCTAAGGGCAAGCGGACTTTCCAGCCCAATAACCGTCGTCGTGCCCGCGTCCACGGTTTCCGTACTCGTATGCGCACCCGTTCCGGTCGCGCTATCGTCGCTGCACGTCGCCGCAAGGGCCGTGCTCGCCTCACCGCGTAGTTTTCTTTTCCCGTGAGGCGGCGGTGTCACGCAGTGTGTGACCCGCGGCTTCGCCACCGAAAAATTACTCGAGGGGCGCACTGATGCTTCCGAAGAACCTCAAAATTGGTTCCTCTGCGGAGTTTTCGCAGGCTGTATCCGGTGCAAGCCGGGCCGGAACCAAGCGCGTGGTTGCCTATTACTCGCGCGCCTGCGAGGAGCGGGAGCCCCAGGTGAGCTTTGGTGGGCCGCATTTTGGGCTCATCGTGTCTAAAGCCGTCGGGAATGCTGTGATTCGTCACCGCGTCGCCCGGCGGCTGCGGCATATCTGTGCCGAGCTCGCCGAGGAGCTCGATCGTACCGACCGAGTGGTCATTCGGGCGCTGCCTGCCAGCGCCGATGCCCCCTCAGAGAAATTAGAGGACGATGTTAGACGAGCACTCGCACGCAGTCGACGACGCTTCGCCGAGCGCGCCGCACAGTCCGACTAGGCCCGCTCGGCGCGGCCCACTGACCGCGGTGTTAGTAGCCGGGGTGCGGCTGTACCAGAAGTATTTTTCTGGGCTCAAAAGCGGCCCGAGCTGCCGTTTCGAGCCAAGCTGCAGTGCCTATGCGCTTGCGAGCTTGCAGCGCTTTGGGGCGTTGCGTGGAGTGCTGCTCACCGTTATTCGTCTGAGTAAGTGTGGTCCCTGGCATCCGGGCGGCTATGACCCCGTGCCTCCGGTGCAGAGAAAATGATGAAATATACTCGCATATGTGTCGCCGGTGGCGGCGCGAGCGAACACCCCGTGTGGCTGTGTTTTTCTGCGGCACGACGCAGGCGCTGAGCGGCGCGCTGCTGAACCCCTGAACGATCATCACACCACGTAGCAGCTAAAGGAGCATTCAGAACGCCGTGCTGGATCCTATTTATTACGCAATTTCTGCCATCTTGTGGTTTTGGCACAAGGTGGTCAGTTATGTCCTCGACCCCGACTCGGGTGTGTCCTGGGTGCTCGCCATCGTTCTTCTGACGGTGACCATCCGTGCCTTCCTCGTCAGGCCCATGCTCAAGCAGATGCGTTCGACGCTGAAGATGCAAGAGATGCAGCCGAAGATGCAGGCCATCCGCGAGAAGTACAAGAACGACCAAGCCAAGATGATGGAGGAGTCGCGCAAGCTGCAGAAGGAGATGGGCGTCAATCCCATCGCCGGCTGTATCCCGCTGCTCGTCCAGATGCCGGTGTTCATCGGCCTGTTCCACGTGCTGCGGTCCTTCAACCGCACCGGTAGCGGCGGCACTCAGCTGGGCCTGTCCATTGAGGTCAATCGCAATACCCCGAACTACATCTTCGGTGTCGATGAGGTGCAGTCCTTCCTCGATGCTCGTATCTTCGGGGTGCCGCTATCGTCCTATATCTCCATGCCCAATGAGATGTTCGGCGCCTTCGGCACCGTGGACTTCACCCGCGCCAAGATCATTGCCGTCGCCACCCCGCTGATCCTCATCGTGGTCTTCGCTACCCACATGAACGCCCGCTTGTCGGTGTCCCGCCAGGAGGAGCGCCGCCGCTCCGGCAAGACCAAGGCCCCGCAGAATGACATGATGGCCACCCAGATGCAGATGATGAACAAGATGATGCTCTGGTTCATGCCCGGCATCATCCTCTTCACCGGTGTCTTCTGGCACATCGGACTGCTCTTCTACATGGCATCGAATAACGTGTGGACCTTCTTCCAGCAGCGCTGGATCTTTGCCAAGGTCGACGCCGAGGAGGAGGAAGAGCTCGCCCGCAAGCGCGAAGCGAAGCGCACCACTGCTCCTCGCCCCGGCCAGAAGCCGAAGAACCCGAAGAAGGGCAGCAACTCTTAAACGCGCCCTAGCGGCCTCGCGGCCGAATGAGCCCCCGCGGCCCAGCATCCTCTTCGCAGTGATGCTGGGCCGCGACTCATATTCCCCCTTGGGATGGCCCGCATAGGGCAACGTATAGTGAGGAAGACAGTGCAGTCTGGCCGAGCATGAGATACGGCCAGCGCCGAGGATGAGGAAAGGGATGTTTCACGTGAAACCAGAGTCGGAGGGCGAGCAGAGCACCGAGCTGACTCCACCGCCTGCGAGCGCGGCTGCCGTCTTCGGCGAGCGCCTTGACCTCGCTGTGCGCTATCACGCCTCGCTCGCGACCACCGGCACTCAGCGCGGCTTCATCGGCCCCCGCGAGATCCCCCGGCTCTGGGAGCGGCATATCCTCAACTGCGCAGTGGTCACCGAGGCGATACCGGCCGATGCCCGCCGCGTGGCCGATATTGGCTCCGGTGCGGGTCTGCCCGGCATTCCGGTGGCTATTGCCCGTCCCGATCTTTCCATCACCCTCATCGAGCCGCTGCTCAAGCGCTCCACCTATCTGCGGGAAGTGGTAGAAGAGCTGGAATTGGACAACGTCACGGTGGTGCGTGGCCGCGCCGAAGAAAAAACCGTGCGCGCCGAGGTTGGCCGCTTCGATGTGGTGACCTCGCGGGCGGTGGCCCCCTTGGGCAAGCTCGCCCGCTGGTGTATGCCGCTGGTGCGCCCGAATGGGAAAATGATTGCCCTCAAAGGCTCGAGTGTGCACGAGGAATGGGAACGCGATCACGCCATCATCGCCAAGGCCGGCGGTGGACTGGGCACGATCATGACCGTCGGCGAGGGTGTGCTGGAGCAGCCCACCACGGTGATCAGTATCCCGCGCCGCCGCTAGAGATTGCTGCGGGTGCGCCGGCCTCATACCCCATTGGTTGGTGACACAGTGAGGCACTAGGCTAGAGGCCTAGGTGTGCGCGCCAGGAGGATGGCGTCGATAAGCATGATGGCCATAATCTGGGCAGCGCACGCGGTAGTCTCATAGGCCAGCCATAGAGGGGATAGATCAGCGAGCATGCATGAAACTACGTGGGACGACACACCCATTGCCGCTGCGGCACAGCGGGCGGCGCAGGTGCGCACCCCGAATGCGCTGAAGCTGCCTCGACCCGAGCGGCCGCGCATCATGACCATTGCGAATCAAAAGGGCGGGGTAGGTAAAACCACCAGTTCCGTCAATCTTGCCGCGGGTCTGGCGATTTGTGGGCTGCGGGTGCTGGTGATTGACCTCGACCCGCAGGGCAATGCCTCCACCGCGCTCGGCGTGGAGCATCGCGCCGGCACCATCTCTAGCTATGAGCTGCTCCTTGGCGAAACCACCGCCGAGGAGGCGATGCAGAGCTGTGAGTTCTCGGAGAATCTCTTCTGCATTCCCGCCACGATCGATCTGGCGGGCTCGGAGATCGAGCTGGTGTCCATGGTGCGCCGCGAATATCGCCTGGCAGATGCCATTAATGAGGATTTCCTCACCGAGCACGACCTGGACTATGTGCTCATCGACTGCCCGCCCTCGCTGGGCTTGCTCACGATTAACGCCATGACCGCCGTCAATGAGGTGATCATTCCGATTCAGTGCGAGTACTACGCACTGGAGGGCGTGGGCCAGCTGCTCAATAACATCTCCATGATCAGCACCCACCTCAACCCTGATCTGCACATCTCCGCGATCCTGCTCACCATGTATGACGGCCGCACCAAGCTGGCCGAGCAGGTCAGCAGCGAGGTGCGCAATCACTTCGGCGAGGTGGTGCTCAACACCGTGATCCCGCGCAGTGTGAAGGTCTCCGAGGCGCCAGGCTATGGCCAGACAGTGCTGGAATATGATCCCGGTTCGCGTGGCGCCATGGCCTATCTGGATGCGGCACGGGAGCTGAATAATCGCGGCGACTACCCCGCCACCGAGGAGTCCTCCCCTATCGGCCAGGTCCCCTCCGGCGATGAGGATTGACGGAATACATGCTCGGGAAAGATACTGGGGGCGAGCGGGGCAATCGTCTCGATCGCAGGCGCTTAAGCGCCACTGCAGTGCCCACGCGGAACGCAAACGAAGGATGTTGAGCAACCATGGCGAATGAAACTCGTAAAGGCGGTCTCGGCCGCGGTCTCGCGGCGCTGATCCCCGATGGCTCCGCCAAGCCTCGGCTGGGCAATAATGCCGCGAGCATCGTTTTGGGCGAATCCTCTCGCGAGCGCGACGCCGCCGCTAAGCAGGGAGGACGCGCCTCCCAGGGTGGTTCTCAGGGCGCCCGCGGCCACGGCAGCAACGGCCAAAGTGGCAAAGGCCAGGGCCGGCAGCGCAGTCAGAAGGGCGTGCAGCGCAGCCGCCCCGAGAATATCCACGAGGACTACTCCACCCCGATGGGTGCGACGTACCGGGAGATCCCCATTGGGCTGATCGAGCCCAATGAGAAGCAGCCCCGCGAGGTCTTCGATGAGCAGGCCATGGCCGAACTCACCCACTCCATCAAGGAGTTTGGCCTCATGCAGCCCATCGTGGTGCGCGAGGTAGCCGATGGCTATGAGCTGATCATGGGCGAGCGCCGCTGGCGCGCGGCCACCAAGGCCGGCATGCAGGAAATCCCCGCGATCGTGCGCGAGACCGAGGATTCCACGATGCTGCGCGATGCGCTGTTGGAGAATATCCACCGCGTGCAGCTCAACCCGCTGGAAGAGGCCGCCGCCTATCAGCAGCTGCTGGAGGAGTTCGGCGTCACCCAGGCGGAACTGGCCGATAAACTGGGCCGCTCCCGGCCGGTGATTACCAATATGATCCGGCTGCTCGCCCTGCCGGTGTCGGTACAGCGCACGGTGGCTGCCGGGGTGCTGAGCGCCGGCCATGCCCGCGCCCTGCTAGGCGTGAAGGTGGGCGAAGAGGCCCAAGAGAAGCTCGCCAAGCGGATCGTGGCCGAGGGCTTGAGCGTGCGCGCCACCGAGGAGGCCGTCACCCTGCTCAATCGTGGTGGCAACGCGGAGAAAACCCCGCCCCGCGAGAAGGCCCCGCAGCCGGAATACCTCACTCACGCCGCCGAATCCCTGGCCGATAGCTTGGACACCAAGGTGACCGTGCAGGCCGGTAAGAAGAAGGGCAAGATCATCGTGGAGTTCGCGGGCCGCGAGGACTTCGAGCGTATCGTCGAGCTCCTCGAGCGCTAATGTAGGTGCACGCTACGGGCCGGGGATCACAATGGGCACCGATCACATCCAGCTGCTGCGGCTCGATCCGCGCGGTCTAAAGCATGTGCACCCGCAGGCGCGCCGCAGCATCTTCTGGGAGGTTGCGGCCGCCGATGAGGCCCTCATCCGCGATAGCGCCCTAGAAAAAGAGGCGTGGATCGTCCATGCCGCCACCACCCTCGGGGTGTGCGGCTTCAACCTCATCACCCCCGCCGAGACTCTCGGCACCATTCTCTTCTGCCCGCCCGCGCTCGCCGGCGGCGTCAGCCGCCTGCCCAGCGGCCCGGTTCCCCGCCGCGCTATGCTGCTCAGCTCCTTATTTCGCACCCCGCATCTGGGTACTGCTCCGGTGCTTATCGACGCCGCCCTCATGCACCTCAGCCGCCGCGGCATAGAGACCGTGCAGGCCTTCGGCTGGCGCGCCAGCGGCCGGGAGGAGCTGGACTGGGTGCCCGAGCGTATCGGCCTGATGAGCGAAGAAGAGCTGCGGGCCGCGGGCTTTGAGGTGGTGCGCGAGCACCCCGTGGTGCCCCGGCTAGAAATACGCTTGCCGCCAGACACCTCAGTGTTGGCGGCGGCGGCCATGGACACCCTCAGCGCGGAGCTGCGCTGCTAGCGGGGTCGCTACTTAGCAGTTTTCCTGCTCGAGCAGTTCGGCGAAATTGTAGGTGCCGGTGGGCTGATCATCGGCATCCATGAGATAGAGGCGCTTCACGGCCACCACGATGGCCTCGGCGATATCATCGCGCACCATCGGGTCGGTCAGCTTCGCCACATCGGCATCGTTGGTGAGATAGCCGGTGACGACCTCCACGGTGGGCATCTGGGTCAGGCGCAGCAGCTCCCAGGTGCGGCCGTGATTGCCGCAGTTGATCATTTGGGTGCGGGCAACGATCTCGCGCTGAATGAAGCCGGAGAGCTTCTCCCCTGTCAGCGAGGAGGAGCCGAGGGCAGAGCCGAAGTAGAACGTGGCCACGCCGGAGGCTTTGTCATTCTTGTAGCGATCGGCCTGGAGGCAGATCATGAGATCCGCACCAAAGGCATTCGCCACATCGGCGCGGGACTCCGCGGAGGAATTATCGCCGCGCGGGCGAGAGAGGATGGTCTCCATACCGGCTGCGATCATGCGGCCTTCGAGGCGGGTGGCGATATCCCAGAGGATTTCTTCTTCCGTAATGGCGCCATAGGTGCCCACGACCGTCATGCCCTGGTCTTTGCCGCCGAGGCCTGGGTCGATCACAACTCGCTTACCGGCGAGGCGTGGCCCAGCGCGGCGAATCTGCTCATCCTCGCGGATCGCCTGCGGGCAGCCACCCGTGATGCGTAGTCCCAGCCGGCTGAGGGCCTTGATGGTCTTAGGCCCGCAAATACCATCGGTCTCAAGACCGTAGTTGAGCTGGTAGTTTTTCACCGCATCAAAGGAGTTGGGCCCATAGCGGCCGTCGATGCGGTCGGTGTAGAAGCCGAGTTCTTGCAGCTGGGTTTGCAGCTGCACCACGTCATCTCCCACCAGGGTGTTATTCGGCTGGTACTGCAGTACGCGGGCGCCCAAGGTATAGGAGGCCTCGCGAAGGGCACGGAGCGTGATCTCACCAATACAGCCATCGGCGATGATGCCGCGGGATTGCTGGAAGGCACGAACGACCTCGGCAAGGGCGGTATCAAACAGCGTGTCGGTTGCTGCATAGCTATCGAAGTCATCAGAAGATCCGTCCGCGGATTCGTCGACGGAAAGCAGTCCGAGACGAGCAAGGCTCTTCCGTACTTCCGCTACGCGCGGGCTACGGTCACCAACCCGCAACACGTCCACCACCGAGGTCCCTTCTACATAGATTGCAGCCGCGCTGCGCGGCTTTTTTGTGCGCAGCACGACAACTGATATCTCAGCGTGTCACTATTCTAGGCGCGGGCAGCCCGCTAAACGAAAGTTGCTGAGAAAGGCACTTTCACGCTGTCGTTTTAACCCTACCAGTTACGCAAGTGACGCAAGTTTTTCCACGTATTCGCGCTTCGGCCGCACGCCTACGTATTCCGCAACCTTCTCGCCGCCCTGGAAGATCACGACGGTGGGAATGGACATGATCTGAAACATTGCGCCCAAGTTGCGCTCTGCATCTACATCCACCTTGGCCACGACCGCAGTATCGCCGACCTCCTCGGCAACCTGCTCGATTACCGGCGCGAGCTTCTTGCAGGGGCCGCACCATTCGGCCCAGAAATCCACCAAGACCGGCTTCTCGGACTCGATCACGGTGGACTTAAACGTATCGCTGGTGAGGTTGATGATCTTAGACATGGGGGTCTCCTTGGAGAGTGAATAACGGGCGGGGGTTAGTGCAGCGTGTCTTCCAGCTCGCCCAGATAGTGCTGGGCGTCGATGGCGGCGCGGCAGCCGGTGCCGGCGGCGGTGATGGCCTGCTGATAGTGATTATCCACGAGGTCGCCCACGGCGAAGACGCCGGGAACGCTGGTGCGGGTGGAGGGCTCCTGGACGCGCACATGCTTGGTGTCGGTGAGCTCCACTTGCCCGGCGGCGATATCCGAACGCGGATCGGCGCCAATGGCCACGAACATCGCGGCCACCGGCAGCTCGGAGGTATCGCCGGTGACGGTATCGCGCAGCAATAGCGAGGACACCTTGGACTCGCCGCGCACCTCCTCGACCACCTTGTTCACCATGAACTCGATCTTCTCGTTGTTCTTGGCGCGCTCCAGCATGATCTTGGAGGCGCGGAACTCCTCGCGGCGGTGGATGATGGTGACCTTGGAGGCGAAGGTGGTGAGGAAGTTGGCCTCCTCCATGGCGGAGTCGCCGCCGCCGACAACGGCGATCTCGGCGTCCTTGAAGAAGAACCCATCGCAGGTGGCGCAGGCGGAGACACCGCGCCCCAGTAGCTCCTTTTCCCCGGGCACGCCCACATAGCGCGGCGCGGAGCCCATCGCCAGGATCACGCTGCGGGCCCGGAACTCCTCCTCGCCCACGCGCACGATCTTCACCTCGCCGCTAAGATCCGCCGAGTCCACCATCTCCATGCGCAGATCAGCGCCGAAGCGCTCGGCCTGGGAGCGCATCTGCTCCATCAGCTCGGGGCCCATGATGCCCTCGGCGAAACCGGGGAAATTCTCCACCTCGGTGGTGGTCATCAAGGAGCCGCCGTACTCATAGCCCTCAAAGACCAGCGGCTTGAGCTCGGCGCGGGCGGCGTAGATGGCGGCGGTATAGCCTGCCGGGCCGGAGCCGATGATGATGACGTCGTGGATCGTGTCGCTCACTGTGAGATGCGTCCTTTACTGTTGAATCTGCGGCTAAAGTCTGCGGCGGGAAGCCGCCTATCGAGCGGCCCTAGCTGCGCGTCAGTGTGTACCTCTGCCACCCTACCCAAGCGGAGGGAAAGGCTTCAGCACGCGGTGCGCTCCGCCTACGCCGTGGTATAACGCCGCGGCGCTATCCCTCATTCCCGCGCACCGCTGTGGCGGCGGGGTGGCGTCGATAAGCGCGGGGCGACTAATTAGCCCCAGCGAGCAGATCCGCGATCTCTGCGGGGTCGGTGTAGAGCTGCTGCAGCTTGCTGCGGGCGCGGGCCCGCCGCGACTTCACCGTGCCCACGGCCACGCCCTGGTACTCGGCCACCCACTCCACGGTGTAGCCGGCGATATCGATGAGATAGAGCGCCTCCCGCTGCTCCGCGGAGAGCGTCCGCATGATCGTCAGCAGCGCCAGCCGCGAGAGCTCGCTACTGAAGGGATCGTGGCTGTGCCGGTAGGCAAGGGCGCGGGAATGGGTGTCATCATCCATCACGGTCAGCTCGTGGCGCTGATGCGGGCGCCGGTGGGTGAAGTCATAGCCGGTATTCGATACCAGCTTGTGTAACCAGGTGGATAGGGTGGCCTCGGCGCGAAAGGTGTGCATCCGCTGCGAGGCCTTGAGTAAGGCTTCTTGCACGATATCCCAGGCGTCGTGCTCGGTGCGGCTATAGCGGCGGGCGGTGAGAAAAAGCGTCGTGTGGTGCTGTCGCACGATATGGCGAAAAGCCTTCTCGTCCCCGGCCAGATGCTGGCTCACCAGCTCCACATCGGCGCGGCCTCTCTCCCCCTGTGTGCGAGGCGTGGACTGAATATCGGTCGGCATCGGTGTGTTCATGATCTTCTCCCCCAGATGAACGATGAACAGTAGAGGCGGTTAGATTCTTCTGCACGCGGTGTGGCGCGCAGAAGTAGTGTGCGAAAAATCCATAGCTAAGCAAAAGGACCGGTGCACACCATGATGTGCACCGGACCTATATGGGGGGATAGAGCTGAGCTAGACGGTCATATTTTGGGCTAAGGCTAGCCTGCGCCGCTGCGTGACGACGCTACTCTGCACTCTCCTCCTTCCCAGTATCCACGATCCCCTTGACACGGATTTCCTGGATATCTGCGGGCTTCGGAGACTTGGCGCTGCCCGAGGGCATCGGTAGACGCTCGATCCAGACCACCATGCCGCGATAATAGGTGGGATCCTCGCCTGTTTGTAGCTTCGGCAGAGTCACCACGGTAGAGCCCGAGCGCAGCACCGCGCGGCCGAGTTCGCTGAGCTGATCTCGGGAGTCCACGTCATCGGAGTCCGTGGTGAATCCCAGGATGCTCACGGTGGTGCCACCGGTATCGGCGAGGAACTCCACCTCCGCTGGGGAAGCCGGCTGGGCGAAGTCGATCTTTAAGCCCACCCCATTTTTGATCTCCTCGCGCTCGCCAAACTGGGCGCGATAATCATCGGTGCGCCAGCTGGTGGACACATCGCCGTCGATTACCAGCTCCGCCAGCTGCGGATTATCCGGCCACTCGCCGGGGCGGGTCGCGGGATCACCCGGCTCCCATTCCTCGGCGCGGGTGAGCTTCACCTTGGTGGCTTTGAGCACCTTCTCCGGCGCGCCAGAAATGGAGTCCGAGTTCACCGGGCTATCGGCGCGGTTGCCGCCGACAATGCCGAGCAGATAGACACTGGAGGCGGCCACCAGCACCACTAGGCCCACCGTGGCGATAGAGACCAGGGTGAGGCCGGCGCGGGTATATCCCTTGGAGCCGAAGCCCGGCGAGGAGGTGGGATCGGGCGCGGCATCCGCGGCCACCTCGAGATAGTGCTCGGGATGATCCGAGCCCATACCGAACTCGTAGAGATCATCGGCCATCACCCGCGGGTTCACCGTATCGGAATCATAGAGCTGAGAGGTGAGATGCTGCAGCTCCCGGCCGGCGCCCTCATCCTCCACCAGCTGCTCCACGGCCTTGGCAATATAGCGCAGATCTTGGCCATAGTCATTGCTCTCCAGCACTGCTGGGAAGGCGAGCACGGCCCGGCCATCGGTGTTCACGCGGATGCGATCAAAGTGGTCGAAGCCGAGCGAGATGCCGGTCTCCTCGGCCGTGGCGGCGGCGTCGAGAAGCGAACTCATGGCATAGGCCACCGCGCGCGGATTGGCGCCGGTGAAGCGCTGGCGCTGCGCGCCGGACTGGGCGCCGACGGTAAGCGAGTTCAAGGCGGTGCCCTCCACCCAGTCCGCCACCACGAGGCAGCCCGCGCGATAGGGCAGCACGTGGATATTATCGGCGATCGCCGGATGGTTGAGCTCCGCGAGGGCACGGGTGGTGCGGGTGACCTCGGCGGCGCGCTGGGCGGCCGTGGCGGGGCTGACAGGGGCCGCGGGGATCTGCATGCCCTGGGTGTCCACGAACACGAGCGCCACCTGCTGGCCGGTGCGTTGATCGCGGGCGTGCCAGAAGCGGGCGCCCGGGACCCGACCATAATCCTGCAGGAGGCGGTAGCGGCCATTGGCCACAGCGGCACCCGGGACCAGGCGCGGGATGCGCACCTCGCCGGCCGACATCGGCGGCGGCACCGGGGAGGCGGTAAAGGGCTCCACGGTGACCAGCTGGGTGGATAGCTCGGCAGTAGTGGCGGCGGGCAGCCCCTCGTTCGCCGAGTCCTCCTCGTCGGCTTGCGGGGTGCGGAGCACGCGGTTGAGCACCGGCACTCGGCTGAGCTGGCGGGAGAAGGCACTGACCTCGGGCAGTCCCGAGCGGGAGAGCACGATGGCGGTGACGATGAGGAATACGGTGCCGGTGATCGCGGTGCGCAGCATGATGACCACCGAGGAGGCCGCGCCGAAGAAGGTCAGCTGCAGCAGCCAGTCCAGGACCAGGCCGACGCCGGCACCGACCAGCGAGGCGCCAATCACCCACAGGGTGGAGGTCATGATTTCCTTGCCGCGCAGCGATCCCAGTTTGCGGCGCAGGAGGAATACACCGATCACCGCGCCGCTGACAAAACCAAAGCCATTGGCGGCGCCGAGCAGAATCACCACGCGGGAGGCGGAGGTAGCCACAAAGGGGGCGGCCGCCGAAAGCAGGATCTTCACCGTGGTGATACCGGCGATGATGAAGGTGGGAGTCCACGCCTCCTCGCGGGCATAGAACACGCGCAGGTGCAGCAGCACCAAGGCATAGGGAATGAGGGTGAAGGCCGAGAAGCTCAGGGTCCAGCCCAAGATATCGGCCTCGGCGGGAGTGAATTGGCCATAGGCGAAGAGCGCATTGGCGATATTGGTGCCGAAGGCCATGAAGAACACGATCACCGGGATCAAGGCGGCGAAGGTGAGCTTGGAGGCCCAGGTGAGATCCCGCACCACGGCCTTATCATCGCCCTCGGCGGCGTTGCGCGACAGCCGCGGCATGATGGCGGTCAAAAGGGTGACGCCGATGACGCCATAGGGCACCTGCAGCAGCAGCCAGGCCTGCTGATAGATCAGCGGGGCGCGGGCATCGGCATTGGAGGCGATGCGGGTGGTCACGATATAGCCCAGCTGCGAAATGGCCACATAGATGACGATGGCGATGGCCATCCCGGCGAACTCTTTGAGGCGATCATCGATGCCCCAGAGCGGGCGCAGATCGATGCCCTTTTTGCGCAGCGGCGGCACCAGCAGCAGCGCCTGCACCACCACGCCCATGGTGGTGCCCACACCCAGCAGCAGCACGTGTGGGTCGGTCACCGAGGCCTGTTCGGCCGGGTCCAGCGCCCCCGGCACCATCCAGTAGAGGGCGAAGGTGGCCAGGCACACCACGTTGTTCCACACCGGCGCCCATGCCCCAGGCCGAAATACGCCCTTGGTATTGAGCACCGCCATAAACAGCGAGAAGATGCCGTAGAAGAGAATCTGCGGCAGCACCAGATAGGCGAAGGAGGTCGCCTGAATGATATTGACCTTGCCCTCATCGTCAATGGTCAGTCGCGTCAGCAAGGGGGCGGTGAGTACCGCGAGCGTGGTGACGACGATGAGTAGCGTCAGCGCCAGGGTGAATAGTCGCCGGATGAAGGCCGCTCCCCTATCGGGGTCTTCCTTCTCGGCGCGCACGAGCACCGGCACCACCAGGGAGGTGAGCACCGCTCCGAGCACAATCTCGGTAACGAGATTGGGCAGCGTATTGGCCACGGTGAAGGCCGATCCCACCGCCGAGCCAAGGGTGGCGCCAATGGCGAGGTTGCGGAGAAAGCCGGTGATACGGCTAATCAGGGTGGCAATGGCCATGGAGCCGCCGGCGCGTACCACATCGGAGTCGCTGGTGGTGCCCTGCTCCTCCTCCTTGGTGGCCACCGAGGAGGAGGTTCCGGCCGCGGTGACCGGCTCGGTGGCGGCCTCCTGCTGCGCCTCGTAGAGGGCTTGGGCCGGTTCGGCGGCCAGCTGCGAGTGATCGCTGTGCTGGCTCTCCCGCTGCTGCTTCCGCTTTTCCTGAACGCTAGGTCGGGATTCGGGGAGCGGCGCGGGTGGTGCCGGCGGCACGATGCGGCCGCGTAAGCCGGGCCGTTGGCCCGCTGCTGGCGTGTGCTTGTCTGTCACTTCTCAACCACGTTTCGTCTTCTAGCTGTCCCTCGATCGTCGCGAGGAGCGCGTCCCATCCTCCGGTGCTCCCGGCGGCGGGGTTCGTCTCGGTCTGCGTTGTCTGCTGCGGGGTGGCCGCGGCGGGTCATCCCCGGGACTCGGCCCTGGATGGTGGTGAGTATCGCGGCGCGGCAGGTGCTGGGCGCGTCGCGACGCCTCCTGGCGGCCCCGCCTATCCCCGCTCCTGCGGTGGTGCCGCTGCTGGTTCTCGGTGCTGGCGGCCTCAGCGCGGGCCATGGCCCGGTCCGCGGCGGTGCGTGGCCGGCGCGCCGATCGGGCGCGGCGACGCTTCTTCGCGCGCAGCGCTATCAGGCCCACGAGCATCACGAGGAGCACCCCGGCGAGCCAGCGGTTGATGGTGGTGCCGCGGGTCTGCACCGAGATATCCACGGGATTACTGATCAAGGTGTCAGTGGGGGTGAGCAGGAAGAGTTCGAGATCGGTGCGCTGATCCTCATCGGGGATCATGGCCGTCAGCTCCGTGGTGATCGAGCCCTTAGCGGGAATACGCAGCTGCGCGGGCAGCTCTAATTTCACATTCTCTGGAGCGGAATAGCCGATATGGGAATCCACCGGCAGCGGCAGGCCATTGCGGGCCACGATCAATAGCGGCGAGGAGCTACTGGTGCGGGTATAGACGTTGCCCGGCGGCAGCAGGGCCACGCCATCGCGCAATTCCATGAGCATCGCCCGGTTGCCCGTGATGCCGCGATTGGCGCGCTCGGTGGCGGCCGTATGCCGGCGCAGGCTATCGCGTTCGGTGCGGCTCAGGGCGCGCAGAATGCCCTGGCGCAGCGGCGCGGAAAAACCATAGGGGGTGAGCACGATATTGGGATCGCGCACCATGAGACGAGTGACCTCGTCGGTATAGCGCAGCTGCTGGCTGGTGGTGATGATCTCGCGGTCGCTCATCGCCGCCGGATCCACCACCTCCCGCGTCCCGGCAGGAGCCGCGGCGGTAGCCAGATAGTCTGTAATAGCCATGGGCGCGCTGATTCGGGCGTTGAGCACATACTCGGCGCTATCCAAGAGGCTAGTAGCATCCTTGCTGCTCAGCTGCGCCGGCGGGAAGACCAGCAGCGGCTCGCCCGCCTGCGAGGCGTTCATCGCGGCGAGCTCGAGGGCGGCCGCGGCGCTCTGGCGACGGGCCACGGTGGAATCTAGGGTGTAATCGAAGCGGTAGCGCGGATCCGAGTAGGCCGTGGTGACGGGGGCGCCGCCCATCCGCGCCACGAGCGTGGCCAAGCCAGAGTTATAGCCCACCGGATGGATTCGCTCCCCAGCGGGCGCCGCGGTGGAATCTGCGAGCAGCACCTCCGCGCGGCCCAGAGTGGGATCGGGAATCTGCTCTTCCTGCGGAGTCTCGTCCTGGGTGAGCACGTCTGGGGCTTCGTCATAGACATTCTGCTGGCCGCCCTGTCGCCGCTGCCGCCCCCACGCTTCATCGGGACTCAGCCCCGAGGAGGCGGTGTGAATCACGCTCTCGGCGCGATCGGTCATATAGCCGGCAGTCGGGATCACCACCGAGCTAGTCACCGGCCGCTCCAAAATCTCCTCCACGGTCAGGCGGCCGCGGGTAACGGCCTCGCGGGCCAGCCACTGATTGCCGGTGGACGCCACCGCATTGAGGTCGGCATTCGCCCAAGGCAGCGCTACGACGCAGTGATTCTCGGCGGCGCGATGGAGCTTCGCGATCCACTCCCCCGCCACCACGGGGCTCGAGCCCGCCGCAGACAGGCTCTCCTCCGAGGGGGTATCCCAGCGGTCCCGCAGCCGCGCCGCCGGCGCCACCGGGGAGGGACGGCTCTCGGAGACGCGATACCCATCGCTCATGCGATCCACCGCAGCCAGCAGCTGCGGGTCCACCGCCAGACAGGTGGAATCCTGCAGTGCCGCATTAGTCGAGGTGCGCTCGATATAGGTATCGAGGAGCTGATCGAGGCGCCCACCCGAAACGATCGTGGAGGCCAGCTCATCATCGCGCAGATACAAGGTGGGCTGGGTGGGTGCCTCCCCAGTTTCGCCCGGGGTGATATCTGTCGGGGCGGTAATCGGCAGCAGCATGGTCAGGCCACTCGGCGGGGCCGGCTCCTCTGCATCGGGAGGAGACTGGTCCTGCGGGGTGGCGTCGACAAGCGCCGAGGCAGGAGTGAGCGGATCGGTGGGCACAAGGAAGCGTTCCGTGGTGGAACTCGCCCCCGCTGGCCCCGTGGCCCCCACCCAGATCAGGAAGGGATAGACGCCGGGGCGGATCCGATCCGCGGTGGCGCCCGGGGTGACGGTGAGTGTGAGCTCGCGCTTCTCGCCGGCCTCGATGCGCAGATCCTCCTCCCCAGTGAGGGAATAAGGATAGGCCTCGAGCCCTACCGTCATCATGGTGGCGGCATGCTCGGGGTCAGTCGTGGCGTCCCCTCGATAGAGCGTGAGCGAGACATCCGAAATCGGGGTATCCGCAGTATTAGTGATGCCCACCCGCACCCGAAAAGGGCGCGTGGGATCCCAATGCGACTGCTCCAGCGGGGAGATCTCCACCCGCAACGGCGAGGCCTTATCCTCGGCGCGAATATAGGGATTGACCCATTGTTGCGCTACCTGGGGATCGCTCGGGTCGAGCACCACCGGAAATGCCGCAGCCTGCGGGGCAAGGACGGGCGACGTCGTGGCGGCCACCGCTGCTACCACCACAGACGCGGCTAGACGACGCGTACGACTCACCGTGGTGTTGTCCTTCCCTCGGCGTGCACACGCACCGCGCATTCCCGCATCAGAGAATGAGCCGTGCGCGCCAACTTGCGCTCATCGGCATAGGCCAGGCGCTCGATCAGAGAATTCGCTGGTACCCACGATACCTCGGTGACCTCGGGGTCATCATCGTTTAAATCCCCATCCACATAGGCCAAAAGATGATGATGCACCGTCTTATGGATGCGCGTGCCATCGGAGACAAACCAATAATCAATCACGCCGAGCTCGCCCAGGACCTCGCCCTTGATGCCGGTTTCCTCCCACACCTCGCGTTCCGCGGTGGCCGTATGGGCCTCGCCATTTTCCACATGGCCCTTCGGCATCGACCACAATAGGCGGCCGCGGCGATCCACGCGGCCAATCAACGCCACATAGATACGGGACAGATCCACGCCGCCGTTCTCATCCACTGCCTCCGCCAGGCCGGAGGCCACCAAGCCTCCCGCCGAGGTTTCAATAGAGGTAGGCATGGACCGCTGTCCGCCCCGGCCCTTATCGCCGCGGCGGGGGCGTTGCGCATTCTGGGAGCGCTGGTTTTTGCCCCGCTTCTGCTTCTTCTGCCCCTGCGCGCCGGAGCGTTGTGCCCCGCCGCCGCGTCCCCCGCGCTTGGTGGCGTTGCCGCGCCGCCGCCGCGAGGAGCCCTCGCCGGACCGGGTGGAGGTCTCATTCTCCTTCTCCGAGCTGTCGGGGCGGGTGGTGCGGGGGGCATTCTGCCGTCCCCCACGGCCGCCGCGTCGCCGCCGGCGCCGCCGACCGCCCTCCGACGTGGAGCGCGAAGAACCCGAGCGCGAGGAGCCGGAACGCGAGGAGTTGGAGGCCTCGGAGTGTCCCTCGCTACCTGCATCGGCAGGGGGCGGGGTGTGCGCTGGGGTGTGGGTGCGGCGCCGCGATCGGCGGGTGGAGGCACCACGAGACCGGCCCCTCGTCGTGCTGGGGCTCGTGTTTCCGCTGGAACCGGAGCCTGCAGTGCTGCTAGACTCGCTTGTTCGCTGCGCCGAATTTTCGGCGTTGCTGCTCGTGGTACTCATTCCCTTGATCGTATCGTGACCAGCCGCCGGTTGGTACTTCGACATCACGAGTAGACTCATCACACATATACGGTGACGCCAGGAGGGGGTCACCGCACTGTGCAAGGAATCGGAGGAGACTCATGTCCGATGCACTGCCGGGATTTACTCGGCTGCGCGAGATTGGCCACAGATTCGCAGATCTTGCAGCGCTTTTCGACGCTCACCAGCACCCGCTCTACCTCGTGGGCGGCAGTGTTCGTGACGCTTTTCTCGACCGCGGTGGCAAGGACTATGACTTCACCACCTCGGCGCGCCCGGAGCTGATCATGCAGATACTGCAGTCCTATGCCCCAGCCGTGTGGGACACCGGTATCGAATTCGGCACCGTGTCTGCGGAAAAAGACGAGGCGCAGATCGAGATCACCACCTTCCGTAGTGATACCTACGATGGCAGTTCCCGCAACCCCGAGGTGCGCTTCGGCGATAGCCTCGAGGGCGATTTGGTGCGCCGCGACTTTAAGGTCAATGCCATGGCGGTGCGCATCACCCCCGAAGGCGATGTCGAGCTGCATGACCCGATGGAAGGGTTGAGCGACCTCCAGGCGGGGCTGCTCGATACCCCAGCCACCCCGGAACAGTCCTTCCACGATGATCCGCTGCGCATGCTGCGCGCCGCCCGTTTCGTCTCCCAGCTGGAGTGCGCCGTGGCACCGCGAGTTCGCCAGGCCATGGAGGAGATGAGCGGCGAAATTACCCGCATCACCGCCGAGCGGGTGCAGATGGAGATGAGCAAACTCATGCTCGGCCGCGCCCCGTGGACCGGTATCGACGTGATGGTCGAGACCGGACTGGCCGATCATGTACTTCCCGAGGTTCCCGCGCTGCGGCTCACCCAGGACGAGCACAAACAGCACAAGGACGTCTACGTCCATTCGAAGCGGGTGCTGCGCAATGCCACCGAGCACGAGGGCGAGGACGGCCCCGATCTGGTGCTGCGCTGGGCGGCGCTCATGCACGATATCGGTAAGCCTGCGACCCGCGAGTTCCACGAGGGCGGCGCCGTGAGCTTCCACCAGCACGAGGTCGTGGGAGCGAAGATGGTGCGCCAGCGCCTGCGCGCCCTGAAGTACCCCAAGCAGGTGGTCAAGGACGTGTCGCAGCTGGTGTTTTTGCATATGCGCTTCTATGGCTACAGCGATGCGCCGTGGTCGGACTCCGGGGTGCGCCGCTATGCCAATGACGCTGGCGAGCTGCTGCCGCGGCTGAATAAGCTGGTGCGCTCGGATTGCACCACCCGCAATAAGCGCAAATCCCAGCGGCTCAAGCGGGCCTATGATGAGCTTGAACAGCGCATCGCCGATCTCGCCGAGAAGGAAAACCTCGCGGCCGTCCGCCCGGATCTCAACGGCAATGACATCATGGAGATTCTCGAGCTACCGCCCGGACCCGAGGTGGGCCGTGCGTGGTCATACTTGAAGGAGCTTCGCTTGGATCAGGGCCCCATGGAGCGCGAGGATGCCATCGCGGCACTACGCTCGTGGTGGCAGGAACAGAACTAAAGGACACACCGCCATGGAACAGTATTTCGGAGATAATCTCTTCAGCGCTATGGAACGCAATCCCATTGAGGTGGGCACCGTGCTGGTGCAAGATCACGAATCGGAGTTCGGGCCGCATAAGCGCGATGCCCTGCTCGTGATCGAACACTCCGAGCAACGCACCATGGCGCTTAGCGTGACGATGCCCTCCGAGATGGCGGTGGCTAATGTGCTGCCGGAGTGGTCCGATCTACTGAGCACTCCCCCAGTGTTCTATGTGGGCGGGGCGACCAGCCCGGAAGGGGCCCTGGCCGTGGCCGTACTGCGGCCGGGTATGGAGGCCGAGAAGGGCGATTTCTGGGATGTGCTCAGCAATCGCATCGTGGTGCTCAATCTGCAGCATCCGCCGGAGGCCTTCGAGCCCTATGTAGAGAGCGTGCGCTTTTTCGCCGGACACAAGGTATGGGAACCCGGGGAGCTCGACAAGGAGATTCAGCTCGGCCACTGGTTTGTGGCACCCGCACTCCCCTCCGATATCACTGCGGGGCGCTTGGTGGATGTCTGGGGCGATATTCTCAAACGCCAGAATTTCCCGATGTCGGTATTTAGTACCTTCACCACGGAGTACGAAGAGAACTAAAAGAAGGCCCGGATGTTTCACGTGAAACATCCGGGCTTTTCTCGTGGCCGCGTGGTCGTTACATGGCTACGAGGATGAGCGCTGGGACCAATACTCCTCGAACTCGGCGGCAGTGAGCGGGCTGGCGACGATGTCGTCGAAGCTGCCATAGAGATTCGGGTGCGGCACCACCGGGTTCGGCGGGGCGTCCATGCCCTCGAGAGCGAAGCTGCCCGCGGCGGTGAGTACGGCGAAGCCGGTGATCTCGTGGGTGCGGTGCGAGCTATCCGCCGGGCCCTTGAGCTCGAGGACACGCAGCATACGGCACTGCTGGGCGTCGATCTCCTCCAGTTCCGCGACATGGGTGATCGCATGGGCCTCGATGGCCATGCTGATGCGCACGTAGAGCATCTGGGCGTCGCTGCCGCTCGGCTGCGGGCTCTGCGGATGGGACATGGGGTGGAAACCTCCTCGGTACGGGTGTGCGGACGGAGTTCTTAGCTGCTGTGCCGCTGAGTGCTCTCGGCGCTCTTACCCTGCTGCGAGCGGGCATAGCGGGCGGCAAGCCACGAGCACATCATGAGCTGCACCTGATGGAAGATCATGAGCGGAACGATGAGCAAGCTTACTTCTACGGGGCCAAAGATCACAGCGCCCATGGGCAGGCCCGTGGCAAGGGACTTCTTGGTGCCGCAGAACTGAATGGCAATCTGATCCTGGCGATCAAAGCCGAGGCGCGCGGCGACCCAGCGGGTGAGCCACAGCATGAAGGCCACCAGCACGATGGAGAAGCCAATGAGGAAGAGGATCTCCCCCACCTTCACGGTGTCCCAGATACCCGCGACCATGCCCGCGGAGAAGGCCGAGTACACCACCATGGTGATGGAGCCGCGGTCGACGATTTTGGTGCCTGTGGCGGCCGCCCAGCGGCCGGTCCAGCGCCGAGTGAGCTGCCCCGCCACA
Source organism: Corynebacterium sp. TAE3-ERU2 (assembly GCF_019209955.1). Classification (NCBI taxonomy): domain Bacteria; kingdom Bacillati; phylum Actinomycetota; class Actinomycetes; order Mycobacteriales; family Corynebacteriaceae; genus Corynebacterium; species Corynebacterium sp. TAE3-ERU2. The sequence continues at coordinate 46,135 of NZ_JAHUTL010000004.1, read as the reverse complement.
AAGGGCAGAAGCAATTGCACGGCGATCTTGATGAATACCTCTGGCCCCACGGTGATACCTGTCCCCTGGGCCATGATGAGCATGACCAAAAGCGGGGTGAGGACTACGCCCAGCAGATTAGATAGCGAGGCGCTGACGATCGCGCCTGCGACATTGCCGCGGGCAATAGAGGTAAAGGCCACCGAGGACTGCACCGTAGAGGGCGTGAGCGTGAGATAGACGATGCCCAGATAGAGCCCGGTGGAGAGTATCGCCTTGAGCGGAGTGAGGGCGATTCCGATGAGGGGAAAGGCCACGAAGGTAAAGGCGAGGATCGTCAGGTGCAGCCGCCAGTGCTTCAACCCAGCCAGGGCTTCGCGCGGTGAGAGCCGCGCACCGTAGAGGTAGAACAGCAGAGCGATGGCGAGCTGAGTGGCCACGGAAAAGGCATCGGCAAACCAGCCGCGTGCGGGTAGGATAATCGCCACAATGACCGCGCACAGAATGAGGACGATCAAGGGGTCTGGTGGTCGCAGAGTGAATCTCGAGCGCATAGCCCTCAGCTTAGTGCTGGCACCTTAAGCATGGGGGTTGCTGTGTGGTGAGTGGGCTGCTCGATGGTAGTGGGGAGAGCCAAGAAAATAAAACCCCTGCACACAGCGGATTGGACCAATCAGTCTTTGGGTGTGCCTACTATTGGGTGCACAGATAGATGAGGGATGCAACCGTGGGGAGTAGCTGCCCTAGGGGGTATCCGTAGACTATTTCGCAGCCTAGGAGTTTTGTCACGTTATGAATAGTGCCCCTGTGCGTAGTATGCCCCAATTATAGCCCCTCGGGGCCGAAAAGAGCTAGAGGGGAGCGCCGTCGCACTCCCCTCTCCCCTAGCGTGAGCGGCTTAGGATTTCTTGACGGTCGCCGCCTTCATGCGGGAGACAAACTCGGCGAGTTCCTTCTGCAGCGCCTCGAGATCGGTGACGCGGCGCGGCTCGGGGTGCTCGCCCTCGCAGTACTTCTCGATGATGGCCGCGATGGCGGAGCCGGTGATCGCCCCGGCGGCACCGGCAGTTATGGCGTCGGAGACGTGCTCTGGGGTGGAGATACCAAATCCCAGGAGCGAGGGGGCGCCGCCGAAGCGCTGAATATTCTTTACGATCTCCGGCAGGCCCCCGGTTTGAGATTCGGACTCAGCACCCGTTACGCCGAGGCGGGAGACGGTGTAGATATAGCCCTTGGACACGGCCGCGACCCGTTCCAGGGTCTCCTCATTCACATTCGGCGGTGCGATGAAGACGGGATCCACGTGGTGCTGCTCGGCGGCGGCGAGGAAGGGGGCGGATTCGCGCACCGGGATATCCGGAATGAGCACGGAATCGGCGCCTGCCTCGTGAATCTGGGAGTAGAAATTATCCAGCCCCAGTGAAAAGGCCACGTTGCCATAGCAGAGCAGGCCCATGGGGATCTCGGGATAGCGGGCGCGGATGCGGCGGATGATATCGAGGGAGGCGGCGAAGTCCATGCCGGCGTCGAAAGCGCGAATATCCGCGGCCTGGATGGTGGGGCCATCTGCTACCGGATCGGAGAAGGGTACGCCCAGCTCAAGAGCGTCGGCGCCATTCTCGATGAGGGTGGTAATGAGCTCCACATTGGTATCGGGGTCGGGATCGCCAAGCATGATGAAGGGGACGAAGGCACCCTCGCGCCGTTCATCCAAGCTGGCGAAGAGATCGTCATAGCGGGACATGCTTAGTTCTCCTTCAGGGTGTACTCGGGGTGCTCGGCCAAGGTGCGGCGCACATAGTCAATATCCTTATCGCCGCGGCCGGAGAGCGATACCAGAATGGTGATCTCTTCATCCTGCTCCTGGGCGAGCTGAGCGCGTTTCAGGGCATAGGCCAGAGCATGGGAGGATTCCAGCGCCGGCAGAATGCCCTCATAGCGGGTCAGCAGCTGGAAGGCTTCCAGTGCCTCGGCATCGGTGATGCCCACATAGGTGGCGCGACCGGAATGGGATAGGTGGGCGTGCTGGGGGCCGACGCCTGGATAGTCCAAGCCGGCAGAGATGGAGTAGGACTCCTCCACCTGTCCCTCAGCGGTGCGCATGAGATAGGACTTAGCGCCGTGGAGGATACCGATGCGACCAGCGTTGATAGGCGCGCCGCTCTTGCCGGAATCCAGACCGAAGCCGGCGGGCTCGGTGCCCACCAGCTCCACCGAGTCCTCCTCGATGAAGTCGGCGAAGATGCCAATGGCATTGGAGCCGCCGCCCACGCAGGCCGTCACCACATCCGGCAGCCCGCCGATGCGTTCCTGCATCTGCTTCTTAGCCTCGGTGGAGATCACGCGGTGGAACTCGCGGACGATCGTCGGGAAGGGGTGCGGGCCGGCAGCGGTGCCGAGCAGATAGTGGGTGTCCTCGAAGGATTCCGTCCAATCGCGCAGCGCCTCGTTCACGGCGTCCTTCAAGGTGCCGGAACCAGCGTTCACACTCACCACCTTGGCGCCCATCATTTCCATCCGGTAGACATTCGGCTGCTGGCGCTCCACGTCCTTAGCGCCCATATAGATCACGCACTCGAGGTCTAGCAGGGCGCAGGCGAGAGCGGTGGCGGTGCCGTGCTGGCCGGCACCGGTCTCGGCGATCACGCGGTGCTTGCCCATGCGCTTGGCCAGCAGAGCCTGCCCGATCACCTGGTTGGTTTTATGGGCGCCGCCGTGCACCAAATCCTCGCGCTTGAGGAAGATACGCGCATGGCCCTTGCCCTGTCCCTCGAGGGGCAGGTTGGAGCATTCGGTAATCGGCGTCGGCCGGCCGAGATAATCGCGGAAATAGGTCGCGAGCTCCTCCATGAATGCCGGATCCTCCATGGCGTCCACGAAGGCCTTCTCGAGCTGATCGAGGGCGGGAATAAGCAGTTCCGGGACATATTGCCCGCCGAACTCTCCGAAATAGGCGGGAAGGATGGTTTCCCGCTCTGTGTGCTGGGTGGTCTCTGTCATCGTTGATCGTGTCCTTGTTACTTGATATCGGGGTTCTCTGCGGCCTCGCCTTGCGGGGCGGGAGGGGCAAAGTGGAAGGCCTTGATGGCGGCGAAGGCGCTGCGGATGGCGGCACTATTCTTTTGATACTGCCACGTTTCCCCGGCCGCGGAGCCATACTCCACGCCGCTATTGAGATCGACGCCGACGCAGCCGGTGCGCAACGCCTGGTCAATATTCTCCGGAGATACGCCTCCGGCGATGAGGGCGCGGTCTTTGACGCTATCGGGGATATTCGCCCAGTCGAAGCTCTCGCCGGTGCCTCCTTCGCCATTGTCCAGCACGAGCTTGTCCACCAGTCCCCCACTGGCGTGCGCCTCGGCCATGCGTGCCCCATGCTCGGAGCTCATAGAGATAGCCCGCCACACCTGGACCTCGGGGCCGACTTCAGCGCGCACGGCGGAGATCAACTGCTTCTCCCCCTCCCAGGTATCGGAGAGCGGTGCATGAATCTGCACGGCGTAGACGCCACTATCGGCATAGTCGCGATAGCCGGAGCGTTGCCGCGAGACCGCCACATAGCGCAGGCCGGGCTCCGCGGCCATAATGGCTGCGGATGTTTCACGTGAAACATAGCGGGGCGAGGCGTGCTCGAAGATCAGCCCGCCGTAGACGGCGCCGGCTGCGCAGGCCGCTTGGGCGGCCGCCGGCGAGCTCAGCCCGCAGACCTTGTTCTCGCCGTAGATGAGGGCGCGGGCGGCCGCGTCGATATCGGGCTGGGAGGTGAGTTGCGAGCCCACCAGGAAGCCATTGACCACCCCACCGAGTTTCTCCACGGTGACATGGTCCTTAATGCCCGACTCGGCGAGCAGCACCGCATCTGCGGGGGCCAGAGGCGCCAATTCCGTCGAGCGAGAGAGATCGATGCTGAGATCATGAAGGTTGCGGTGGTTCACCCCAATGATGCGGGCGCCCAAGGCGGTGGCGCGGGCCATCTCTTCCTCGTCGAGCACCTCGGTGAGCACATCGAGGCCGAGCTGCTCGGCCAGCGAGGAGAGCTGCCGGTACTCGGCGTCGTCAAGCACAGAGAGCATGAGCAGGATGGCGTCGGCTCCGAAATAGCGGGCGGCCAGCACCTGCACTTCATCGATGATGAAATCCTTGCACAGCACGGGAAGGTGGGTGCTGGAGGCCACGGTGGCGAGGTGGTCATAGTCGCCGCCGAAGCGATCGGGCTCGCAGAGCACGGAGATCGCCGCGGCATAGCGCGAGTAGATCCGTGCGATATCGGCGGGATGATAGGACTCGCGAATCAGGCCCAAGGAGGGCGATGAGGACTTGCACTCGAGAATAAAGCGGTGCGAACCCTGCAATGCCTCATAGAGCGAACGCTGCGAGGTGGGAAGAGACGCCGCCTCTACCCCGCCGATGCGGGCGCGGATATCCGCGAGGTGGCCCCGGCGGGCGCTGACGATCTCTTCCAAGATCGTGGGCAGCGAGGAGGAATTACTGGTCGTCATGATCACTCCCTTCATAGGTGGCGAGCCAGTCCTGGACGGCGCCGCTCGAGATGACCTCCTTGGCGCGGGCGGTTCCCGCCGCGATGCTCTCGGCTTCGCCGTGGAGATAGAACATGGCGCCGGCATTGACTGCGACGGCATCCACATGGGCCGCCGGTGCGGTACCGGCGAACACGGCGCGCAGCATCTCAGCATTCTCCGCAGCGTCGCCGCCCGTAATCTCGGAGAGCTCGTGGGTGGCAATACCCATCTCTTCTGGGGTGAGGCGATAGTGGGAGATCTCGCCGTCCTTGAGCTCCCAGAAATCCGTGGGCCCGTGCACCGCGAGCTCATCGGTGCCGCTGCCATGCACCACCAGGGCGCGATTACGGCCCAGTTCGCGCATGACGCGGGCGATGGTCTCGCCCAGGCGTGGTTGTGCGATACCCATGATCTGCAGCTCGGGGCGTGCCGGGGAGAGCAGGGGGCCGAGAATATTGAAGAGGGTGGGAATGCCCAGTGCCTTCCGCACGGGCTGCACGTGCGCGACAGCGGGGTGATAGGCCGGTGCGAAGAGGAAGGTGAACTTCGACTTCTCATAGCAGCGCACGGCGCTATCGACGTCTTGTTGTACCGGAATATTGAGCGCTTCCAGCACATCGGCGGAGCCGGACTTCGAGCTCACCGAGCGGTTGCCGCACTTGACGACGCCGCAGCCGCCCGCTGCACACACCACAGAGGCGGCGGTGGAGATATTAATGGTGTTCTTGCCATCACCACCGGTGCCGGCGGTGTCCAGAAGGCCCGCGCCGGTGAGCGGGAAGGGGCGGGCGGCGGCGAGGAACGCCTGGGCTGCGCCGGCAATATCCTCAAAGGTCTCGCCACGGGTGCGGATGGCCACCAAGAGCGCGGCCATATGGACGTCATCGTAGTCGCCCACGGTGAGCGGCTCGAAGACCGCGCGGGCCTCCTCCACGGTGGGGTGAGGATTATCCAGATAGGTTTTGAGAAGTTCGACTGCGGCCGGGTTAGCCATGATGGGTGCCTTTCGTTTCACGTGAAACAGTGCGGGGAGGACAGGGGGTGCTGCCCTCCATTATGGGAGCAAGATGTCGATGGCGCGCTGAATGATGTGCGGCCCGGAGGGGCTGAGGATGGACTCGGGGTGGAATTGCAGGCCGATGGCGTCGGTCTGCCCCGCCGTGTCGCGGATAATGCCGGCCATGATGACGTCCCCGCTGTCTGAGGGGCAGGTGCCGAGACTCTCGATGCGTTCGGGGGCATCGACGCAGCCGAGTGAGTGATAACGCGCGACCGGTACGTGGTCGCCGGCGCCGGTGCTGCGGTCCGGATGCGGGTCTACGCTCAAGCCGGCGAAGAGTGGGGAGCGCGCTCCCGCCTCGCTCAGCACCATGTCGCTCATGCGGCCATGCACGGGCCCGCAGGGGGCCACCACTCCCCCACAGTGCTCGATGAGCGCCTGGAAGCCGAGGCAGATGCCGAGCATGGGCGTGGAGCCGAGTTCGGCGGCGATGAGCTGCATCATGGTGCCCGCCTCGGCAGGATAGCTGGGGCCGGGCGAGAGCACGAGCAGATCCGGCTGCAGAGCCTGAACCTCGGCGACGGGGGTGGTATTGCGCACCACCGTGATGCGGTGCTCGGTGGCGGCAATGGCGTCCACCAGGTTGTAGACGAAAGAGTCGAAATTATCGATGACAACAATGTGGCTCATGCTCGTTCCACCTTCAATTCCTGTGCTGCGGCAGCCGCGATGGCGTCCAGCACCGCATAGGCCTTGTGTACGGTTTCATCGGCTTCGGATTGCGGCACCGAGTCGCGGACGACGCCGGCACCGGCCTGCACATGGGCGCGGCCGTGGCGGACGAAGGCGGAACGGATAACAATGCAATTATCCATATCGCCATTGCCCGCCAAATAGCCCACGGCGCCGCCATAGCTGCCGCGGCGGATCCTCTCTGCCTTCCGCAAGAGCTCCACCGCCTTAATCTTTGGGGCGCCGGTGAGCGTGCCCATATTCATGCAGGCGCGGTAGGCGTCCAGCGGATCGAAGTCCTCGGCCAGAGTGGCGCTGACGATACTGACCAAGTGCATCACCCGGGAGTAGCGATCCACCTGCATGAGCCGATCCACCGCCCGGGTCCCCGGCACTGCCACGCGGGCGAGATCATTGCGCGCAAGATCCACGAGCATCGCATGTTCGGCCGTTTCCTTGTTATCGGTGCGGAGCAGAAGCTCATTGCGGGTATCGAGCTCCCGATTCAGGCTGCCATCGGGATTGAGCCCGCGTGGCTGCGTGCCCGCCGCGGGATAGATCTGCAGCGTCCGACTCTCGGCGGTGTACTTGAGGTTGGACTCCGGCGATGCGCCGAAGAGTTCATAGGTGCTCTCCCCTGCCCCATCCTCCGCGCCCGCGGCCGCGGCGCCGTGGATATAGAACATATAGGGGCTGGGATTGGACACGCGGAGCTGGCGATAGGCGGCGAAGGCATCGGGGCACTCCACACTGAAGGTACGGGCGGGCACCACCTGGTAGATATCGCCGTCGTAGATATTGCCCTTGAGCGTGCGCACGACATCGCGGAATTGCTCATCGCTGAAGTTGATCTCCGCGTGCAATGTTTCACGTGAAACATCGGCTGCGTCCTCCGCGGCGGCGGGGCTGGCGGGCGCGGAGTGGGCGTCGATAAGCGCCGAAATGCGCTCGAGCTCCGCGGTGTCTGCCTCGCGGGAGGAGGCGAGGGTACTCACCCGTGCGAGCGAGGCCTCGCCGGAGCGGTGGTCGATGTCCAGCAGCGTCTCGGCGAGGATGAACTGATAGTCCGGGTAGGTATTGGGCCCCTCCTCCACCTCGGGAAGCTCCTCGAAGGTGGCAAGGTAGTCGAAGGCGAAGCCGCCCGCGAGGAAGGGCAAGAGGCCATCGTGGAAGCCGGACTCCTGCTGCAGCAGCCGCAGGGGCAGCACCGTGCTCGGGGCGAGGAGGCGCTCCTTCTCGTCCATCGCCGTCGAGGGCGGGAAATGGAAGCGGAGGCGATCGCCCGGGAGACGATACTCGGCCAGGCGGGTCGCCAGCAGCTCCGCCAAGGGCTCACCAGAGGCGCTGAGGATGTCCACCTGGACATCATGGCCGGTACAGGTCAGCCGCAGCGAGGCGCTGAGGATGGCAAGGGACTTCACGCCGCGCTTGGACTCAATATCGACCGATTCCAGCAGAACCGAGTCCGCTGGGGTGTTCGTGCCATCGAGACAGAGGGCGCGATATACCTCGGAGGCATCGCGGTGATAGCGCACTGGGCGGCGCAGCACTGCGGGCTCATAGTGCGGCGGGGTGGTGAGTGTCATCGTGCTCTTTTCTTCTGAAGCCTGGGTTGATCGGTGGGGCCACCTCCCCCAGTGCGTCGAGCCCGCGCCCTCTCAGGCAACAAAAAAGGCTCGCCGCGCCGGGGAGCGAGCGAGCCTAGTGAAAAGACGTTGGAATGCCGAATTCGTGGCTCGCCCTAGCTGGCGCGCCACCACCACGAGTGGGTGCTGGAAGTGAATTCGTGCAACAACATGGCAGCTACTTTAGCAGTAGTCTCTCTGCCGCTAGGAAGATGGGTGCTAGATGGGGGTAGAGCCGCTAAGAGCGTTCCGATCGCGGCAGGAGTCCGGCGCGTACACCATTGAGAATAATGAGTACCTCGGCCGCCTCGTGGATGGTCACTACCTCCGCCAGGCCCAGAACGCCGGTGATTGCCAGCGGCGGCAAGGCCACCACAATAGCCAGCGCCAGGGCCAGGTTGGTGATCATGATGCGGTGAGCGCGGGCGAGGTGCCGCAGCGCCGGGGGAAGCAGCGTCAGGCTATGGCCGACGAAGGTGATATCGGCGCTCCGGCGGGCAATATCGGTGCCCGTGGCACCCATGGCGATGCCAATGCGCGCGGCCGCAAGGGCCGGTGCATCATTGATGCCATCGCCCACCATCATCCAGCGCCGCGAATCCACCGCAGCATGCTTATCGGAGGGGCTGAGATCGCCGCGCACATCGGCGATACCCGCCGAGTGGGCAATGGCTTCGGCCGCCTCCTGGCGGTCGCCACTGAGCATCACCGTGCGCAGGCCCTGCGCCTCGAGGGCCCGGATGGCCTCCGGTGCCTCCTCCCGCAGGGAATCAGCGAGCTCGATAATGCCGAGGCGCTCTCCCTCGCGGCGTACCTCCACCACGCTGGCGCCGCCGATGGTGGCGGTGACATCGCGGGCACGGCCCACGGAGATCTCCGCGCCTTCGACGATGCCACGCAGGCCCTCTCCCGGGGTCTCGCGCACATCGGTGGCCGTGGCGGGGCTGATCCCCTGCTGCGCGGCCGCCTGCACGATGGCCCGGGCCAAGGGGTGCTCGCTGTGGTGCTCAATCGCGGCGGCGATAGCGAGTACCTGCTGGGATTCCGTACCGGGGGCGGCGTCGATATGCACCACCTGGGGGCGGCCCTGGGTGAGAGTTCCGGTTTTATCGAAGGCGACGGTGGTAATGCCGTGGAATCTTTCGACGGTGGCGGCATCGCGCACCGCGCAGCCCATGCGGCTGGCGCGGCCGAGTGCGGCCAAAATGGTGATGGGCACGCAGATCGCGAGGGCGCAGGGCGAGGCTGCGACGAGCACCGTGAGGGCGCGGGGGATCCAGAGCCCCGGGTCGCCGAGGATGCTGCCAATAACGCCCGTGGCGAGCGCAAGAAGCAGCACGCCAGGCACGAGCACGCCGGCGATACGGTCGGCAAGTCGGCCCGCGGCACCCTTGCGGTCCTGAGCGGTAGTGGTCAGTTCCACGATGCTGGACAGCGTATTCTTCGCGCCAGGGGAGGTGGCCTCCACTTCGAGGGAGCCATCGAGGGCGATCGAGCCGGCAATGACCTCCTCCCCTACCCCAGCCATCACGGGCATGGGCTCGCCGGTAATGGCGGAGACATCCATGTGCGAGCGGCCGGTGCGGACCATGCCATCGGTGGGCACGCGCTGCCCAGGTTTCACGTGAAACATTTCGCCCACGCCGAGTTCGCGGACGGGCACGCGCCCGCGCTCGAGGGTCTCCACGGTCTCGGGCAGGAGTTTATCGATCGACTCCAGATCATCCCGCGCTTTATCCAGGGAGCGATCCTCGATGGACTCAACGAGGGAATAGAGGAAGGCGAGGGTGGCCGCTTCGCCGGGGAAGCCGAGGAGAATGGCGCCGATGGCGGAGATCGTCATCAATAGCGCGACGCCTAGCCGGGCGCGGCCGCGGTTCTTAACGAAGGTCCTGAGCGCCCCGGGCACGAAGGTGGCTCCGCCCAAGGCGATGCCGAGATAGTAGAACCAGGGGTGCACCAGGAAGCCAAGGATCATGGCGATTCCCGAGCCAAGGGCTAATTGAATCTGACGATCGCGGTACCAGGGGCCTTCGGTCGTCTCCCGTACTTCGCCGGATTCGCAGGAACAACATGCGCTACTCATGGCTAGCCCCCATGTCTACCAAGCAGCTCTCGCTCTCCTGCACGGTGAGTACCACCTGCGAGAGTTCGAGTAGAGCGTGCTGCAATTGCGGGCTGCTGATCTCATAACGCACCTTGCGGCCTTCGTGCTGGGCGCGAATGACCCCACAATCGCTCAGGCAGGTGAGGTGATTAGAGACATTGGAGCGTCCCGTTCCCAGCCGCTCGGCAAGCTCGGCGGGATAGTGGACGCCATCCATCATGGCAAGAAGAAGCGCTCGCCGAGTATCACTGGCGAGCGCTGTGCCCACGCGCTTCAGCGCGTCATTATGTGTTTCTTGGAAGCTCATGCCCCCGATAGTACACGATTGAATGAACTATAGACGCTGACCTTTAGGTCTCATCCTGATTCTGCGAGCGGCGCAGCGCCGAGCGCAGCTTATCGACGTCCACCTCGGGCTGCGGAGCCTGGGATTCCGAGTCGCCCGCCTGGGCGGCAGCGGCGTCGGAAATCTTGCGGTTGGCGTCGATAATGGCCACTGCTTTGGCGCCGAGGGCGGCACCGATGCCTAGGAGGGTGACACTGGCCACGACGGCGGCGAGAACGAGAAGCCACATCCAGCCGGCGGCGGAAAAGGCGAGCAGGGCGCCAATGCCCATGGCGAGGCCCGCGACCAGCCATACGGGGCCGGCCACCTTGTGTGCGGCGTTCCACATCTCGCGCGAGGTGCGGACCTCGGGGACGCGGATGCCGATGATGCCATTGCCGGGCAGGTGCTGTGTCCATGCCAGGGCGCCGAGGATGAGAAGGGCAAGGGTGAGAATGAGCAAAATGATGCCGAGGACAGCCATGAATGACACTCTAAGCCATGGGTGGCGAGGGCGCGAAAAGCTCGACGGCACGCCTTCGCCGCCACGGTGGAGCACTCCCCTCCCCTCCTGGGCGCGCGTCGGCTAGCTCCTAACCGCAGATCGGGGAGTAAGGGTGGTGGGACGCCTCGTGTGCGGTAGATTGAGGCCTACGCACAGGCGTCTTCTTTGTGTGGACCCGTGGTTTCTTGGTATCTGGACTAGCTCCCGTCCTGGCGTGGTGTGCTGGCCTCACAGCGCCCTATCGCACCGCTCTGACCAGCGGGAATAGCTCAGATGTAGAGAAACCCCCACAACGGAGTTCCGCCGGCTATCAGGTTAGTGAAATAACGTCACGTTACGAAAACGAAAGTGGATTCTCATGAACACTGGACAGGCCACGATGGCCGCCCCGGAGAAAAAGAAAGGAGGCTTCCTCGGCTCGCTGCTGATGTGGATCATCGTCGCGATCGTCCTCGGTAGCGCTCTGAGCCTCGTGCTCCCCGATTGGCTGGCACGCATCTTCGTCACCTTCAATGGGCTCTTCGGAAACTTCCTCGGCTTCTTCATCCCCATCCTCATCTTCGCGCTCATCGCCCCCGCCATTGCGGGCATCGGACGCGGCGCGGGCAAATGGCTTCTCGTCACCACCGCCATCGCCTATGCATCGACGGTGCTCTCCGGCTTTGCCGCCTATGGGCTGAGCCGCGGGCTCTATCCCTCGCTCCTCTCCTCCGAGGCGCTCGGCGATGCCGTGGACATTGATGCCGGCGCCCTCACCCCCTATTTCGAGGTAGAAATGCCGCCCTTGATGAATATCATGACGGCGCTATTGCTGGCCTTCATCTTCGGCATCGGCATGACGGTGGTCAAGGCGGATACCGCCTATACGCTGGCCAAGGAGGTGGAGGAGATTGTGCAGCTCACCATTCGTAAGTTCGTGATTCCGCTGCTACCCATCTTCATCTTCGGCATGTTCCTCTCCATGGGTAAGAACGGGAATATGCAAAAGACCATGACGATGTTTGCCGTGGTGCTCATCCTGGCGATCGTGGCCACTTTGGTGTTGTTGCTGGTGCAATTCCTTATCGCGGGCGCTATCGCTGGCCGTAACCCGCTGCGTGCGTGGAAGACCATGCTGCCTGCATATTTCACCGCGTTGGGCACCTCCTCCTCGGCCGCCACCATCCCTGTCACCTACTCCTGTGCGCAGAAGAATGGTGTCTCCGCCAATGTGGCTGGCTTCGTGGTGCCGCTCTGCGCCACCATTCACCTCTCGGGCTCGATGATGAAGATCTCGCTCTTCGCCTTCGCCATCATGTTTATGGCGGGCACTCCGGTCAGCCCCGCACTCGCCTTCGGCTTCGTCCTCATGCTGGGTATCACCATGATTGCCGCACCCGGCGTGCCTGGTGGCGCCATCATGGCCGCCTCCACCCTGCTGAGCTCCATGCTCGGCTTCACCGATGATCAGGTGGCGCTGATGATCGCGGCCTATATCGCCATCGACTCCTTCGGTACTGCATGTAATGTCACCGGCGATGGTGCCATCGCCATGATCGTGAATAAGCTCTCCGGCGGTCGTGGCGCAGAGAAGAAAACTGAACTAGAGGACGCTTAATAGCACACTCGCACGCCGCCCAGACCGTCCATTCGGACAGGTTCTGGGCGGTTTAGTGTATCTGCGGTCAGTAAATAAGCAGACGGCATTCCGCAGGCAATGTTTCACGTGAAACATTCGCCGCGCGCCGCCCCCGACCCGCAGGCACACTCCGCGTGGATGCTCGTGCGAAAGCGGCGAGTCGCACCGGCTACACTATGACGCATGACTAACCCGAGCGACGTACCCGCATATAGATACCGTGCCGGCCTGGCGGCCGACATTGAAAGCAAGTGGCAGAAGTACTGGGCCGATCACGGCACCTTCAATGCGCCGAACCCCGTAGGCGAGTTGGCCGAGGAGGGTGGCCAGAGCCTTCCGGAGGACAAGCTCTTTGTGCAGGACATGTTCCCCTACCCCTCGGGCGTGGGCGTGCATGTGGGCCACCCGCTGGGCTATATCGCCACCGATGCTTTTGCTCGTTTTCATCGCAAGCTGGGCAAGAATGTGCTGCACGCCTTTGGTTATGATGCCTTCGGCCTGCCGGCCGAGCAGTATGCGGTGCAAACCGGGACGCACCCGCGTACGACCACCGAGGCCAATATTAAGAACATGTCCCGTCAGATCGGCCGGCTCGGCCTGGGGCACGATACGCGCCGCAGCTTCGCTACCACGGATACGGACTTCTACCGCTGGACCCAGTGGATCTTCCTCACGATCTACGATTCCTGGTTTGATGAGCGCAGCAATAAGGCGCGCCGTATCGACGAGCTGATTCCTTTGCTCGAGTCCGGCGAGATCGCTACCCCCGAGCGCTATGGGCGCCCCTTTGCGGAGTTGAATGATGTCGAGCGCGCCGAGGTGATCGACGAGTTCCGTTTGGTCTATCGCTCGAACTCCACGGTCAATTGGTGCCCTGGTTTGGGTACGGTGCTGGCCAATGAGGAGGTCACCGCCGAGGGCCGCTCGGAGCGCGGCAACTTCCCCGTGTTCCGCAAGAATCTGCAGCAGTGGATGATGCGTATTACTGCCTATTCGGATCGCTTGATCGATGATCTGGATCTGCTGGACTGGCCGGAGAAGGTGAAGTCCATGCAGCGCAACTGGATCGGCCGCTCCCGCGGTGCCGAGGTGGACTTCCGAGCCGCCGGCCACACTATCACTGTCTTTACTACCCGCCCGGATACCCTCTTCGGCGCCAGCTATATGGTGCTCGCCCCCGAGCACGAGCTGGTGGATGAACTGCTCACCCATGCGCCCGCCAGCTATGAGGGCGTGGACGAGCGCTGGACCTTTGGTGCCGCCAGCCCGGCCGAGGCCGTGGCCGCCTATCGCTCCTCGATTGCCGCCAAGTCGGATCTGGAGCGCCAGGAGAACAAGGATAAGACCGGTGTGTACTTGGGCGTGCAGGCCGTGAACCCGGTCTCCGGTGAAGAGATTCCGGTGTTTATTGGTGATTATGTGCTCACCGGCTATGGCACCGGGGCCATCATGTCCGTTCCGGCGCACGATGACCGCGACTATGAATTCGCCCAGGCCTTCGGGCTGCCCATTCGGGAGGTGGTCGCCGGTGGCGATATCTCCACTGCCGCCTTCACTGAGCCGGGCATTGCGGTGAATTCCGCCAATGAGGAAGGCTTGGACATCAACGGCCTGGGCAAGGAAGAGGCCGTGGCCACCACGATCGTCTGGCTGGAGCAGAATGGCTATGGCCGCGAGAAGATCCAGTACAAGCTGCGCGACTGGCTCTTTGCCCGCCAGCGTTACTGGGGCGAGCCTTTCCCCATCGTCTATGACGATCAGGGTGTGGCCCACGCCCTGCCGGAGGAGATGCTGCCCATCGAGCTGCCGGAGGTGGAGGACTATAAGCCGGTGTCCTTTGACCCGGACGATGCCGATTCCTCCCCGCACCCGCCGCTGGCGAAGGCCACCGACTGGGTGAATGTGGAGTTGGATCTGGGCGATGGCCTGCAGACCTACACCCGCGATACCAATGTGATGCCCCAGTGGGCCGGTTCCTCCTGGTACCAGCTGCGCTATATCGATCCGAAGAACGAGGAGCAGTTCTGCAATATTGAGAACGAGCGCTACTGGACTGGCCCCCGCGAGGGCGCCCCGGGCGGCGGCGTGGATCTCTATGTGGGCGGCGTCGAGCACGCCGTGCTGCACCTGCTCTATTCCCGCTTCTGGCATAAGGTGCTCTTCGATCTCGGTTATGTGAGTTCCTGCGAGCCCTATCACCGCCTCTATAACCAGGGCTATATTCAGGCCTATGCCTACACCGATTCCCGTGGCGTGTACGTGCCCGCCGATGAGGTGGAGGAGAAGGATGGCGAGTTCTTCTACCAGGGCGAGAAGGTGACCCAGGAGTACGGCAAGATGGGCAAGTCCCTGAAGAACTCCGTCTCCCCAGACGATATGTGCGATGAGTACGGCGCCGATACCTTGCGCGTCTACGAGATGTCCATGGGCCCGCTGGATACGTCTCGCCCCTGGGCCACGAAGGATGTTGTCGGCGCCCACCGCTTCCTGCAGCGCCTGTGGCGGCTGGTGGTGGAGGAATCCACGGGTGAGTGCAGCGTCTCCGAGCAGGAGCTTGACGACGCCACCCTCAAGGCCCTGCACCGCACGGTGGCGGGCGTGCGTGAGGACTATGAGAACCTGCGCATGAACACCGTGGTGGCGAAGCTCATCGAGTACGTGAACTTCCTGACCAAGCACTACTCCTCTACTGCCACCCCGCGGGCAGCCGTGGAGCCGGCGGTGTCTATGCTCGCCCCGATCGCCCCGCATATCGCAGAGGAGCTGTGGAGCATCCTGGGCCACGAGGAGAGCATCACCTATGAGCCCTTCCCCACCTGGGATGAGGCCTGGCTGAAGGACGATACCGTGGAGCTGCCGGTGCAGGTCAACGGCAAGGTTCGCGGCCGCATCCAGGCCCCGGTGGACGCCGATCGCGAGGCCCTCGTGGAGTTGGCCGTAGCCGATGAGAAGGTGGCCGCCCATATTGAGGGAAAGACTGTGGTGAAGCAGATCGTCATCCCGGGCAAGATGATCAACCTCGTGGTCAAATAACCCCGCCTGTGAACTACGCTGGGTGTATCTCTGACGCGGACACCCAGGAAGGCCCCCTATGACAGCCTCTGAATCGAGCGCTCAGGGGGCCCAGGCCGTCCAGCCCGCACGTCCCAGTGGCCCCCGCCCTGGGCTCGTGTGGGCTGCGCTCATCTGCCAGCTGGTCACGATTGCCGCTGCAACCTTATTGAAAAGCGTCTTTGTTATCGGTCACCTGTGGCGGCGCGAGGCGCACCGCCATCGCGGCGTGGAGCTCATGCCGCTGGATGATTTCTGGAATGCCCAGTCCGTCGTGGCCTCGCTCCTCAACGTGGCGGGCAATGTGGCGCTTTTCGCCCCGCTCGGCTTCGTGCTGGTGCTATTGCTGCGCGGCCGCGCCCATCCGGTGCGCACGGCCACGCTCCTTAGCCTCGCGCTGAGCCTGGGCATTGAGCTCGCCCAGTATGTCTTCCGCTTAGGCTATAGCGATATCGATGATCTGCTCTATAACACCCTGGGCGCTGCCCTCGGGGCCTGGTTGGCCACGGTGTCGCCGCCGATAGTGCAGCGCCTCGCTCTGGCGTTGTGCCTGCTCTTTATGCTCAGCCTCATGCTGCTCTACGCCCTCGGATCGCGCCTCGGCAGCCCCGATGCGGTGGTGGCGAGCCTCGGCTGCTGGGTCCACTAACCGTGCTAGCTGGGGCGGTGCTGCTCTCAGGCGCAGTGTTGTACTATTAGGCACTCAGCTTTAGGTCGCGTCCGAGCGCGAGCCGAGGAAAAGAGAGGGAGCAGGTGAGCGAGAAGCCACGCCGGAGGGGACGACCCGGCAATAGCCGCGCGGATATCATTAGCGCCGCTGAGGAGCAGTTTCACCAACGCGGTATTGCGGAGACATCCATCAGTCAGATCTCGCATGCACTGAACATCACCAAGTCCGCGGTGTATCACCACGTGGCATCCAAGGGCGAGCTCATCGCCGCTGTGGCCGAGCGCGCCCAGCATACTTGCGCCAGCATTATCACCCTCGCCAAGGAGGGCGAGGATGATGGCTTGGACATTCTCAAGAACATGGTGTGGGAACTCACCGTGGCCCTCGCCGAGGATCACGGCAGTCTCCGGCTCGCCGTCGCGGCCAGCGGCTCCGAGGAGCTGGGTGCTCCCCTGCGGCAGGTGCGGCAGCAGCTACGTCAGGAATTCATCACGCATATCGACGCCGTCCGCGCCGCCCAGCGCCTCAGCGCCGCGCTGGAGCCGGG
Source organism: Corynebacterium sp. TAE3-ERU2 (assembly GCF_019209955.1). Classification (NCBI taxonomy): domain Bacteria; kingdom Bacillati; phylum Actinomycetota; class Actinomycetes; order Mycobacteriales; family Corynebacteriaceae; genus Corynebacterium; species Corynebacterium sp. TAE3-ERU2. The sequence goes on along the minus strand of NZ_JAHUTL010000004.1, from coordinate 29,456 downwards.
CGTGATCGCGGAGCTCATTATCACCAGCTGCGTGACCACCGCGGCCTGCTATGAGGGCGAGCCCGAGGACGCCGCCGATATGGCGTTGAGCTACGTATTCCAGGGTTTACGCGCCTAATCGAGGCCCGCCGCGATGGCCTCGGCGATGCGATCAATCACCGCGGAATCCCTGTCCTCGCCACTGATGGTGACTGTCTCTCCCTGGGCGATCCCCAGTCCCATCACCATGAGCGCTGAGGCGGCATCGGCGTCGTTGATCGCTACCTCGCCCTCGGCCGTGGCGGCCATCTCGGCGATGAGTGCCGCGGGGCGGGCGTGCAGCCCGACCTCGTCGGCCACAACAGCCGTGCGGCTATAGCCGGCGGTGCTATCGGTAGTCGCCTCCGGCCCGGGTGCCGCCGTGTCCTGCTGGGCGGGGGTGCGGAAGCCATAGATGGCGTTGCGGGCCGCCGCCATCACCCCGCGTAGATCCACGCCTTGTTGAGCGGCCACGGCAGCCGCGATACCGCCCTCCACCAAGGGTGCATCCACGAAGCAGATGGGCTCGTCCTCATGGAATTCGAGCAGCATCTCTACGGTCATAGTGGCCGAGCCGAGATCCGTGAGGATCAGCACCTCGCGGTCGGCGTCGCGCAGCTGGGTGACGGCCGACTCGATGCGGTCATAGGAGGTGCCAATGCCCCCATCGGCGGTGCCGCCCGCGGCGCGGATATCCACCTCGGAGGCCATCTGCCGCGCGAGATCGCGCAGCCCCTCGGCCAGCTGGGCCGAATGTGAGACAAAAACAAGACCGACGGCCATGAGTTATTTGCCTTCCTGTGCGGCTGCGGCGGCCGCAGCGAGGAAGTAGGCCGAGGAGGTGGCGCCGGGATCCTTGTGCCCCTCGGAGCGCTCCCCCAGATAGGAGGCGCGGCCCTTGGTGGCCTTCATGGGGATCGTGGCCTCTGCGCCCTGCGCGGCCGCATCGGCGGCAGCCTGCAGTGCGGCGGCGGCATCGGCGCCCTCAGTGGCGGCGGCCCGCGCGGCGGCCGCAGCCGGGGCCCACGCATCCACCATGGTCTTCTCCCCTTCCTCGGCCTTGCCGCGGGCCTGGATACCGGCGACGGCGGCCTCATACATCTCGGCCACGGCGGTGGCGTCAATCTGCTCCGGTGCCACCTTGGCCAAGCGCATGAAGGCGGTGCCGAGCAGCGGGCCCGAGGCACCACCCACGGTCGAGATCAGCGTGGCGGCCACCGTCTTGAATACCGCGGCAGGGGTGTCCGGGGTGGATTGCTTCAGCGTGGCGGATACCGCGCCGAAGCCACGGTCGAGGTTTTCGCCATGATCGGCGTCACCGATGGCGCGGTCGAGATCGGTCAGTTCCACGCGGTGAGCGGCGGCCTCGGCCACGCAGCGGTCGATCCACGCGAGAGCCCAATCGAGAGAGAGTTCAGCCATTATTCTCAAGCCTCCTTAGTGAGTAAAAGCGGGGGTGTGGGCGGGGGCGTCGTAGAGCGCCAATAGCTCGTCATCAACACGCATGAGCGAGATGGAAAAGCCCTGCATATCGAGGCTGGTGACGTAGTTGCCTACGAGCGAGCGCGAAATAGTGACGTCCTGTTCAGTAAGTCGTTCTGCGAGACGGCGGTAGACAATATACAGCTCCGAGAGGGGCGTGCCACCCATGCCGTTGACCAGTGCAATCACCTTCTCGCCGGCGGCGAGGGAGAGATCGGCGAGGATCGGATCCAGCACCGCGTCGGTGAGTTCATCGGCGCTGCCGAAGGTGGTGGTGCGGCGGCCGGGCTCGCCGTGAATGCCCACGCCGAGTTCCACATCGCCCTCGGCCAGCTCGAAGGAGGGCTGATCGGCATGCGGGACGTGGCAGGGGCTCAGGGCCACGCCCATGGAGCGCACCTGGTCCACGCAGGTTTCGGCCACGGCGACCACCTCGTCCAAGCTATCGCCGCGCTCGGCGGCGGCGCCGGTGATCTTTTCTACTAGCAGGGTGCCGGCCACACCGCGTCGACCAGCGGTGTAGAGCGAATCCTCCACCGCGACGTCATCATTAATCAGCACCTGCCGCACCTCGATATCGTCCAGCTCTGCGAGCTCGGCGGCGGTATCGAAATTGAGCACATCGCCGGTGTAGTTCTTCACCAAATACACCACACCTGCCCCGCGGTTGGCTTCCACGGTGGCGGCCTGGATGGGATCCGGTGTGGGCGAGGTAAATACCGCGCCGGGCACGGCGGCATCCAGCATGCCGGTGCCCACGAATCCGGCGTGGAGCGGCTCATGCCCCGAGCCGCCACCGGAGATCAGCCCGACCTTGCCCTCCTCCTTGCGCGTGGCAGCGGAGCGGGACACAAATAACGGCTCGGTGTGCATCTGCACGTGCTCGGAGTGTGCTGCGGCGAATCCGGCGATGGACTCGGCGACATAATCATGGGGATCATTCATCAATTTCTTCATCTGACACCCTCCCTCTGGGGCTCGACGGTGAATGGAGTGACGCGAGTAGGTAGCCCTGTCATCCCCCAGCGTAGCGGAATCTGCCGTACCGACACCGCCGCCGTTTTTCGCCCCTCTTTATGGGGTGACCTGCATTGCTCCCCTACCCTACGGGAGCGTAGAATTACTCAGCCGCGCCGCTGTTCAGCTCTGGCAGGAGGGGCACCAAAATAGATTGCGCCCCTCTACGGGTCGGCTCGCCACGGGCCCGCCGCACACCAGACAATCCTGATCGGCGCGACGGTAGACATAGACCTCGCCGCCGTGCGCATCCTCCCGTGCCGGCCGCCGCATGGCCTCGGGGGTGTGGGCGGGCAGCACGGTGTCGATCCAGCCCTTCTCTTCCCCATCGCGCATCAGCTGGCAGAGATCCTGCGCAATGGCCTCCCGCTGCGCCGCCGTGAGCTCGCGGCCCGGGGTAAAGGGGTCGATTCCCTGCCGGAAGAGCACCTCGGCGCGGTAGATATTGCCCACCCCGGCATAGTATTTCTGGTCCATTAGCAGCGAGGCGATACTGCGGCGCGAGCGGGCGACGCGGCCCGCAAGTTCCTCCCAATCGGAGTCCGCGCGCAAGGGATCGGCCCCCAGCCGGGCAATCGCCGCGGCCTGCTCCTCGGCGGTGATGAGCCGGCACCACTGGGGGCCGCGGAGCGTGGCGGCGATCTCCTCGTGCGCGATGCGCAGCCGAATCTGTCCCCAATCAGCCTCGGGGGATTCGAAGTGGAACTTACCGATGAGCCCGAGGTGAATATGCACGATCGAGTCCGGCTGCGGGGCGTCGATGTGGATGAAGAGGTGTTTTCCCCAGGCATCCGCGCGCTCGAAGCGGTGGCCGTCGAGCTGCGCCGCGGCGGCGGCAAAGCGCCCCTGGGGCGAGCTGACCTGCACTCTCCGCTCGGCAAAATGCTGGTTGAGCTGACGGGCGAGACGGTGAATCACATGACCTTCGGGCATGGTGTTCTAGTCTAGGCCGCTCCCTGCCGCACAGTGGCCTCCGCGCGGCAGGAGGCGCCGGATGGAGCGCATGGGCCATACTAAAGGGCATGTCAGCAGCTTCGCGTTCTACCGACTCCTCCCCCACCGCAGCGCCGATGCATCTTTCCCAGCGCGGCGAGGTGGCACCGTTTATCGTGATGGATATTCTCGCCCGCGCCCTGCAGCGCCGCCAGACACATGGCGATGCGCTGCTTTTATGCGTGGGTCAGCCCTCCACCCCTGCGCCCAGCCCCGTGCTGGAGCAGGCCGAGTCGGCGGTGCGTCAGGACATCCTCGGCTACACGGCCGCCAGCGGCACGCCGGAGCTCAAGGAGGCGATCGCCGCCTACTATCAGCGCCGCTATGCGGTGCAGGTGGATCCGGAACGTATTCTCATCACCACCGGCTCCTCGGGCGGGTTCACCTCGCTCTTTCTCGCCGTCTGCGACCCCGGCGATGAGGTGGTGCTGGCCCGCCCGGGCTATCCCGCCTATCGCAATGTGCTCTCCGCGCTCGGGGTGTGCATGGTGGAGATCGACGTTAGCGATGCCGAGCACGCCTTTCAGCTGCGCGTTGAGGATCTGCAGGCCCTGCCGCGGCTGCCGCGGGCGGTGATTGTGACCTCGCCCTCCAACCCCAGTGGCACGGTGATCGATCCGGCAGAGTTGCGTCGTCTAGCGCAGTGGTGCGATACGCACGGCGTGGTACTGATCTCCGACGAGATCTACCACGGCATCAGCTATGGTGCCGAGTGCCGCAGCGCCGCCGAGTTTTCTGAACGGGCGGTCATTGTGGGCAGTGTGAGTAAGTATTTCTCCATGACCGGCTGGCGGGTCGGATGGCTCATCGTGCCGCCGGAGCTGGTGGGGGTGCTCGATCGCCTTCACGCCAATTTCACGGTCTGCCCGCCGGCGATCTCGCAGCAGGCCGCCCTGCGCGCGTTTGACGACGCCGCCCTGGAGGAACTCGACGCGCATGTGCAGCGCTATGCCCGCAATCGGGAGATCCTCATGGAGCGACTGCCCGCGCTGGGCTTGAAGAATATCGTGCCCGCGGATGGCGCCTTCTACTGTTATGTGGATGTCTCCTCGATCACCGAGGACTCCTTCCGCTTCGCCCATGAGCTACTCGACGCCACGGGAGTGGCGGTGGCGCCCGGGGTGGACTTCGACGCCGTGCACGGGCACCGCTGGATTCGGCTGAGCTATGCCTGCGATACCGCCGATGTGGTGGCCGCCTGTGATCGCCTAGAGGCCTATATTCGAGACTAAAAACTATCGACAAACAGAAATTAAACTATGCCTTTACCAGCGGGTTTACTGCTGTTTTATGCAATTGTTCCGCAACGGCGGTAGTATCTCAGGGTAACCGTAGCGGCGGCCGTGAGAGAGAATGCAGGCCGCCACAGGGCCTCACTCCGACCGCTGCCACTACGTCAGTTGTCGCCCCCTTTACGCTCTTATCTCAAGTGAGGTTGCTCTATGCTTTCACCCGCCATTGGCTTCGACCGATCCGCGTATATCCAGATGCAATCTGAGCACATTAAGGAGCGCCGGGAGAGTCTCGGCGGACGCCTCTACCTGGAGATGGGAGGCAAACTCTTCGACGATATGCACGCCTCCCGTGTGCTGCCGGGCTTTACCCCCGACAATAAGATCGCGATGCTCGAGAACATCAAGGACGATGTCGAGATCATGGTCTGCATCAACGCCAAGGATCTGGAACGCGGTAAAATGCGCGCCGACCTTGGCATTTCTTATGAGGATGATGTGCTGCGCCTAGTGGATGTCTTCCGCGCGCGCGGCTTCCTCGTGGATAACGTGGTGATGACCCAGTGCGAGGAGGGCAATAAGCATGCCACCGCCTTCCAGGACAAGCTCACCCGCCTAGGCCTGAAGGTCACCCGCCACTTCGTGATCGAGGGCTACCCCGCCGATACCGAACACATCGTCTCCGAGAATGGCCTCGGCCGCAATGAGTACGCCGAGACCAGCCGCGATCTCATTATCGTCACCGCGCCCGGCCCCGGTTCGGGCAAGCTGGCTACCTGCCTCTCGCAGATCTATCACGAGCACGTGCGCGGCATTGATGTGGGCTATGCCAAGTTCGAGACCTTCCCCATCTGGAATATCCCGCTGGATCACCCGGTGAACGCCGCCTATGAGGCCGCCACCGCCGATCTGGACGATGTGAACATGATCGACCCCTTCCACCTGGCGGCCTATGGCAGCCAAGCGGTGAACTATAACCGCGATGTGGAAGTATTCCCACTGCTCAAGCACCTGCTGGAGAAGATTTCCGGGCATTCGCCCTATGAGTCCCCCACCGACATGGGCGTGAACATGGTGGGTAATTGCATCAGCGATGATGAGGTGTGCCGCGAGGCCGCTAAGCAGGAGATCATCCGGCGCTACTACAAGGCGCTGGTGGAGGAGAAGAAGAACCAGAAGGCACCGCTGGAATCCGGCCGCATTCGCCTACTCATGGGCAAGCAGGGCATTCACGAAACTGATCGCCCCGTGATCGAGCCGGCGCGCGCCATCGCCGAGGAGACCGGCCAGCCCGGCAGCGCCATCAAGCTCAATGATGGCGAGATCATCACCGGCAAAACCTCCGCTTTGCTCGGCTGCTCGGCGGCCATGCTGCTCAACGCGCTGAAGTATCTGGCTGGTATCGAGCCGGATGTGGACCTGTTGGCGCCCAGCTCCATCACGCCCATCCAGACCCTCAAGATCGAGCAGCTGGGCAGCAGCAACCCACGGCTGCACACCGATGAGGTGCTCATCGCCCTGAGCGTTTCGGCGGATCATGACCCCAATGCCCGCCGCGCCCTCGAGGAGCTGCACAACCTGCGTGGCCTCGACGTGCACACCACCACCATTCTCGGCTCGGTGGATGAGGGGATCTTCCGCAACCTGGATATCCAGGTGACCTCCGATCCGGTGTATCAGAAGAAGCTGCTCTTCCGGAAGTAACACCGAATACGCAGAAGGCGGTGATCGTGGCGCTAGATGTGCGCCCGCACCGCCTTTTCGCCTGTGGCGGCCGCCTGGCCCAAGGTGATGGGCTCGAGCTCGCGGTTATGATCCCATACCGTGTCTGCCTCTCCAGCCGGGTAGGAGGTCACGGTATCGCTGGCCGGTTCATAGGTGACCAAGGCCAAAAGATCCGAGGAGGTTTGTTCGCATACCGCCCAGCTATAGCAGGTATTATTCATCCAGCCATCCTCAGCATCATCATTGGACTGAATCGCTGGGGTGGGCGTGATCGAGCGCAGCGTGGGGCCATCATCGAGGGTGGTTTGGTTGTGCAGGGCCCGCAGATAGAAACGACCGGCATTGATATCAAAAGGTTCCATAGCCCCTCATTCTAGAACACCGTTCACCGCTGCCCCGCCCTGTTGCGCTGCCCGCCGCGGTGGTTAGGAACTGGCCGCCGCGCCGGAATAGGATCAACATATGCTCTCGAAGATCCTGCTCTACTACAAGTTCCAGCCCATCGCCGATCCCAAGGCCGTGATGCTGTGGCAGCGCGACCTCTGCGAGTCCCTCGGGCTGCGCGGCCGCATTCTGATCTCCGAGCACGGCATCAACGGCACCGTCGGTGGGCCGATGGATGCCTGCAAGAAATATGCCCGTAAAACCCGCGAATACTTCAAGCCCATGGAGTTCAAATGGTCCGAGGGCGGGGCCGAGGATTTCCCGAAGCTCTCCGTGAAGGTCCGCGATGAGATCGTGTCCTTCGGCGCGCCAGGCGAGCTGAAGGTGAATGACGAGGGCGTGATCGGCGGCGGCGTGCACCTCAAGCCCGAGGAAGTCAATGAGCTGGTGGAGCGGCGCGGCGAGGAGGTGGTGTTCTTCGACGGGCGCAATGCCATGGAGGCGCAGATCGGCAAGTTCAAAAACGCCGTGGTGCCGGATGTCTCCACCACCCACGACTTCATTGCGGAGCTCGAGTCCGGCAAATATGACTGGATGAAGGACAAGCCGGTGGTGTCCTATTGCACCGGCGGTATCCGCTGCGAGGTGCTGTCCAGCCTGATGAAAAACCGGGGCTTCGAGGAGGTCTATCAGATCGATGGCGGCATCGTCCGCTATGGCGAGAAATACGGTAATGCCGGGCTCTGGGAAGGCTCGCTCTACGTCTTTGATAAGCGCATGCACATGGAGTTTGAGGGCGGCGAGTTCACCCAGCTGGGGCATTGCGCCCACTGTGGTGCGGCCACGAATGACTTCCACAACTGCCGCAACCAGGCCTGCCGCAAGCAGACGCTCATGTGTGCGGACTGCGCGGATTCCGTGGGGCATTGCGGCGATGCGGGCTGCGCCGAGATCGCTGCCGCCGCTAGTGGTGACCGTTAACGAACATCCAGCCGAAGCCCGTCATCCACGCCAAGGAGGCGGGGATGAGCACCCAGATGATGGCGAGCCACGGCCGCCACGCCCCATAGCGGGCCCAGGTGCGATAGGTGATCCAAAAAGCGCCGAAGGTGCCGGCTAGGGCCACGCCGAGGGGCACCAGCGAGAACAGAATCTCGTAGCCGCGGCTGCAGATCCATGTCGAGAGCCCAGCCTCGCAGATCGGCCCGCCTTGGGCGCGGGAGATGAGCGCGATCACCAGCCCGGTGAGGACGGTGAGCAGGGGTATCACCAGCGCATAGGCGATGGCTCTGCGCGAGGAGCGGCGGCTGTGCTCGAACCACGCCAGCGGGTCGCGCTCGAATTCCTCGCGGGAGGGGCCGCGGGGCGTGGTGGAGACCCGATCCACGGTGGGATCGAAATACTGTCCCTCGGGCAGGCCGGCGGCGGGCGTGGGGCCGGCCGCAGACTCCGGCCGCGGCGGGCGCGGATCGTCCTCAGACTCGGATTGCATGGCTTCTCACCCCTATAGCTCTGCCTCGTCGCGATTCATCGGGCTATGTATCCAGCCCTTTCTTCGCCACCCTACTCGCCGCCCCGCATCGTGGGTAGGCCCCAGCATGTGGCGCTGCGGTGCTAGTGAGGGCGGGGGCGTAGCACCAGCTCAGTGGGTTGCGCGTCCATCGGCGTGGTAATCACCTGCACCACCGCGCGCGCCACAGTCTCCGCGGTCAGGAACTGGTGCGGATCATAGTCACCGCCCTCATAGGCCACGATGTTGCGCTGCATCCGAGTATCGATGCGGCCCGGGTGGATCGAGGAGACGCGGATGCCGGGCTCCTCCTCGCGCAGCCCATCGCACCAGGCGCGGGCCGCGAACTTGGCGGCGGCATAGCTGCCCCATTCGGGCTTGACCCGGAAACCGGCCCCCGAGTTGAGATACACCATGGTGCCCTGGGCGGCGCGCAGCGCAGGAAGCAGCCGATTCGTCAGCGCTACGGGGCCGTGCAGATTGACGTTAAAAGAATCCTGCCATTCCTGGCTGCTGGCCTCCTCGATGCGGTTGAGCTGGCAGTATCCGGCGCAGTGGATGAGCGCATCGAGGCTAGGGATAGCGGGCACCGCCGAGAGATCAGGCTCGGGGGAGGCGAAATCGAGGCGGAACCAGGTGGCCTGAGAGACGGCAGCCCGGGTCTTGTCCGTGGCGGGTGACTCGCTGCGATAGCTGGCATAGACCACCCAGCCGGCGTCGATAAGCTGCTCGGCGATCTCGCGCCCCACTCCCCCACTGGCGCCGGTTATGAGTGCTGTGCGCATATGTGCGTGTCTCCTATGCGTAGTCTGTGCCCCTTGAGGGGCGGGTTGAGGTTGTGGTCGGGTAGATCATCACCGGCACCCGCGCGTGTTTGAGCACGGCCGAGGTGTGGGAGCCCATGAATACCCGCGCGATGGGGTTGCTATCTTCCGAGCCCACCACGAGCAGATCTGATTTCTTCCACTTCACCGCGTCCATGGCCTCGGACCAGCCGCTGCCGGTAGCTAATTCCGTTTCCACCTGCAGCTCGGGCCGATGCTTGACGACGCTATCTCGCGCCCGATCAAGATTGGCCAGCGCATGTTCCCGGGCGTCATCAGCCAGCACAGACTCGAGCTTGCTATTCGTGGACTTCAGCGCATTGCCCACGCGATCGGGCACGAAGGCCACGATCCGCAGCGGCACGGAGTAGGTCTCGGCCACTGCGGCGGCATGGTCGAAGACGGCGGCGCTGCCGGCCTCTTCGGTGAGCGCGCAGGAGACCCGGTTCACGCCCTTCTTGCCCAGCTTCACCTCGCGCGGGATCAAACCCAAGGGATAGGGGGAGGCGTGCAGCAGCGCATCGGCGGTGGTGCCGGCCAAATAGCGGCCCTTGGGGGCGGCCTGGGCGGGGCCCAGCAGGATGATATCGGCGTGGAAGTCCTCGGCGGCCTGGGTGAGCAGATGCGGCTCGGAGGAGCCATCGGCGAAGACGGCGAGCTTGCTATCGAAGCAGTCTGCGTCCACACCGGCGTCGAGCAGCGCGGCGGTCACCACGTCGCGACTGGCCTCCTCCTGCTTCTTCAACCACTTCTTATACTTTCCTCCCAGTTTGGATAGGGAGGTTTGGGGCCAGGGGCGGGTAAAGGCCAGGATGGCGCGGACGGTGATGGGCCCAGAGCGGTGCAGCCATGCGACGGCATCGAGAATTTCGCTATTGGCGGCGTCGGGCTGCCACGCTATCAATACGCGGAGGCGAGAATCGGACATAAGTGTCTCTGCATGAGCGGCGAGGGCGGGGCCGAGCGCTGCTCATGCGCTCAACTTTCATCTGGGCGGACAAAGGAACGGGGGCGGGCACGCCCCGAGGCTAGTTATTTATCGCCGTTGCGGGTTTGGGCGGTATAGCGCTCGGCGAGGCGATTGATAATCGGCACGATCTCTTCGATGGCGGCGATCTCCTCATCCTCGAGGGTGCTAAACATATCAGCCAGCTGGGCGATACGTTCCTCGCCGACGCGCTCGAGTTCCACAGCGCCCTGCTCGGTCAGCTGCACGCGTACGCCGCGGCGGTCATTATTGTCGCGGACGCGCTCCACCAGGCCGCGGGATTCGAGCTGGTGCAAGGCATTAGAGGCGGTGGGCATGCGAATGCCCTCGCGCTTGGCTAGTTCGCTGATACGCGCCGCTCCATCGGACTTCAGGCGAGACAGGATGGTTAGCTGCGGTCCGGTGAGATCGGAGCGCTCTGCAAGCCGGAAATAGGTGACGTAGAGCTGCGTGAGCGCGGGCCGTGCATTCCGGGCGAGTTCAAAATAAGGTTGCGCGTTCATAGTCCATATTCTATGGCGCGAAACAGTACTGTCCTAAAAATTGTTTAGGTGGAAAAGTATTTCAGCAGGTGGGTGTGCTCTTTGGGGGTAGGTGTCTGTCCGTGGAAGACAGGAGAATACAGTGCGGCCACGGACATCACCGCGTGGAAAATGTCCGTGGCCGTGGCCACCCGAGCGCTGCGTATGCGCCCTGGGGTGGGATTTAGTCGCCGGCGATGAAGCGTTCGAGACGGGCGCGGGCCTCGTCGTCGCCGAGCTGCTGCGGCGGGGACTTCATCAGATAGGAGGAGGCGGCGTCGATCGGGCCGCCAATGCCGCGGTCGAGGGCAATCTTCGCCGCGCGCAGGGCGTCAATAATAATGCCCGCGGAGTTCGGGGAGTCCCACACCTCGAGCTTGTACTCGAGGTTCAGCGGCACCTCGCCGAAGGCCTTGCCCTCGAGGCGCACATAGGCCCATTTGCGGTCATCCAGCCAGCCCACATAGTCGGAGGGGCCGATGTGCACATTGCGATCATCCACCTTGCCCGCCAAGGGGGAGGTCTTCAGGTTGGAGGTGACGGCCTGGGTCTTGGAGATCTTCTTGGACTCCAGGCGCTCGCGCTCGAGCATGTTCTTGAAGTCCATATTGCCGCCGACATTGAGCTGCATGGTGCGCTCGAGGCGCACGCCGCGGTCCTCGAAGAGCTTGGCCATCACGCGGTGGGTGATGGTCGCGCCCACCTGGGACTTGATGTCATCGCCGACGATCGGCACCCCGGCGGCGCGGAACTTCTCGGCCCACTCGGGATCGGAGGCGATGAACACCGGCAGGGCGTTGACGAAGGCGCAGCCGGCGTCGATCGCGGCCTGGGCGTAGAACTTATCGGCCTCCTCGCTACCCACGGGCAGATAACTGACCACCACATCCACCTGGGCGTCCTTGAGGGCCTGCACCACATCCACCGGCTCCTCTTCGGACTCGGTGATGGTCTGCTGATAGTAGCGGCCGAGGCCGTCGTGGGTGGGGCCGCGCTGGACCGTCACGCCGAGATGCGGCAGCTGCGCAATCTGGATGGTGCAGTTCTCGGATGCGCGGGTGGCCTCGGAGAGATCGAGCCCCACCTTGGCGGCATCCACGTCGAAGGCTGCGGCGAATGTGACGTCCTTGACGTGATAGTCGCCGAAGCGCACGTGCATCAGGCCGGGAACGTCATCGCTATCGCGGGCGTCCTTATAAAACTCGACGCCTTCGATCAGCGAGGTGGCGCAGTTACCAACTCCAACGATGGCAACACGGATTTCTCCGCTCATGGGCAAACTCCTTCAAACAAACTTGTACCGCCGCGACACCTCCCACGGGTGGGGGCGCGCACCGCGGCGGGCGAGCACGTCCGCAGTCGTGGGGCTCACTCCTGGGACGCGCAACAATCGTGATTCCTCAGAATCTAGCCCGCGTTTTTGGCCGAGTGCAGGCGCTCAATCGATACAGAACCGCAGTGAACCGATTAAGTTGTGAGCACAGACACAGTATTATCGCCGTGGGCGCCGCTGCCGCGGGGATAGCTAGACTGGCCGCGTGGTTGAATATCGCAATATCGTGAGTCACGAGTGGCATCGCCGCCACACCTTGCGCCTGTATAGCCAAGGGGTGGTCACGCGCGCGGAGATCTGCGAGTGCGATTTCTTGCTGCGAACGGCGGCCGAGTTTCATGGCTCGCCCTCAGCGCGGGACTGCCCGGTATGTTCCTCGCAGAACATGCGGGACGTGCTGTGGATTTATGGCGATGAGGTGGGCCGGGCAGCCGGTTCCGCCCGCAGCGAGGAAGAGATCGCGCAGTTAGTCTCCGCTGGCAAGCTTTTCGACGTCCACCGCGTGGAGGTCTGTCCTGATTGTCATTGGAATCACCTGTTGGCGACAATGGTTGTTTCCCCTCGTACCCGCTATGCTTAACCGATTAGTTAGTTTGTTTGGGCAGGTCGCCGGCCGTCGCTCGCCCGAACGCCGCAATTTCACCCATGGAGATTGGAAGCAACAGTCGTGACTGAACACACCGTGACCGTAGAAGAGAGCGAGGAGAAGACCCGTAACCCGTGGGTCTGGCGCTCGATCCTCATCGCAGTGGTGTTGATTATCCTCGCTCCCTTCGTGGCATTCATGATCGCCTATCTGCTTGTGGATGTTCCGAAGGCCGACCAGCTTGTGAATAAGCAGGTGACGGAGATTTATGCCGGGGATGATGAGACGCAGCTAGCGCGCATCGTGCCCCCGGAGGGTAACCGTGTGGTGGTGCCGCTCTCGGAGATTCCGGAGTCCATGAAGGACGCCACTCTGGCCGCCGAGGATCGCGAGTTTTATACCAATCCCGGCTTTTCCATTACCGGCTTCGGTCGCGCGATTATCGGCCAGCTCACCGGTGACGGCTCCAAGGGCGGCGGCTCCACCATCACGCAGCAGTATGTGAAGATCGCCGTGGTGGGAAATGAGCGCTCCTATGAGCGCAAGCTCAAGGAGCTCGTCTACTCCGCCAAGATGGCCAATGAGTGGTCCAAGGAGCAGGTGTTGGAGTCTTATCTGAACACCATCTACTTGGGCCGCAATGCCTATGGTGTGGCCGCGGCCTCCCAGGCCTATTTCGCCAAGGACTTCACGGACCTTACCCCCGAAGAGTCCGCGCTCTTGGCCGCCGCCATTCAGCGCCCCTCCACCCTCGATCCCTGGAATAACCGGGCCGAGGCGGAGCAGCGCTGGAACTATGTGATGGATGGCATGGTCGAGATCGGTGCCATGAGCCCCGGGGCCCGCGCGGAGGCGCGCTTCCCCGAGGTGATTGACCCCGCCACCGTGCAGTCCAATACCGAGGCCACCGGCACCAATGGTTTGATTAAGGATCGCGTGCTCGCCGAGCTCCAAGGCGTGGGCATCAGCGAGCAGGATGTGCAGACCCGCGGCCTGCGGGTGACCACCACCATCGATACCGATGCGCAGAATGCAGCCCAGGCGGCGGTGGAGAACAACATGCAGGGCGAGCCGGAGAACCTGCGCACCGCAGTGGTCTCCATTAACCCCAAGACCGGTGGTGTCTCCGCCTACTATGGCGGCGAGGACCCGGCCGGCTGGGACTATGCCATTGCCCCGCTGCAGACCGGTTCGACCTTCAAGATCTTCGCTCTCGCGGCGGCCTTGGAGCAGGGCATTCCGCTCTCCCAGTACTACAGCTCCGCCCCAGTACAGACCGGTGATGTCACGGTGACCAACTCTGAGGGGCAAAGCTGCGGTACCTGTACCATCGCCCAGGCGCTGAAGCAGTCGCTGAATACCTCCTTCATCCGCCTCCAGGATGATCTGAAGAATGGCCCCGATGACACCGCCGCCATGGCGCACCGCTTGGGCGTGGCGGAGTCCCTGCCGGGGCTGCCGCACACCCTGAAGGAAGAGAATGGCCATACCCAGCTGGGTGTGGTTCTGGGCCAATACCAGTCCCGCCCCTTCGACTTGGCTGTCGCCTTGGCCACCCTCGCCAATGAGGGCGTGTACAACAAGACGCACTTCGTGCAGAAGGTTGTGACCAATGATGGCGAGGTGCTCTACGAGCACGAGGGTGAAAGCGAGCGCATCGTGGACGAGGAAGTGGCGAACTCGGTGATCCATGCGATGAAGCCGATCGCCGCCTACTCCCGCGGCCACGCCCTGAATGGCCGTGAGTCCGCCGCCAAGACCGGTACCGCCCAGCTGGGCGATACGGGCCAGAACAAGGATGCGTGGATGATCGGCGCCACCCCGCAGCTCTCCACCGCCGTGTGGGTGGGCACCGATGATGGCCAGCCGCTGCTGAACCTTTATGGCGGCAAGATCTGGGGCTCGGGCCTGCCCAGCGATATCTGGAAGTCCACCATGGATGCCGCGCTGGCCAATGCCGACTACGAGAGCTTCCCGGTTCCGACCTCCAACCTGGGCTATGTGGCGCCGCCCGCACCGCCGGCGCCCGCCACCCCGGTGGCGCCGCCCGAGCCCACCACCACCGAGCCGACGGAGACCTCCGAGCCTGCTGAGCCCGCCGAGCCGGAACTGCCGGAGATCCCGGATGTGCCGCTGCCGGCCCCGGCTCCCCCAGCGGAGCCGGCGCAACCGGCGCAGCCCGCACTCCCGAACTTGGGTGATTTGCTGCCGGGCTAGCACCGCGCTCAGCGACGCCTGCTCGCCTTATCGAATCCCCGCTCCCCCACATGCGCAGCCACACTGCACCTGGGAGCGGGGATTCGTGCATCTGGCAGCTAAGCTAAGAACCATGAGTTCCACCACCATCATGATCCTCACGATGGCGAGCGTGTTCATCGGCGCTTGCTGCTTCGGCGGCGGCTACGCGGCCAAGTCCTATGGCAAGAGCAACAAAGCCGTGGTCTCCTGGATTATCGGCGCCTTCTTCTTCGTGCTCCTCGTCCCCCTCATCTTCGCCGTGTTTATGGCAACCGGATTCATTGGTGATGCCGCCATGAACTGAGCCGCAGCTGCCCGACAGGGTTAGTGGGCGGCGAGTGGGCGTCGATAAGCGACCGCCGCCGCGGGGTAGGCAATTGAAAGAGAGCAGGTAGATGGTGTACCTTGAAAAGGTTGCTTGACGCAACGACCCTCCTGCCACGTCCACGATGGGCGCGGCCGAACCACAATTACTAGACCATAGGAGGTGATGAGGTCCGTGCGTCAATACGAACTCATGATCATTCTCGATCCCTCGCAGGATGAACGCACCGTAGCCCCGTCCCTAGATAAGTTCCTTGAGACTGTTCGCAAGGAAAACGGCACCGTTGACAAGGTGGACATTCGCCCGAAGCGTCGTCTGGCTTATCCGATCAACAAGAAGGAAGAGGGCATCTACGTGGTCCTTAACCTGACCTGTGAGTCGGAGACTGTCGTCGAGCTCGACCGCAAGCTGAACCTCAGCGACACGGTTCTGCGCACCAAGGTGCTGCGCACCGATCGCTAATCAGGAACACTGGTAGTAACACCAACCAACGAGCTCCTAAGGAGTCCTGAGACCATGGCACAAGGCGATACCCCGATCACGATTGTTGGCAACCTCGTTGCCGACCCCGAACTGCGTTTTACCCCCTCGGGTGCCGCAGTGGCTAACTTCCGTGTGGCCTCCACTCCGCGACGCTATAACTCGCAGACCGGACAGTGGGAGGACGGCGAGGCGCTGTTCTTGCAGTGCAATGTGTGGCGCCAGGCGGCGGAGAACGTCGCCGAGTCGCTGACTAAAGGTATGCGCGTGATCGTTAATGGTCGGCTCCGCCAGCGCACCTTCGACACCCGCGAGGGAGAGCGCCGCACCGTCTTCGAAGTCGAAGTCGATGAGGTGGGCCCCTCGCTGAAGTACGCTACGGCCTCTGTGAACCGCGTGCAGCGCGGCCAGGGTGGTCAAGGCGGCCAAGGCGGTGGCTTTGGTGGCGCTAACTCTGGCGGTGGCCAGGGCGGATTTGGTGGCGGCCAAGGCGGTGGAAACCGCGGTCAAAGCCAAGGTGGTTTTGGTGGCTATCAGCAACAGTCGCAGAACGACGTCCAGAACGATGATCCGTGGAACTCGGCACCCCCTGCGGGTGGGTTCCAGGGCGATGATGACGACCCGCCATTCTGATCGGCGAGTCCGATGCGCCCGCACGCGGGCATCGGGACCTAATGCGAATACACAACCACTTTTCATTCTTTTCATAAGCGAAAGGCAGGGATCATGAAGCTGATCCTTACGGCTGCCGTAGAGAACCTCGGTGTCCCCGGTGACATCGTCGAGGTGAAGGACGGCTACGGACGTAACTACCTGCTTCCCCGCGGTATGGCCATTGTGGCAACCCGTGGTGCAGAGAAGCAGATCGAAGACATCAAGCGTGTGCGCTCCGAGCGCCAGATCCAGAGCCTGGATCATGCACGCGAGGTCAAGGAGCAGATCGAGGCCCTTGACAACATCACTGTGACCATGCGTACCTCCAGCAAGGGCAAGCTCTTCGGCTCTGTCCAGGCTGGCGACATCGTTAAGGCGATCGAGGCCGCTGGCGGCCCCAAGATCGAGAAGCAGACCATCACCGTGCCGAAGGGTCTCGTCAAGAGCACCGGCGGCTACCAGGTGATTGCTCAGCTGCACGATGACATCAGTGCAAAGGTGAACTTCAAGGTCGTCGCCGCGTAATCTACGCGCACTAGACGGCGGGTCTCACGCATAGAGGAGACCCCAACGACAACAGCGCACCAGGGCCTCTGGTGGGGACACACTCCCCGCTAGGGGCCCTTGGTGTGTCTCGGGGCAGAGTGGGGCTCACAAGGGCGCTGCGGGGCCGGTGCGGCTGGCTTAGCCGGAAGCGCGCATGGCAAAGGGCTGTGGTGCATCTCTCGCCCAGCGTGCCTCTCTAGGGCGCGCTGGTGTGGGGAGATCTATCGACCCCGATGCGTGCGTGGTGTGCGCCCATCGGCAGAGTTATGCACAATCCACAGCCACGTCTGTGGACAAGTGCGATCGTGCTGTGCATAGCGTGTGTATGAGTGATGCATATGGCTCTGGGAGCGGGGGCGACTGGTCCTTCGAGAGGGGGTGCTCGGCGGGTGTGAAGGTGACGATCCGGTGACGTCGAAACTGAGTGTCACTAGCGAAATACCATCTGAGCTGCACAGATATATAAAACCGCAGGTAAACACCACCTAAGCGGCAGGTGAGCAGGAGTTTTAGCTGCTATTTACCTCGCGTACACAGAGTTATCCACAGCACCCTGTGCATAACTACTCCGCAGAGTGTGAAGAATCTCTCCCCCGCAGGCCAGAACGCGCGGAGTTATGCACAGGCGCGGCCCTTGGTGTGGAGCATGCCGAGCGCTGCGCGTACTGTTCCCCTCGTGGCGTGGAGCGGGCTCCTGTGCCCTAGCTCCGACGGCACGCTCAGGGGTGGATAGAATCGAGGTCTGGCATCTCCCGCACCGCGGGTGTGTCCAGGCTGAGTATTGGCGACAGCGAAGGAGCTGAGAGACGTGGCAGGTAGCGCGAACTTTGATGACAACGCCTTCCCGCCGGATCCCGCCGAGGGCGGAGGCGGGCAGGATGCCAGCTACTCCCCCAGTCCGGATCGGCCGGAGGGTTTTCCCGCCGAGGCCATCAGTGATTTTCCCCCGGCGCCCGAGTTTGCGCCCAGTAGCTTCGATGACTCCGCCCCCAGCTATAACCACGCCGGCCCCAACCAGGGTCGATTCGCCCCGCAGCGCAGTGCGGGCCGGGGGCGTGTCGACGACGCCACCCCGCGGGACTATGCCCGGCAACTGCCGCATGACCGCGAGGCGGAGCAGGGCGTGTTGGGGGCGATGCTCATTGCGCCGACGGTGGTCACCGATATCGTCGAGGAGCTCAACCCCGAGGACTTCTATGCGCCGCAGCATCAACTGATCTATCGCGCCATTTTGGATCTCTACGCGGACAATAAGCAGATCGACACCTTCATCGTCCGCGATCGATTGCACCGCCACGGCGATCTGGAGCGGGCCGGAGGCCCCTCCTATCTGGTCACCCTGGCCGAGGTGGTGCCCACCCCTGCCAACGCCCCCTACTACGCGGAGATCGTCTCTGAGAAGGCCGTGCTGCGCCGTTTGGTCTCGGCGGGTACGCGCATCGTCCAGCTGGGCTATGAGGCGGCCGGCGATACCGAGATCGAGGTCATGATCGATCTGGCGCAGCAAGAGGTATTCCAGATCGCGCAGAAGAAGACCGTCACCGATTATGCGGTGCTGGATGATCTGCTGCAGCCGGTGATGGATGAGCTGGATGAGATCGCCCAAAACGGCGGGCTGTCCACCGGCGTGCCCACCGGGTTTATTGATCTCGACCGCATCACCAATGGCTTGCACGCCGGCCAGATGATCATTGTGGCGGCCCGACCTGGTGTGGGTAAATCCACCATCGCCCTAGACTTCATGCGCTCCTGTTCGATCAAGCACAATATGGCCTCGGTGCTCTTCTCGCTCGAGATGTCCAAGTCCGAGATCGTCATGCGTCTGCTCTCTGCCGAGGCGGAGGTGAAGCTCTCCGATATGCGCTCGGGCACCATGTCCGATGATGACTGGGCGCGTATCGCGCAGCGGGCCGGGGAACTCAGCGAGGCACCGCTGTTTATCGATGACTCCCCGAACCTGACGATGATGGAGATCCGCTCGAAGGCCCGCCAGCTCAAGGACAAGCATGATCTGCAATTGATCGTGGTGGACTACCTGCAGCTGATGAGCTCCGGCAAGAAGGTGGAGTCCCGCCAGCAAGAGGTGTCCGAATTCTCCCGCCAGCTCAAATTGTTGGCCAAGGAGCTAGAGGTGCCGCTGGTGGCGGTGGCCCAGCTCAACCGTGGCCCCGAGTCGCGCACGGATAAGCGCCCCCAGCTGGCGGATCTGCGTGAGTCCGGCTCCTTGGAGCAGGACGCCGATATGGTGATGCTGCTCTATCGCCCCGACTCCCAGGACCTCGAGGATGTGCGCGCCGGCGAGGCAGATATCATCCTGGCGAAGCACCGTGGTGGCCCCATCGGCACCGTCGAGGTCGCCCACCAGCTGCATTACTCGCGCTTCAAGGACTTGGCCCGCGCCTAAACGCGGGCGGTGCCGCCTAGCGTTCTTCGCGGGCGGCAATCACACTATCGATGGCTTCCGACAGCGGCTGATAGTGGTTGAGCAGCCGCTCCACGGCCTCCTCGCCATTGCCCTCGGCGATGGCATCCACGATGCCTTGGTGGGCGGTGGCGAGCGGCTGGCTGCTGGGATCCGACTCGAACACGGGGTGCTCGCCGAAGCGCTCGGCTACCGCCTCCAGCAGCGAGAAATACACATTCAAGATGGCGTCGTTCAGCTGCTTCAGCGTGCGCGAACGCAGCGGGGCGAAGAGCTGGTTGTGGAAGCGATAATCCAACTCCACGGTGGAAGAGCCGGCGCGCTCGGCCGCGGCCATCTCCTCCACGGTGTCCTGCAATTGCGCGATCAGCGTCTGCTTCGCGGCGTCGTCCTCGGCCACATAATTCATCACGATGGGCAGGAAGGCCACCTCGAGGCCGCGGCGCAGCGTGATGATGTCCTTGGCCTCGTTGCCGCCGGAATTGAGCGAGAGCATGCCCTGGAAGATCAGCGCCGGAGTCAGCGGGGCCAGAGGATTGCCCGCGACGAAGGTGCCGGTGCCGCGGCGCACCTCCACCATGCCCACGGCCTCCATCACCTTGATGGCCTCGCGAATGGAGTTGCGGGAACAGCCAAGAATGCGCTGGAGCTCCGGCTCGGGCGGAATGGGATCGCCATTGACCAGCCCAGTCTTCAGAATATAGCGCGCGATCTCCTGTACCAGCTGATCCGAGCGGGTGGTGGGCCGGTGGCCCATGCGGCCGAAATAGGCGTTGTCGGTAGTCACTGTGTGTCCTCGTTGTCGTTTCCGGAAGTTACACAGCACACACTGTCTCGGCGGTCTGCTCCTGCGGCACGCGACCGCATATAAAACCGGTGACAAGGCTGATGAGGAACTCCGGTGCAGTTTCTCGGTTGTCGAACAGTCTACAAAATCGACATCAGCCCAGAAGTAGTGCGCCACCCACAGCAACGACTCGGAGGTAGGTGAGCCTAGTCTCGCGACTTCGTGGTCGCCGCGGCGGGGGTGAGGAAGCTCGAGCGGAATCGCCGCAGCCGCAGCGAGTTAGTCACCACAAATACACTCGACAGGCTCATGGCCAATCCCGCGAGCATCGGATTCAACAGGCCCAGGGCGGCCACGGGGATGAGCACGATGTTGTAGATAAACGCCCAGAACAGGTTGCCTTGGATCACCCGCAGCGTCGCTCGCGATAGCTGTAACGCATCAACGGTGGCCCGCAGATCCGAGTGCATGAGGGTGATATCGGCGGCCTCGATGGCCACATCCGTGCCCCCGCCCATGGCGATGCCGAGATCTGCCTCGGTGAGGGCGGCGGCGTCATTGATCCCATCGCCGACCATCGCCACGGTGCGCCCTTGCTCGGCGAGCGCCGCGACGTGGCGCACCTTATCCTCCGGCAGCACCTCGGCGATCACGTTCTCCTCCGCGATGCCCACCTGGCGGGCCACATGCCGCGCCGCCTGCTGGTTATCGCCGCTGAGTATCCACGGCTGCAGCCCTAAGTCCTGGAGCTGACTGATGGCGGCAGCGGCCTCCTCGCGGGGCGCATCGGATACGGCGATCACGCCCACAGGTGCCTCGTCGACGCGCACCAACACCACGGTGGCGCCGGTCTCGCGCAGTTCGCTCACCACCTCGGGGAGGTCCGCTGCTCCTGGCTTGACGACGCTCACCCGCTGCCCCTCCACCACGGCGCTAACCCCCTGCCCCGCGGTGGCGAGAAACTCGCTGGCGGCAGGCACGGTGATCCCGCGTTCGGCGGCGGCACGGCAGATCGCGCGCCCCACCGGGTGCTCGCTGCCCGACTCCGCCGCCGCGGCACGGGCCATAAGCTCCTCCTCCGAGACCCCCGTGGCGTAAAGGGCGCTGATGGACATCTGCCCCGTGGTGATCGTGCCCGTTTTATCCAGCACAATGGTATCGGCGTGGCGGGTGGATTCCAGCACTTCGGGGCCCTTAATCAGGATGCCCAGCCGGGCGCCTCTGCCCGTGCCCACGAGCAATGCCGTCGGAGTAGCTAGCCCCAGCGCGCAGGGGCAGGCGATGATGAGCACCGCTACCGCAGCCGCGAAGGCATCGGCCACGGAGCCATCCTGCAGCAGCAGGTGGGCGCCGAGGGTGAGCAGCGCTATGGCGATCACCACGGGCACAAATACCTGGGAGATCCGATCCACCAGCCGCTGCACAGGCGCCTTGCGGGCCTGGGCGTCGCTGACCAGCCGGCCGATCTGGGCCAAGGTGGTATCCGCGCCCACCCGGGTGGCCTCCACGATCAGCCGGCCCGTGGTATTGAGAGTGGCGCCGGTGACCGTCGCGCCGGGATCGACCTCGATGGGCATGGACTCGCCGGTGAGCATGGATTCATCCACCGCGGAATGCCCCTCGATCACCCGCCCATCGGTGGGGATCTTCTCCCCGGGGCGCACGACGCAGTGATCGCCCACCGCCACTTGGGCGCTGGGAATGCGCACTTCTCGCCCATCGCGCAGCACCGCGGCTTCTCGCGCGCCCAGGTTGAGCAATTCCGTAAGCGCCTGGGAGCTGCGTCCCTTCGCCCGCTCCTCGAACCAGCGCCCGAGCAGCAAAAACACGATCACCATGGAGGCGGTTTCCAGATAAATCTGATCCATGCCCGCGGCGGCGTGCGCGGAGAGGCTCATATGCATGTGCATTCCTGGCTGCCCTGCCGAGCCGAGGAAAAGGGAGTACAGCGACCAGAGGAACGCCGCCGTCGTGCCCATGGAGATGAGCGTGTCCATGGTGAAGGCGCCGTGGCGCGCATTCCGCACGCAGGCGCGATGGAAGGGCCAGCCGCCCCACACATACACCGGGGCGGCAAGGGTGAGCGCGGCCCACTGCCAGTACTGGAATTGCAGGGCCGGCACCATGGACAGCAGCATCACCGGCAGCGCCAATAACGCGGAGACGATCACCCGCTGCTTCAGCTCTGCTTGATAGCGGGCGTGCTCCTGTTCCGCCCGCGCGGGGGCGTCCGCGGCCGCCTCCGTTGGCGGTGTGGCGGCGTCGACAGGCGCGGCGGTGGAGTCGCTCATGATGAAGGCGTCATAGCCGGTGGTGCGCACCACGTCGAGAAAGTCCGCGGTGGAATGCAGCGCCGGGTCGAAGGCGATGCGGGCGGTCTCGGTGGCGAAATTCACCGTCGCCTGCGTGCCCTCGAGCTTGTTCAGCTTGCGCTCCACCCGCGAGGAGCAGGACGTGCAGGTCATGCCCGTTACTCCTAGATCGACATGCTCCAATGCGGTGCTGTCCTGCATATATTCTCCTTCTCTTCCCTCGTGGGCCCCATGCTACCTCCATACCCCTAGGGGGTATAGAGGTGAGTGAAAAAGACCACTCACCTGCACGAGATGAGTGGCGGAGCCGAGACTAGTCCTCGACGACAACCTCGTAGCCGGCCTCTTCGATCGCGGCGGTCACACCCTCATCGGTGAAGCCATGGCCGGTGACGCGGACAATGCCCCGCTCAACATCAACATCGACACCCTGGGTGCCGGCAACAAACTCCAGCTCCTGCTCCACTGCCTTGGCGCAGTGCTCGCAGGTCATGCCCTTAACCTTGTAGTTCTTCATGCCCATGTTTACTCTCAATTCCTTAGCAAATCATCGCGCGGCGTCTGCATGCGCCGCGGCTGGTCATACGTGCGGTACGGCTCTCTGGCGCCGCAGGGCGGCCCCGCTCGGGGCCCGCCTGGCGCGGCGTACATTAACCGATACTAACCCCTCCCCGATCCCGCGTGCCGCAGCCACCCCAGTGTCCGCGTGTGGCCCACGTCAGCTGCGCGCTATGGGCTCGTGAGAGGGTGCAGGACCACACTGCGGAATGAACCCCGCTCCGGCGGCGTTGCACCCCCATGTAGCCTTGAAACCACGGTCTACGTACACCAAAAGATAATGAAGGAGATTGGCCACCATGGCAACCATCGAATTGAATGAGAACAACTTCCAGGACACGGTTACCGGCGAGGGCATTGTGCTCGTGGATTGCTGGGCCGCATGGTGTGGCCCCTGCCGCGCCTTCAAACCCACCTTTGAGAAGGCCTCCGAGGAACACACGGACGCCACGTTCGGCACCCTGGATACCGAGAACAATCAGGGCCTTGCCGCTGCACTAGAGATTCAGTCCATCCCGACCTTGATGATTTTCCGCGATGGCATTCTGGTCTATCGCGAGGCCGGCGCCCTGCCGCCCGCCGCGCTGGAGGACCTCATCACCCAGGTGAAGGGGCTGGACATGGACGAGGTGCGCAAGCAGGTCGAGCAGGCGCAGAACGAGCAGGGCTAAGCCTGACTATGCGGCGCAGCCATCCAGCGCACTCTGGTGCTCTGGGTGATGCGCGCCCCCTCCCCACCTTCTGGGCGCCGTGGAGCGCTCGGACCGTGGGGATTTTCTCTACACTGAAGCTACAACTGCGGTTGCGCAGGCACAGCGTGCGCTGCCGTCTCTCGTGACCGCCACCAAGCAGAAAAAGGTAAGGACACTGATCTAGATGGCTAATCCACTGAGCAAGGGCTGGAAGTACCTCATGGCCTCCTTCGACAATGCGATCGATGAGAACGCCGATCCGCAGGTGCAGATCAATCAGGCTGAGGAGGCGGCGAAGAAGCAGCATCGCGAGATCGCCGAGCATGCGGCCTCCATCATTGGCCAGCAGCGCCAGTTGGAGATGAAGCTCAACCGCCTCGTGGAGGACCAAAAGAAACTCGATGAGCAGTCGCGCACCGCGGTGCGGGCCGCTGATAACGCCCGCGCTCAGGGCGATGAGCGGGCTGGGGCGGAATATGACGCCACCGCCGAGGTGATCGTGAGCCAGCTGGTGGCGGTAGAGAACCAGATCGAGGATGTGCGCAACCAATACGAGCAGGCGGTGCAGGCGGCAGACCAGGCCAAGGCCACCGCGAAGCAGTCGGAGGCGCGCCTGCAGGAGCAGCTCAGTGAGCTGACCCAGCTGCGCAGCCAAGCCGAGCATGTGGAGATGCAAGAGACGAATGCCAAGGCCATGGACTCCATGGGGCAGTTCTCCCAGGACGATTCCGTGCCCACCCTCGATAGCGTGCGCGAGAAGATCGAGAGCCGCTACGCCACCGCGCTCGGGGCGCAGGAACTCACGGTGAACACCGTGAATACCCAGATGCAGGAGATTCAGGCCGCCGGCCGCGATATGGCCGCCCAGTCGCGGCTGGAGAAGATTCGTTCCGAGATGCAGGGCGAGCTGAGCGCCGCCCAGGATGCTCCCGCCGAGCTCTCCCGCGGTAGCGAGCCCGAGGATGCCGAAGAGGTTGCACCCGAGAACGCCGCGACGGATTCTGAGCAGGATTCCGACCGCTAGCTGCAGTGATAGCGCCACACCTAGGTGCACAGCACGAGCCGCCACCATTGATCCCCTGCGCGGGATCCGGTGGCGGCTCGTGTATGTCTCTGCGGCGCGTGGGCGCCCACAGCCGGTGCTAGAAGTCGCGTCCGCTCAAATTGATGAGCACGCCGCGAATACCCGAGTGGAAACCATCGCGCAGACTGACGCGCTGCGATTCAGTGAGCGTGTATTCATGCAGGGTTTCGCAGGCGAATTGCAGCAGCGGCCGATCAATCTCCGGGGGCAGGCCACCGCCGGAGAGCATATGGGCTTGGTCACGCTGCTCGGAGGAGGCGGCATTATCGAACCACCACGAGGCGTATTGCTGGCCCACATCGAAGGGGGTTTGGAATCCCGCAGAGGCCCATACCTCATTCGGCAGGGGCACATAGCGCGAGCGTAGCTTGCGACGGCGCGCCATCATGGAGGGCTTGGGCGTCGGTTTCGGCGTGGGCTTCGGCACGGGGCCGCTTGTCGACGCCGCGCTCCGGCGATTCTCCGTGCCGGTGGAGCTCTCCCTTGCCGCCTCGGACTGTGGGGCTGGGCTGCTCTCCGGCTCCTGCTTCTCGGCAGCTGGCTGCTGCTGATTCTGGGCGATATCTGCCGGGGTAGGTTGCGGCACGGGCTCTGGGGTATCCCCCGAGAGGTGTGCTGGGGTGAGCCCCGCTGCGGCACTCGGGGTGGAGAGCGTGGCGGGCGCATCGGCGCACGGTTCCGTGGTGGATGTGGCGGCCTGCTCCGATTCGGTGGACTCCGTGCCGGAATAGGGGCGGTCATCATCGGTTTCGGCGGGCTCGCCCGGGCGGGTCAGCAGCGGCGAATCGCTGCGGTTGCGCTGGTGCTCGCCGGAGTCCGCAGAGTTCTCGGAGGCTGCCGGCTGTTCGGGAGGTGCTGGGCTTTCGGGTGTGTCCTGTTTCTCGGCCGAGGTGTCCCCCGGCGTTGCTGCACTCTCGCTCGTGCTCTCGCCGGCGGCTGGGGGCTGCTCGGAGCTGTCCGTCGCGGAGGAGGAGTCACAGGGGGACGAGGGGCGCGGCTGTGCGCGGTTGCCATGGCTGAGCGTGGTGCCCGGCACCGAGCAGGGCGAGGTATCGTCCAAGGGCTCGGCATCGCCGATGGGCTTGGGGCGAACCTGCGGGGGCAGCGGGCCTTCTAGGACCTGCAATTGCATGCACTCCGCGAAATCCTCGCGGGGATCCAAAATAGTGGTGGTATCGCAGGCGTGGCGCAGTGCGGAGGACATGGAGTCCCAGCCGAAGCCGTAGAGGTGTACCCGCACGCCCGCCATCGAGGCCTCTTGGACGCCTGGGATCATATCCGCATCGCCGGAGACCAGCACCATGTCCGTACAGGTGCCGCGCACTCCGGCGAGAACCATGTCCGCGACGAGGCGGGTGTCCACGGCCTTTTGGGTGCGGCGCTCGCCCCATTCGATGAGCTGGCCGGCGCGGAGCAGCACGCCATCGCAGGTGCGCAAGGCTCGTTGATAGCGGTGGGGGCCGGAATCGGGGAGCCCGTCGTACCACAGCTGGCGGTGAATCGGCTGGCCCAGCTGGTCCTGGATCATCTGACCCAGGACCGCTACCACCTCGGGAAGATCAATCTCTAACTGGGCGCGGGCCCCTGTTTCCCATGAGTTATAAAAGCTGGCTAGAAGGTAGGAAGTGTCTACAAATACCTGTGTACGAGGCAACATGGCTAATGGTTGTCATCCGTTTCTCATTAATAATCATCTGTATAAAAACGGGGGTAAAGATGTACCCTCCGTGTGCCTTATAGTGTGCCCTATGTGCACCCCTCGCGTCGAAAAGGCACATCGTCTCCTCCCCCCAATCTTTCTGTGACCAGCACTTCGGGTGGGCTTGTGCGGCGGCAGGGTGGTCGGTCGCGATGAGCTGCGTCCAGTTGCGTATGTCGGTAGCCCTTGTCATCTGGGTTGGTTAGTTATATGGTTAGTTACACCAGTAACCAACCAATGAGCCTGCGGGGTGGCGTCGACAAGCCTCCGCCCCGAAGGGCGCGTGTGTGAGAAGGAGGAGGCATGGATGAAGCCACTGCTCCCCTCTTCCGGCAGATTGCCACCCTCGTTGAGGATTCCATTGTGGAGGGCTCCCTCGCTCCCGGGGAGCGTGCCCCGTCCACCAATGAGTTAGCGGAATTTCATTCCATTAATCCGGCAACTGCCCGAAAGGGGCTGACATTGCTTGTCGATATCCGCGTTCTCGAGAAGCGTCGCGGCATCGGGATGTTCGTGACGGACGACGCCCGAGAGCTGATCCTCGCTAGGCGGCGCGAGGAATTTGCCGCGAGTTTTCTCGCGCCACTTATTGATGAAGCCGTCAAGCTGGGTATCGCCCGCGCTGAATTGCACACCCTGATTGATCGAGTTGCAGAAAGTAGAGGCCTCTACCAATGAGCATCGTCCATACACACAACCTGTCTAAGTCCTATGGCTCGCACACCGTGCTCCGCGGCGTGAGCATCGATCTGCAGGCCGGTTCGCTTTATGGTCTGCTCGGGCGCAACGGCACCGGTAAGTCCACGCTGCTCACCATCCTCGCGGGCCAAAACAAAGCCAGCGCAGGTGAGCTGAGCGTCTTCGATAGTGCGCCCTTCGATAATTCCGCCGTGATGGATCGCTGCGTCTATGCCGGAATCGATAACCCCTACCCCGGGCCGTGGAGCGTGAGCACGATTCTCGACCTCGCTGCTCGCCGCTACCCGCGTTTCGATTCAGCTCGGGCCACAGAGATGACCGCGCAGTTCGGGCTCGCGCCACACGCATCCTATGCGGATCTCTCCCGGGGCCAGCGCTCCATGGTGGGCGCCATCGTCGGGCTCTGTGCGCGCGCCGAGCTGACCTTGCTGGATGAACCCTATTTGGGCCTCGACGCCCAGAACCGCGAACTCTTCTACTCCCTATTGCGTGAGGAGCAGCAACTCCACCCGCGCACCATCGTGATGGCCACGCATCAGCTCGAAGAGCTCGCCCTCGTGATCGATGAAGTGCTCGTGCTCTCCCCCACGGGTGAATTTGTGGGGCAACTTCCCGTCGAAGATATCGACGATGCCTACCGCTTTGTCACCGTCCCGCGGGCCGATAGTGAGGGCCTTGTGCAGGCGCTGAGTTCCGAAATTCTCAGCCGCCGCGATGGCCGCACCCATAGCCGCTTCATGGTCCCCGCCGCAGCTGTGGAGGCAGCGGAGCTACAGGGGCACAGCGTGCGCATCGATACTCCGAGCTTGGCCGATGTGTTCCAGGCGCTGACAGAAACCCCCAGTTCCACCCACTAACTTCACTCCACCGCCACGTATATAAGGAGGCAGACATGACAGCCACAGAATTTGCGCGCCCGCTGCGTTCCAGCGTGCGCATGAACGCGAAGTGGATCGATATTCTCGCCATGCTGGGCTTGGGCCTTGTGGGTTTGATCAGCTACTTCATGGTTCCACCAGCGCAAGCGGTGATGAGTGCGCTCCTCGTGCTCGCCGCTTATGCCGGTCTCCGCAACAAAGTGGTGTTCGGAGCGTGGGCTTTGGGAGTTAATCACGCGGGAAGAATGCGCCTGCTCGCCGGAGCCTTGATACTGGCGGTCCTGACGCAGCTACCAGCCTGCATCATCGTGGCCGGGGCATTATTCGCCGAGAATCCGCGCTGGTGGTGGAATGGTTTTCTCGGGCTGGGCCTCTGTGCTACCGCCATCTATGTCCTCGAAGCGCTGTGGTTCCAACGCGCGCACGATCGACCGGAATTGGCGCGGGCGATGGAACCCAAGGTATGGGCCACTCGCCCCACCCTGGTGCTCATGCGGGCCTGCAAGGGCCTGCCGTTGCCGGTGCAGCTGATACTCCCGCCACTGCTTGTCTTCTTCGTGATCGCCCAGATTATCGCCCTAGGCTCGCAGGCATGGGAGTGGACGGAACCGCAGCCGCTGATGGGAATGGTCGCGCTCGTGCTCAGCCTCGGAGGGTTGATTGTTGCCCAAGAGCCCGGTTCCCTCGGAACGTGGCGGAGCTTCGGGCTCACGCGAAAACAGTGGTTCGGCACCTGCCTGAGCGCCATGGTGCTCTATGCGTTTATAGCCGCAGGGTGCTCGAAGCTGCTTGCCGCTCTTATTGGCTATGACACCTCCGTCATGAGCTATCCCACCCTCGCGCTGCGGGCATTGGCCTTCATGCTCGTCTACCTCGCGCTCTATACCTTCGACAACAAAGTGGCGATCTTTGGAATTCCAGGGACTGCGATCCTCGCCAGCTCCGGTATGCAGATCGCCGAGTTCTACGGTATCGACATGGTGCTCAGCCTGGTGATCCTCATGGTGGCCCTAGTCGTGGCGATGATCAACATCTTCCTCCGTGGAACACAGACCCCCATACGGTGCGGGGTGTATCGCTAGTACGGGCTAGGTACTTCTCCCTGAGTGTGTGCTCGGGCGGGTGCTTGGGTGCGTGCTTGGGTGTGGCCCGGGCGCGTGCTCGGTGGCGGCTACGGACGGCCTAGGTGGGGCGCGGCCGCATAAGAGCCACGTTGCATGGTTATGAACATCAGAAAAACAGTTAGTGACCTGCGGGTTTGTGTTGTTATAGAGTGCTGTGTAGTGTTTATCGAGTCGCTGCGGCACGGACGAGCGAAAAGCTTCCGTTCGAGCAGCAGTGAGTGTTGTTTGAGAACTCGATAGTGTGCCAGCTTTGTTTTGTTGATGTGTGCTGCTTTTGTTGTGGTGTGCGTGTTTGGTTGTGTGTGGATCAGGTGCCCTTGTGATTGGGGTTTGTTTGGTCGCATG
>NZ_JAHUTL010000003.1:0-343513 GCF_019209955.1 Corynebacterium sp. TAE3-ERU2 | reverse complement strand
CCGGAAGCTAAGCCCGACAGCGCTGATGGTACTGCACCCGGGAGGGTGTGGGAGAGTAAGTCACCGCCGACCTAAAACTACAAACACCGCACAAGGGCGGGGGAGAAGACACACCACACCAGGTGATGCTTCACCCCCGCCCTTCGGCATGCCCAGACATTGCCCGCACCAACAATTATATTATGTCATTGCAACATCATTAGGTTACACAAGATAATTCTAGTAACATTCGTGGGTGTAAGAATACGTTTTTCGCCGGCTGGCGGGCTGTTATGGCTCGACGCTGGTTCCTCATACAAAGGTTAATTTATGGCACACAGCAGAACCCTCGCCGCAGTCCTCGCGGCCGTCGGAATCGCTTTCGCCGGGGTGCAGCCCGCCCAGGCCGAGGTCCAGGTTCCCTCCATCGATATGGCGGAGCCGGGTGGAGTGAGCGTCGATACGCTGCTCGACTGGGCGAGTAGCCAGTCCGAGGATGTACAGCAGGCTATCGCGGCGGTCATGGAGGAGGCCGAGGATACTGACCTCGCGGCGCTGTCCTCCGAAGTGCCCCAGGCCTTCACGGACACCAAGGCTGTGCAGCGCGGGGACTCCACCAAGAAGAGCAAGTTCTACTATCCCGCCCCGGTCCTCGGCTGCGGTATCGGGGATCTGCCGGTGACCGGTGCACTGGCCACAGTGCAACCCGGCCCCAACTACGGCTCCGGTCCGCTGCTGGGCAAGCGCAATCTTGCGGATCCCTATATCCCCGCCGGGTACGCCTACTTCCATGTGTTCACCGCGGATGAGCGTCTCGCACCGTCGGTGAAGGGCACGGACATGAAGGTGGCGTGGCTGAACCTGAAGACCATGAAGGGCGGCGTCAACGACCTCGATGAAAGCTTCCTCGGAGCGAATGTACACGCCCAGACCTCGGCGCTGGTGAACACCGGCTCCGGTCCCGTGATTGCCGCCATCGCCGGCACCGTGGCCTATGGCGACGATAGCTGCACGGTACTGCCGACCGTGGGCTCGACCACCGTCTCTTAATCTGTCCTGACAGAGAGAGCACAAGGGGCCGGATGCGATCGCGTCCGGCCCCTGATCGATGTTGTGGCGCTAGTCCGTGATCGCCTCGAGTGGGCGCGTCCGCGCGGCCGTCGCCGCCGGCCAGAGCGCAGCGAGCACGCCCACCAGCATGGAGCCGGCGAGCATGATCCCGACGGTGCCCCAGGGGATGACGATCGCCGTAAGCCCGGTGTCTTTCAGATTCTCGAGGAAGGCGCAGCCCACGGCGATGCCGACAACGGCACCGACGACGGCGCCATAGAGGGCGATCACTGCGGATTCCAGATAGAACATGATGCGCACCTGTCGGCGCTGCATGCCGACTGCCCGTAGCATGCCGATCTCTTGGCGGCGCTCGATCACCGAGAGCGCGAGGGTATTCACGATGCCCAGAATGGCCACGATCACCGCCAGCGCCAGCAGCCCGTAGAGAATGGAGAGCATGCCGCGCACCTCGCTGGCGGCTTGCCCCTTCACCTCATCGGGATCCTTGACCGAGGTCACCAGATCCCTATCGACCTCCTTGTCCAGGGCCGCCCGCACCTGGGCGGGGCTAAAGCCCGCCGCGGCGTGCACATAGATCTCTTGGGGCACCAGGCCCGTCTGATCGATGAGCTCTGCGGCGCTGGCTCGGGAGAGAACACCGCCGTACAAGGTGGAGGAATCCACTAGGGCCGTCACCGGCACCTCCACGTAGCTGTCTTGGCCGCGGATACTCACCCGCGCCATCTCACCCAGCCCCACCTGCACGTAGTCCGCAGCGGTCTCGCTGAGGATAAGGCCTGGGGCGTCAAGGTCGATCTCGCCGCCCACCGCGGTGAATTTCACGCTATCGAGCATGGAATTATCGGCCACTGGGGTGGTGGGCGGCCCGAAGTCATTGCCCATGGACACGTCATTGACCATGAAGGGGCCGGCGGAGACCACCGATATGGAGTCCACCTCGGGCAGGGCGGCGACGCGCTCCGCGGTGTCTTCCGGCATGCTTATTCCGGCGCCGCGTTCGCCGGTGAGCACAAAGTCGGCGGTGATGGAATCGTCCACGATGTCCTCGGTGGAGCGCTGCATAGAGGCAGCCAGCATGCCGATAGATGAGACCATGATCAGCCCGAGGGTGAGGGAGAAGGCGGTGGCCGCAGTGCGGTGCGGGTTGCGCTGCGAGTTGGTGGCCGCCAATCTGCCCACCGTGCGGAAGGGAGCGCCGAGGATCCGGCCCAATCCACCCACCAGGGGAATGGATAGCGCCGGCCCGGCCAGCCATAGTCCCAGCACCAGCGCCAGGGTTCCGGCACCCACCAAGGACAGCGGTATGCGCAGGGCCTCGGTGTCGATGAGAACCGAGACGATGCACAGCACAGCGCCACTCAGTAGCGCCGCGGCGCCGGCCAGGGTGCGCCACTTCAAGGAGGCGCGGGTGGGCGGCTGCGGCCGCATGGCTTGGACGGGGTGAATGGACCCGGCTTTGCGCGCCGGCGCCCATGCCGAGAGCACAGTGACCACCAGGCCCACGATCACCGGAGCGATGATGGTGGTGGGGGTGAGCGATACGCCAGCATCGGGCAGGCCCGCGTCGGAGCGATTGAGCAGCCAGGTGATCAGCCGCACGAGCCCCACGCCGGCGAGAACGCCAAGCAGAGAGCCCACCAGTCCGACCACCACGGATTCCGCCACCACGGATCGGGTGATCTGCGTGGCGGAGGCGCCCAAGGCCCGCAGCAGCGCGTATTCACGGTTGCGCTGGGCCACCAGCATGGCGAAGGTATTGGAGATGATGAAAGTGCTCACCAGCAGCGCGATGCCGGCGAATGCCCACAGGAAGTAGGTGACGAAGGAGAGGGCCGACTCGATACGTTCATTGGCTTGGTCTACGAGGTGCTGCCCGGTGCTGACCATGAAGTTCGGCAGGGCGTCGGCAAGCTCGGATTGCACGCTCTCGGCGGCGTCCGGGTCCTGCAGTGTCAGCGCGGCGAGCTGGGCATGCTCCCCATCGGTGAAGTGGGCGCGATAGTCCTGCTCCCGCAGCGCAATGGAGAGCCAGCCCGCCTGGTCGGAGGGGGCCTCGTAGATGCCGGTGACCTCTGCGTCGAGGCGGGTATCGGGGACCAGTACGGTCACGTGATCGCCGATGGAGATGCCGCCGCGCTCAGCGGCATTGCTGTTGATGGCGATCTGTCCCGCCGCGCTGGGCCGTGCGCCCTCGACGAT
The DNA here is from genome assembly GCF_019209955.1 of Corynebacterium sp. TAE3-ERU2. Classification (NCBI taxonomy): domain Bacteria; kingdom Bacillati; phylum Actinomycetota; class Actinomycetes; order Mycobacteriales; family Corynebacteriaceae; genus Corynebacterium; species Corynebacterium sp. TAE3-ERU2. The sequence continues at coordinate 340,261 of NZ_JAHUTL010000003.1, read as the reverse complement.
AGTGCCCTGGCTGGGGATGTCCTCGCCGTGGAGAGTCTCCGGTGGCACGAGGGCAATGGCCTGGGTGGGAACCGCTCCGCTCTGGATGCGGGCGCCGTTGGGGTCGGTGAGGATCACGCTGGAGTCGCGACCCTGGATGGACACGGCGCGCACATCCGGGCGGGCGCGCAGCTCATCCACCTCCGCGAAGGGGATTCCCTGCGGCGAGCGTTCGGTGCCGGCGACCACCACGTCAATATCGTCGAAGGCGGTGGTCAGCGCCGAGTTCAGGGAGGAGGACAGGGTCGAGGTGAACATGGAGGAGCCGGCCACGAAGGCGGTGCCGAGTACCACGGCGAGCACCGTCAGCAGCAGCCGGAGCTTATGCGCGGCCACCGAACGCAGCGAGATCGTGCGCATGCGCGGCGGCGTCATGGTCGGTGTCGCCATCTACCGGCCCTCGATCCCGGCCATGATGGACATGATCTTCTCGGTGGTGGGCTCGGTGATGTCATCGCGGATGCTGCCATCGGCGAGGAAGATCACCCGGTCCGCATAGGCGGCCGCCGCCGAGTCGTGGGTGACGATCACCACGGTCTGGTTGAGCTCGTCCACCGCCGCCCGCAGAATCCGCAGCACCTCGGTGGAGGAGTTGGAATCGAGGTTGCCGGTGGGTTCATCGCCAAAGATGATATCTGGCCGCGACACTAGGGCGCGGGCGACGGCCACGCGCTGTTGCTGCCCGCCGGAGAGCTCGGAGGGCTGGTGGCGCAGTCGATCCTTCAGCCCGAGCCGCTCGGTGACCTCGGTGAACCATGCTTCATCGACGCGCTGCCCAGCGATGCCCACCGGCAGGGTGATGTTCTCCGCCGCGGAGAGCGTGGGCACCAGGTTGAAGGACTGGAACACAAACCCTAGGCGGTCGCGTCGTAGATTCGTGAGGGCGGCGTCGTTAAGCTGCGAAAGCTCGGTCTCCCCGATATAGGTCTCGCCGCTGCTCGGGGCGTCGAGCCCAGCCATGCAGTGCATGAGCGTGGATTTTCCGGACCCAGAGGGGCCCATGATCGCGGTGAAGCGGCCGCGCTCGAATTCCACGGTGACATGGTTCAGCGCCACCACCTGGGCGCTGCCCTCGCCATAGGATTTGTATAGATTCACGGCGCGGGCCGCGGGGATGGTGGGCATGGGGTCCTCGCTCTCTACCGGGGTCAATGGATCGTCATTCACGGCGCTTATCGACGCTCACTCGCGGAATATCCCGCCGTACTGGTGCTAAATCTACGCTGCTGGCCGGTGAAGGGATCGGTGAACGCCAGATGGGTGGAGCACAGCTGCAGGGGAGTGGCGTAGTTCTCGGGCTCATCGGCTGCGACCGTGGGATAGAAGGGATCGCCAAGGATCGGCGCCCCGGCCGCGGTCATGTGCAGGCGCAGCTGGTGGGTGCGGCCGGTGTGGGGGTGCAGCTCATAGCGGGCCAGGGGTGGCTGGGGGCCATAGTCGGCTTCGAGGCGCTGCTGCTCGGCGGCGCTGAGCGGGGTCACGGCCAGCACCTCGGTGATCGCGTTGATCGCCGCGCCGGGCAGCTCCGCGGCCTGGATCTCACCTGGGGTTTTGTGGATATGGGAGCGCCACACCGTGCCAGGGGTGATCTCCGCGTGCAGCGGCGCGATGGCCGTGTAGCGCTTGTCCACGGCCCGCTCGGCGAAGAGTCGCTGGTAGGCGCCGCGCACCTCGGGACGGGTGGTGAACATGAGGATTCCCGAGGTGAGCCGGTCGAGGCGGTGGGCCGGCACCACATCCATATTGCCGGTGCGACGACGCAGCCGCACCGTGGCGGTTTCGGTGATGTGGCGCCCGCGCGGCATGGTGGAAAGAAACGCCGGTTTGTGCACCACCAGCAGGTTCTCGTCGTGGTGCAGGATAGGGCAGTCGAAGGGGATGGGCGGCTCCGGGGCGGGGATGCGATAGAACCACAGATCGGCGCCCACGCTCACCATGTCCTGCGGGGCGTAGGCGCGGCCGGTGGGGGAGACCACTTCGCCGCGGCGGAAGCGGGCGAGTATGGCCGCTTCATCGTCCTCGGGGTGGCGGTGGCGCTGGTTGAACACCACATCGGTGAGGAACTCGAGGGCGCTCACCGCCCCGCGCGGGGTGTCCGGCAGGCGGACGCGGGACGGGGAGAGGCCATTCTTGACGGGCAGAGGGGGTTCGCGGCGGCGCCGCCCAGAGGAGGAAGTCATCGTAGTGTTCAGCGTATCTAAAAACCGTGCTGTTACGTACGTGTCCATGTTGTTTATTACCATGAGTGAGACAGTGCCGCCGCGTTGTGCGCTGGCCGAGCGAACTCCACGCTGAAGAAGAAGCGGAAAGAAGATACTGTGGCGAAGTTTTTGTATCACCTCGGCAAACTGTGTTTTCGGTTGAAGTGGATCGTGGTTCTGCTGTGGGTGGGCATTCTAGCGGCCGTCGGCGTGAGCGCCGTGGCCTTCCAAGACGGCTTCGATGATGCCTTCTCCATCCCCGATATGCCCTCCAGTGAGGCGGGGCAGATGATGGAGCACAACTTCGAAGGCGGCGTCTCCCCTGGCTTCGCCACCGATGTGGACCTGGTGTTCCAGGCCCCGCCGGGCGAAAAGCTGGCGGATCCGAAGAATCACGAGGCCATCCAGAAGGTGATTGACTCCCTGCGCGCGGATCTGCCCGAAGCCGCCGAGGAGCGCACCTTCGGCAACCCCGTGGATGTTAATCCCAAGCTCATCGAGGGCGTGGTGGAGCAATCCGTGGAGAAGGGCCTGCCCCGCGAACTCGCGGAAACCAATGCCTACTTCCTCCGCGTGCTCAGCGATGATGGCACCATCGGCACCACCCGCTTCGCCTTCGATGCCCCCGCGCCGGGGGATGTGAACCAGGAGCAGCGCGATGCGGTGAATAAGGCCATCGAGCTCGGCCGCGAGGCGGGGATCACCGTGGAAGCGGGCGGCCCGGGCTTCGCCGAGCCCATTGAGGTGCAGTCCAAGTCCGAGATGATCGGTCTCGGGGTGGCGCTGATCGTGCTGCTGTTTACCTTCGGCTCCGTGGTGGCCGCCGGCATGCCGCTGATTACCGCGGTGATCGGCGTGGGCATTGGCGCGCTCGGCATTGTGCTGGGTACTGCCGTGGTGGATCTGAATAACATCACGCCCGTGCTGGCGCTCATGCTCGGCCTGGCCGTGGGCATCGATTATGCCCTCTTTATTCTTTCTCGCTATCGCGCCGAGTTGGATGAGAAGGGCGAGGAGCAATCCCTGGAGGAGTCCGCGGGCATGGCCCTAGGCACGGCCGGTTCGGCGGTGGTCTTTGCCGGTCTGACCGTGATTATCGCCCTGGCGGCGCTCACCCTGGCGAAGATTCCCTTCCTTTCCTGGATGGGTATTGCCGCCGCGGCGACGGTGTTTGTGGCGGTGCTGATCGCCCTTACCTTCATCCCCGCCCTGCTGGGCGTGCTCAAGGGGCGCGTATTTGGGTTGAAGATCCCCGGGCTGCGCTCCACCAAGCGCGAGGCAGGCCCCTCCTATCAGCGCAGCTCCGGGCTGGCCTATCGCTATATCACGAAGGTGCAGCGCTATCCGGCGCTGGTGCTGGCGGCGGTGACCATCGGCCTGAGCGCTTTGAGTATTCCCGTCACGCACCTCGATCTGGCGCTGCCCTCGGACTCGGTGGCCGAGCGCGATACCACCCAGCGCAAGTCGGCCGAGCTCTTGGCGGAAGGCTTCGGCGAGGGCAAAAACGCCCCCTTCCTCGTGGTCATGGATGTCAGCGATATGAACACCCAGGCCGCGGCGCTGAGCTCCTATCGTGCCGCCGCCGGGATCCCGGAGGATGCCGGGGTGGAGCAGCTGGCCCCGCTGACCTATCAGATGGCGGCGGAGAAATTTAATGCCAACGCCGATGTGGCCCACGCCCAAGTGGTGCGGGTGAATAAGGCCGGCACCTCCGCCCAGATTCTGGTGACCCCGCGGCTGGGCCCCAATGATCCGCTCTCCACCGAGCTGCTGCACGCACTGCGCGCCCAGGCCGATGACCTGCGCCGCAGCCTCGGCATCGAGATCGGCATTACCGGCCTGACCGCCGTGCAGCAGGATGTGACCACCAAGCTCGACCACGCCATGCCCATCTATCTCTCCGTGGTGGTGGGCCTGGCTATCGTCTTGTTGCTCATGGTCTTCCGCTCGCTCATGGTGCCGCTGGTCGCTGGTCTCGGCTTCCTGCTCAGCGTCGGCGCCGCATTCGGCACCACCATCCTCTTCTGGCAGCAGGGGCTATGGGGCATCGTGGACACACCCGGGCCGATCATTTCCTTCATGCCGATCTTCCTCATCGGCGTCACCTTCGGCCTCGCGATGGACTATCAGGTCTTCCTCGTCACCCGCATGCGGGAACGCTATATCGAATTGCAGAAACACCCCGAGGAGAACACCACCCCCTTCAGCCTGGTGGATGCGTCCACCGTCCAGGGCTTCCTGCTGGGCTCGCGCGTGGTCACCGCCGCCGCGCTGATTATGATGGCGGTCTTTTTCGCCAATATCACCCAGCCGCTGCCCTTTGTGAAGATCTTCGGTTTCGCCCTCGGCGTCGCTGTGCTTGTCGACGCTTTCCTCATCCGCATGGCCCTCGTGCCCGCCACCATGTTCCTTTTGGGCCGGGCGACCTGGTGGATGCCGCGCTGGCTCGATCGCATCCTGCCCTCGCTGGATGTGGAAGGAACTAGCCTAGAAAAAGAGATGGAATCGACGGCGAGTGGGCGTCGATAAGCAGGAAAAGAGCTATAGCCATGAACTACTTTGATGTCACCAATCGCCTCGAGGGCCAGCACGGTCGCGCCGGGGTGATTCACACCCCGCACGGCGATATTGCCACGCCCGCGTTCATTCCGGTGGCCACGAAAGCCACCGTGAAAACCCTCACCCCGGAGCAGATTCGGCTCAGCGGGGCGCAGGCGATTCTCTCCAACGCCTATCACCTCTACCTGCAGCCCGGCCCCGATATTGTGGACGAGGCCGGCGGGGTGGCCGCCTTCGAGAACTGGCACGGGCCCACCTATACCGACTCCGGCGGATTCCAAGTGATGAGCCTCGGCGTGGGATTTAAAAAGGTGCTGGCCATGGACACCTCCGGGCTCGATGCGGGGGATATTCGCGCCCGGAAGAAGGACCGCATGGCGCTGGTGGATGAGGACGGCGTGGATTTCCGTTCCATCATCGACGGCTCGAAGCACCGCTTCACCCCCGAGGTGTCCATGCAGATCCAGCACCAGCTGGGCGCGGACATCATGTTCGCCTTCGATGAGCTCACCACCCTAGTGGATACCCGCGAGTATCAGGAGCAGTCGGTGGCGCGTACCCACCGCTGGGCGCAGCGCTGCCTGCTCGAGCACGAGCGGCTCTCCGAGGAGCGCCAGCACCGGCCGGAGCAGTCGCTCTGGGGCGTGGTGCAGGGAGCCCAATATGAGGACCTGCGGCGCCAGGCCGCCCGGGGGCTGGTGCAGCTCTCGAATGAGCAGGAAGAACAGGGCCAGCGCGGCTTCGGCGGCTATGGCATTGGTGGGGCGCTGGAGAAGGAGAATCTGGGCACCATCGTCGGCTGGGTATGCGATGAGCTGCCGGAGGATCGTCCCCGCCACCTCTTGGGTATTTCCGAGCCGGACGATATCTTCACCGCCGTGGAGTCTGGGGCCGATACCTTCGATTGCGTGGCGCCGACGCGGCTGGGGCGGCGCGGCGGGGTCTATACCCTCGATGGCCGGATGAATCTGGCCGCCGCCCGCTTCAAGCGCGACTTCAGCGGCATCGACGAGGAGCTCGGTGGCTATGTGAGCGAGAACTACTCCCGCGCCTATATCCACCATCTGCTCAAGGCCAAGGAGTTTTTGGCCGGCACCCTCTGCACCATGCACAACCTCTACTTCATGGTGGGGCTGGTGGATCGTATCCGGGCGTCGCTGGAGGGCGGCTACTACTACGAGTTCCGGGATGAGTTCATGGGGCGCTACTACGCAGCTAAGCGCTAGGAGCTGCGCGCGGGGGAATCCTGGGTGGCGGTGGCGGCGATAATGTCCTGCCTAGCACGCGCCACCCGGGAGCGGATGGTGCCGACGCGGCAGCCGGCGATCTTGGCTGCCTCTTCGTATTTATAGCCCAGTACCTGGGTGAGGATGAGGGCCTCGCGGCGGTCCGGGGGGAGTTTTTCAATCACCATCCGCGCATCGATCCACTCGGGTAGGGCGGCCGGGGTGGTGGAGCGGGGGACGTCATCGATTTCGGTGATGGATTTGCGGGGGCGCGCCATATCGTGGCGCACGCTATCGACCCAGACGCGGCGGGCGAGGGAAAGCAGCCAGGTGCGGGCGCTGGACTTGGCGGCGAACTTCGGCAGCGCCTTCATCACGCGAAGATAGGTTTCCTGGGTGAGGTCATCGGCGTGATCGCGGCCGGCGAGATGGGCGAGCAGGCGCCAGACATCTGCTTGGGTGGCCTGAATGAACTCCGTGAGGGCGGCTTTGTTGCCGCGCCCAGCGGCGAGTGCGAGTTCGGTGACGTGCTCGTCATCGCGCTCGGGGTTCCCTGCGCCGGCGGGTGCTCTCATACCTGATGATCCTAGCAAAACGGATCGCGAACTAAGGCTTGCCTTCGGTAATACCTATGGGTTAGGCGATGATTAATTGGAATTTTAGATACAACGGGTATACTTATTAAGCAGTAGCCATCAATTAGATGGCGCCTATAAAAATTCCTTTGAGGAGGACCCATGGCTGAACAGCACAATTCTGACCTAGATGCCATCGTCAACGGCGGTGCCCGCACCCCCGGTGGCGAGCAGACCACCCGCCTGAATGGCGCCCCTGTGAGCAGTGAAAACCACTCCGTCACGCAGGGCCGGCAGGGCAGCGTCGACCTGCGCGACGTGCACCTGCTGGAGAAGCTGGCCCACTTCAACCGTGAGCGCGTGCCCGAGCGCGTGGTGCACGCCAAGGGCTCCGGTGCCTTCGGCGAGCTGCACATCACCGAGGATGTGTCCCGCTATACCTGCGCCGATCTCTTCCAGCCGGGGCGCGTCACCCCGATGCTGGCGCGTTTTTCCACCGTGGCCGGCGAGCAGGGCTCCCCGGACGGCTGGCGCGATGTGCGCGGCTTCGCCCTGAAGTTCTACACCCAGGAGGGCAACTATGACCTCGTGGGCAATAACACCCCGGTGTTCTTCATCCGCGACGGCATAAAGTTCCCGGACTTCATTCACTCCCAGAAGCGCCTGCCCGATACCGGCCTGCGCGATGCCAATATGCAGTGGGACTTCTGGACCCGCACCCCGGAGTCCGCCCACCAGGTGGCCTATCTCATGGGCGATCGCGGTATTCCTACCAACTTCCGCCATATGGACGGCTTCGGCTCCCACACCTACCAGTGGGTGAATGAAGACGGTGAGCGCTTCTGGGTGAAGTACCACTTCAAGACCCAGCAGGGCTGGGAGTTCTGGACCGATGAGGAGGCGGAGGCCGCCGTGGGCGCCAATGCTGATACCTCCCGCGAGGATCTCTTCAACGCCATCGAGCGTGGCGACTACCCGCGCTGGGACGTCAAGGTGCAGATTATGCCCCTCGACGAGGCCGAGGATTATCGCTGGAACCCCTTCGACCTCACCAAGGTGTGGTCCCAGAAGGATTATCCGCTCATCGATGTCGGCTACTTCGAGCTCAACCGCAACCCGAAGAACTTCTTCGCCCAGATCGAGCAGGCCTCCTTCGAGCCCAGCAATCTGGTGCGTGGCATCGGCTTCAGCCCGGACAAGATGCTCATCGCCCGCAGCTTCGCCTATGCCGATGCGGCCCGCTACCGCGTGGGCGCCAATGCCCACCACCTGCCGGTGAACCGCCCGTTGAACGAGGTCAATACCTACGCCAAGGATGGCGCGATGGCCTATGAGTTCAATGATCCTTCCGATCCTGTCTACTCCCCGAACGCCTACGCCAAGGGCGCCGGTACGGACGATGATAAGGAGACCTCCGGTTCCGGCGTGACCGTGGGCGTGGCCGGAGATCTCGGATTGTGGGATGAGACCCACGGCACCGACTTCACCCGCGGCGCCTATGTGCAGCACCCCGAGGATGATGACTTTGCCCAGCCCGGCATGCTCTACCGTGAGGTGCTTGACGACGCCGCCCGCGAGCGCATGGCCGGCAATATTGCCCGCGCCATGGCTGGGGTGAGCGAGCAGGTCGAGCAGCAGGTCTATGAGTACTGGGGCAAGGTGGACCCCCATCTCTCCCAGCGCGTCAAGGAGCTCTTCACCCAGAGCTAAGACCGCGCGCAATGCCCGCCCCTGTGTCTCGGGGGCGGGTTTTTCGCGTCTGGGGTAAATGGTGTTCACCATCGCATAAATCCTAGGAATGTGACGGGTGACTCACTACTGTGTGGCGTATAACACTTTCGCACAGTAGTAAGGAGACTCCCATGAAGACCATCAACCACTACGTCGGTGGCCGCGAATGGGCGGGCAGCTCCACTGCCACCCAGGACGTGATGAACCCCTCCACCGGCACCGTCCAAGCCCAAGTACGGCTGGCCAGCACCGCCGATGTGCAGGAAGCCATCAATAACGCTCGAGTTGCTCAGCCCGAATGGGCCGCGTTGAACCCGCAAAAGCGCATGCGGGTGCTCATGGAATGGATCCGGCTGATCAACGAGCACATGGATGAGCTGGCCACCGCGCTCTCGCTGGAGCATGGCAAAACCTTCGCCGATGCCCAGGGCGATGTCCAACGCGGCCTCGAGGTGGTGGAAGTATCCCTCGGGGCCCCGCACTTCCTCAAAGGCGAGTTCTCCGACTCGGTGGGCACTGGGGTGGACACCTACTCCATGCGCCAGCCGCTCGGCGTGGTCGCCGGGATCACCCCCTTCAACTTCCCCGCCATGATCCCGCTGTGGAAGGCCGGCCCGGCACTCGCGGCCGGAAATGCCTTCATCCTCAAGCCCTCCGAGCGCGACCCCTCCGTGCCCCTGAAACTCGCCGAGCTATTCACCGCCGCAGGCGGGCCGGACGGAGTATTCAACGTGGTGCACGGCGATAAGCAAGCAGTGGACGCCCTCCTCGACTCCGAGGTGATCCAAGCGATCGGCTTTGTCGGCTCCACCCCAATCGCCCAGTACATCTACACCCGCTGCGCCGAGACCGGCAAGCGCGCCCAGTGCTTCGGTGGCGCCAAGAACCACATGCTCATCCTGCCCGACGCCAACCTCGACGAGGTGGCCGACGCCCTGGTGGGCGCCGCCTATGGCTCGGCCGGCGAGCGCTGCATGGCGATCTCCGTGGCCGTGCCCGTGGGCGAGGAGACCGCCACCGCGCTGCGCGCGAAACTGGTGGAACGCATCGAGGGCCTCAAGGTGGGCCACTGCCTCGACCCCGATGCCGACTATGGCCCGCTGGTGGCCGCCTCCGCGGTGGAGCGGGTGCGCTCCTATATTGACGCCGGAGTGGAGGCCGGTGCCGAGCTGGTCGTCGACGGCCGCGAGCGCGGCGCCACCGACAGCAGCTTCCAGGGCGAGGACCTCAGCGGCGGCTACTACCTGGCGCCCACCCTCTTCGACCACGTCACCCCCGAGATGTCGATCTACACCGACGAGATCTTCGGCCCCGTGCTCACCATCGTCCACGCCGAGAGCATCGACGAGGCCCTGCGCCTGGCCACCGAACACGCCTATGGCAACGGCGTGTCCATCTTCACCCGCAACGGCGGCGCCGCCCGCGATATCGCCCAGCGCATCCAGGTGGGCATGGTGGGCATCAACGTCCCCATCCCCGTGCCCATCGCCTATCACACCTTCGGCGGCTGGAAGGCCTCCGGCTTCGGCGACCTCAACCAGCACGGCCCCGACGCCTTCCGCTTCTACACCAAGACCAAAACCGTCACCTCCCGCTGGACGCGTGACGACGCCGCCATCACCCCCCACTCCGGCTCCCACTTCGTGATGCCGGTCGTGGACTAAAGAGAGAAGGAGAGAGCAATGACCACCATCGCTTTCATCGGCCTCGGCAACATGGGCGGGCCCATGGCCAGCAACCTCCACGCCGCCGGCTACACCGTCACCGGCTTCGACGTGGTGGAACCGGCCATCACCGCCGCCCGCTCGGCCGGGATCGACGTCCACGAATCCGCCGCTGCCGCCGCCCACGACGCCAGCATCATCATCACCATGCTCCCCAACGGTGCGCTTGTCGACGCCACCCTCCGCGAGATCATCGCCGAGCACCCCGGCAACGCGCTCTTCATTGATTCCTCCACCATCGGCGTCGACGAAGCCACCAGCAACGCCGCCACCGCCGCCGCGGCCGGGCACCGCTACATCGACGCCCCCGTCTCCGGGGGTGTGGTGGGCGCCCGCGCCGGGAAGCTGGCCTTCATGGTCGGCGGCGAGGTCGAGGCCGTGGAGCAGGCCCGCCCCGTGCTCGAGGTCATGGGGGCATCCCTCACCCACTGCGGCGGCCCCGGCGCCGGCGCGGCCGCCAAGCTATGCAACAACATGATCCTCGGTATCCAGCAGATCGCCATCGCCGAGGGCATGGTGCTCGGCGAAAGACTCGGCCTCAGCCCCCGCGCCTTCTTCGACGTGGTCTCGAACTCCACCGGCAGCTGCTGGGCTCTCACTACTAATTGCCCCGTACCCGATGTGGTCGATAGCGCCCCCGCCAATAGGGACTTCGCCGCCGGCTTCTCCACCAACCTCATCTGCAAAGACCTCGCGCTGGCCATCGACTCCGCCACCCAGACCAGCACCGACACCCAGCTGGGCCGGCACGCCCTCGAGCTATTCACCCAGCTGCAGGACGCGGGGGAAGGAGAGCGGGACTTCTCCGTGGTGATCAACCAGGTGCGTGCGGCGCAGTAGTTAGCGTGGCTGGGGGTGGCCGTCGATAAGCGACTGCAGCTGGGTGGCATAAAAGCCCACCAGCTGCTCGTGGGGAAAGGAGGCAAACTCCACATCCCCGCAGCGGCGCATCAGCGATAAGCCCGTGAGCAGGGACATCGCCGCCTGGGCGCGCAGCCGCGGCGCGGGAAAAGGATGCGGGGCCTCCGCCGCGATGCGGTCAGTGAGCACCTGCAAAATATCGCGCTGAATACGCTCGCCGATCGCCTGCAACGACGCCAAGGAACCATCCGCGATCGTCAACGCCCGCACAATCGAATAAGGCGCAGCCCACGGTGCCGTCAGCGTCTCCTCAATCGCAGTGGCACCCAGCTGGGCAAACGGGCCCGCGAACAGCGCCTGCGCCGACTCCGAAAAATCGAGAGTAGCCGCGAACAGGTTCTCCTTGCTGTGAAAATGCTTCACGATCAGCGCCGGCGACACCTCCGCCACCTGGGCGATCTCCTTCAACGACACCCCCGCGAAAGAGCTCTCCGCAAACAACTCGCGGGCCACCACCAGAATGCGGGTGCGGGCGTTCGCCGAATCAGTGCTCATGCCCCGCATTATAAGTACACCGGCCAGCGCCGGTGCCCAGAAAGGCAGAAAACATGGTACTCGGACTCAGCGGCATCTTCGGCTAGGGGCTGTGGATAGAAAAAGGGGTTATGCACAGGATGGCGTCGATAAGCGTGCAGCGTGATGACAACGCGCGGCGGGTGGGCCACGATGTGAGCCATGACCACCCTGCAGCGCGCCCGCGCCGATCTCGCCGCCGCCCTCGAGGCCGCCGAATCGGTGCTCACTACTGCCAGCGACGCCGAGATCGCCGAGCAGTGGGAGGAGATCGTCGCCATGGATGCGCTCATGGGGCTCAAAGCGCACATCGACGTGCTACTCGCGCACCGGCTCGCCAACGGACTATCCAGCGTGGTCGCCGGAACGGGGAAATCCGTGCGGGTGCTCGAAGAAGACTTCGGCTGGTCCCGCAGCCGCGCCACTACTGTCTCCACCCAGGCGCACCGGCTCTACGGGCCCATGGTGGATGACGCCACCGAGGAAGACGACGAGGTCCGCGCCCGCCGCGCCGAGGCCGCCGAGCTGCGCACCGCCAGTGAACATCTGCTGCGCCAGGCCCTCATCTCCGCAGAAACCCGCACCGTCATCGAAACGAAACTCGCCAAACTCAAAACCGACAACGCCCTGATCCGCGAAACCCTGCGCAATCAGCTCGTCACCTACGCCACCACCCATAGCTACGCCGACGTGCGCGCCGCCGCCATCGAACGCGTCCGCACCCTCAACGCCCGGCTCGGCGCCAACCCCGATCGCGGCCGCCGCAAGCGTTTCTTCCGCATTACCCGCACCGATGAAGACGGCACCTGCTCCATCAACGCGAAACTCCCCGCCGCCGCCATCGCCGACTTCAAAGCCCAACTCGACGCCGAACTCCGGAAACCGCGACCCCACGGCGATACCCGCACCTTCGACCAGCGCAGCGCCGACGCCGCCTGCGCCGTCATGAACCGCGGCGACACCAGCCGGAGCAGCGCCATGGTGTTCAGCTTCTCCGCCAAAGACTTCGACCGCGACGACCTCATCGCCGCCGGCTACACCCTGCCCACCAACACCGGGATCAACCTCACCCTCGACCAGATCGAGGAACTCGGGGCCAACAAATACGGCTTCTACGTCATCCACGACCCCTCCACCGGGATGGCGCTGCGCGTCGGCCGCATGCGTCGCACCGCCACCTTCGCCCAACGGCTCGCCCTCTTCGCCTCCGAAGGGGTGTGCTCCCACCCAGGCTGCTCCACACCGCTGTCGCGATCCGACATCCACCACATCACTGCGTGGGAACACGGCGGCACTACTGACATCGAAAACCTCACCGCGAGATGCCGCACCCACCACACCGACAACGACGACACCCAACGCGACCCGCGAAGACACCACGCCCGCCGCGACCCCCACACCGGAATCGTCGGCACCGCCCGCGGCACCCCGCACCCATCGGTGAACATCAACAACGGCTACGCCGCCTCCCGCTCCGCCGGCAGACGCATCCGCAACCAACCATGGCCGCCCGGGTGCGAACCACCCGCGAGCTAAACCCCTAGTCGCCTCAGCCCCTCCGCGCCCAGAATGCGGTGGGGCTTCAGGTGCGCGCAAAACAACCCCCAAGGATCAGGATTCCTTGGGGGTTGGTGGCGAGAACAGTACTACTGTTCAGACACCTGCGGATCGGGCTCAGCGGCGGAGTCTTCTGCAGGCGCATCGTCCTCCTGCTGGGAGGAACGCTCCTTGGCCAGGCGCACGCGGTCATCCACAGAGACACCGTAGATGGCGCGGGCCAGGTAGAAGCTGGAGACGCTTACTACTGCCAGTAGGAAAGCGATCGAAATGATGGCGCGAACGAGGTTATTGGGGTCAAACCCCTTGGTGGAGAAGTCGTTCACCAGGTTCGCGATAATCAGCAGTGGTAGTGCTACTCCCGTGAGCGGGCTCAAAAGATTCACGCGGGTCAGCGCATCCTTGGCCTCCCAAATGGAACGCACGGTAACCATGGCAATGAATGCGGCCAGGAGCACGAGGGCTCCGACGATAATGTCGCTGATGGTCATGACTACCTCCTGCCTTTCGAAAGGATGCGGGCGAGCGAAACAGTAGTGAGCGCACCCATGATCGAGGCCAGGAGGGCTACCTCATAGGCGATGGATACGGGGTGCGTGAGGGTCCAGATGAGGTAGATGCCCAGCATGCAGTAGAACACCATGTCGGCCAGTAGTGCGCGGGTGCCCGGGTCCTGGGAGCGGATGGCGAGCGACAGCGCGATGGTCAGCGCGATGGTGAAGGTGGCGATGCCGAGGTAGCAGATGATCTCAAGAACGCTCATTTCTTGTCTCCTTTCTGCTGCTGTTGCCGTTTGGCGGCCTCGATACGGGCTTGTTTGACGCGGTCGACGCGCTTTTGCTCTTTGCTTTTGGCGCTGTTTTCGTCGAGTTCCGCGAGCGGGAAGTCGATATCGTTGCGGTAGCCGTCGCCGACGTTGCCGGCATACATCCATGCGCTGTAGTGCAGGGGGGTGTCTGCGACGCGGGGCGCCAGTTTTTCTTCCATGTGCGCCAGGTCGGCGATCACTTCGGCGGGATCGGATCCGTATACGGCCTGCACGAGCAGGATGTAGCCGGATTCGGATTCGGCGCCGTCGATGGTCTCGACGGGCCGGAAGCCCACGGATAGGGTGCCCGGGGTCATGGTGATGGAGGTGGAGAACAGCGTGCGCTCCCATTCACCGGTGACCCGCACGGGATAGTTGACGATGATCGGATCTTGGGTGTTGTTGATGCGAACCGTGTCGATTGCGACTTTGCTTGCCGACGCAATCACTTGGCCAATCAACCAGATGGTGTAGCTAATCCAGTGCATTGTTGTCCTATCCTGCCGCCCCGGCGACGACGCCGACGGCCTGATCGAAGTTGTCTAGGACTGCCTGCTGGTAGCTGCTCACGTCCAGTAGTCCTTCGCTGGCGGTGAGCACCACATCGAACATGGTGCCGGCGAAGATGAACATGGCGAAGGACAGCAGGATCATGACGGCGGCCGGCGCGATGATCGGTTTCGCGATCACGTAGTCGGCGGGGAACTGGGAGGTCTGCATCGGCTTGCCCCAGAACACCTTCCGCCACACGCGCAGCATGCTCAGTAGTGCGCCCATGGAGGCCACGATGATGGTGGTGATCACGATCCACGAGGCAGTAGTGGCGGGGCGCGCCACCTCGGCCATGATGAAGAGCTTGCCCCACAGGCCCGATAGTGGCGGGAAGCCGACGATGGAGAAGGAGCCGGCGGCGAAGATGGCGGCTACGAGAGGGTCGCGCCGCATCAGCCCGGAGAGTCGAATGATCCGGCCGGTGCCGTAGGTTTCCTCAATCGCTCCGGAGGTGAGGGTCAGGGCACCGATGGTGATCATGTGGTGCAGGGCGTAGAGCAGGCCGGCGGCGAGTGCACGCTGCGGGTCTAGGGTGGTGAAGGCGAGCATGACCAGGATGAAGGGCATGCCGTTGACCATCTGGTAGGCGAGTACGCGCCGGATGGTGTGCTCGGCGAGGCCAGCGAAGCCGCCGACGAGCATGGAGGCCACCATCACCACGATGATGAGGGTGTTCCAGCGGTCGTCGAGGTCGAAGATCACGGTGTAGATGCGGAAGATCATGTACACCGCCACCTTGGTGTGCAGGCCGGAGAATAGCGCCATGACTGCCGCCGAGGATCCCGGGTAGGTGCGGGGGAGCCAGGTGTGCACGGGGAACACGCCGGCCTTGATGGCGAGGGCGATCATCACGATGCCGAGCGCCACGGTCACGGGGCCGTTTCCTGCCCCTGCCCCGGCGAGGGCGGCGATGTTCACCGAGCCGGCGACACCGTAGAGGATGCCGACGCCGATGAGCAGTAGTGTCGAGGCGGTCAGGTTCACCAGCACGAATAGTCGGCCCGATGCCATGCGCGACCAGGTGCCGGTCATGGCGAGCAGACCATAGGAGGGCAGCAGCATGACCTCCATGAACACGAAGAAGTTGAACAGGTCGCCGGTCAGTAGTGCACCGTTGATGCCTGTTTGCAGCATCAGCGTGAGCGCCGGGTAGAACCGGGCGCGGGTTTCGCCGACAGTAGTGGCAAACCAGTTCGCCGACAATGCCACGATGGCAGTAGTGACGATCATGACCGCCGAGAAGGGGTCGGCCACGAAGGGGATGGCGACGCCGCCCACGTATTTGCCCACGTTGTGGGCGATGGGGCCGTGTTCGGCGGTGTAGCTAAAGAGCCACAGCCCGGCGATGATGGTCCCCGCGGGCACGATGAGGTGCAGGGCGTCGCGGGCGGTTTTGTTGGGCAGTAGTGTCGCGATGCCCGCGATCAGTAGTGGGATCGCAACAAACAGCGGAAGAACAATGTCCATTAGTCGTTTTCCTCCGCATCCTTCAGGTGCCGCTTATAGCGTTGCTTGAGCTTTTCGGCGCGGCGGGGTGATTGGTTGGTGCGGACTTTGCGGCCGGCGGTGTTCCACGCGGCGGGCGCTTCGGGGTCGGTGGGGTTGCGGGTGTCGTCGTCGAGGCCGAGTGCTGCGAGCGCCAGCATGAAGGTGACGGTGGCCATCGTGATCACGATGGCTGTCAGCACGAAGGCTTGGGGCAGCGGGTCGGCCATGTCGGCGATGTCGGTGCGGTCGCCAAAGACTTCGCCGCGGTAGGCGGGGACGCCGGCGACGAGGATGATGATGTTCGCGGCGTGGCTGATGAGCGACATGCCGAGCACGATGCGCATCATGCCGCGTTGCATCACGAGGTACACACCGCCGGCGACGAGGACCGCGATGGTCAGGGCCATGATCATTGCTGGTGCACCTTCTTTCCTTCTTGCTTTTCGACGTCCATCTGGTGGTGGAAGTCCGGGTCGGTCAGTTCCGCCTCGGGGTCTTCGTCGAAGCTGACATCGGGCAGGGGCGACTCGTCGTCGCGGACGAAGGCGAGATCGCCGGGGTAGGCACCGGGGCGCAGGCGGCCACCGAGGGCGTTGATGCCCATGGTGATCATGCCGAGCACCGCCAGGTAGATGCCCATGTCGAAGATGAGCGAGGTGGTCAGGTGGATGTCACCGATGTGGCCGTGGATGGCGTAGAGGAAGGAGCCTTCCGTCAGCCCCAAGAAGCCGGGGGTGAGCGCCAGGATGATGCCGAAACCGATGAGCAGGAAGGGCGTATTGGGCTTGACGATGCGCTCGTCGGCGGGTTTCGCCAGGTAGCCGAGGGCGATTGCGCCGCCGGCGACGAGGGCCGCCACGAATCCTCCGCCCGGGTCCTCGTGGCCGCGCAGGAAGATCAGCACGGACAGCACCATGAGCACGGGTACAACAACCTTGAACACGTGCCGCAGCGGGGTGGCGTTGAGATCCTCAAAGCCGAAGCGCGGCGGCTTGGTGCCCGGCAGGAAGCTGTGCTTCGGCACCGAGTACACCACCGAGTAGATGACCACACCGGCCATGCCCAGCACCGACAGCTCGCCCAAGGTATCGAGTGCACGGAACTCCACCAGGATCACCGCGACGATATTGGTGCCGCCGGAAATCTCGGGGGCGTTATCGATGTACCATTGCGCGATCTCGGAGCGGCCGCCATTGCGGGCCAGCAAACCGTAGACGGCGAGGAAGGTGACAATACCGGTGGCGATCGCCAGCACGGCCGACCAGTAGCGGCGTCGGTCCGAGGTCCGGTGGAAGTAGCGCGGTTGCAGGCGTACCACCAGCATCATCATGACGGTGATGAGGATTTCCACGGTGAACTGGGTCAGTGCCACGTCGGGCGCGCCCAAAAGCAGCACCTGCAGGGTCACGCCCACACCAGCGGTGCCCACAAGCACTACTGCGTGCAGCCGGGACTTGGCGCGCATGAGGCCGCTGACGGACATCACCACGATCAGTAGTGGCACCAGATCCAGCAGCGTATCGGTGCCCTCCACGCGCGGCGGCATGGCAACGCCATCGACTCCGCCGCTGAAGAAGCTCACCATGAAGCCGAGGATGCACACCACCACCAGCGGTGGGGCCAGGTGCCGGGAGGGGGAGAAGGAATCCGCCATGCGGCCCACGGCCTTGCCCCAGCCGGCGGCGGAGCCCATGAGCACGGCGAGCGCCTGGTTGCCGGTGAAGGGAGCGAAGGTGTATTCGCCGATCGCCTTGAAGAGCGGCTTGCGGTAGATGATGGTGAGCAGGCCGGCGGCCAGCACACCCATGGAGATCATGAACGGAGTGTTCACCCCGTGCCACAGCGCCAGGTGCAGTTCCGGCTCGGAGGCGACCGAGCCCACGGCGGCGGCGATGGGCTTATCCAGTACGCCGAGAACAAACACGATCGGCAGCGACATCAGGCCCGGCAGGGCGGCGGGCAGCCACAGAGCTACTGGCGCTTCGTGGACGTCATCCACCGAGCGGTCGCCGTCGATAAACGCCCCGAACAAGAAGCGTGCGGAGTAGGAGAAGGTAAACCATGCGCCCACGGCGGCCGCGATCAGTAGTGAGCTCACGCCCGTGGAGGTCAGCGGCGCCTCGGTGAAGGCCTCCAGCATGCCCTCCTTGGAGACGAAGCCGAAGAGCGGCGGCACGGCGGCCATCGACATCAAGCCGATGGCGGCGGAGGCGAAGGTGAAGGGCATCTTCTTATACAGCGGCCCCAGGCGACGGATATCGCGGGAGCCGGCCTGGTGGTCGACCACGCCGATGAGCATGAACAGGCTGGACTTAAACAGCCCGTGCGCCAGGGTGTGCACGAGGGCGGCAGCCAGCGCGAAGGGGGTGCCCACGCCGATCGTCGCCACGATCCAGCCCAGGTGGGAGACGGTGGAGTAGGCGGTGAGGCTCTTCAGGTCGGTCTTCTGGATGGCGAAGAATGCCGCCATCACAGCAGTAGTCATGCCCACCGAGATCAGCAGTACATTCCAGGTGTGGTTGTCTGCAAAGACCGCGGAGAAACGCATGAGCACATAGACGCCGGCCTTCACCACGGCGGCGGCGTGCAGGAACGCCGACACGGGGGTGGCGGCGGCCATGGCCTCGGGCAGCCAGAAGTGGAAGGGCAGCTGGGCGGATTTAGTGAAGGCCGAGACCGCGACCAAGACCGCCAAAACAGTAGTAAGGTTCGGATCCGCCGCCCAGAAGTCGGAGGCGAGAATCTCCCTGATGGAGGTCGTGCCGGTCTTGGCCACCATGATCGCCACCGCGGTCAGGAGGGTGAGTCCGCCGGTGAAGGTGAGGATCAGGGTGCGGATCGCGCCCATCTGGCCGCTGGATCCCTTGGCGCGCCCAATGAGCATGAAGCTGGCCATGCTCACCAGCTCCCAGGCGATGAACAGCACCACGATGTCGTCGGTGAGCACCAGCAGCAGGATGGAGAAGGTGAACGCGGACATCAGCCAGTAGAAGCTGAGGTTGAAGTCATCGTTGTGCAGATAGGCGGCGGAATATATGAAGACCACGCCGCCGATCACAAGCGCCAACAAAGCAAAGAAGGTGCTGAGAGGATCCGCAATAAAATTCAGGTTTACATCTACGCCTGTGGCGGCGAAATCGCTGATCCACGTCATGGAGAAGGTGGGCGAGTCGCCGTCAATGATGTCCGGTAGCTTGGCGGCCAGCACACCCGCTGCTGCGAAGAACAGCAGCGCGAGCGGCCAGCCCGCAAGCCGGTCACCCAAGCGAACTGCTAGTGGAGCCAACACCACGGTGGCTGCCACTAACAGCAATACGGTCGATAGGGTCATAGAAAGTTCCACACTAGGAGTCCGGGAAAAATTGCCGCATTCTACGTTACCAGCTGGGTAAATCGGTGGGCCTCTCGCCGAATCGTCCTTGAAAGCGATAGATTTAGTGCTCATGAAAAGCTCTTCCATGCTCACTCGCTTCCTGGCTGTGCTCGTGATTGTTGCTCCTGTGCTTCTCGCCACTATTGCGGCGGCTGTGATGAGGATGGAGCCCGCCGATGCGTGGTCCACCAAGGATGAGCCCTCCGGCGCGCCTGCGGCCGCCAGCCCGGCCGGCTACTCGGATGCGGATCTCCTCGCGGCGCGCCGGGCAGCCAGTAGTGCCGGCACCCAATCGGGATTCTTAAACTCCGGTGTGAAGGAGCTAAGCGATGGCTCCCGCCAGCTCGCCGAGGGCACCACCCAGCTGCGCGACGGCATCTCCGCGGCCCATAGCGGCTCCGGCGAGCTCTCCGCGGGGATGGTGCAGCTGCAGGCCGGCGTGGGCCAGATGGGCCCGGGCGCCCAGGAACTCGCCGATGGCATCGAGCAGGTCGCCGGGGCGCTGGTGGGGGTGGAGGCCTCCCGCGGGCAGCTGCTGGCGGCGCTGGATCAGATCGACAAAGAGCTTGAAGAGTCGGTGGATCCCCGCTCGGAGGAGCTTCGCGAACAGCTCAACGAGTACCGGCCGCAGCTGGAAAATATCACCCTTAGCGAGGAGCAAAAAGCCCAGTTCACCCGCATGCGGGAGGGCTCGCGGGAACTCGCCAATCAGCTCAATACCCCCGGCTATGCCTTCCACGATGGCATCTTCCAGGCCACCCAGGGCGCCAAGGATCTCAACCAGGGCCTCGCCGAGCTGGAACGCGGCAGCGTCCGCGCCCAGGAGGGGGCCACGGCCTTGGCCGATGGTGCTGAGCGGGTAGAGAAGCTGGCCGAGGATAACAAGAACTCCATCACCGGTATCCAGCGCGCCCTGCCTGCCCACACGGCCCAGGCAGACCCCGCCGAGGTGCCGGAGGCCCCCACCAACGCCCTGCCCCCGCTCTATGCGCTGCTCATCGCGGCGCTCGCCATGGGGCTCGGAGCGGCAGTGGGCCTGGCGCGGCTGTCCCTGCTGCAGCAGCTCGTGGCTGCTGTGGGGATCGCGGCCAGCGCGGCTGTGGCCTTGGCCATTGTGGGGGATCTCGGAGTCCTCGCTCTGGCGCTCTCCGCTGGGCTGCTGCTGCTCGCCACGATGGCCGGGTCGGCCATCGCGCAGCTGGTGCAGCTTCTCCTGCCGCAGCGCTTCGCCCCAGGTGTTGTCGGGGCAGTATTCCTCCTCCAGCTCCTCGTCGTGGGCTTGGTGTGGAAGAGCGCCACGACCGGCACGGTGGAGCTCGGGGCGCAGATCGCCACGGGGTTGATGCCGCTGCACTATGCCACCGCGGGATTGAGCGCCATCGGCAATAGCGCCCACGGGGTGATGGCGGGCAGCTCGGCGGCGGTGCTCGCGATCATGGCCGCCGGTGGTCTCTGGCTCGCCCGCCGCCAGAGCCCCAGCCCCAGCCCCAACCAGAGCCCCAGCTCCGCCGAGCCGGATGAGGTGCGAGAGGATGGCGTCGATAAGCCCGCGGCGACGGAGCATGTGGCACAGTAGGGGCCGTGGCTGCTTCGACTGAGAAAAATACCGACAGTGGGGCCGATAAGGACGCAGGGCCCGTTGATATTTCAGGCATGCCGCTGCGGCGGAAGACCTCGGTGGTGCTTAAGGAGATCTTTGCGCCGCATGTGCCGCACCATGTGAGCGCCCAGAAGAAGTGGGAGCGCCATTCCGAGGGCCCGATGCTGGTGGCCTCACTACTGTTTTTGGTGCTGTATGCGTGGACGGCCCTGGGCGCCAATGATGCGCTGCTGACCAAGATCGCCAATGTGGGCATGTGGGGCGTCTGGCTGTGCTTTTTGGTCGACTATGCGGTGCGGCTGGTGCTGGCGGAGAATTCCTGGCGCTGGTTTGTGCGCCATCTGTGGGAGCTGGCGCTGATTGTGCTGCCGATGTTCCGCCCGCTGCGTATTTTGCGGATTTTGCCGACGTTGGTGATTTTGCAGCGTTTTTCTGCGGCGAATGCCCGGGTGAGCGTGGCGTGGTACACCTCGGTCACGGCGGTGCTCGTGATTTTCGTGGCGGCGATCACGCTCTATGAGGCGGAGGCGACGCAGGATGGCAGCCAGATTGTGGATTTCGGCGACGCGGTGTGGTGGGCGTTGGTGACGGTGACCACGGTGGGCTATGGCGATATTGCGCCGGTGAGCTCCCAGGGCCGGTTGGTGGCGTCGGTGCTGATGCTCACCGGTATCGCGATCGCCGGTGTGGTGACCGCGATGTTGTCCTCCTGGCTGGTGGAGCAGGTGCAAACCACCTCCTCGGAGACGGAGGAGTTCATGGATTCCGTCCGCCACCGGGAGCTGCTCACGGCCGTGCAGGATCTTTCCCACGAGGTGCGCGAGCTGCGGGAGGAGACCTCCACGCTGAAAAGCGAGCTCGCAGAGCTGGCTTATCGACGCCACCCTGACGCCACCGCCGACCCGCCGGAGAGCAGCTAGCTACTCGGCGTCGGTGGCCTCGAGCACGACCTCGTCGCGGACGCGGTGCCGTTCGCCGAGGAAACCGCCGGCGGCGCTAATGAGCGCCACCACCACGAGGATGAGCATGCCGGGCCAGGCGGAGGGCTGCTCGCCCGAGCTATTGAGCCAGGCGGCCACGAAGGGCAGCATGCCGGAGATCGTCCCGGCCACATTGGAGCCGATGGCGATGCCGGTGTAGCGCAGCTGGGCGGGGAAGAGCTCGGAGAGCAAAAGCCCGGAGACCGAGTAGCTGATGGTGACCACGCTCAGCCCGATGCACACCGCGAGGGTCAGCAGAGCCACATTGGCGGTGTCGATCATCATCCACACCGGATAGGACAGTAGTGCGGTGGCGATCGATCCCCAGCCGATGATGCGGCCCGGGCCGATCTTTTCGCCGAGGCGGCCGAAGATGAGGTTGATGAAGATCTGGCAGACTGCCGCCAGCAGGGTGGCGTTCACCACGTCCTGGCGGGCCATGCCGAGGGCGGTGGTGGCATAGCTCATCACATAGGTGGTCAGCACGAAGAAGCCGCCAATACCGAGCAGCGCCGCAGAGACCGCCAGGATCAATTGGCGATAGTAGGAGCCGAAAAGCTCCGTGAGCGAGCCCTGCTCCTCGGCATCGTTGTCGGCCTCGGCGGCGAGGGCGCGAAAGACGGGGGATTCTTCTACCTTGAGGCGGATCCACAGCGCAATGCCGAGGAAGGGGAAGGCCAAGAGGAAGGGGATGCGCCACGCCCAGGAGTCCACGGTCTCCTCCGGCATGAGCAGAACCAGGGCGAATACTCCGGAGGAGAGCAGGGTGCCGACGGGGGAGCCGATTTGGATGAGCGCGGCATAGCGGCCGCGTTTATCGGCGGGGGCGTGCTCAATGGCCATCGTGGTGGCGCCGCCCCATTCGCCGCCGACCGCCACGCCCTGGCCGAGGCGCAGCACGGTGAGCAGCACGGGGGCCCAGAGGCCGATGGAGTCGTAGGTGGGGAGTAGGCCAATCAGGCCGGTGGCCATCCCGATCACCACGATCGACAGGATAAGCGCTGGCCGTCGGCCCAGCTTATCGCCGATGCGGCCGAAGAGTAGTGCGCCGAAGGGGCGGGCGAAGAAACCGACGCCGAAGGTCGCGAAGGCCGCGAGCGTGGCGGTGGTGTCATCGGCATTGGAGAAGAAAAGATAATTAAACACCAGCGCCGATGCGGTGCCGAAGAGAAAAAAGTCGTACCATTCCAACACGGTGCCCACGAAGGCGGCGCGGGCGATCTTGCCCACCTCGCGGGAATCTACCTCCACGGTGCCGGGCCCCTGTGGGTCGCCGTCCGCGATGGTGGGTTCAGTCCTGCTCATGTCGAGCCTCCTAGCTCTGTATAGGGCATTGCAGTCAAGGCTAGAGGCAGCGGCGGGGTTGGTGCAGGATGTATCCCCCACCAGAGGGCCACCGCATAGCCCGCATGATGCATGTTCGATCCGAGGAGACAGCAGTTGTTATGAGCCACAGTCCGATTGTGTTGGTGGAGAACGCGAGGATTCTCACCCAGAATCCGCAGCAGCCCAGCGCCACGGCGGTGGCGATGCTGCAGGGGCGGTTCGTGGCGCTCGACGAGGATGCCCGCCGCCTGCCCGCGGATCGACGCATCGACGCCGGCGGCGCCACCCTTGTTCCTGGCTTTAATGATGCCCACGCCCACACCGTGTGGTTTGGCCAGACGCTGTCCGAGGTGGATCTCTCGGCGGCGTGTACCACCACCGAGGTCTATGACACGATCGCCGCCGCGGCCGCCGATGTGGGGGAGCGGGACTGGGTGATTGCCGCCGGGTTTCGTCCCCGCGCCCTGCAGGATGGCGAGCTGTCCATCGCCGCGCTCGACCGCGCCGCGGCGGGACGGCCACTACTGATCAAACACGTCTCGGGCCATGCGAATACCGTCAATACCCCGGCCCTGTGGGCGGCCGGGGTGGATCCCTCTCACCCGCCGCTGGTAGACGGCGGCGAGGTGGTCTGCGATAGCACCGGGGCTGCCACCGGTCTGCTCGACGAGAATGCGATGCGGCTGGTGCAGCAGGTGTTGCTGCCGGAATCAAGCACCGAGATCGCCGCCGCCATCGAGAAGGCAACCGCGCACTATCTCTCCGAGGGGCTGACCTCGGTCACCGATTGTGGCGTGGCCGGCGGCTGGATTGGGCATAGCCCGCGGGAGATCGGGGCCTATCAGCAGGCCACCCGCCATACCCGGATGCAGATCATGCCCACCATCGACGCCCTGCACGAGATCGCCGGCCACTCGGCGGATGGCTATGGCTATGGCCTCGACGGCGGCATCCGTACTGGCCTGGGCGATGAGTGGCTGCAGATCGGGCCCACCAAAATGTTTATGGATGGCTCGATACTGAGCACTACTGCGGCGATGGCGGAGGACTACCTGTGCTGCCCGCACCGCGGCTATTTTCAGGGGGATCCGGCAGAGATGCGTCGACAAGCGCTCGGCGCGGCGGCGGCCGGCTGGTCGCTGGCCCTGCATGCGCTCGGCGATGCGGCGGTGGATCTATCGGTGGCTATTCTCTCCGAGATCATTGACACCTATGGCGCGCCGGCGATTCCACACCGCATCGAGCACGGCGGGGTGGTGCGTGATGATCAGCTGGCCGCGATCAACGGCCGCCCCATCGTGATTGCGCCGCAGCCGCGCTTCGTGCACGCCTTCGGCGATGCCGTGATCCGGGTGCTTGGCGAGGAACGCGCCGCCTTCTCCTATCCGGCTCGCAGGCTTCTCGACGCCGGCCTCATCCTGCCCGGAAGCTCGGACCGTCCCGTCACCGACGGGGCGCCCTTGCAGGCCATCGAGTCCTTCGTGACGCGCACCACCCAGTCGGGGCAGCTCTACTATGGCAGCGAGCGCCTCAGCGCGGAACAGGCTCTTTACGCCTATACCGCCGGATCGGCGGCGGCCACCGGCTGGGCGGGCCGCAAGGGCCAGATCATGCCCGGGCAGCTGGCCGATTGCGTGCTCTTGGATCGCAACCCGCTGCAGGTAGCGCCCGAGGAGATCGGCCGCGTGCAGGTGCTGGCCACGATCCTGGGCGGGGAGCTGGTCTACGGCGAGCTCTAAATAACGCCGCCGGACATGCGAAAAGGCCAATCATCCGGTGGATGATTGACCTTTTCCAGTGGTCGGGATAACAGGATTTGAACCTGCGACCTCTTCGTCCCGAACGAAGCGCGCTACCAAGCTGCGCCATATCCCGTCGCTACCTGAAACACTATAGGACAGCGCCGGAAGAAACTACAAAACAGCAGCTAGTGGCGTTCCGTGAGGCGCAGCAGGGTGGCGGTGGGCGGGCAGTTGAGCCGCACTGGCGCATACTTCGAGGTGCCGAGCCCGCGGGAGACATACATGTGCATCCCATCGAAGCGGTGCAGCCCGTGGGCGCGCTCGCGGTCGATGCCGCAGTTGGTCACGATGGAGCGCCCACCGGGCAGGCAGATCTGGCCGCCGTGGGTGTGCCCGGAGATGCTCAGCTGATAGCCGTCCGCGGCGAAACGCTCCAGCACCCGCGGCTCGGGGGAGTGGGTGAGCGCGATGGCGAGATCCGCATCGGCATTGGGCGGGCCGGCGATCTGCTCATAGTCGTCGAGGTCATGGTGGGGGTCATCCACCCCGGCCACGGCGAGGCGCACATCGCCCACCTTCACCTCCACCCGCTGGTGGGTGGCGTCGTGCCAGCCCCGTTCGATGAAGGCGGCCCGCATGCCCCGCCACGGCAGCTCCACGCGGGAGGGGGTGCGCTTCTTCCCCAGCAGGTAGTTGAAGGGGTTCACCGGCCGCGGGGCGAAGTAATCATTGGTGCCAAAGACGAACATGCCGGGCACATCCAGCAGCGGGTTAAGGGCCTGCAGCACATAGGGCACCGCCTGCGGATCGCCCAGGTTATCGCCGGTATTGATCACCAGATCTGGGTGCAGCTGGGCCAGCCCGGAGACGAACTGCTGTTTGCTGCCCTGGGAGGGCAGCATGTGCAGATCGGCGATGTGCAGGATGTCGAAGGAATCCTTCTCGCGCAGCACCCCGGGCTCGAGCAGAGGCAGCTCGAGGGTGTCGAGGCGAAAGTCGCTGGTGTTGGTGATGCCTTTGAGCGCAACGCCCGCGCCAAGGGCGGCGACGGCGGCGCTCGCGGAACCAAGTCGGCGGAATAATGCAGTCACACTTCACACCCTAGCGATATCGTTGAGGCATGAGCGAATTAGAACAACAGATCCGCGCCGATCTCAAAGAGTCCATGAAAGCGCGCGACAAGCAGCGCTCCAATGCCATCCGGCAGCTGCTCTCCGCCGTGCAGTATGAGAAGACCTCCTCCGGCACCGAGCTTGTCGACGCCGACATCCTCGCCGTCATTGCCCGCGAGATCAAGAAGCGCCGCGAATCCGTCACTACCTATCGCGACGCCGGGCGCGAGGAACTTGCCGCGGTGGAAGAGGCCGAGATCGCCGTCTTCCAGAGCTATCAGCCGGCGCAGCTTAGCGACGCCGAGCTGGAGCAGCTGGTGGACTCCTGCATCGCGGAGACGGGCGCAAGCTCCATGCGTGAGATGGGGGCGGTGATGAAGTCCGCCACCGCCCAGGCCGCCGGCCGCGCCGATGGCGCCCGCATCTCCGCTGTGGTCAAGGCCAAGCTCAGCTAGAAATTCCGCAGAAGATCGTTAATCGCGTTCGAAATCTCGTCGGGATCGGGCAGCGGCGGCGGGGGCTCCGGGTTCGACCGCGAGGATGGGGGCGGCGGTGGCGGCGGGGGCGCGGAGCCATCGGAGATCTTCAGCGTCACCGTCGATCCCTGGTGGATGATGGGCTCGTGCTCGATGCCCTTCACCTCACCGCGCGGGGTGCCATTGCCGGCCACGAACTTGACCTGGGCGCGAAGCCCGGCCTCCTCTAGTGCACGGACGGCATCCTTTTCCTGCATGCCCACTACCTTCGGGATGCGATCTTTGGCGGTGCCTTCTCGGAAACGCCCGTGGGCGGGGGAGAGTGAGCCCTGCGCTGCTGCGGGAATCTGCTGTGCCGCAGCAATCCAGGTGCGCGCCGGCTCCTTACCGCCATAGAGGTCGCCGCGGCCGCACTGGCGCACCGGGGAGGTACACAGCGGGGCGGCCGAGGTGCCGTCATTGTAGATGTAGGTGGCGGCGGCGAAACCGGAGTTGAAGCCGAGGAAGGAGCTCGACAGGTTGGACTCGGTGGTGCCGGTCTTGCCCGCAGCCGAGCCGTTCCAGCCCATCGACTTCGCCGACTCGGAGGCGGTACCGGAACGGAAATCATCGCTGAGAGCGTCGCTCAGCGCCTGCGCCACGCCACTGGAGAGTGCCCGCTCGCACTCGGGGCGATCGAGCTGCACCTCCTTGCCCTCGCGGTCGGTGATCTCCATGATGGGGTTGGGTTCGCACCACACGCCATCGGCGGAAATGGTGGCGGCAACATTCGATAGCTCCAGCGGGTTTACCGCCGTCGGGCCGAGCGTATAGGAGCCGAGATTGGCGTTTTTCATGTACTCGGCGATGGAGCTTTCCCCATCGAAGCTGCCCGGTGCCGTATAGGAGCGCAGGCCCAGCTTCACCGAAATATCCACCACGGAGCTCACCCCGACCTTCTCAATAAGCTCCACAAAGGTGGTGTTTGGCGACTTCGCCAGCGCCTCCTTCAAAGACAGCTTCGGCGGGTACTGGCCGGCGTTTTCCACGCAGTAGGCGCCGGGCGGGCAGCCCTCGGCGCCGCCCTCGCCGAGGCCATAGGCCTCATAGCGCTTCGGCACCTCGAGCTCGGTGTCGATGCCCATGCCCTGCTCGATGGCGGCGGCGGCGGTAAAGACCTTAAAGACCGAGCCGGCGCCATTGCCCACCAGGGTGGAGGTCTGCGGCAGGATCGTTTGTGCGGCCGCGCCATCGAGGCCATAGGTGCGAGAGGACACCATCGCCTGGATCTCGCGGGAGTATTTTCCCGGATTAATCACGTTCATCACCTGAGCCACGCCCGGGGTGGAGGGGTCGGTGAAGCTGGTGACCGCGTTTTTCGCGGCGGCCTGGACCTCCGGGTCAAGGGAGGTGCGGATGGTATAGGCATTGGTGCGCAGGTCCTCCTCGCTAATGCCCTTCTCCTCCAGATAGCGGATCACATAGTCGCAGAAGAAACCGCGATCGCCGGTGGTGATACATCCATTAGGCAGCCCCTGCGGCTGCTCCAGCACCCCGAGGGGTTCCATGGCGAAGGCCTCGGCGTCCGCGCGGGAGATGTAGTTCATCTCCGCCATCGCGTCGAGCACCACATTCCGGCGCGAGGTGACGCCCGCAATATTGGTATAGGGATCCAGCGCGGATGAGGACTGCACAATGCCCGCCAAGGTGGCGGCTTGGGGCACGGTGAGCTCGGCGGCGCTAATGCCAAAGTAGGTGCGGGCCGCAGCCTCTACCCCGTAGGCGCCATTGCCGAAGGGGACGAGGTTGAGATAGCGGCCGAGGATTTCGTCTTTATCCAGCCGCTTTTCCAGCTCTGCGGCGGCGCGGATCTCGCGGAACTTGCGGGTATAGGAGGTTTCGATGGCCTCGGCCTGCTCCTCATCATTTTCCGCCTCCACCAAGAGCGCATAGTTCTTGATGTATTGCTGATCCAGGGTGGAGGCGCCCTCGAGCACGCTACCGGCGAGCAGGTTCTTCACCATGGCGCGCCCGGCGCCCTGCCAGTCCACCCCGTCATGCGCATAGAAGCGGCGATCCTCGATGGAGACGATGGCGCGCTTCATGGCCGCAGAGATCTGATCCGGGGGCACGTCGAAGCGGCGCTGTTTATAGAGCCACGCGATGGGGGCGCCGTTTCGGTCTTGGATCTCCGTGACGCCCGGGGTGGTGCCGTCGGTGAGATTCTCGATGTCAGCCGCCATCGACTCATGGGCGCGCGCGACTGCCGCGCCGGAGAGCCCTGCCAGTGGCGTCAGTGCCACGGCACTTAGCACACCAGCGGCAACGGTGGCGAGGAGAACTTTTCCCAAGGATGCAATGCTGGTCACTTCCCTTACAGTACGCAACCGCTTGGCGCTTGTGAATCCACAAGTACCCCCTTTTTATGCCGTATTCGACACTTCCGCGACACTGTGAATACACTTACAAGTATCAAATTGCTGATCAATGAGAGGCGTGTTTTGCAGATGACTACTTCACTCATTTTGAATCGAGAAGCGGCCCGCAGCGGAATGCACTCCTCTTCCACCGAACCCGTTGAACGCGAGGATTGGGTGACTCGCGCGCGCTGCCGCAACAGTGATCCGGATGCCTTGTTTGTGCGCGGTGCAGCCCAGCGTCGGGCGGCCCAGATCTGCGAAGAATGCCCCGTGAGCACCCATTGTTTGGCCGATGCTCTGGATAATCGGATCGAGTTCGGCGTCTGGGGTGGGCTGACGGAGCGTCAGCGCCGTGCGCTGCTGCGGAAGAACCCGCACATCGAGAATTGGTCCAACTATCTCGCCCGCGGCGGCGAACTGGTGGGCATTTAGCCACAGCGAACACAGCCAGCACTTTTTATAGCAAAAACGACGGGCCCGTAAGTTATCGTACTTGCGGGCCCGTATGTGTGTGATGTGCATCTACGTCCCCTTGGGGGTGGGGCGGGGTCCCGCTAGGGCGCAGAGATCACTAAGGTGGGGCGCATGACTCAATGGGAATACGCCACCGTACCGCTTATTAGCCACGCCACTAAGCAGATCCTCGATACCTGGGGAGAGGACGGCTGGGAGCTCGTGACTGTGATCCCCGGCCCGAATCCGGAAAATCTCGTGGCCTACATGAAGCGGGTGAAAAATGACTAGCTCGATCAGCGCCCGCCTGCAGGAGCTTGGCATCACCCTTCCTGCCGTAGCCGCGCCCGTGGCGGCCTATATTCCCGCCGCCGAGGTGGGCAACCAGGTGTGGACCTCGGGTCAGCTGCCCTTCGTGGAGGGTGAGCTGCACGCCACCGGCAAGGTGGGGGCGGAGGTCTCTGCCGAGCAGGCGAAGGACTGCGCCCGCCTGGCCGTGCTCAATGCGCTGGCCGCCGTGGATGCTGTGGTGGGTATCGATAATGTGGCGCGGGTGCTGAAGATTACCGGCTTCGTCGCCAGCGCCGAGGGCTTCACCGGCCAGCCCGGAGTGGTCAATGGCGCCTCGGAGCTCATTGGTGAGATCTTCGGTGAGGCCGGTCAGCATGTGCGTTCGGCTGTCGGGGTGGCGGAGCTGCCGCTCGGCGCGCCGGTCGAGGTCGAGCTCGTCGTCGAAAAGCGTGCCTAAATTGATAGTCGTATACGAGGCAACAGGGTTAAGCTAGTGGGTATGGAGCATCCCGCTTATAGTCAGCTACGCCCAGTATCTCCGTCCGTGGGAGTCGTGCTGTGCCCTAACCCCGGCTACAGCTCGCTCGAGGGCACTAATTCGTGGGTTATTCGTGCCAAGGGTGATCCGCGCAGCATCGTGGTGGATCCCGGCCCGGAGGATGAGGGGCACTTGAATGTGCTCAATAAGAATGCCTCCGAAGTGGCGGAGGTGCTATTGACGCACCGCCACGCGGATCACGCCGATTCCGCCCAGCGTATTCGCCAGCTCACCGGTGCGCCGGTGCGGGCTTTTGATAAGCGCTACTGCTTGGGTGGGCCGGCGCTGGAAGATGGCGAGATCATCAAGGTCGAGGGTGTGACCCCGCAGATCGAGGTGGTACACACCCCAGGCCATACCAGTGACTCCGTGTGTCTATTCGTGTGGTCGGGTAAGCCCGGCAAGTCCACCTTGGAGGGCATTATCACCGGCGATACTATCGCCGGCCGCCACACCACGATGATTTCCGAGACGGACGGGGATCTCAAGGACTATCTGAAGACGCTGAAGATGCTGAAGAAGCGGGGCAAGAATGTGCGCATGCTGCCTGGCCATGGCCCCGATGCGGAGGATATCTCCGTCTTTGCCAAGAAGTACCTGGAGCGCCGCAAGATGCGCCTGCAGCAGGTGGAGGATGCGCTCGAGAAGCTCGGCGATAAAGCCACCGTGCGTGGCCTGATCGATGAGATCTACACCGATGTGGATCCGGTGTTGCGCCACGCCGCAGAGCAGTCCACCCGCGTGACCCTGCGCTATTTGGGCGTGGACGTGCCCTCGAAATAAACCTGCGTACATGAGGGCGGCACGGCGTGCGGCGGTGCCGTCCTCTGCGCAGCTGCGGCTGTCCGTGCATACAGCAACACCGCTGCCTTCTCCCATACCGGGGAGGCAGCGGTGTTTTTGTATGTTTTAGCGGGCGCGGCGGGCCAGCTGATCCGTGGCGACGATGAGCACGGACTTGCCCTCGAGGCGGATCCAGCCGCGGTGAGCGAAGGTCGCCAGGGCCTTATTCACGGTCTCGCGGGAGGCACCCACCAGCTGTGCGATCTCTTCCTGGGTGAGGTCGTGGTTCACGCGCAGGGCGCCGCCCTCTTGGGTGCCGAAGCGGTTGGCCAGCTGCAGCAGCGTCTTGGCCACACGGCCGGGCACATCGGTGAAGATGAGATCGGCCAAGGAGTTGTTGGTGCGGCGCAGGCGGCGGGCCAGCACGCGCAGCAGCTGCTCGGAGATTTCGGGGTGGGCCGAGATCCACTTGCGTAGCATCTCCGAGTTCATGGTGGCCGCGGCCACCTCGGTGACGCAGACGGCGGCGCTGGTGCGCGGGCCGGGGTCGAAGATGGAGAGTTCACCGAACATATCGGAGGGGCCCATCACGGTCAGCAGGTTCTCCCGCCCATCGGCGGAGTGGCGGGCCAGCTTCACCTTGCCGGAGGTAATGATGTAGAGCCGGTCACCGGGCTCGCCCTCTTCGAAGATGGTGGTGCCACGCGGAAAACGCACCGTTTCCAATTCCTGGATGAGGGTGGCTACCGCCACTGGGTCGACGCCTTGAAAGATGCCTGCCCGCGACAAGATTTCCTGTACGGATTCCACTGTCTAACTCCTTGTATCTTCGCTGAGTACGGCGCGAAGGATGCAGCAAAGTGGGCCCACATGTCGAGGAGCGTCTGTATACCAACATATCCAGACATCTATCGGTCAAGATCGGCAGTGTGGGATAGGCACCCGCGCCGTGTTTGTCTTCACTCATCCTACTATGGAGTGTGTCACTATTTGACATCTTGCCCAGCTATCTCGGATAAGCCGCTGGTCAGGGGATTTTTAATGCGATCGCGGGATGGCGGGCCGCTGTGTAGTTATGCAAATTTGGGGGTGAATGTGAGCAACCCATTCCTAGCGTGTGACCTAGCGCGCTAGGTGATTTATATGTGATCACCTCAGTGGCGGCTGAGAAACTCACACAAGCAAAAAGGTAGGAGGTCTTATGCCGCGGCTTGGTCTGGGGTGCGCTCTGTGGTGGTGTCGCGCTCTGCCTGGGCCAGCGGTGCGGCCTGCTCGCGCTCGCGTCGCTGCTTTCGGGCGCGGGAGGTCGTAGAGGAGCTCTCGCAGCGCTCCATACCCATGGCGAAAACCGTCAGTACAACTGGGGTTGCAAGTGCAAAAAGTGAACTCATGGGACTCCATTCTACTAGTGGGACAGGCGGGGGTGATTGTGTGTGGCTTAGTCTTATATCTATGGGACGAACTTTTGGCACCACCCCGCTCGCCCGCACGCGACGCGCACGGAAGGTTAGCAGGATGCTCGCAGCCGGCTATCCGGATGCGCACTGCGCCCTCGATTTCTCCAACGCTTTTGAGTTGCTTATCGCGACGGTACTCAGTGCCCAGTGCACGGACAAACGAGTCAATGAGGTGACCCCGCATCTCTTCGCCCATTTTCCCACCGCCGCGGCGATGGCCGAGGCCAGCCCTGAGGAACTCGAGGAGCTGATTCGGCCCACTGGATTTTATCGCAATAAAGCCAAGGCCGCTGCCGGCATTGCCATGGCCTTATCCGAGCAGTACGGCGGGGAGGTGCCGGGCACCTTAAAGGAGCTCACCGCGCTTCCCGGGGTGGGCCGCAAGACCGCCAATGTGGTCTTAGGAAATGCCTTCGATGTTCCCGGCCTCACGGTGGACACGCACTTTGGCCGCTGTGTGCGCCGGCTCGAGCTCACCGAAGAGAGCGATCCCGTGAAGGTGGAGTCGGTGCTGGCCGAGCAGCTGCCCCGCGCCGACTGGACGATGTTCTCGCACCGGATCATCTACCATGGCCGCCAAATCTGTCACTCGCGTACCGCCGCCTGTGGGGTGTGCTTTCTGCGGCAGCAGTGCCCCAGCTATGGCCGTGTCGGCCCCACCGAGGTGCCCGAGGCACTGCGCCTGCTGCGCGCCCCCGATGAGCAGGCCCAGCGGCATCTGCTGCAGCTCGCGGGGATCGAGGAGGCCTAGATGCGCACCCATATTCGTATTTATCTGGCATTCGTGGTGGTGTCGATCGTGCTCATCGCGTTCATCGTCACCCGTCTGCTCAGCGGCGAGAACCCGCCCGCCCCGGAGGCCAGCGATTCCCCACAGCCCACCGATACCTCCCCGGTGACGGCCAGCCGCCCCGCTTGTCCCGCGGCGGATCTGGGCGTGGAGCTGCCCTGTTTGGGCGCGGCGACCGAGGGCGAGGCCTCGCCCTATGTGCTGGTGAATGTGTGGGCGTGGTGGTGTGGTCCCTGCCGGGAGGAGCTGCCGGTGATCGAGGAGTTCGCCGCCCGCCACCCCGAGATGACGGTGGTGGGGGTGCACGCGGATCGGGATGCCGGCCGCGGTGCGGCGCTGCTCGAGGATCTCGGGGTGGATATTCCCAGTTTCCAGGATGATCGTGGGGCGGCCTCGGCGGCGTGGTCGCTGCCCGGGGTGGTGCCGGTGACGGTGGTGCTGCGCGATGGCGAGGTGGAGCGCATCCTGCCGCAACCCTTCGATTCGGTGGCGGCCCTCGAGGAGGCGGTGCGATGACTCCGGACGCCAGCGGGGTGAATACCCGGCTGCGCCCCGAGGCGGCCCCGCTCTGGCTGGCACCCTTGGTGCGGGCCGTGGATGAGGGCCATGTGCATCGGGCGCTCTCGGATCGGGCGCGCCAGAGCGGCCCCCGCCGCGATCGACAGGCGGCGGTGCTCATGCTTATCGACGGCAACCCGCAGCAACACCAGCTTCCGGCCAGCGCCACCGTGCTGCTCACACACCGCTCACCGCGGATGCGCCATCATTCCGGGCAGATTGCGTTTCCCGGCGGCCGGGTGGATCCCACCGATATCAACGCGGTGGACTGCGCCTTGCGCGAGGCCCACGAGGAGACGGGTCTCGACCGGATGACGGTGACACCGGTGGCCCAGATGGAGGAGGTGCACGTGCGCCGCAGCGGCTACCCGGTGCATCCCGTGATCGCGTATCAGCACGCCCCCGCTGCGGTGGCGCCGGTAAGCCCCGAGGAGGCGGATGATGTCTTCCGAGCCTCCATAGCGGAGCTGGTGGAACCAGACAATCGCCTCATGGTGGAGCACGGTTCTTGGCGGGGTCCGGCGTTTCGTTGTCGTGGCTACATTGTGTGGGGCTTTACAGGCGGTATTCTGAGTGCAGCTTTGGACCACGCCGGCTGGGCGCAGCCGTGGGCGCAGGATCGGGTGTACGATCTGGGCGCTACCCTAGCCGCGTCGCGTAACAACGAACGCCACTCCTAGCCCCTAGAATCACTATGTCCCTGCCGCAGAGAAGAGAGGCGCCCTTATGGATCCCAGCGTGATAGTGGATGGCGTTGTGGTGTTTCTCCTGCTCTTCGCGCTTATCGACGGCTGGCGCCACGGCATGGTGGGGTCGGTTTTTTCCTTTATCGGCATCGCTGCCGGGTTAGTCATTGGCTTTGCCTTGGCCCCGCTGGCCATGCAGCAAACCGAGAGCAACCAGCTGCGCATCGTGATCGCCGTGACGGTGCTGGTGCTTGCCTCCTGCATTGGCTATTTCATTGGCGGCACCGCTGGGGCCTCGCTGCGTGAGAAAGTCACCCAGCCGCAGCTGCGCCGGGTCGATTCCCTCGCCGGCGCCTTCTTTCAGGTGATGGTGGTGCTCATCGTGGCCTGGCTGCTGGCGACGCCGCTGGCAGAGGGCAACTCGCGGCTGGCGAAGGGAGTGCGTAATTCCACCGTGCTGCAACAGGTGGATACCCATTCCCCGCGGGCCCTGGCTGCACTGACGGATAAGCTGCGGGTGCTGCTCAATGATTCGGGCATGCCCATGATCACCTCGCCTTTCCAGAGCCCCAAGCCGGAGCAGGTGCAGGCTCCCCGCATCGAAGTCAGCGATGTGGCGATGGTGGAACGGGTGCGCCCCTCGGTGGTGCATATCATCGGCGAGGCCCCGCAATGCCAGCGCCGGCTCATGGGCTCGGGCTTCGTGGTGGCCCCGGATCGCATCATGACGAATGCGCACGTGGTGGCCGGCACGAACGAGGTGGATCTTGATACCGTGCTGGGCTTCCACACCGCACGGGTGGTGTACTACAACCCCGTGATTGATATCGCGATCCTCGCCACCGATGGCCTCGGGATCGATCCTCTGCCCTGGGCGGAGGAACCGGCACAGAGCGGCGCGGACGCCGTGGTGATGGGCTTTCCCGAGTCCGGCCCCTTCGAGGCCGCCCCCGCCCGCATCATCGATTCGCTCTTGATCAATAGCCCCACGATCTACGCCGATCAGCGCATCGACCGCGAGGTGTACACCGTGCGCGGCAGCATTCGCGAGGGCAACTCTGGTGGCCCGCTGCTCAGCGAGGACGGGCACGTGCTGGGTGTGGTCTTCGGTGCCGCCGCCGATGACACCGATACCGGCTATGCCCTCACCCGTGCCGAAGTAGAGAAGCACGTGGCCGATGCCACGGGCCTTGAGACCCCCGTGAATACGGGGGCCTGCGTTGTGGGCTAGCCGAGGAAGCGTCGATAAGCGCCCTAGAGAGAGCGCGCGAAGGAGACGAGCACGGAGCTGAAACTAGCGGGTGCTTCGAGATGCGGGATGTTTTTCGTCTGCGGAATGTGCACCACGCTGGTCTCGGATTTGACGCGCTTGGCGGCGCGCTCGGCCAGTCGTGCCCACGGGGTGGAAGAATCCTGCAGCAGCAGCACCGGCTGCTCCACCGGGGCGGTCATCCACCGCAGCGGCACGGGGGCGAGCTCGATGCGCGCCACCTTAGCGCGCGCGGGAGAGGTATTGGCGATGCTATAGGCCACCGTGCGCAGCTGCATCTCCTTCTTGCCTGCGGTGGTGGTATGAAAGCCCTCCGCAGTATTAGTCACCAGATTCACCCGGGCCGTGGACTGCGGGGTGGTGAGTAGTGCATGCAGGCGCGGCGGCAGCAGCGCGCTGAGATGGCGCAGAATCGGGGTGCCGAACATCCACGGATAGCTGAAGGTGCAGCGCCGCAGATCGGTGGGGTGCGCGGCGGCAATCGAGACCAGCGCGCGCACGGCCTCGGGATGATGAATGGCCAAGGCCCAGCCCACCGCGCCGCCCGCGGCATGGCCCACGACCACCGCATCCTTATGCCCGGTTGCGTGGATCACGCCATAGACATCCCCGGCGAGGGTGCGCAGATCATAGTCGCTGGGTGGCTTATCCGACATGCCGAAGCCGCGCATATCGATGGCCACGCAGTGGTAGCCAGCAGCGGCGACGGTGGGCAGCACGTGGCGATAATCGAACCAGCCGCCGAGCGCGCTGTGCACGAACACGATGAGCGGATCGTGGGGATCGCCGGCGGTCGCGGCGTGGAGGCGGATGCCGCGGGTGTGGATCCATTCGTGCGTAAAGGGGCCCTCGAGGGCCACAGCGCTGGGAATGGCGGGGGAATGCTCGGTGTGATTCCGTCGCCAGCGTGGCGGGAGCAATCGCTGACTCAGCGGACGACGGGACACAGCAGACTCCTTAGGCATACGGTGCGGGTGGAACGATATGGAAAACCCCCTTTATCCCTGCAGAATACCTGAGGGAAAAGGGGATCAGAGCGGGTGCACTGACGGCTTAGGTGTACATGCCGTCCTGCTCGCGCTTCTCGAGATTCTTGGTGGCCTTGCCCGGGACAAGGGTCTTGAGATCATTCACCGACTGCACCGTCTTCTCGGGCTTGCCGATGGTTTTCACCTTGCGCCAGCCAAAGAGGGCGAACGCAGCAGCGAGCACCACCATGATGAGGAACACGATGAGGAACGCTGCCCAGCGCGACAGCCAGGTGGACAGCAGCTCGGCGAGGAAGAAGAAAAAGAAGAAGGACGAGTAGAGGGCGATCGTGCCGGCTACGCCGAAGAGACCGCCACCAATGGCGCCCTTCTTGGCTTCCTGAGCAACCTCGGCCTTGGCCAGCTCGACCTCAGCGCGGAAAAGATTGGACATCTGCGCAGTAGCGTCGCTCACGAGATTGCCGATAGAGCCCTCACCGGGGCCACGGGTATCCGCGTCGCTGAGGGGAATCGAGTTAACCTTCGGCGAAAAAGCGGGTGCCCCTTCGCTGTACATTCCCTTAGAACTGCTCACCGTCTTGATCCTCCGTTAGTGGTATTTTCTTAAACTCTAGTTGTGCACCATCGTGCCACGAATTCGGCGCGGTTGTGAACTCGACACGGAAAGTCATCAGCTCGGCCGCCATGGAAATATTCCGCAATCCAGCTATCCACCAGCATATCAATGCCGCATCGGCGAGTATTGCGACTGCTCATCGCAAGCGCGCCAACTTACGTGATGCCGCCGCCACCAGCGCCCACTCCGCGCTCGTGGGCGCCACGGCTCTCAAGAAAATCGCAGCTGATTCTGAGATATCCGCCCTCGAGGTCTACGGGGTGCTCACCCCGGCGCTGGCTGAGACATTCCAGCGTGCCCCGCTGCAGGTGATGGCGAAATTAGACCGCATTGCAGGCGGGGAGGGGGTGCCGGAGCGCCAGGCCTCGCGGCTCAGCGTATTGGCGCGGCTCGTGGGGCAGGTAGAAACGTGCGCGCTGCTGCACGGGGAGATTCTGGGCCACCGCATCTTTGGCCCCCGCTCGGTCGTCGTGGGGTACGCCACAGTGCGGCTTAATGCCATGGCCGCGGGGCTTGATCCCAAAGGGCTGGCGATGCCAGAGCCCTATCTACTGCGCGACCCGGCCGCGCACACCGCCCTGATTCGCGATTATTGCCGCGGCGAGGTCGATCCTCTCGCGCTGGCGCACTTTGCTGCCTGGCGCCGCGGCGGCGAGGAAGCCGCACGGGTAGCCGATCGCTTGTAGCCTGCCCCGCCGAGCCGCACTTGCTAGCTGGAGCGCAGTGCGCCCCAGCGGGTGCTGAGCCACCAGCTGCCCATCCCGAGCGCCAGAGCGGCGGCCACGGCGCCACCGATGCCCAGATCCTTTTTCGACGGGCTAGACAGCAGCGGCACGGGGTTTTTGAAGTTCAGCACCGGCCACTCGGCGGCCAGCGCATGCTTTTTCAGCACGCGATCGGGGTTGACGGCCCGCGGATGGCCCACCATCTCCAGCATGGGAATATCGGTGGCCGAATCCGAGTAGGCATAGCAGCGGGCGAGATCATAGCCGTGGCTGCCGGCCACCTTGCTGATCTCGGTCGCTTTGGTAATACCACGGCAATAGAGCTCGAGCTTGCCGGTGTAGGCGCCATCGACCACTTCTAAACGGGTGGTGATGGTGTGATCCGCGCCCAGCTCGTGGGCGATGGGATCGACCAGCTCCTTCACCGAGGCGGAAATGATGATCACATCGTGGCCGCGGGCATGATGCTCCTCGATGAGCTCGCGGGCCTCGGCGAAGATGGTGGGCACCACGCGATGCAGCAGGGTGTGGTCAATGGTGTGCTGCAGATCCTCGATGCGCAGCCCCTTGACCATCTGAGTCAGCTGATCCTTGGTGTCATCCATCTGGGATTGGGAGTGCCCCGCGATCATGTATCCCGTTTCGGCGAGCACCAGAGTGAGCGCCTCTTTGGTACTGAGCATGCCGTGGGAAACGAGCGTGCGGCCGAAGGCAAAAGCGGAGGAGGTGGCGATGATCGTCTTATCCAAATCGAAGAAGGCAGCAACGGGTGCCTCTGGGTGCTGTTCGGACGCCATGACCCACCTCCTCGCGTGATACTGATGTGAAATAAGTGACTAAGAGTGATGCTACTGAGAAGTGGCTGTGCCTGCATCTTTAGGCCTCTGTGGGGCTATTGACGTGCTATTCAAGCTGTGACATACTCGGAACCGCACGACCCCGATATACAGTGTGGTCTGCCCCGGCCCGTCCCCCCCCCAAGTGGCCGGGTAACCGCAGACGGCCCGCGCATACCACCCCCCATCCCGCGCGGGCCGTCTCTTAATTTTTGGGGCCATCCTTCGCCGCTGCTGTCGCCCGCGCGAGGCAGGGCGCTCGCCGCGCGGGGCCAACCCGCTGACGCTAGTGGGGCCACCCGCTTATTGCACCGGCACATATTCTCCGCTGTGCACAACTCGCCGCGGCAGCAGGTTATGCACAGCCCCCGGGGTGCGAGGGGCGACGCTCAACGCTGAATGGGCCACACTCTGGGGCCATGAGCGCTACCCGTGATCAGTCCCAGGCCCCCGTTGTCATCGCCGTCTGTGATCCTCTCGTCCACCCGGAAGCCATTCATATCGCCGCCGCGACCGTCCGCCAGGTGGTGGAGGTGTCCACTGCTGAGGAATTGGCGCGCCACCACCATTCTGCTTTCGCCATCCTGGTGGATGAGCAGGGTGCCCAGTTCCTTCTCGAGCGGCCCCAGCCGCGCCGCGACAAGGTTTTTCTTGTCGCCGCAGACCAGACGCCGGTGAACTTCGAGCTGGCTATGAAGATTCACGCCGAGCAGGCCTATGCCCTGCCGGCCGAGGCGGCAGCCCTGCTCACCGACCTCGGGCGGGATACGCGCAGTCAGGAAGGCCTCGTCGTGGGGGTGACAGGCTGCGTCGGTGGCTGCGGCGTGAGTACCTTTGCCGGCGCGCTGGGCGTGCAGCTCGCGCAGCGCGCCCCCACCACGGTGGTGGATACCGACCCTAGTGGCGGGATGGATCTCATCCTCGGAGTGGAGGAGGAGCCTGGCCCGCGCTGGGATGAGCTGGACTTCAACCAGGGCGATCTCGCCGCCGCCGATGTGCGCGCCGTGCTGCCCACCGCCG
This sequence comes from Corynebacterium sp. TAE3-ERU2, assembly GCF_019209955.1. Lineage (NCBI taxonomy): Bacteria > Bacillati > Actinomycetota > Actinomycetes > Mycobacteriales > Corynebacteriaceae > Corynebacterium > Corynebacterium sp. TAE3-ERU2. The sequence goes on along the minus strand of NZ_JAHUTL010000003.1, from coordinate 300,347 downwards.
CCGCCAGCTGTGTCAGCCACCGCCGCGATCGCGGTGCTGGCCCGCCGCCGTCGACCGACACCATCCTTGGCGCCCTGCGCACCTTGCGCGAAGAGGGCTACACGGTGGTGGACCTGCCCCGAGCCGACGCCCTGGACCCAGACATTGTGGCCGCTCTCGATCACCTCGTGGTGCTCGTTCCCCGCGAGGTGCGTGGCGTGTGCGCCGTGGCCGCGCAGTTGCCGCAGCTTCGCCGCACCCATGTGCCCTTAAGTTTTGTCACCATCAGCCGCACCTGGGCCTCTTTGAGCACTGCTGAGGTGGAGTCCGTAGCGGGTATTAACGTCAGCGCGGATGTGCGCTGCAGCACCGGGGTGGCCAAACAACTCGAACAAGGCGGGCTGCGTGGCCGCTGTCCGCGGATCCTCGCCCGGGCGGTGGAGGATATCTGCACGGATATAGAGCACATCCAGCAGCGCGGACAGCAGTGGTGAGGCGGCCATGAATAGCGAACGCATTCTGGATGCCGTGCACGCTCGGCTCGCCGCCTCCGAGCAGCCCCAGCCCGAGGCCGCCGTGATCGCGGAGCTCATCCGCCAAGAAGCGGGGGTGATCTCTGATCGGGAAGTATTCACGCTGCTGCAGAAGCTGCGCCATGACTCCACTGGCGTCGGCATCCTCGAAGGGCTATGCAGCCTCGAGGGAGTCACCGATGTGGTGGTCAACGGGGTAGATCGCATCTATTTTGATCGCGGGCACGGCATGGAACACGCCGCGCTGAGCTTCGACTCGCCCGAGCAGATTCGCGCCCTAGCGACACGCCTGGCCGTTGCCTGTGGCCGCCGCCTCGATGATGCCCAGCCCTGTGCCGATGGGAAGCTGCGACGCGCCGACGGCAGCTCCATCAGGGTGCACGCCCTGCTGGATCCACCGAGCGATACCGGCCCGCTTATCAGTCTGCGCATGCTGCGCTCGGCGGCCGCCAGCCTCACGGAGTTAGAAGAACGCGGCACCATGCCGGCGGAGGTCACCGAGTTTTTACAAGCCATGATGGCGGCGCGGAAATCCTTTGTGGTGGTAGGCGGGACCGGTTCTGGGAAAACCACCATGCTCTCGGTCCTGCTCGCGGAGGTGGATCCGCGGGAGCGCATCATCTGTATCGAAGACACCGCCGAGCTATCACCGGCGCATCCGCATGTGGTGAATCTCGTGAGCATGGGAGCCAATGCGGAAGGCCGCGGGGAGATCACGCTCTCGCATCTGCTGCGCCAGGCGCTGCGCATGCGACCCGATCGCATTGTGGTGGGAGAGATCCGCGGCGCGGAGATCGTTGACCTACTGGCTGCGCTCAATACCGGCCACGAGGGCGGTGCTGGCACCCTCCACGCCAACTCGCTCAGCGAGGTGCCCGCCCGCATGGAGGCGTTGGCTGCCTTGGGTGGGATGTCGCGGGAGGCGCTGCACGCCCAGCTCACTGCCGCCGTGGAGATAGTGATCGCGATGCGGCGCACCGCCACGGGCCGGATCATCAGCCAAATCGGTGTGGTGCATTCCCAGCCTGTGCGCATCGAGGTGATCTGGGATGCGCGTCATCCGGCAGCTGATGGTCTCGCGATTGCGGAGAGTTGGCAGCCATGATCTCCATAGCACCACTGACTCCGCTCGCCCTCGCTGCGGCCCTGCTCTGCACCACAGGTGCGTGCCCGCGGCAGCGCATCGGCCACCGCGCCCGACGGCGGCGCGGCGGCGCCGGCTGGGTGTGGATAGCGATCGCCGTGGTGGCCATCATCTGTGTGCTCGGGGCGGTGGCTCTCACCTGCGCCGCACTCGTGGTGGTGGCCACGATCGGCTATGTCGTGCGCGATATGCACCGCCGTCGCCGGCAGCAGCGCGCCGCCGCGGCCGCCGGCCAGTGCGCCGGGGTGCTGGCGGCGAGTATCCGCGCCGGGGCAAGCCTGCACCACGCCCTAGCGACCGCCGCTGAGACCGCCGCTGCCACCCCTATCGCGCAGCCCCTAGCCGCCGCCGTGAACCGCGCCCGCAGTGGCCGTAGCCCCGCCCCCGCGCTCAGCGGCGCCACCGAGATTCCCGAGCTGGCGCGCATTGGGGCGCTCTGGCAGCTCAGCGAGCAGCACGGCATCGGATTGGTGGCACTGCTGGAGCGCACCCAGCAGCAACTCGATCAGGCACAGCGCCATGACAGCACTGTGCAGGCCGCACTCCAAGGGCCGATGGCTACCGCCGTGCTCCTGAGTGTGCTGCCTGCACTCGGGGTGGGGCTGGGCAGCCTGATGGGCGCAGCGCCGCTGGCCTTTCTCAGCGGCACCACCTTCGGCGGAGTGCTCCTCATGCTCGGCACCGCACTGATGTGCAGCGGTGTCCTCTGGACATATTCGATCATCAACACCGCACGGGGGAGCTAAACCACCATGACATTCCTCTTTCTCGCCCTCGCCCTGCTCGCCTATCCCCAGCCCACAGCACGCACCCGACTGGGCACCGATCCCAGCTCGAGAACTCGCCGCCCCCGCGATGATCCGGTGGTCAGGCCGCAGGATCGCGCCGCAGACATTGAGCTTCTTGCGGCCTGTATCAGCGGCGGTATGTCCCATGCCGCTGCCGTGAGCGCCGTGGCCACCGTGGCCGCGCCCGCAGACCGGCAGCTATGGGACACCGTGGCAGCCCTGCTCCGACTGGGTTGCAGCGCCGAGAAATCCTGGCAGCCCTTCCTGCACCACTCCGTGTTCGCTCCCGTCGCCGAACTGGCGGTGCTGAGCAGCCGCGGGGGAACCTCTATTGCCAGCGGGCTCGACAGGATCGCCGCCTCGGTGCGGCACACAGCAGAAAACAACCAGCGCGCCGCCGCTGAGCGCGCCGGAGTGCTCATCGCCATCCCCCTCGCTGTGTGTTTCCTTCCGGCCTTTCTCATTCTGGGACTCATTCCCATCATCGTTGATATCGCCAGCACCCTGTTTTAAACCCACACCACCACTTAAAGGAGTCACCATCATGAACAGCATCTATCACCTCATCCAGGCCCGTCTTGCCCAGCTCCACCGCGAGGAAGAGGGAATGAGCACCATCGAATACGCCATGGGCAGCCTCGCGGCTGCCGCGCTTGCCGGGGTGTTATTCCTCGTCATCAATTCCGGAGCGGTCTCGGACGCGATTGAATCCATCATCACCGATGCGCTGTCGAATTCCCCGAGCTAGCCGCCGGCTCCTCGCGGCGGAGGAGGGCTCCGTCACCATCGAGGCCGCCCTCGGGCTGGCCTCGCTGGTGGTGGTGTTTGCCCTCACGATTAGTGGCGTCGTGGCACTGGCGGCGTATCTTGCGGCCATCGATACCGCAGGGGCCGCGGCCCGTGCCGCCGCTATCGGCGAGAGTTTCATACCGCCCCGAGGAAGCGTGCAGATCACCTCCAGCAACGGTGTCATGGAGGCCACTGCGGCCATGTCCTCGCCTGTCGGCACCCTGCATGCCACCGCCCGCTTTCCGGTGGAATACACCGCCGGCGGCGTACCTGGGGATAGCTGATGTGGCGCGATGAACGCGGCTACGCCACTGTCCTGCTGGTGGCCATGATCGCCGTGCTGTGCAGCATCGTGGCGGGCATGGCCACCGTGGGCAGCCTGCTCATCGCCCGGCATCAGGCCCAGCTGGCTGCCGATATGGCGGCCGTGGCGGGTGCCTATGCCCATAGCGACGGCCACGATGGGTGCCGTATGGCAGAAGAGGTGGCGCGGCACAATAGTGCAGCTCTCGGCTCCTGCGCAGTCGATGGTGCCGATATCATCGTCCAGACTGTCGTGCGTGGCCGAGAGGCTGTGGCCCGCGCCGGGCCTCTTTAGTCACCTGCAGCGCCGGTCATGCTCACCAACGCCCCCAACACAGCGATAGCTGCATCCTTATCCAGGGGTTGGTTGCCATTGCCGCACTTGGGCGACTGCACACACGAGGGGCAGCCCTCGGCGCAGGAACAGGAGCGCACCGCTTCAAAGGTGGCGCTGATCCATTCGGGGAAACGGCGAAAGCCAGTATCGGCGAAGCCCGCCCCGCCCTCGTGGCCGTCATAAACAAATACCGTGGGAAGCCCAGTATCGGGATGCTCCATCGTGGATACCCCGCCGATATCCCAGCGGTCGCAGGTAGCCAGCAGCGGCAGGATGCCGATGGCCGCGTGCTCGGCCGCGTGCAATGCCCCCGGGGCCTCCGCCGCGGAGACCTTCAGCTGCTGCAGAATCGCGGGATCCAGGGTGTAGGACACGGCGCGGGTGCGCAGCACCTGGGGAGACATCTCCAAAGGAATCTCCTCCAGCGGTTGGCCGTTGGTATAGCGCTTCACATAGCCCACCACTTGCTTCGTCACCTCCACCTCGAGGTTGGCCACCCAGAGTCCAGGCGCATAATTCACCAGCGCCTCCTCCTCTGGTGCGGCAAGGATCCGCAAGGTGGTGGAGCTGCGGGAAAAGGTGGAGTACGGGGGCTGTTCGGGGTGGACGAGGGCGAGATTCTCTGCCACATCGAGCTCATCCACCACGAAGCTTTCTCCCTGGTGCAGATACACCGCACCGGGAAAGACCTGGGCTTGGGCGCGCGCGGGGTCCACGGTGCCGAGCATGCGGCCGTCGGTGGAATCGACGATGAGCACCTCGCCACCGTCGTTGCCGCGCAGTGCCACCTGGCTGTGAATGGTGTCTACCTGCCGTGGATCGGCGGGGTAGTAGTGGCCATGGCGGTGGCGCAGCAGCTGATCCTCTACCAGCTGGGGCAGGACCTGCCCCGCGCCCAAGGCGTCGATATCCGCCAAGTTCAACGGCTTTTCTGCGGCCGCGCAGAGCACATGTTCGCTCACCACATAGGGGTTGGTGGGATCAAAGACGTGTTCTTCCAAGGGGCGCTCGAGCAGGGCCTCGGGGTGGCGGATGAGGTAGGTGTCCATGGGGTCGCTGCGGGCGACCAGCACATAGAGCGAGCCTTGGCCGCGGCGCCCCGCACGTCCGGCCTGCTGCCACATCGAGGCCACGGTGCCGGGAAAGCCGGCAGAGACCACCGCATCAATACCTCCGATATCGATGCCCAGCTCGAGGGCATTGGTGGTGGCCACGCCCAGCAGCTCCCCCTCGTCGAGGGCCCGTTCGAGGGCGTGGCGATCCTCGCGGGTATAGCCGGCGCGATAGCTGGCAATCCGGCGGGCATAGTCGCGGTGACCGGCGTGAATGAGCTCTTCGGCGCAGCGTAGCGCCACGGTTTCCGCAGTGTGGCGGGAGCGCACAAAGGTCAGGGTGCGAGCACCTTCGGCGAGCAGCAGCGCCATCACATCGGCGGCCTCGGTACTGGCGGCTCGCCGCTGGGGCGGTTGCCGCTCATCCTCACTCGGGAGAAGGGAGGGCTCGAGGAGCATGATGGTCTGTTCGCCCGCAGGCGCGCTATCGCGCTCCACGCTGGTGATATCGAAGTCGGGGACATCGATGAGCCTGCTGGCGTGTGCCGCTGGGTCGCGGGAGGTGGCCGAGGCCAGCACGAAGGTGGGGTGCCCGCCGTAGTGGGCGCAGAGCCGGCGGAGCCGTCGCAGGACTAGCGCCACGTGGGCGCCGAACATCCCGCGATAGACGTGGGCCTCGTCGATCACCACATAGCGCAGGTTGCGCAGCAGCCGGGTCCAGGAGCCGTGGGCGGCCAGAATGGAAGCGTGCAGCATGTCGGGGGTGCTAAACACGAAGCGAGAGGCGTCGCGGATGGGGCGGCGCGCGTCGATGGGGGTGTCGCCGTCATAGGGGTGCGGGGCGACGTCGTGAAGCGCAGAAATGGTGGAACACAGCCGCGCTACGGTGTGGAGTTGGTCATTGCCTAGGGCCTTGGTGGGGGTGATGTAGAGCGCGCAGGCGCGGTCATCGGCGGCGAGGGCGCTGAGGATGGGCAGCAGGTAGCCGAGGGATTTTCCCGAGGAGGTGCCGGTGGAGATGATGGTATCGCGGCCGGCATGGACCGCTTCGGCGCATTCCACCTGGTGGGCATAGGGGCGGGTGATGCCCTCGTGTTCGAGGTGGGTGCGCAGCTCTGGCAGCACCCAGTCGGGCCAGTCTTGGTAGGCGGCGGGTCGGCTCGGGCGGGTGCCGATGAACGTGGGGGTGGCGGTGGGGAGCGCAGTGCTGATGATGGTGGTGAGTTCGGCACCAAAAGAGGACATAACTGCGCCACTTTCTGTTGGTTTTGTGTGCTTATAAAAAATAGTATTAGCGCGTTGAGCTGCGGAAAGGCAGTAATTTTCAAATATAGACTATCCCTTTGCTGAAAAACATGACACACTGGGACTCGGTCGGACGTTTTCTGATAGCTGAAAAGCATCAGATGTGACCAGCCCACTGAGTGGGCACACAGAGGAATCGAAGAGTTTGTAAGCGCCACATAGAGCGCCACACCACGTTGTGAACAATCCGGTGAATAAGACGCCCTCCCGGCATGGCTCGTGCAATAGGAGCCAGGTCGTATCGCACTTCAAGAAAAAGATTTGAGTTAGTTTTTATGGCACAGGGAACTGTGAAATGGTTCAACGCGGAAAAGGGCTTTGGTTTCATCGCCCCTGAGGACGGCTCTGAAGACGTCTTCGTCCACTACTCCGAGATTCAGGGTGGCGGTTTCCGTACTCTCGAGGAGAACCAAAAGGTTGAGTTCGAAATTGGCGAGGGTGCTAAGGGGCCGCAGGCCCAGGCAGTAACTGCCCTCTAAACCTCCTTGCGTGTCGGCCTTCGGGTCGATCTGCTTGAAGCCCAGCGTGTAATGCGCTGGGCTTTTGTGGTGCGTGCGGGGTGTGTGCGGGGTGTGTGCGGGAACAGCTGCCGCTGTCACCGCGCCCCCGCGATCGCCTGCTGGCCTGCGCTTGTGCCAGCGCATGGCGTCCCCCGTTGCTGGTACCCCAGATAGCACCGTGGAAGACCCATATATTACTGTGTACGCTAAATGACCACAGATAAAGAAGATGGGTACTGGTGCAGATGTGTCTGCGCGGTGACGCGTGGAATGTGACTAGTGTTCATCGTGGTCGGATCGTGCGGTAGCGCGAGTGTCCTGGACGCTCCCGCGGCAGGAAGTGACCGCTTCATGCACACCACCGCCCACCTCACTAACCATCTTGAGATAGCTCCAATACACGTGAGCAGCAGCCGCGAGTACCGCTGAGACGGCACCGTGGCTGCACCACGCGAGGAAAGGTAACCGTGGCTGAAGGAACGAAGCGCCTAGTGATTGTCGAGTCGGCGACCAAGGCGAGGAAGATCCAGCCGTATTTGGGCGATGACTACATCGTCGAAGCATCGGTGGGGCACATTCGTGACCTCCCGCGTGGTGCTGCGGACATCCCCGCGAAGTACAAGAAGGAGTCGTGGGCTCGGCTGGGCGTGGATGTGAACAACGAGTTCGCGCCGCTCTACTTGGTGAGCCCCGATAAGAAGAAAAAGGTCGCCGATCTTAAAAAGAAGCTGAAGCAGGTAGACGAGCTCTACCTGGCCACAGACCCCGACCGCGAGGGCGAGGCCATCGCGTGGCATCTGCTCGAGGTGCTGAAGCCGAAGATCCCCGTGCGCCGCATGGTGTTCAACGAGATCACCAAGCCCGCCATCGTGGCCGCCGCGGAAAATACCCGCGAGCTGGACATGAATCTGGTGGATGCCCAAGAGACCCGCCGTATCCTCGATCGCCTCTATGGCTACGAGATCTCGCCGGTGCTGTGGAAGAAGGTGATGCCGCGGCTGTCCGCAGGCCGCGTGCAATCGGTGGCCACCCGCGTGATTGTTGAGCGCGAGCGCGAGCGCATGGCCTTTGTCTCGGCCGAGTACTGGGATCTGGTGGCGGAGGTGGCCGCGCAGAACGCGAAGGCCGATGAGCCGCGGGATTTCCAGGCGAAGCTCACCGGGGTGGAGGGCAAGCGCATCGCCCAAGGCCGCGACTTCAACGATGCGGGCGTGCTGCGCAAGCCGGATGATGTTGTGGTGGTGGATAAGTCCACCGCCGAGGCCCTCGAGGAGGGCCTGAAGGGCCAGCCCTTGCGGGTGAGCGCGGTGGAGGAAAAGCCCTATACCCGTAAGCCCTATCCGCCGTTTATGACCTCCACGCTGCAGCAGGAGGCCGGGCGCAAGCTGCATTACACCTCGGAGCGGACGATGCGCATCGCGCAGCGCCTCTACGAAAACGGTCATATCACCTATATGCGTACCGACTCCACCACGCTGTCGCGCGCCGGCCAGGAGGCGGCTCGGGTGCAGGCCCGGGAACTCTATGGCGAGAGCTATGTGCCCTCCAGCCCGCGCCAGTACTCCCGCAAGGTGAAGAACTCCCAGGAGGCGCACGAGGCGATTCGCCCCGCCGGCGAGTCTTTTGCCACCCCGGCCTCCCTGTCGGGCCAGTTGGATGCCGAGGAGTTCAAGCTTTATGAGCTGATTTGGCAGCGCACCGTGGCCTCCCAGATGGCGGATGCCAAGGGCACCTCCATGAAGGTGAGCATCGCGGGCACCGCCCAGTTGTCCTCTGGGGATCAAGAGGTGGAGTTCTCCGCCACCGGTCGCTCGATCACCTTCCCCGGCTTTTTGAAGGCCTATGTGGAGACCTCGCGTCTCGCCGATGGTCGCAATGTTGCCGATAATGCCGAGAAGCGGCTGCCGCGTCTCAGCTCCGGGGATGAGCTGCGCACCAAGGATGTGCACGCGGAAAGCCATGCCACCAATCCTCCGGCCCGCTACACCGAGGCGAGCTTGGTGAAGAAGATGGAAGACCTCGGTATTGGTCGCCCGTCCACCTATGCCTCGATTATCAAGACCATTCAGGATCGCGGCTATGTCTTCCCCCGCGGCAATGCGCTGGTGCCCTCGTGGGTGGCCTTTGCCGTCGTGGGGCTGATGGAGTCCAACTTCTCGGCATTGGTGGATTATGACTTCACCTCCTCCATGGAGGATGAGCTCGACGATATCGCCGTGGGTAATGAGGATGGCCACCACTGGCTGAGCGATTTCTACTTTGGCAACAAGGCCGCATCCGAGAACACGGCGGAGTCGATCGCGCGTTCCGGTGGGCTGAAGTCGCTTATCGACGACAACCTGGAGAGCATCGACGCTCGCTCCGTTAATTCCCTGACCCTCTTTGATGACGATCAGGGGCGCCCCATCGTGGTGCGCGTGGGCCGCTATGGCCCCTATCTGGAGCGCGTTGTCGGTACCCAATCCGATGGCAGCCCCGAGTACCAGCGGGCGAACCTGCCGGATTCCACCACCCCCGATGAGATCACTCTCGAGGCCGCAGAAAAGCTCTTCGCCACCCCGCAGGGCGGCCGTGAGCTGGGCCGAAACCCAGAGAATGGTCGCATGGTGGTGGCCAAGGAGGGCCGCTATGGGCCCTATGTGACGGAGCTGGTGACCAACGATGAGGAAAGCCACATCCTCGAGGTAGCGGAGCAGATCATCGCCGAGGAGCGTGCGGCCGAGGACGCCGAGCGCGCCAAGGAGGGCAAGCGCGCCAAGAATTGGGAGACCAAGACTGCGGCGAAGCAGAAGGAAAAGCGGATCCGCGAGATCATCGACGAGCGCCTCAAGCCCGGCACGGCCTCGCTGTTTAGCTCGATGGAGCCGGCCACGGTGACCCTCGACGAAGCCCTGAAGCTGCTGTCCTTGCCGCGCGAAGTGGGCGTGGACCCGGCCGATAATGAGCTCATCACCGCCCAAAATGGCCGCTATGGCCCCTATCTGAAGAAGGGCAATGACTCCCGTTCGCTGGGCGATGAAGAGCACATCTTCAGCATCACTCTCGAGGAGGCGCGCCGCATCTATGCCGAGCCGAAGCGCCGCGGCCGGGCCGCCGCCAAGCCGCCGCTGAAGCAGCTGGGCGATAACGATGTCTCGGGCAAGCCCATGTCCGTCAAGGACGGCCGTTTCGGACCCTATGTCACCGATGGCACCACCAATGCCTCGCTGCGCAAGGGCGATACCCCAGAAACCATGACGGATGCTCGCGCCTGCGAGCTGCTCTCTGAGCGGCGCGCGAAGGAAGCGGAGAACCCCAAGGCCTCGAAGTCCGCTAAGAAGTCGCGGAAGAAGGCGAGCAAGAAAGCCAGCAAGAAGGCCACGAAGAAGAGCAGCAAGAAGTCGGTGAAGCGCACCACCAAGAACGTGGTGAAGGCCGGATCGCGGCGGCGTTCGACGAAGTAATGGCTGCAGGCGTGGTGCGGGTGACGGCCGTGGTGGTGCGGGATGAGCACGGCCACGTGCTCGCCGTGCGTAAGCGCGGCACCACCCGGTTCATGCAGCCCGGCGGGAAACCGGAGCCGGGCGAAAGCCCCACAGACACCGGCATTCGGGAATTGCGCGAAGAGATCGGGCTCGTGCTTAAGCCAGAGGAGCTGGACTCGCTCGGGCATTTCGAGGCCCCAGCCGCCAATGAGTCGGGCTGGGTGGTCTCGGCTGATGTCTTTGTGTGCACCCGTCTGCTCAGCGCGGCCGAGGCCGCGGCCATCGCGCCCGCCGCTGAGATCGAGGAGCTGCTGTGGATGGATCCGCAGCGGCTATCCGACTATGGCGTGGAGTGCGCCCCACTGATGGTGCGGGAGATTCTGCCGCGCCTCGGCGCCTAGGAGCGCTCCGCCAAGGTGGGGCGGATGGGGCGCGCCAATTGCGTCATCTCTTGGCGCCCGCGCAGCTCCACGGACTTCAACACGGTCCAGCGGGCCTGCTCGGCCTCGTTGGCGTCGCGCAGCGTGGAGGCGGAGGTCAGGGTCTTGCCGGGGGTGTCCTTGGCGAGTTCGGTGAGGCGGGCGGCCTGGTTTACCGCATCACCAATCACGGTGTACTCGAAGCGGTCATGGCCGCCGATATGCCCGGCCACCACGTGTCCGGTTGCGACACCGATACCGCATTCCAGCTGGCTGTCCTTGAGCCGGCGCTGCAGATCGCGGGCCGTGGCTAGGGCGGCACCGGTGGAATCGGACAGCGATACCGGCGCCCCGAACACGGCCAAGGCGGCGTCTCCCTGGAACTTATTGATGATGCCGCGGTGCTCATGCACCGATTCCACCACGTGCTCGAAAAACTCGTTGAGCACGGTGACCACTTCCTCGGGGGTGTGGTGCACGGCGAAGGTGGTGGAGCCAATAACGTCCACGAAGAGCACCGCCACCTTGCGGTCCTCGCCGCCCAAGGTGGGCCGTTCCTCGAGAGCACGGCTGGCGACCTCGGCGCCGACATAGCGGCCGAAGATATCGCGCACCCGTTGGCGCTCGCGCAGCCCGCGCATCATTTCATTGAAACCGGCTTGGAGCACACCCACCTCGGAGCCGTCGTAGATGTCCACGGCCACGTCCTTTTCGCCGCGGCGTACCCGGTTGATGGCGTCTTGTAGCTCCATGATGGGATCCACCACGCTCATGATCAGCAGGGTGGTCACGAGCAGCCCGGTGATGAGCGCCAGGACGCAGAGCGCCAGAATGGCGGGCAGAATATCGGCGGGATCGGTGGTGAAATATCCCACCGATTGTCCCGTGAGCAGCAAGATGATGCCGACGATGGGCATGGCGGTGGTGGCCAGCCAGGTCAGCCGCATGCGATGCGACACGGGCGGCTCGAGGGTGGAATCTTCGAAGCGCCGGGCCAGCGCTTGGGTGGCCACGGGACGCACAAGGCGCTGCGCCTCGAAATAGGTGAGCAGCACAACCGCGGAGCCGCCAAGGAAGGTGGCGAAGAAGATCACCGCGGCGAAACGCCCCGAGACACTGCTGGCGACGATGGTGAGAATCGCGATACCGATCAGCCACACCACGCCCGCAATAATTGCCTGGTAGACGGGGATGCGCATCACCAGATTGCGCACCATATTGCGGTCATGTTCATCGGGGTGGCGCTGCCACATCAGTACCGGTTTGAAGAGATAGTAGGTGGCGATGGCACCCACGATCATGGCGAAGAACACGTAGAAGATGCCGATGGAGGCGACGTCGAAACGCGACTGGCCAAAGTTCGTGCCCTCAGGCAGCGGGATGAGGTAGTGGATGAACGCCATGATGGCCACGGCACCCAAAAGGTTCGACCCGAGAACAGTGGCGCCATAGAGCGGCCACGCAGTTCCCCAGAGCCATGTCAGTGCCCGTGCCAATCGATTCATAGTCATTACTTTAATCAGTTGATCTCCGTTTCGGTGAGCTACGCTAGTTTGTCGTGAGCTCCGAAGTATTCAACCGCCTCGCTGGGGCGACGAGCGTGGCACGGGCGCTTGTCGACGCCGCCTCGCACCCCGAGCACATGACCCATGCGTGGCTCCTCACTGGCCCACCCGGATCTGGACGATCAGTGGCCGCGCGAGCTTTTGCCGCCGCGCTCGTCTGTGACACCCCCGGCGGCTATGGCTGTGGGCAGTGCGAGGGCTGCCGGATGGTATTCGCCGATACCCACCCCGATGTGTTCCACCTCGTGCCCGAGGGCGTGGTGATCCCCGTGGCCCAGGTCCGCGACCGCATCATCCCGCTGGCCAATACCTCGCCCACCCACGGGCGGTGGCGCGTGATCATCATCGAAGACGCCGACCGGCTCGGATCGGAGTCCTCCAATGCCTTGCTGAAGACTGTGGAGGAGCCGCCGGAGCGCACCGTCATGATCTTCTGCGCGCCCTCCACCGACCCCGAGGACTTCTCGGTGACGCTGCGCTCGCGCTGCCGCCACCTCTATATCCCCATGCCCAGCCCCGAGGACGTGGCCGAGCTACTGATGAGGGAAGGGGTGGCCAACGAGCAGGCCGCGCACCTGGCGGCGGCAGCCTCCAGCGGGCACATCGGCCGCGCCCGGCACCTCGCCACCGACACCCAGGCGCAGAAACGACGGGCACGAGTGCTGCAGCTCGCGGAACTCGTCAACCACGGCTCCAGTGCCTTCCAAGACGTGGCGGCGCTGGTGAAAGTGATCGAAGACGAAACCGAGAGCACCCTCGCCGCCCACAATGAAAAGGAAACAGACGAGCTGAAGCAGTCCCTCGGCATGGGCTCGCGGGGCAAGGGCACCGCCGCGGCGCTGCGGGGCAGCAGGGGTGAGCTGAAAGAGCTCGAAAAGCAGCAGAAGCGGCGCCGGACCCGCTCCACCCAGGATGCGCTCGATCTGGCTCTCACCGACCTCGCTGGACTGTATAGGGATGCGATCATTGTGGCGAGCGCGGCGTCGACAAGCCTGACGCACCCAGATTTTGCGGGGCTCTCGCGCGATCTCGCCGAACAGGTGGGGGTGGCGGGGCTGCTGCGCTGCATCGATGCGATTGCGGAATGCCGGGAGATGCTGACATTTAATGTTCGCCCCACGGTGGCGTTGGATGCGATGATCGGGAAATTCCGGCTGGCGTATGGGGTGGAGCAGTAGCCGACGGGCGGATTTAGGAATGTGCGCTGTGGTGCGCTACACTTCCAGTCGGTAATGGCGACGCCTCTGGCGTCGTGATACCGGCCGCCTTAGCTCAGTCGGTAGAGCATCTCACTCGTAATGAGAAGGTCGCGAGTTCGATTCTCGCAGGCGGCTCCACTGAAAAAGCAGGTCAGCCCCACTTTCTGGGAAAGGAAGGTGGGGCTTTTCCTTATGGCTGGTGGCTTTGATCTGCGGTGGTGGTCGTTTCTTGCCCCTCCTCCCAATCGCCCAAGGTCTGTCCTGTCTGCGTCTTCCACGCGATCCGCCCATTCGTGGATGCCCAGCCATTGACGATGGCCCCGGCGGCGGAGGGGGAGGTGAACACGACGTCTTTTTGCAGCTGGACTAGATCCGGCGTGGGGCCGGGCGTGGAGGCCTCCACGATCGTCGCATGCTGGGCCTGGCGCTTGGCGAATTGTTTCCTCGTCGTATCGGACCAAGCGGGGTTGTCCTTCATGGTCGCGGGGATGATGGAGCCTGCCAAGAGAGTGAACTCGCCATCGATGAGCTGTGCCTGGGCGTCGGCCCCTTTTTGGTTTTTGATGTAGAAGACGGGGCTGTCCGAAGACTCAGCGGCTTCATCAGTCGGCGAAGCAGCGACCGGGGCAGTGGATCCCTCAGCGGCGGGGAGTGGGGTGGTGCGGCCCCGGAAGATATCGAAGCCGAGAACCGGCATGAGAATCCGTATCTGGGAGATGAAGTACTGCATGTCGGATTGATCAGCCTCGGGCAGGTCAGCTCCGCCGCTCGGGGTATCGGCGTTGTAAAGGGAGATCCGACCGATGGACTTGGCGAGTGTGATCAGCTCCGACTCGAGGTACCTCACGTGGGCCTTGGTGAGGTTCATGTCCTTGGAGGTGATGATGACGACGTCTTCCCAGAAGTCCTTGCGGGCGTTGTGATTCTCCAGCCGTTTGATGACATTGTCGCTCTCTCCGATATAGGCGGCCGGCTCACCGTCCTTATTAGTGCCGAAGAGGACGTACACGCCAGTTCTTTGGGCTTGCTTGCGGCTTTTGAGCCGAGCGAGGTCCTTGCGGCGTGCCCGGTGCATGTGCCCAGTCCAGTTGAGAATCTCGGCGGTCATCAACCCGCCGACGGTGCCGTCGACGAGGTAGAGCCGAACTTGCTTGCCATTCATCGAAACATCCTCCGATTTTTATCCCAGCCGGATTCGGTACAGGCTCTCCAGGGGCTCTGCCGGGGCTGGGGTTGCGTACAGATCTGTTGTATAAGCCTATCGGGACGCGAAGCGGAGCGGACTCTTCTCCACCAGTGACAAGAGCCGATTTGATGGAGTGCCCAGTGGACAGAGGGCCGAGCTGAGCACAATCGCTGTGGCACAGGCGCAGGGGTTGCCAGCTTAGACTGGAGATACGTGGTGTCCGTGTGGCGGTGGGGTCTGTGGAGGAGATGTCATGGCGGTATCGCAGAAAGCTCTGAGGGCTGCTCTCGCTGTTCTGGGCGCACCGGAGGAGGCTGTATCCCCAGAGACCGTGTGGGAGCAGACAGTCCGCTTTTACCCCGCATCGTGGAAGAAGAAGTGGCCGGTGGAACTTCCCCTACCGTGGTTCTTGGAGAGAAAGGAGCCGGCTCTTTCGGTGTCTCGGCAGAGGCTGTTCGAGATCGGGCAACCCGTGGAGACCGAAGAGGACGCCGTGAACTTCTACGTCGCTGTGTGCTCCTGGGGTGCTGGGACGAGTGCTCTGCAGATTTCTCGAAGTGTTCGTCCCCTCCACGAGCCCGGCGCGCCCGGCAGGCTCGTGGAGGGGATCACAGCTGCGTCGACAGTGCCGGCGGCCGAGGGCTATGCACTGTTCTATCGTTCGGGGCCGGCAAAGATTACAGGGTTGGGGCCTAGCTTCTTCACCAAGCTGCTGTACTTCGCTGCGGGGCAGCCTAGCCCGAGCGATACCCGGCACCCGCTCATTCTCGATAGGAGGGTGGCGCAGTCCCTGGGGTGGACGACAACGACAGGCTGGACACCTGCTGGCTACACCTCATATCTCGATGTGGTGGAGGCAGCGCATGAACGATGGCGGCCGGATCTTCCTACTGACGTCATCGAGTTCACCCTTTTCCACGGGCATGCTTCCGAGACTCCCCCGTCCATATAACCGGTGCAGCCCCACGGGTGTGGCGCGCCATCTCTTGCGGGGCTAGGCGGCGCCCGCGGGTGTTTCTTGGTGGGTGTCTTTTCGGCAGCTACTGTGTATGACACGCTACTAGGTTGGGCGAGGGGGCTATATGGCGGAATCGCAATTGCGCAAGGGAGCTATCGAGCTGGTTGTGCTTGGGTTGCTGCAGGAACGAGCATCCTATGGCGGCGAGGTGCTCGAGCGGCTGCGCGTGGAGGCGGGCCTCGAGGTCTCCTCCGGCACGGTCTATCCGCTGCTCGCTCGACTCCGCAAAACCGGAATGGTGGGCACCTCGTGGGAGGAGTCTCCTCTAGGGCCGCCGCGCAAAATCTATGAGCTCACTACTTCTGGGCGCACCCGCCTCGCGCGGCTGGCAGAGGAATGGGAGCAGCTCGCGGCGGCGGTGGCGGCAACAACACGGAAGGCATGAGTGGTCACAATGAACTGGTGGACTCTTGACGAGGATGGGCAGAGGCGCGTGTGTGGGCTGCCGGTGTCCTCGTTCTGGGCGGGGGATCGAGATGCGGTGCTCGATAACTTCGAGCCGGAAAATCCGCGTCTATGTGTGCCCCGCACCTTGGGGTTGGGCTGGGATCTCAACCTCGGGGCGGTGGCGGTGAAGGCGGGCTGGATTCGCCCCGATGATTCCTTGCCGGATCTCGCCGAGCATATTCCTGCTCGGTGGCGTCGCGTGCTGCAGCTCGGGCCGCGTATCGGCGGTGTTGGCGTGGCTGCTGGTGCCCTCGCGGTGGCGAGTCTCAAGACGGCGCCCGTCCAATGGTCGCTGGGTGGGCAGCCGAAGAAGTGGGGGCCGGGGATCGTGGCGGCGGCCCTGCCGGCGGGGATCGTCGGTGTCATCGCAATGCTGCCTTATGTGACGCAGCGTCGTGGCTCGGAGGCACCCCAGGAGGCAGATCTCTCGCAGGCGTTCTCGGTGGCCTCGCGGGCGGAGCTATGTGGCGCACAAGCCATGGCACTGCTGGCGCTGCATGCCACGTTCTGGTCGGCGCTGCGGCCCGAGCGACGCCAGATTGTGGGGGCAGCCGCGCCGTGGGCGTGGCCGGTGATCAGCGGTGGGCTCAAGATCGCGTGTGTGCGCAGCGCCTTGACGGCGCTCGATGCCCAGCTGCGGGCGGCGGACTGAGCAGGGCTGAGCGAGGCTGAGCTGGGCTGAGCGCTCGGCCATCCATCCTGCCCCGCGTCGGCAGTGCCGAATGACGCCTAGGATGGCCCTATGAGTACTACACACACATCACAATCCACCCCTGACTCCACCGATCGCGCTGCACAGCAGCGGCGCACAGTGCGCGAGCTCATTCGCTCGGCGCGTTTTGCCATGGTCACCACCACGGATAGCGCTGGCTCGCTGGTGTCTCGTCCCATGACTGTCCAGGCGGTCCGCGACAACGGCGAGATCGTATTTATCCTGCCCCAGGAGGGCGATGCCGCCCAGCAGGCAGATGGGGCGCAGGTGAATCTGGCCTTCAACGATGACATGTCTTTCGTCTCCGTGGCGGGAGTGGGCGAGATTTCCCACGACACCGAGCTACTCGCCGAGCTCTGGGGCCCGGGCACCGATGCTTTTTCGGAGGAGGGCGAGCACCCCGAGAACACCGACAAGGTGGTTCTGATCGTGCGTGGCGAGTCCGCCCAGTACTGGGAAAGCCCCTCGCGCCCCTCCCTGATGGTGCAGACCTTTGCCGGTCTCGTCTCCGATGAGCGCCCCTCGGGCGATAGCGGCACCGTCGAGCTGTAGATTTCTTCCCCCAACCCTAGGAGCACACCGCCTATGACCACTTATGATGTCATCGTTATTGGCGCCGGCGTGGCCGGTTTGGCCGCGGCCCGCGCCGTGCAGGACAACGGCCACAGCGTCATCGTTCTCGAGGCGAGCGATCGCCTTGGCGGCCGCATCACGACCGAGGAGGTCGATGGCTTCCTGGTCGACCGCGGCTTCCAAATCCTCAACCCCGCCTACCGGCACCTGCGGGCGAGCATCGACACCACACGGCTCGGGCTGCGTTCTTTCCCCCGCGCGCTCCGGGTGCGCACCGGCTCCGACCTAGTGGAGCTCAACGATCCCACGCGCCGGCCGCAGACGCTGCCCGCCGTGCTGAAATCTGGCTTGGTGGCCAAGGAGGATCTCGCCGCGTTGCGCCTGCTGAAGGGGATTCCCAGCGCCGATACCACGCGCGCCGAGGCCTTCGATAAGGCCGGTTTTAGTGGCGCTTTACGACGCCACGTTCTCGATCCTTTCCTCGCTGGCGTGGTGGCAGAACGAGAGGGCAGTACCTCCTTTAGGCACACCGCGTGGCTGCTGTCGATGTTCATGGCCGGCACTCCTGGCCTGCCGAGCGGCGGCATGCGCACCCTGCCGCGCATCATGGCTGAGGGCCTCGATGTGCGGTTGAACCAGCCGGTGAGCCGAATTGATACCACCACGGCCACCGTGTGGGTGGGAGAGACAGAGCTGCACGCGCGCAGCATTGTGCTCGCTGCTGGACTGGAGTCCTCGGCTGAGTTGATGGGTACTGATACCCCGGCGATGCATGGCACGCGCACCTTCTGGTTCGCCGCCGATGAGGCCCCCAGTGATAGCGCTGCGGTGCATATCGACGGGCGCGGCACCTCCGGAGAATATGGGCCTGTGACCACGACCTGCGTGCTAAGCCATGTCGCGCCCGAGTATGCGCCGGCCGGCCAGCATCTCATTGCCGCGCTGACGCTCAGCGACGATACCGAGCCGAGCGAGGAGGATACGCGCCGCCACCTGGGTGAGATCTACGGGGTGGACACCACCGCGTGGCGCTGTGTGGCCACCCACGATGTGCCCGATACTCTGCCCGCCGTGGCCCCTGGCGAGCCGGGCGGCGACCGCGCGCTACGGCACGAATTGGTGGTGGCCTGCGGCGATCAATTCGGCAATGCGTCCACAGATGGCGCTATCGCCTCCGGCCAGGCGGCCGCGGAGATCGTGGAGGATATTCTCGCCGCTCAGTAGTGCGGAGCGGCGGGCTCGTGGCGTCGATAAGCGGCGTCGCGAACCTACCCCCAGAAATAATAAAGGGATCCCACGCACCCGTCAGAGCTCGCTGACCCTTGCTGCATTCCTGCCCTGGGGGAGTTCACAAGATGGACGCCGCGTGGAATCCGTGTACCACTGTAGCAATAGCCAGCCGCGAGAAGCAATAAGGCAGGCGATCTCGGCGGGCGCTGGGGAGGCTGGCGCGCCGGGCTGCTGTTTGAGCGGCGAAAAGAGGGCGGCTGACAAGGCGTTTTTGGCTTTGTGGTCGAGTGTGTGTAGTGTATCTACCGAACAGAGGCGCTCTGCGCTTGTGTTTGGCATGGAGGATTCGACTAGCGGCCTATGTCACACGCCTGGAACGCGTGCGGGGTTCACGCCCCTCGTGGGTTCAAATCCCACATCCTCCGCCACTGACAAATCTCCCGACGCATCCTGATAGATGCGCCGGGAGATTTTTTTATGTCCTGCAGAGGGGCGGCGCGGTGCTTAAGCGAGCTCGCAGCGGTTGAATCTGTAGATTCCCCACAGGAACACCACGAGTACTAGGCCCAGTGAGCTCCCCACGGGAATCAGCCAGGCCCCTACCGCGTCTTGGCTCGAGATCTCAGTGCTCAGGCGCGACAGGCCCAGTGGGCTATAGGCGGCAATTCTGTCGAATGTTCCGCCGATTGCAATTAGAAGATAGAGCCCGACTCCGGCCAGTACTGGGGCTCCGATACCCGGTTTTAGTGTGGTGGCGAGGAGCTGGACTGCGCTGATGAGCGTCATTTCTAGGCCCCACACCAGGCTGGCAACGAGGACTGGGAGATAGGGGGCATCAGAAAATACCAGTGCGGTGCCTGCCCAGGTGACTGTCGCCCCGATGAACGCATAAGCAAAGATGGCGCACCACGTAGAGATAGCCCCCGTCGCTAGGTAGTAGGAGCGGCGCAGGTTCTTCGTCAGAATAAAAGGAATATCGCCGTTGCTGCTCAGCTGCGCGTATCCGAGTGCGTTGATGGTGAGCAGCCCGAGCGTGATGATTTGTGCCAGGTTTTTCATCCATCCTGCATAGGCGTGGTGCCACGATGGTTCAGGCATCGTGGCGGCAAGAAGCTCGGTCATCTCTGGCCCGGCCAGACTGCTCATGATCTCGGGCAGGTGCGAGCTCATCACGCCTTGGGTGCCTGCCATCGCCACGATGAGCGCGAGCATCACCCACGTGCTGGTTGAGCGCAGTAGCCGCACACCGTGGTAGCGCCATAGGGGTAGTAGCTGCTGAGACGCCATCACTGCTCCTCCTTTCCCTTGGTGAGGCGGGCGTAGAAGTGCTCGAGTCCCTGGTGTTGCGGTTCGATGCGTGACTGCGGGTCGATTGCGTGAATGGCTGCGGTGATGCGCTCGGCGTGCTCGGCGCGGGTGCTGAGGGCAAAGTGCGCCCGCGGCATCCCGCGTGATTCGAGGAGCTCGTCGATCTGCCCCTGGGCGAGAAGCCGGCCGCGATGGAGCACTCCAAGGTGGGTGGATACTTTTTCGACATCCGCCAGAATGTGGGAGGAAAACATGATGGTTGCGTGCCCTCTGAGCTCCTGAATGATCGCCAGTACGTCCGCCCGCCCCATGGGGTCCAGGGCGCTGGTGGGCTCATCCATGATCAGCAGGCTCGGTGCAGTAATCAGTGCCGCGGCGATCCCTAGCCGTTGCTTCATTCCCCTCGAAAACGCGCCGACTGTGCCCGGCGCATGTGTCAGCCCTACGAGTTCTAGTAGCTCAGAAGCTCTGTGCGACGCCACCTCCGAGGGCACATTATCGAGGCGGGCAAGGGTGATGAGGGCGTCTGTGGCGCCGAGCCACGGACTGAGCTGTGGCACATCGGGAAGATATGAGACCCCTCCTCGTGGTGTGGGCGGCAACGTGCCGCGAGGAGTGCCCAGCACTGTGGCTTGGCCGCTGCTGGCAGCGGCAAGGCCTAATAAGATCCGGATTGTGGTGGTCTTTCCGGCCCCATTCGCCCCGACGAAGCCATAGACAGCGCCCCGTGGTACCCGCAGCTCCACGTCCGTGAGCACGCGGTGGCTGCCATAGCTCTTGCACAGCTTCGTCGTCGTTATAGCCCATTCCATGGTGGTTTATTCCTTATACATACCGTCGATCACAGACGAGACGTCCGTGCCGCGGCCACGTGGTTGCTGTTTCTGGGCGCGATGGAAACGCTTTTGCTCAGCCATCGCCCGCTCTTCCCTGATGTGCATGATGAGGAACACAACAGGGCCGAGAAGCTGTCCCATAAGGATGATGGCTGTCCAGATCGAGCGAGGCAGCCCGGCGATACGCTCGCGCTTATCTTTCCAGAGCCGGAGCAGGGCCCACGCCATCGCGCCGAGCTGGCACACGATGAGAAGGGCGAGAAGGACCAGCAGGTACGTGGGCAGATCCTGCACAGCGTCGAATGTGTTCATGATGTCCTCGATTGTTCTTCTGGGATGTACTTGCTGTACATAGTAGCTTGTAATACATACTAGCAGGCGGCAAAGGATCCGCACCGTGATTGTATGCGGCGCGCGGCGAGGCGATGATGGCATCTTTGCACCCGCGACGAGAAGCTCCCTGGCCCGAGACAGGACTAATCCCCCGCAGGATATGTCCTGCAGGGGATGGAAGGCCTCAGATTAACGCAGCGTCAACGGGGTGGTAGCGGTGCTGCCGTCGAAGTGGATGACCTGGATGCTGCCGTCGATGTTGGGGTAGGCGGCGCAGCCGGTGAGGGTCTGGAAGTCACCCGCGAAACCGGCCTGGCCATCGCAGACCACCGCGGTGGTGCCGTCGATCTTGACCATGGTGTCGGGGCCAGCGATGCCGATGGCGAGGCCCGGCTGAACGCCGTGGGCCTCTACTACTGCACCCTCGCCCACAGCGATAGCGGCGGGGCCGGAGAAGTTGGAGGCGTGGGCGGTGGCGGAGCCATTGAGCACGGAGATGCCGAGGGCGATGGCGTCATCAGCCTTGGCGTGCGCGTGGCCGTTCTCAACATCCCACTGGGGAAGAGCGCCAGCGACGTTAAAGCCCGGGAGGGCGGGCTGGAGGGCATCCTCGAGGGTGCCGGCCTGGGCCGCGGCCGGAGCGAGAATCATGGAGCCACCCAGTACGGTCATGGCGGCACATTTGGTGAAGCGTTTCATAGGGGTTTCTCCTTTGAGAGAGTAAAAAGTTAGTTGTTCGGGATCAGGACGGTATCGAT
Organism: Corynebacterium sp. TAE3-ERU2; assembly: GCF_019209955.1. NCBI lineage: Bacteria > Bacillati > Actinomycetota > Actinomycetes > Mycobacteriales > Corynebacteriaceae > Corynebacterium > Corynebacterium sp. TAE3-ERU2. The sequence goes on along the minus strand of NZ_JAHUTL010000003.1, from coordinate 278,569 downwards.
GATGTAGACCCGAGCGTTCTCGGTGGGCACGTTTGCGCAGCCCACGGTGGCGTCGTTCACCATCATCGGCTCGCCGTCGGTGACGGTCAGCATGGAGCCTCCAACTGTGGTGTGCTCGCCTACGATCGCATCCATGCCGGCCTGGCCTTCCACGGCGTGGTAGGTAAGAATGCTGGTCAGCATGTTGGAGTTGGTCTTCAACTCCTCGATGGTCGCTGGGTCAAGCTTCTCGAAAGCGCCGTTGGTCGGGGCGAAAATGGTCCACTGCCCGCCCTCAATGGTGCTCACGAGATTGACGTCAGGGTTGAGCTCTCCGGTCAGTGCTGCGGTGAGCGTGGAGAGTTCCGGAATATTCGGCAGTGCCTCGACGATGTTCTGGCCGGCAATGACCTCGAGAGAGGCGGGGCCGTCCGGGTGGGCGTCGGCATATGCCTGGCACAGCGGGCCGCTCGGGGCCTCGGCTGCAGCTGCGGCCTCAGTCTCCTCTGTCTCAGTCTCGGACTCAGCCTCGCTGGAGGGGCTGTCTTCAGAGCTGGTCATGCTGGAGGTGCTGGACATGCTGTCCTTGGCCTCAGTGCTATCGGAATCATCAGCATTACAGCCGCTGAGTACAAGTCCGGTGGCGCCGAGAATGGCAGCTGCCGTGAAAATTGGGTGGCGATTAAGTCGCATGTATATCCACTTCGTTTGTTGAAAAACAGGCAACTATTTTGTTGCCCTCACAAAGTGTTCGGAGCCAAAGAAGGATCGGGTGGGTGCAGCTCGAAATATTATTTTCGTGTGTAGGCTTAGCCCTGTGCCTAACGTCAAATCTCACCTCGACGCTCTGCTCGAGGCCACCTCGCGGGGGGACGTACAGGCTTTTGAGCAACTTTTTACACTTCTGCATAAGCGCGTCTATGGATTAACGCTGCGCATTCTCACTGACCGTAATTTGGCGGAAGACGCCGCCCACGAAGCATGGCTATCGGTATGGGAAAACTCTTCGTCTTTCGATCCACATAAAGGATCTGCCGAGGGCTGGGTGCTGGCCATGGCCCATCGCCGGGCAGTTGATGTCGTACGCAGCAGAGAAGCCCACCATCGCCGCAGCGCTGAATATGCCCAGTCCATGAGCCTTACTGAGTCCGTGGATGCGGCAGATGCTCATCTGCTTCGTATTGATGAGCATGCAGAGTTAGCCGAGTGTTGTGAACAACTCACCGCAAAACAGCGTCAGGCACTTGCTCTGACCTATTTTGAGGGGCTGACCTATCAAGAAGTAGCTGATCGACTCGGAGTATCTCACTCTGCGATCAAAACCCGTCTACGAGATGCAATGAAAACCTTAAGGAGGTGTATGGACTCGTGACTACACAACAACCATCGCGGGAGGAACTCGAGGCGCTTGCCGCTCTCTCGGCCGTAGGGTCGCTGCCACTCGATGAGCAAAAAAATCTGGGCGTTGCAGATAATGACGAGTTCATTCATCTCCAGCAGCAGTACCGTGATGTCCTCGCCGGCCTCAGCGTCGATGTCGACATGCCTGATGCCCAGACTGCCTGGGAGCGTCTGCGCCGAGATATTGCCCCTGTGGCCACGGTGGACACCGTGGCGTCTCGACGGCGCCAGCTGCCGCTGTGGCTGGCGAGCGCCAGTGCCGTGGTGGTGCTGGCCAGCGGCGCTATTACCTTCACCACCATGAATGCCTCCTCCGATCGGGCAGAGACTGAGCAGGCCGAGGTGAGCACTAGTGAACGCCAGGTAGCTGGCGGCACGGTGACTGTGGAGCATGCCCCAGGCGCTGACACGGCGAAGGTGATGTTGCGCGATGTTCCCGCACCGCCACCGGATCAGGCCTATCAGATGTGGCTTGTGGAGGATTCCGGTCCCCGTTCCGTTGGCGTGATGGAATCCGCCGAGGTACTGCCCGAGATGGACGTGGAGATCGACGGCGTCGCGCAGGCGCAGTCAATCATGATTAGCCAAGAACCTGCGGGTGGATCGACGACCCCATCGACGTCGCTGCTCGACATTGCTTTGCCATAGTGCGCCTCGACGTTGTCGCGCGGGCGAGGATCAGACAGCCGGCTACCGCGCCCTGCAGGGCTAGAATCCGCTGCTCATCTGTGCGCGATCATAGAAAAACGACAGGCCGAGCAGTAGAGTAAGGGCGGAAATGATCGCCCATGACTATCACCTGTGGCGTGACTGACCACGAGAACAACCAGAAATACAGAAGGGCGGGTCGCGACGTGACCGAACTGAAGGATATGAATCAACAGGACTTCGAGGAGATTGCCGCCGATGCGCGCAATCGTTATGAGGAGCTCGTTCAGCGTGACCTGCAGCTGGATCTGACCCGCGGTAAGCCCTCCGCAGAGCAGCTGGACTTCGCGGAAGAGCTGCTGGCTCTGCCCGGGAAGGGCGACTATCGCACCGCCGATGGGGTCGATGTCCGCAACTACGGTGGCCTCAACGGCATCGTCGATATCCGTGAGATCTACGCCGAGCTGCTCGGACTCGATGTCTCCCAGGTATGCGCCGGCGATTCCTCCAGCCTCAACATCATGTTCGACATCATGAGCTGGACCCACACCTTCGGTAACTGTGATTCCCCGCGCCCGTGGTCGCAGGAGGAGAAACTGCGCTGGATCTGTGTGGTGCCCGGCTATGACCGCCACTTCTCCATCACCGAGCACTATGGCTTCGAGATGGTGACCGTGCCCATGCTCGAGGACGGCCCGGACATGGATGCCATTCGCGAGCTGGTGAAGGATCCGAGCGTGAAGGGCATGTGGGCGGTGCCGGTGTACTCCAACCCCACCGGCGTGACCTTCTCCGAGGAAGTGTGCCGTGAGCTCGCCGAGATGGAGACCGCGGCACCCGATTTCCGCATCATGTGGGACAACGCCTATGCGGTGCACGTATTCGATGAGTTCCCCGAGAACCACAATGTGCTCGAGATGGCCAAGAAGGCCGGCAACCCCAACCGCTTCTGGTATCTCACCTCCACCTCGAAGGTGACCTTCGCCGGTTCGGGCGTGGCTATCTTCGCCTCCTCCGCCGCCAACCTGGAGTGGTACGCCTCCCATGCGGGTATTCGCGGCATCGGCCCGAACAAGGTGAATCAGCTGGCCCACGCCCGCTATTTCGGCTCCGCTGACGGGGTGCGCGAGGTGATGCGCAAGCAGGCCGGTTCTTTGGCGCCGAAGTTCCACAGCGTGCTGGAGATCCTCGAGCAGCGCCTCGGCGGGCTCGGCATCGCCACCTGGACGAAGCCGGAGGGCGGCTACTTCATCTCCCTCGACGTGGTGGATGGCACCGCCTCTCGCGTGGTGGAACTGGCCAAGGAAGCCGGCATCAAGCTCACCGCCGCTGGATCGACCTTCCCGCTCAAGCAGGACCCCAACGACCGCAATATCCGCCTCGCCCCCTCGATGCCGCCGCTGAATGAGGTCGAGGTAGCCATGGATGGTGTGGCCACCTGTGTGCTGCTCGCCGCGGTAGAAAAGCTCGCGCAGTAAATCTTCCTCTTTTCAGGTACTCCCTCGTTCCCGCATCGCGCGGGGCGGGGGAGTTCTGCGCTGGGCAGCCGCCAGCAGCTGCGCTTATGCCCGTGCAGATGCCGGTTCGGCTGCGGTGGATGTGTCACACTGGAGGAATGAACACAGCAGAGATCAGTGTCTGGTTTGCGCAGCTCTTCCAGCTGGGCGAACAACCCGAATGGCAGGAATACAGCGTCGCCGGCCATCGCGCCGCCAGCTTTTCTTATGAGGACCGGGCCACCGCAGTCACCCTAGATATGTCCACGGTGGATACGGGCCTGCGGGCGGTGGCCCCGCCCGAGGCACAGAACCCGCTGAGCGAGGCAGATATTCGGGTGGAGCTGATTCTGCAGACCACGGAGGCCCACCGAGAGCAGTTGCCCGAGGCGCTGGGCCGCGCTCTAACGGCACTGAGTGATACCGACTCCCAGGTGGCACCCCAGCCGGGCGCTATCCTCGCCGATCTCATGCCGGAGCTGTCCACCCGCCACGGGCTTCTGGTCGCGCCGCAGCTATGGGAGAAGGGCGTGCCCCATCTGTGGGAAGAACCCGAGCAGACCGGACGCTCTCATGGCCAGCTCACCCTGCCATTGCAGCTGCTGCTGCTCACGCCGGAGGAGCTGGAATATGCGATCACATATTCGCCGGAGGAGCTGCAGGAGCAGATGCCGGCCCAAGGGATTGATGTGCATGAGTGGAACCGCTGATGCCCGTATCGCCGGTGCTGGCCGCTACGCGCCGTCGCCAAGCGGAGAACTGCACTTCGGTAATCTGCGCACCGCGCTGATCTCGTGGCTGGTGGCCCGCTCGCACGGGCTGCCTTTTCTGCTGCGCGTTGAGGATGTCGATACCCAGCGCAGCTCGCTGGAATCAGCGGCGGCGCAGCTGGAGGATCTCGCCCGCCTCGGCCTCGACTGGGACGGCGATGTGCTCTACCAGCACCAGCGCTTTTCCGCCTATGAGCAGGTGGTGGAGACCCTGCGCGGGCGGGGGCTGGTGTATGAGTGCTATTGCTCGCGCAAGGATATCGCGCACGCGGCCTCGGCACCGCACGCCATCCCCGGCCATTATCCGAGCACCTGCCGTGATCTGGATGAGGACCAGCGTCGTGCGAAGCGGGAGCAGCTCAGCGCCGCAGGTCGGCACCCCGCGCTGCGGCTGCGTAGCGACGCCACCTCCGCCACAGTGGAGGACTATTGGGCCGGCAACTATCGCGGCGATGTGGATGACTTCGTGCTGCGGCGTGGCGGCCAGGCCCCCGACTGGGCCTATAACCTCGCGGTTGTGGTCGACGATCACTACCAGGGCGTGGGCCATGTGGTGCGCGGCGATGATCTCTTGTCCTCTGCCCCGCGGCAGGCCTATCTCGCCAGGCTGCTCGGCTATGAGCCGCCGCTGTATCTGCATGTGCCCTTGGTGCTCAATGAGCAGGGCCAGCGGCTGGCGAAACGCGATGGCGCGGTGACTCTGCGTGAGATGGAGCAGCAGCGCTCTACCGCTGATGTGGTGCAGGCGCTCGGTGCATCGCTCGGGGTCCCTGGGGCCTGTTCCACGGCGGAGATTCTGGAGCGCTGGGAGTTGGAGCAGTTGCCTGCTGAGGCGGTTACTTTTCGCAGCTAGCGGCCTGCGCGGCCGCGGCTGTGGTGTGCTCGGGAAGGTGGCGGGCAAAGCGGTGGCTGAGGCGCTCGACCACGAGGCCTGAGACCACCCCCAGCACCATGCCGGAGACCAAGCCGATCAGCGGCTGCTCCCGAAATACCCAGCCGCCGAGATAGCCGAATAACGTGCCCTGGACCGACCAAATAATCACCCCGATGGCGTCGAAGAAGGCGAAGCGGGCGTGGGAGTAGTGGCCGGAGCCGAGCATCACGGTGACTACCCAGCGCGCCCCTGGGATGAAGCGGGCGATCACGATCACCGAGGCATCGCGGCGGTAGAGATTATCGTTCACCCAGGTGATGGCCTTCTGCAGGCGGCTGCGCTTGCGCAGATAGCCCATGGCGCTGGTGAGGCTGCGGCCTAAAACGAAGCAGATATTATCGCCGATGATCGCCCCGGCGGCGCAGCAGATCATGATGAGGATGAGATGCGGGAAGCCGAAGATACCGGAGTAGGCGCCGGCGAGGTTCATGGGCAGCTCGCCGGGGATCACCGGCACGATCGCATCGCCGAGGGTGACGCCCCCGAGCAGCAGATAGATCCAGGGGGAAGCCATCAGTGGCTCCAGCCACTGGAATACGATCTCTTCCACGGTAGGCTGCTCGCCCCCTTTCTCGGACTCGGTGCGCCAGCATGCGCGGGTGCGGTGGGCACCTCGCGTTCTCCTAGCGAGCTTAGCGCGTGAATAGATTGCCTCCTGCCACGAGGGCGGGCAGCTGCTGGCGGCGCTATCGCCTTTGCGCGCCGAAGAGTACTACGATTTTCAGCATGAACACTCTTGTTACTGGCGGCGCTGGCTTCATCGGCTCCCATTTGGTGGATGCGCTCGTGGCCCGCGGCGATACCGTGGTTGTGGTGGATAATCTCTCCCATGGCCGACGGGACAACCTGCGCGATGCGCTGGAGACGGGGCAGGTGACACTGCTCGAAGATGACGTGCTCAGCTGTGATTTTCTTGCTGTGTGCAGGGAGTATCGTCCCGAGGTGATCTTCCACTTGGCGGCGCAGATCGACGTGCGTTCCTCGGTGGCTGATCCGGTATTCGATGCCGAGATGAACACCATTTCTACGATCCGGATTGCTGAGGCGGCGCGCCAGACCGGGGTGCGCAAGGTGGTCTACACCTCCTCGGGCGGTGCTATCTATGGCCGCCCGGAGTCTTTCCCCGTCAGCGAGGAGGAGCCGGTGCGCCCGATGTCTCCCTATGCGGCCTCGAAGGTGGGCGGCGAAACCTATTTGAACATGTATCGCCGCCTCTATGGGCTGGACTGCACGCATATCGCCCCGGCGAATGTCTACGGCCCGCGGCAGGATCCCCACGGCGAGGCCGGGGTGGTGGCGATCTTCAGCAAGAATCTGCTGGCCGGTGCCCCCACCGTGGTATTCGGCGAGGGCAGCAACACCCGCGACTATGTGTATGTGGGCGATCTGGTGCGCGCCTTCGTGGCCGCCTCCGGGGAGCAGGGCTCGGGCATGCGCTTCAATATCGGCACCGGGGTAGAAACCACCGACCGTGCCCTGCATAGCCTCGTGGCCCAGGCGGTGGGCGTGGCGGATGAACCCCGCTTCGAGCCGGCCCGGGTGGGCGATGTGCCCCGCTCCTGCCTCGATTCCAGCCGTGCCCAGGCGGTGCTCGGCTGGCGGCCCGAGGTGGATGTGGCCGAGGGTATCGCCCGCACGGTGGAGTATTTCCGCAGCCGCTAAGGCCGGGGCCTATGCGTGACGACGCCACCCTCTATTCCCCTGAAACGCTGGGGCGAGGGTGGCGTCGATAAGCATGCGAAGCGCGGTTACTCGCTGTTCTTGGCGGGAACCCGCACGGATTTATAGGCCAGCACCATAGCGACGATGCTGAGGATGAACAGCAGCACCATGGCGCCATTGATATTCATCAGCAGCGTGGCCACGCGCAGCTGGATGGCGGACTGGGTCTCGGTGGAGAGCAGCCCGCCGAGGCTCGTGGTGGCGTTGGTGGCCATGTAGAGCACGCCGAGGATGATGAAGAACACCCCGGCGAGCATATTGGTGGAGTTCAGCGTGAGCGGGCCGAGCTGTACCTGCGTGCCCCGCAGCCAGGAGGCCTCGCCGATGTTGAATTTCTCCCACAGTGCGGCCAGCAGGAATAGCGGCAGGGTCATGCCGAAGGCATAGGCGGCCATGATGGCCAAGCCATAGAGCACGCTGGAGCTGACGAAGGCGGTGGTGAGCACCGCCCCCAACATGGGGCCGGCGCAGAACCCGGCGAAGCCATAGACTGCGCCGAGCAGGAAGGTGGGGACCCATCCCGCGGCGCTCATGCCCACCCTGCCCGCGAGGGAGGACAGGCCCGGGATCTGGAAGCCGCCGCCGAAGAAGATGAATACGCCCAGCGCAATCATGATGATGCCGCCGACCATGATGAGGGTGCCGCGTTCGCTGCTGAGCCACTGTCCCAGCGCACCGGCGCCCGCCCCGATGGGGGCGAGGACGGCGACGAGGCCGAGGAAGAACACGACGGTGCGGGTGATCAGCTCCGTGCGGGAGCTAAATGCGTAGGCGAAAAACGCCGGAAGCAACAGCGCCGAGCAGGGGCTGAGAATAGAGAGCGCCCCGGCGACGATGGCGCCGAAGAGTCCGATAGAGATCATTGCGGAACGCTCACCTCGCCGGCAGCCACCTTGGCTAGCTCCACATTGATGACCTCAACGAAGGTCTCAGTGGGCTGGGCGCCAGACACAAAGCGGGTGCCCACCACGAAGCTCGGGGTGCCTTGGATCCCCAAACCAGTGGCGTAGCTCTGGGCCTGTGCCACCGGCTCGGCGTAGGTGTCATTGTCTAAAGCCTCGGTGAAGGCGTCCATGTCCTCCACCCCGGCCTCCTTGGCGAAGCGGATATAGTCCTCCCGGCCGAACTCGGGGTGGCCGGTGATATCCTTCGACGCGGTATAGAGCGCATGCTTGAAGGCGAAGAACTTGCCTTGGGCGGCCGCGGCACGTCCCGCCTGGGCGGCGCTGACGGCGTGGGGGCCGTTGATGGCATAGTCATTCCACTCGATGCGCACCAAGCCATCCTTGACGTACTGGTCAATGAGTTCCGGCTCGGTGGTATTGGCGTAGCGGGAGCAGAAGGGGCACTCGAAATCCGAGAACTCCGAGATCACCACGGGGGCATCCACGGCGCCATAGGCGAAGGGATCGGCCGCATCGCGGCGAGCCACCTTCACGATGTCCGCCACGGACTGAATCTCCCCACCGGGGCCGTAGATGGTGGCGTCGAAGGAGCCGTCCTCGGACTCCGCGTCGAGAGAGCCCGTCCCTGGCTTCACCTGGGCCACCAGCTCCGCGATCTCCTCCTTGCTCAACTTCTCCACCGCAGACTCCTCTGGGGCGGCGGCAGTACCCGAGTCCTGCTGCGCGGAGGAGGGCGCGGCCTGGGTGGCGGCGCTATCGGTGGTCTGCGTGCCCACGAGGTAGCCGCCGAGACCGGCGATCACCAGCAGCACGCTAAACAGGGCCCACACCACGGTGGGCACCTGGGAGATCGGGGAGGCGGCTGTAGCCTCGGCGTCCTCGGCATCCTCGGTAGTCTCGGCTGCTGCAGTGTCCGCAGTGGCTGCGGAATCAGTCGCGGAATCGGCCGTGGAGTCGGCGTCGACACGCGTCGCGTCGGCAGCGTCGGCAGCGTCGGGCGCCGCGGGAGTCACGGCCTCGGCGTCCTCGGGGTTGGGGGTGTGGTCCGGTCCGTTTTTCGGGGCCTTAGGCATAAATGTCGTCGTCTCACTTTTCTGCACGGCCGCTGGCCGTGGGGTCGGTGCCATCGCGGGATGGATCAGGTGTCTCGGGTCGGATCGCCGTTTGTAGGGCGACGGCGCGAGCTAGCCTAGCGTAGCGCAGTTCCTGCTCGCGGAAGCGAATGTAGCTCGAGATCGTGGTGAACATGAAGGCCACCACCAACAGGTAGAGCAGCAGATCCGTGCCGCGGGACACCCCGAGCCAATTGGCCACCACGGTGAGGTCATCGGGGCGCACAATCGCCCAGATGCAGGAGATAAAGAACACCACAAAGCCGAGTTTCACCCAAGCCTTGGCGCGGGCCTTTTTGCGCTTGCTCACAAAAAAGATGGCCAAACCGATGGTGGCGAGCAGCAGCACCACCTGAATAATGCTTTGTCCCGAACTCATGACAGGTTCCTCGCTATAAATCCATCGGCCAGAATATTGACTCCATTAAAGAGAGATTGGCCCTTGCTCATCGAATACTCGGTGTAGAGAATATCCACCGGCTGCTCGCTCACTCGCCAATTATTGGTGTCCATGAGCGTGACAAATTCGCTGGCATGGCTCATGCCATTCATGCGGAGATTCAGCTGCTCGGCCACCGTGCGATTGAATACGCGCAAACCATTATGGGCGTCGGTGAGCCCCAGCTTGCGGGTGCGCCGCGAGAGCAGCACCACCGTTTTCAGCACGATGCGTTTGATCAGTGGCACCTGATCATCGGCGGCGCGGGGCCGGCCAAAACGGGTGCCCACGATGATGTCCACCTCTTCGCTGCGCAGCCGGTCGATCATGGCCACCACGTCTTTGACCTGGTGCTGGCCATCGGCGTCGAAGGTGACAAAGTTCTGCGCGCCGGGTTGAGCGCGGGCGTATTCCACACCGGTTTGAATGGCGGCGCCTTGGCCAAGATTCACGGGGTGATTCACCAGATGCGCGCCGGCGGCGTGGATAGCTGCAGCGGAGTCATCCTTCGAACCGTCATTAACCGCCACGATATTGGGAAAAGTCTGGCGGGCATGTCGGATCACATCACCGATGACGGGTCCCTCATTAAAACACGGGATCACCAACCACGTATCCGCATAGTCGCCGGGGTGACGGCAGGCGTCATCGGCGGGGCGGGGAGTATCAACAACGGGCATGCCTGTCATGCTAGTAACTTCTCGGACAGACACAGCGGCAGCCACGCGCGGCAGACAGTGAATGAAAATCGGCGCCCGTGCCCAGCGCATGCGTGACGACGCCGCCCTCGCGTCCCGTCGACCCAGCTAGCGGCGGTGGAACAGGAGGCGATAGACCCGCCCGAGCAGGCGCTTGGGGAGCAGCCGGTAGAGGGAGCGAAGAAGGAAATTGCCCACCGCGCGAAACGCGCCGACGGTCCCATAGTCCACCAGGTTGCGCTGCATGCTCAGCTCGGCGCGGATCATATCCAGCCCCGTACGCCGCGATAGCTGCTCCTCGCCGACCCGGAAATACACCAGCTGCTCCGGCATATTGGCCAGCACTTTGTCTCCAGCCACGAGCCGTGCCATGAGGTCATAATCCTCCATCAAGTGCACCGGCTGATAGCCGCCGACCTCACGGATGGCCTCTACCCGGGCCATGATTGTCGGGTGGTTGATGGGGTTATTGATGGTGAGATAGCGGTTGATCTCCGCGGGGCTTTCCGGCAGCGTGCGCACGCCCACCGGCTCGTCCGGGGAGTGAACAAACTCCGTCATGGCCGAGCCCACCAGATCCACCCGAGGATGCTCGGCGAGGAAGGCGAGCTGGCGCTCGAAGCGCTCTGGATAAGAGATATCGTCGCTGTCCTGGCGGGCATAGAACTCGGTGGTGAGGGTGGCAAACCCGGCGGCCGTGGCCACCGCATTGCCCTCGTTCTTCTCTCGCCGCAGCACCCGCACCTCGGGGCGGGTGGCCTCGGCAGTGCTGAGGATGGCCGCCACATCCTCGCCAATGGGGCCATCCTGGATCAGCAGGATCTCCTCCGCTGGCCGAGTCTGGTCGTAGAGGCTCTCCAAAGCCTGGCTTATGTGCGTCGCGGTTGTCCCGTGATACACCGTCATCAGCACCGTCAGGCTTGGACCAGTCACCGTGAGTACACCTTTCAGCTCGGAAGAATTCAGCGGCCCTAAGCCTAGCCTGCTGGGCTGAGAACTAGCTGTGATCCATCCAGAACTTCAGTGTGTCTGAACTCAAGGAGGAAAAAGCGAAGACGCAGGGGTCGGCGTGGGCCCGTAGCTCCTCGCGCGGTTGGGCGCGCAGCCAGGTGAGATACTCCTCCTTGAAGAAGGACTCATCCAGCCCGGACTCTTCGCGCTCCTCGGGGCTGAGGCTCTCTAGCTGGGCGGCGGTAGCCACGCCCAGGAACTGGCAGGCATCGCCGTCCGCGCTTTGCCACTGCTCCTCCTGGAAGGAGGCGAAGGAGGGGGTGCGCTTGATGAGCTCCTCCGCGCGCTCCGGCGGCATGCCCTCGGGAGCGGTGGGGACAAAGCGGGCATCGTATTTCTCGGCGGCGGCACCCGAGGCGATGCACCACGGGCACAGATTCTCCACGCGCTCCAGCGCATAGGGGCGATACACATAGGCCCAGCCAGTCGTGCGTTCACAGCAGGGGCACTCGGCCTCCTCATTGCGCACGATGGCGCCCGTGATCACCGGGTCGGGGTGGTAGCGGAAGACGGGGAGTTCCTCGTGGGCCGGTTCTACCTTCGCCTGGGACTGAGCCGCAGACTCGGTGATGGGGGTGCTCACCGTGGCGATATCGGGAAGGATGGGGCGATCGATGCGGTACTGCAGACCAGCCATGAGTGAGGGGAACTCGTGGGGCAGCACCGAGTACACCAAGGCATCGTCCACATTGCCATCGCCCAGGCGCGAGGCACTACGTAGCGTGCCTTCATAGCGCAGATCCGCCTTTTCCGCGGCGCGCCGGGCCTGAATATTGGTGCGCGGCACCACCATGGAGAAGCGCTGGGCGCCGAGGGTATCGAAGCTATAGGCGATCAGCAGCGCCAAGATTTCCGGGAAGACGCGGGTGGACTGGGCGCCACGGGTGACCCAGGTGTGGCTCAGTGTGACGGTGGGAACATCGGGGTTATCGATGGTCAATCCGGTGACTCCCACAGCGCGGTTATCGCTATTCAACCGCACCAACAGCGGCAGGGAACGACCGGTATCGGCCGTCGCGCAGAGACGCTCCAGATACGCGGGTATGCCCTCCTGCTCAGGCACCCCCGACCAGTACTGTTTGTGCAGGTCCACGGCGGCGCTGGCGAGGATTTCTGCGTGGTCGGTACTCAGCGGCGTCAGGGAGATAACGCTGCCTTCTAGGGTGACTGAGGAATCAAACATAAGAACTATCTTAAGAAAATTCGAAGGTGTGCGCAGGTTCTGGGTCCGCCCCAGCACTAGCTCTGCCACTAGCGCGCGTTAATGAAAAACAGCACCGCTAGCTGTTGTTTTGTAGCGTGGGCGGCATGACATTTCGCGTGAAAGCTGTGCAAAAGACCGCCCCTGATTCCCCCTTCGAGATCGCCGAGATCACGCGCCGTGATCCGCGCCCCGATGATGTGGTGATCGATATCACCGCGGCCGGTATCTGCCATAGCGATATCCACACCATTCGCAATGAGTGGGGTGAGGCCCACTTTCCGCTCACGGTGGGCCATGAGATTGCCGGTGTGGTCTCCCAGGTGGGGTCCGAGGTTACGGAGTTCACCCCTGGTGAGCGCGTAGGCGTGGGGTGCATGGTGAACTCCTGTGGCGAGTGCGAACAGTGCCGCAACCATCAGGAGCAGGACTGTCTCCAGGGCGCCGTGGGTACCTATAACGCGCAGGATGTGGACGGTAGCATCACCCAAGGTGGGTACTCCCAAAAAGTGGTGGTGAACAAGAATTTCGTCTGCCGCATCCCCGATAGCATCGATGATGCGCACGCGGCCCCGCTGCTGTGCGCAGGAATTACCACCTATGCCCCCATCGATCGCTGGGGCGTGAAGGAGGGCGATCGTGTGGCGGTGCTCGGGCTCGGCGGGCTGGGGCACATGGCGGTCCAGATCGCCGCTGCCAAGGGGGCGCGGGTGACGGTGCTCTCGCGCAGTCTGCGCAAGCAGGAGCAGGCCCGCGAACTAGGCGCGGAGCGCACGCTCGCCACCACCGAGGAGGGATTCTTTGCAGAGCATCGCGGCGAGTTCGACTTCATCCTCAACACCATTAGCGCCGATATTGACGTCAATGCCTATCTCGGGCTGCTCAAGCCGCACGGAGTGATGGTGGTTGTGGGGCTGCCGCCGAACCAGCAGCCGCTCCACTTCGGCTCCATTATTGGCGGGGCGAAGGTGCTCGCCGGATCCAATATCGGCGGCATCAAGCAGACCCAAGAGATGCTGGATTTTTGTGCCGAGCACGGCATTCGTGCCCGCATCGAGAAGGTCTCAGTGCACGAGGTGGATGAGGCCTATGAGCGGGTGGTCAATGGCGAGGTGCAGTTCCGCTGCGTGATCGACACCGCCAGCTTCGAGCAGGCCTAAGCCGCCGCAGCGGCTAGTGCTCGTGGCCGAAGACGGTGTGGGAGATGAGCTCGGCGCGGGTGCGTACCTCGCCGAGGATCTCGCGGGGGTCCACTGGGCAGTCGATATGGAACGACACCGCGAGGGCCGCCGCCGGCTGGCCGAGGTGGTCCAGGATGGGGGCGGAAAAGGAGCGGTGGGCGCGGTCGATGCGCTCATTCTCCTCGGCCCAGCCTCGCTCACGGATAATGGCCAGTTGCTCAATCACCTCGCGAAAGCTCATGTGATTCGGCACCGGGGAGGTGGAGTAGGTGGCCTTGACCTGCTGCTCTGAGCGGAGCGAGAGCATGGCCATGCCGGAGGCTGTAATGAAGGCCGGAATGCGCACCCCGGCATCGAAGAGCAGGCTATTGGCGTTTTTGCTGCGCTCTTCCAAAATGTAGAGCACATCGCTGCCCGAAAGTTTGGAGATATGGGCGCTGCCGCCGATGAGCTCGGCGAGGAACTTGGCGTGGCGGGCACCGACGCGCACCAGCGGCTGCTGGGTGGTATATGCCGAGGCCATGGCATAGGCGGCCACGCCCAGCCCATAGGTCTTTTCCTCGGGCAGCCGCACCACATAGCCGGCATCCTCCATCACTGTGAGCAGGTGATAGACCGTGGAGCGTGGAAGATCCAGCTCGGTGTAGATGCGGGCGGCGGAGACGGGCACATCGATACTGGTCAGCAGCGTGAGAATGCGCAGGACGTTGGTGGCTGCTGGGACCCGCGAAGAATGTCGTCGGGTATGCTCGCTCACTTTTTTCACGTCCTCCTTCTGCTCGGGGTCTAGCGCTGCATGGCCGCACAATGCGGGTGTTCCTTAAAACTATACCGAGGAACTAACGGTTCGGTAGCTTAGCCTGCGTTCTCGGGGGCTAATCACGAGGATATATCGGCGCTAAGAGACGAAAAACCGCCCCGCGCACAAGGGCGTCGGGGCGGTGGTGCTGCGCGGGGGCAGCGACGCATTAGCGGTTGGGCTCGTCCCAGCCGGTGGTGGTGTTGGTGTTGTTGATATCCGAGCTATCGAAGGCCGTGGTCTCGGCATCGAAGCTGGAGGTCGTGCCCGCGGCGGGTGCCGTGGTGGCCGTGGTTGCCGTGGTGGTGGCCGGGGCATAAGCGGCGGAGGTGGCGTCCTCATCGGCCGCGTCCTTGCGGTTACGGAAGGGGCGCACCAAGAGGTGGTCCAGCGAGACGCGACCAGCGCCGGCAGCGGCGAGCAGCAGACCGGCAGCGCCGATCACACCGGCGAGCTCCCAGCCGCCATCGGAGACGAACACGCCGCCATCGCGGTGGGCGAACCAGACGGCGCCGGCCATCAGGGCAAAGAGAACCGGGCCGACGAAGCGGACCAGCAGGCCGAGCACGATGGCGATGCCGCCAGCAAACTCGAAGTAGGAGGTAAATTGGGCAGCGAGCTCAGGGTTGGGCACACCCAAGTTGCTGAACATGTCGGTCACACCAGAGATGGTGATGTCGTTGATTTTCTGCCAGCCATGCGCGATGAGCACGGTGCCGAGAATAATGCGGGCAATGAGTTGGAAAATATCCTTAATTACAGTCACGCCTACACACCCTACATAAAGGTTCGATTCAGCAAAACACGGAAGTACGTGAAAATAATAAGAATATCGACCGGAAATACTATTTAATGAACGCGCCGCACATGTGCGCCAAGCAAAGAATAGACGTGCACCGCCATGCCGATGAGCGGGCCGAGAATCAATGCGGCGCAGACCGCAGTGGTGAGCGAGAAGGGCAGTAGCAGCACGCCGAAGGCGCTGGCGGTGGCCACCACCCAGCCGAGCACGTACACGCTATGGCGCTCGTGACTCAGGGCGGCACAGCCGGTGATCATCAGCGAGCCCGTGCAGGCGGAGGCGAAGGTGAGCACAGCCAGTAGCCAGCCGGGCAGCACATAGCTGGCGGGCAAGAAGAGCCCGAGGATCCACGGTCCGAGCAGCCACGCCAGGCCTGCCCCGGCAACGCCCACGGCGCCGACCACGGCCAGCGGAATCAGCAGGGCGGATAGGAGGCGCTCCCGCCGATCCACGAAGTACACCACGAGGGCGGACTGGAAACGTTGGGTGGGCACCAGGATCGGGGCGCGGGTCAGGAGCACCGCCATGATGATGGCGGCCACGCTCACGCCATCCACGGAGCTATCTCCGGTGCCGTGGGTGATGCGCACCAGCGGCGGGAAGCCGGTAATCAGGGCGGCCGATGCCCCGGTGGCGGCCATGGCGGAGACAACGCCGCGTCGATAAGCGGCGGAGGTGACATCGACCGGGGCCTGGAGCGCGGCGCGGGCCTGCGGGGAGAAGGCGATGATGAGCAGCCAGGTGGCGGCACCCATGACGGTAATGAGGAGGAAGGCGCCGATACCCCAGCCCTGCCACCACGCGCATGCCGCGGCCAGCATGCGCACCCCAGAGTCGATGGCCACCAACCAGGCATAAGCGCCCCAGTGCTTGAGCCCAGAGAGCACGCCCGAGAGCAGCGCCTGGAACACATAGGAAGATAAGCCGATGGCAAAGAGCGCGATCGCCGCGGGATGGGGGTGGTGCAGCAGGAATCCCATCCACACCCCGCCGGTGGCGAGAATACTGATCCCGGCGATAAGCGCCACCACCCCGGCCAGCCGTACCGGCCGTGCCGAGCGGGGGCTGGCCCCGGCGCGTACCGCGGAGGTTGCGCGGGTGGTTTCCTGCGTGATGCCGTCGATAAGCCCCGCGAGTGCAAAGAAGAGACCCCAATAGGCCTGGAAGTCGGCGTTGATGGTCTCGGGCAGGGCCCAAGAGGCGACGATGACCACCACGAACCCCGAGAGGGCCGCGAAAATAGTGGCGAGAGACAGCGCGCGCATGGCAGTGGTCCTAGGCGGTGGGGAAGGGCGGAAGTGGCAGGGCGAGCAGCCAGGCGGAGCGCAGCTCATCCAATTCGGCGTGCCGCTCGGGGGCGAGGTGGGCGCGCAGAATATTGAAGAGATCCACCGGCTCCACCACGCCGTGGCGGTCGCGGCGGGCATAGTCGCGCAGCGCGGCGAAGAAGTCCGCATCGCCGAGCAGCAGCCGCAGGGCGTGCACAAAGACGGCGCCGCGCTTATAGAGGCGATCGTCGAACATGTGCTGCGGGCCCGGATCGGCGAGGAGCAGGTCCTGCGGTTTCTGCTGGAGGCCGCGATAGTGCTCGCGGGCGTAGTGCTCGGCGGGGGTGCCGGTGGAGTGCTCGAACCACAGCCACTCGCAGTAGCAGGCGAAGCCCTCGTTGAGCCAAATATCGTCCCACTGCGCCACGCCGAGGGAATTACCGAACCACTGGTGAGAAAGTTCGTGGGCGATCAGCCGTTCCCAGGTCCTGCGGCCGTCGGCGTGATTGGCGCCGAAGATCGACAGCCCATGGGCCTCGAGGGGGATCTCGAGCTGATCGGCGGTGATGACCACCCGGTAGGCGGGGAAGGGATAGGGGCCGAAGAGCTCGGCGTAGAACTCGAGCATGCGGGCCTGGTCGGCGAAGTCATGCAGCACCCGCTGGCGCAGGGCGGCCGGGGCATAGGCGGTGACGGGCACGCCCGCCGCGGAGCCGAGGGGGATGGTGCTGAACTCGCCGATCTGTACCGAGGCGAGATAGGTGGCCATCGGCTCCTGCACCCGGTAGTGCCATAAGGTGGTGGAATTGTTTCGCTGGGTATCCACCAGCTCCCCGGTGCAGATCACGCTGAAGGGATTATCGGCGGTGATCCGAATGTCATAGCGGGCCTTCTCATCGGGTGTGTCATCGCAGGGGAACCAGCTATGGGCGCCATGCGGCTGGCTGGCGACGAGCGCCCCGGCATCGGTTTCCTCCCAGCCGATCTCACCCCAGCGGGAGGTGATGGGCTGCGGATTGCCGGAGTAGCTGATGGCCAGGCTGAACTCGGTATCCGCGGGGATCTCGCGGTCGAAGAGCACCACCACTTTGTTATCGCCGCGGTGGCGGAACTTTTTCACCTTCACCTGCGCGCCGCCCACACCCTGGGCGGTGATACGCCGCACGGTGAGGGTGCGGGCGAAGTCGAGGGTGAGCTGCTGCAGCGGGAGGTAGCTGAGCACGTCCAGTGTCGCCGTGCCACTGAGGTGGTTGGGCATGACCCGATAGGTGAGGTCGAGGTCGTAGTGACGGATGTGGAATCCAAGGTTGAAGTCCACACCCGTGTAGCGGTCCCGGGTGCCGGGGATCTCGGTGGTGCGCAGGCGTGTAAAGGAACTCATCGCGGCTAAGTCTAGTCCGCGCAGCGCTGCGCCTCCGCGCCCGCCGCCGCGAGCTGCTGCTCCAGCCAGGTAAATACGATGGCCTGCTTCCATGCGATCTGATCATTATCGGCGGCCCCGGCGTGCCCGCCTTCGGAGTTTTCTACATAGTCCACCGGCTGGCCGGCGGCGGCGAGGGCGGCGGCGAACCAGCGCGCATGGGCGGGGTGGACCCGATCGTCTCGCGTGGAGGTGGTGATCAGCGCCGGCGGATAGGGTTTGTCCGCGGCGGCGACCACGCGCTGCAAGGGCGAGTAGCTTTCGATCACTGCCCGCTCCTCGGGGTTATCGGGGTGGCCATATTCCGCCACCCACGAGGCCCCCGCGAGCAGGGTGTGATAGCGCAGCATATCGATCAGCGGCACCTCGCTCACCACCGCGCCAAGACGCTCGGGATAGCTGGTGAGGGCCACCGCGGTGAGCAGGCCACCATTGGAGCCGCCGCGCACCGCGAGCTGCTCGCGGGTGGTGATCCCGCGCTCCACGAGATCATTGAGCACCGCCTGATGATCCTCAAATACCTTCCGGCGCTGCAGCTTTGTGGCCTGGGAGTGCCAGCGCGGGCCGAACTCACTGCCGCCGCGCAGATTCGCCTGCACCAGCAGATGCCCCTTTTCTAGCCACGCGATGCCGTTCACCGCGGAGTAGTAGGGCAGGAGGGAAATCTCGAAACCGCCATAGGCGTGTACCACGCAGGGCTTCGGAGTGGGGGTGGCGCCGTCCTCGTGCAGGCGGCCGGTGAGGAAGTAGGGGATCTTGGTGCCATCGGCGGAGGTGGCCCAGTACTGCCGGGTGCTCATCCCAGAGGCATCGAATTGCTCGGGCGCGCTTTTGACCACCGTGGAAAAACTCTCCGGGTCGCGGGCGTCGGCGCGCAGCAGCCTATCCGGGGTGGTGAAGCTGGAGGAGTAGAGCCATACTTCCTCGCCGATCTCTGGATCCTCCGAGAGCGGTGCCGTCGCCACGACGCTGGTGCTCGCCAGCTCCGGCAGGGCCACCCGCACGCACTCCTCCGGTGCATCGAGGCGCACCCGGTAGAGGGTGGTGGTGACATTCTCCAGCACCTGGATCAGCGCATAGCTGCGGGTGAAGTGCAGCGTCTCCAGCGATTGATACTCGGTGGGGGCAAAGATCACCTGCACCTCGGTACTCGCGGGATCCGCCACAAAGCTCTCGCAGTCGGCCACTCCCACGCCGCCGGCGGGCACCCCGTAGACATCCGTGCGGGGAAGCAGGAAGATCTGGGCGCGGTGAATGATGATTTCGCAATCCACCGGCACTTCAATGCGCACCGGCTCCGAGCCGCGCAGCAGGTAATTCTCGGCGGTGAACATATCCAGCCGCCGCTCAATGAGCACCCGCTCGAACCCGGGCGTGCGATCCGCCCACCCGCCGGAGGCGATATCGCTGCGCTCGCCGCTGAACAGCAGCTCGGCCTCGCGCGGGTCGGTGCCGCGGTGCCAGCGATACACCCGCGCCGGGTAGCCAGACTCCGTGAGGGAGTTCTCGCCCACATTGGTGCCAAGGATGAGGGTATCGAGGCTCTCCCACGACACATCGGATTTATCCTCCGGCAGAGTAAAAGGCCTATCCTCCACGAAGCTGCAGCTAGTGATGTCGAACTCGCGGATCACAGTGGCGTCACTGCCGCCGCGGGATAGCCGCAGCAGGGCCCGGTCGTATTCCGGTTCGCGCACATGCGCGCCCTTCCACACCCAGCTTTCCCCATCGGCCGCGGCGAGGGCGTCCACGTCGAGCAGGATCTCCCACTCCGGCGACTCGCTGCAATAGGACTCATAGCGGGTGCGCCGCCACAGACCCCGCGGATGCTCGCTATCGCGCCAAAAGTTATAGAGATAGTCGCCGCGCCGAGTCACATAGGGCACCCGCGCATCGGTATCGAGAGCCGCGCGCAGCCGCTGCTGCAGAGCGGTGCGGTGGCCGCCATGGCTATCGATGTTCTCGATGGTGGAGGCCGTCCACTCCTGCGCCCACCCAAGGGCCGTGGGGGAGCCGATAATTTCAAGCTCGCTTGACGGCGGCGTCTGTGCTGGTGCGGTAGTGCTCATAGTGCCGCCGATTATACGGATACTACCCCCGGTGCACCAGTGTTAGTGCAGCTCATTGGCAGTTTTCTGGCTGGTGGTGGGAGTTAAACTCGGCGGCTCTTGTGTTGGCGCTTATCGACGCCACCCCGCAGCACAGAAGCACCGCCGCAGCAGAAGGGCCGCGGCGGTGCTGAGCAGGGGATGGCTAGAAATCGATGGGCGGATGCAGCTTCTTCATGGTCCACGTTCTATCGCGCCGGGCACCGAGGGCGGTGCCTACGAGGAAGATCGTGAGGAAGAGGCAGAGCGCGATTATTGCTTGCAGCATGCGGCCGTCGAAGTCGCCGTAGAGCGTCTGGCGGAAGCCGTTGACGGTGTAGGTCATGGGCAAGAAGGGGTGAATCCAACTCCAGAAGTCCGGCTCCGTTTCCACGGGGTAGAGCCCGCCGGAGCCCAAGAGCTGCACCATGAGCAGCGCCATACTGGCCACTCGGCCGGGGCCGGACCCAAGGAGAACGATGAGCACTTGGTTCATCGCGGCAAAGACCAGCGCGGTGAGCATCATGAACACGGTGAGGCCGAAGAATGTGGCCGGATCCAGCGGCACCGCCAACACGGTGGCGGTAGCGACCACGATGGCCTGGATCATGGCGATCAGGCCGGCTGGGGCCAGACCGTCGATAGCGGCGCGCAGCGGGGAGATGCCGGCGGCCACGGCGCGGGCCTGCAGCGGGCGCAGCAGCAGGAAGCTCACGAGGCTACCGATATAGAGCGCCAGCGAGAAGAAGAAGGGGGCCAGACCGGCACCGAAGGTGTTCTCCCCGCCGGAGTTGGACTGGTTGATCTCTACCGGCCCGCCGATGGTCTCCGCCATGGTGGTGCGGTGATCGGGCGACCAGTCCGGGGCCTCGCCCGCGGCCTGCCCGAGCTTGGTGGCCAGCTCATTGCTGCCTGCGGAGAGCTTGCTGGAGCCGTCCTTGGCCTCGGTGAGAGCGGAATCAAGTTTGCGGCCGCCGTCGAGCAGCTGGGTGGCGCCGTCATTGAGCTTATTGGCGCCATCATCGAGCCGGGTGACACCCGAGCCGAGCTCGCCGATACCGGCGTTGAGGCGGTGGGCGCCATCGTTGAGGGCCTGGGCGCCGTCATTGAGCTGATTGACACCGCCCACGAGCTCGCCGAGTTTGCCGGGCAGATTGCCCTGGTCGATGTCCGCGGCAATGCCATTGATCCGGTCGAGATCCTGCTTCAGCGGGGAGTGGGGGCCAACGCCCTCGGTGTCCACGCGGTGCGCAATATGATCCACCTGGCCGGCGGTCTGCTGCGCCAGCGGATCGGGGATCTGGCGGATCGCCGCGGCAAGATCGCGCAGATCCTGGGCGAGGGAGCCCTGGATCTCGGAGGCTTCGCTGGCGGTGGCGTGATAGTGGTGCACCTCGCCGGTGAGGCTCTGGAGTTTGCCGATGGCTTGGTCGATCCCGCCACTGAGCTGGTTGGTGCCCTCCACTAGGCGCTCCGTGCCATTGGCGAGCTCGCCCGAGCCGGCCTGCAGCTTATCGGCGCCTTCACGAAGCCGGCCGGTGCCCTCGACCAGCTGGGTGGTGCCTTCCTTATTGCGCTCGAGGCCGGAAACGAGATCGCCGGCGCCCTGCTGGATCTTGCCCAGCCCGGAGTCGAGCTTGGTGGCGCCATCATCCAGTTGAGCGGCGCCATCGGCGGCCCGTTGAATGCCCTCGCTGGCGTTGACCACGCCCACCAGCAGCTTATCCACGGCCTCGGTGCCGATTTTGTCGGAGACCACGGCGAGCACCTGGCGCATGGCGTTTTGGCCGATGAGCGTGGAGAGCCAGCCATTGGCGTCATTGTAGTGCGTGACAATGCGGGCCTTCTCCGGTTTCTCGGAGGTAGGAGAGGCCACTGCCTGGGAGAAGTTCTCCGGCAGGGTCACCGCAAAGTAGTATTCGCCGGTTTTTACGCCCTCGAGGGCGTCCTGTTCGGTCACGGTGATCCAGTCCAGGGACTGATCCTCGAGCAGGCCCTCTTCGATCTGCTTGCCGGCGTCGATACGCTGGCCATCGACCTCGGCGCCGGCGTCCTCATTGACGAGCGCGACGGGCATGCGGTCGAGACGGCCGAAGGGATCCCAGAAGCTCCACAGATAGAGCGTGGAGTAGAGCAGCGGAAGCAGGCAGATGGCCACGATGGCGATCTTGCCCAGCTTGGCTCGCCCGAAGCGGCGAAGCTCGCTGCCGATATGAAATGTGGCAAGCATTTACTGCTCCTCCTTGGTGGTAGTGGGCTCGGTGGTGGTCGACGCTGTATCGCTCTTGGCGTGGCGCGGTTGGGGATGATCGCCCTGGCGCAGCGCGGTCCAGCGCGCCAGCAGGTCCTCGAGGTGCTGGTCGGTGGCGCCGCTACTCTCGGGGGCGATGTGTCCGCGGTCGGTGAAGAGCTCAATCACCTGCGAGCCTGGCAGCGTTGCCGCGCTCGGCGGATTCACGGAGTTCACCAGCACGGTCATCTCCGTGGAGAGGCGGTTGAGCACGCTGAGCAAAATGGCGCGGTCGCTGAGCTCTCGCACCTGCTCGAGATCGTCCAGGATGAGCAGGCGAATCTTCTCATCGTGGGCGGGGTGCAGGGCCATGCCGATGCGGATGAGAATGCGATCCAGTGCGGGGATCTGGCTGACATATTGGTTCAGATCCGGCAGCGAGCGGCTGCCGTAGACTTTCGACAGGATCTCCTCGCGGTAGGCGTCATCGGCTTTGGGCACCCAGCCGAACCAGCCATGGCACCACGCGCGGTGGTCGGTGAGCACATCGCGCACCCGCACATCGCGGTCGAGGGCATCAATAACGTCCACCCCGGCAATGGCGACGGTATCGCGAATATCTTTGAGCTGGTCATGGCCGAAGACAGTGAGGGTGCCATCGGTGGGCTTCATCCGTCCCGCCAAGGTGAGGGCGAGCGCGGTACGGCCCGAGCCGCCCCGGCCGGAGAGGAACACGAGGGTGTTATCGGGCACGCGCAGGTCAATGGGCCCGAACACCGGACCTTCCTCGCCCACCACGGATAGCCCATCGGCCACGAGCACATAGTCGTCCGCGGCCGCCGCCTCTGGAGGTGGTGCGGTGTCGGTATCCGTAGCAGCGCTGGCGGGTGCAACGGGGAACTGGCGGGTGCTCTCCGCGGGTTCCTCGCTCTGCGTGTGGATCTCCCTGTCTGACATGCTCTCTCCTCAGCACTGTGTATCCCCGACTGGCTTCAACGCCAGTCTGTCTGCGCCCGGCACTTCGGGTGGGTGATACGTCGCCACGGCGCTGCGCTCTCCCTCCGCGGTGGCTGCCGGTTGCGGCGCCGCCGGAAGACACGGAGGCCTCAGCCGTGGTGCATATCATTAATTCTGCCGGCACACACGAAGCTATGGGCGGACAACCACGGCGGCGAGGGGCGCCACGGGCTACTGCGCCTAGCACAGCAGGGCCGGCGCTGCTGGTACGAGGACGAGGTGGTGTCGAGACGATTCATCGCTCGCGTGCCTCGCAGTATCCGCGCCGTAGTATCCACAACCCTTAACGCAACGGGTGTAGCTTAAGTTCCTTAATGAGTCTTTGATTCTAGCCATAAAGTGGCATCTACCTGCAACGCGGCCGGTGATCCGCCCTCGCTGGCCCGTAGATGGAACCCACACCACCATGTGTCGCGATGTGGGCAGTGGGGGTAGTAAATGGGAGTGAGCTGGGAGTGTGGGGGATGTGGGTGAACCGATTATGGGAGGCGGTTCAGCTGGGCAGCGTTTGCCCCATCCGAAAGGGGGTGTTCCACTTAGTGTGGATATGTGCCCCTGTGGCGCCGCTTCGGCGGGCATGTTCGCATGTGTGATTGTGCCCACACGCGTGCAGGCAGTGGGCGTCGATGCGCATCTGTATGCGCTTGTTGACGCCCACTGCCTGGTTCGGCGTTGTGCCGGGGTGGATCGTTAGTAGCGGATGGCCATGCGGCCATCGACGCCGCCGTGGCGCAGCTTCTCAAAGACATCGTTGACGTCCTCGAGACTGCACTCGCTCACGGTGGGGTGAATATAGCCGCGGGCGTAGAAGTCGAGTGCTTCTGCGAGGTCCTGGCGGGTGCCCACCAGGGAGCCGCGGATGGTCAGACCCTTGAAGACGATGTCGAAGATCGGGGCGGGGAAGTCTCCCGGGGGCAGGCCATTGAAGATGATGGTGCCACCCTTGCGCGCCATGTGAATGGCCTGGCCGAAGGCTGCTTCATGCACGGCGGTGACGAGCACACCATGCGCGCCGCCCTTGGTGTAGTCCAGCACGGCCTCGCCGGGGTCGGTCTCGCGGGCATTGACGGTGAACTCCGCGCCGTGCTTGGTCGCTAGCTCCAGCTTGTCCTCCGCAATATCGACGGCAATCACGCGCATGCCCATCGCGACCGCGTACTGGACGGCGATATGGCCGAGGCCGCCCACGCCGGAGATCACCACGAACTGGCCGGGGCGGGTTTCGGTTTCCTTCAGGCCCTTGTACACCGTGACGCCGGCGCAGAGCACGGGTGCCACCTCGAGGAGGTCGGCGCCCTCGGGGATGCGGGCGCAGTAGCGGGTATCGACCAGCATGTACTGGCCGAAGGAGCCGTCGACGGTGTAGCCGCCGTACTCGGCATTGGGGCAGTAGGTTTCGCGGCCGGTGCGACAGAACTCGCAGGTGCCGCAGGCGGACCAGAGCCACACATTGCCCACCATGGAGCCGACCTCAATATCGGCGTGATCGCCCTCGCCGAGGGCGACTACTTCGCCCACGCCCTCATGGCCGGGAACGAAGGGCAGGCCGGGCTTGACCGGCCAGTCGCCTTCGGCGGCGTGGAGATCGGTGTGGCAAATGCCAGAGGTGTGGAGCTTGACCAGTGCCTCATTGCGGCCTGGGCTGGGTAGATCGATCTCGCTGATGGTGAGGTTGGGGCCAAACTCGGTGGCTACTGCGGCGGTGAATGTATCGGACATATCAACCACTCCTTGGGGGTTGGGCGCGCCTGATCGAGGGGCATCGGTGCTGGCCTCGGCCACAACGCGGCGGGGTGTGAGGCCCACCAAACCACTAGGGGCAGTGTGTCTGCCATAACTGTGAATCGTTATGTGCGGACTCTCAGGAACACTTGACAGTGCCAATTTTCATTAAGGAGTCCTTGCTGAACATGGCTGAGTTAGCAAAGTTTGCGAAGGCTGCCCTTAGCTAGGCTTCTCAGGTTAGCCACCCCCGTGCGGCACCCCCGTGCGGCGACAGGGGCAGTGGCGGTCGGTCGTATTCGTGGCTGTGGCGTCTCGCGGACAGCGGCGCATCCGTCGCAGCGGGAACGATCGGAAAATGTGGGCAGCTGGGGTGGCGTGAGGCAAGGAAAAAGTAGTGCGCTAGAGAGCAATCTGGGAAAGCAGACAAGTGCACGACTCGGTTATGTGCAGAGGACTGCGTGGGGTAGGTGCCCCGCTGCGCTGGGCATAAAGGTATGCCATGGCTATCCATGGCTACGCATGAGTATGTGTGCGTGGGTGCAGCGAAAGAAAAGGGGTTTGCTTCACATTTTTAGCTGTGGTTATGGTTAGCCTACATTTATCCGTTATGTTTTCGTGACCTATGAAAGGGACAGCGTGGCCGAACAGCTCAGCTCCTTTAGTCGTCGTCATTTCCTCACCTCTCTCGGGCTCGGTGCCGCCGGGCTTGGTGCCGGCACCGTGCTGGCAGCCTGCTCGGATGATTCGGGCGTGACCCCTGCGGAGGAGGCAGGCTCCGACTCCTCGGCCCAGGGCAGCGATGCGCAGACCCGCACCTTCACCGATGATGTGGGGCGAGAGATCGCCATCCCGCAGGACCCGCAGCGCCTCGTGTCCACCAAGGGCATCACCTCGATGGTGGCGCTGGGCATCACTCCCGTGGGTATTGCCAACATGGAAGTCGATCTCTACTCCTATCCGGATGTGTTGAGCCGGCTGCAGGAGGAGAATGTCGTCGACCTCAATGAGCGCGAGCTCAATATTGAGAAGGTCATGTCTCTCGAGCCTGATGTGATCATCGCCGCCACTCCCCGCGATGATGACTACCGCGAGACCCTCGCCGCGATCGCGCCGACCGTGGTGATCACCTCCGGCGATGAGCGCAAGCATCGCTGGGATGACACCTTGCGCTTTTTCGCCCGCGTGATGAATAAGGAAGACAAAGCCGAGGAGCTATTGGACGACTATCACGAGAGGGTGGATGCCTTCCGAGAAAAGCACGGCGAGTACCTCAAGGATAAAACGGTCTCGGTGCTCCGCATTCGCAACGATAATCTCATCATCTACACCAAGAGCTCCTTTGCCGGTGGCGTGCTCGATGATGTGGGAATTCAGCGCCCCGACAACCAAGACCTTGATCTCGCGGCGACGAAGGCGGCCACCAATGGCGAATCCATTGAGGCCTTCCCGCTCTCGCCGGAGCGGCTGCAGGAAGCGGACGCCGACATCATGTTCGTGGTGGTGCAGGTGCACGAGGATCCTGCGGAACAGGACGATCGAGACAAGGCCACCCTGGCGAATGTCGAGCAGGTGAAGAACCACCCGCTGTGGAATCAGCTGGAGGCGGTGAAGAATAACCAGACCTTCTTCGTGGGCTCGGTGTGGAATGGCGAGTCCGTGATGGAGGCGAACTCCATGCTGGATGACCTCGACGAGCACATCGGCTCCCTCGATCAGTGACGGCTGAACCAGTGACGCTCGCGCAGCGCTCGCCGTCCTCGCCGGCGCCTACCCCCACGCCCAGCGCGGGCCGGCGTCGGGGTCTCGCCCTGCTCGCAGTGCTGCTCATCACGGCCGTGATTGCCGTGCTCAGCGTGAGTATGGGCTCGGTGGCGATCACCCCGGCGGAGATTATTGCGGCCTTTACCGCCCACGATGCCCGCGACTATAACCACACGGTGGTCACGGATATGCGTATTCCGCGCACCATCATTGCGTTGCTGGTGGGCGCCACTCTCGGGGTGGCGGGGGCGGTGATGCAGGCGGTGACGCGCAACCCTTTGGCGGATCCTTTCGTGCTCGGCGTGTCCTCGGGAGCGGGCTGTGGCATCACCGCGGCAGTGTTCTTTTTTGGCGCCGATAGTCCACAGCAGTTCACCGTCATGGCCATTGCGGGCGCACTCGCCTCTGGTCTGCTGGTGATCCTCATCGGCCAGGGCACCCGCGGGCAGTCCTCCCCAGTGCGTCTCGTGCTCGCGGGCATGATCGGCGGGACGGTGATGACCACGTGGACTTCGATCATGGTGTTCAGCGATGAACGCACCCGCGAAACGGTGCGCTACATCATGGTCGGTGGCGTCGGCGGCCGCCGCTTGCAGGACTTTCCGCTGGCGATCGTGCTGTGCCTGGTGGGCATCGTGGTGTGTCTGCTGCTCTCGCGCAGTATCGGCATGCTGGCCATGGGCGAGGATGTCGCCTCCGCCGCAGGTGTGCACACCGCCCGCACCCGGCTGATCGCCTCCATCGTGGTGGTGATGATGGCCGGGGCGAGCGTCGCTATCTGCGGCCCCATCGGTTTCGTCGGCTTCGCGGTCCCCCATATCGTCCGCCCCTTGGTGCGCGGCTCTGTGGAATGGGGCATTGCGCTCTCGGCGGGCGTGGGCGGCTGCCTGCTCACCGCCGCCGATATTGTGGGCCGCTTCGCGCTGTTTCCCGCTGAGCTCGAAGCCAGCATCGTGATGGGCGCGCTCGGCGCCCCCTTCTTCATCCTGATCGCTCGTCAATCTTCGAAGGTGGCGTCATGACAGCACCTACTCGCACCCGCGGCCCCTGGCGGGCGTGGCGGGGCCCGTGGTGGAGCATGCGCATCCACCTGCCCACCCTGATCATCCTCGAGGTGAGCGCTGTGCTCGGCCTCGGCGTGGGAATCGTGGCCATGACCCTCGGCGATATGCCCCTTGCGCTCAACGATGTGGCCACGGCGCTGTGGTCTCGCGCGGATCCCCAAACAGAATTTGTGGTCTTCCAGCTCCGCCTGCCGCGGCTCTTGCTCGGATTCTTGGTGGGCGCCGCCCTGGCTATGTCGGGCGCGGTTTTCCAAGGGGTGACCCGCAATGATCTCGTGGCCCCAGACATTATTGGCGTGACCTCCGGCGCGGGGGCGGCGGGCTTTGTGTGGATTCTGCTCACCCACAACGTTTCTGGCCTGCCTTTTGCCGTGTTCAGCGGCGCCGTGCTCACCACGGCGGTGGTGTATCTGCTGGCGAAGCGGGAGCGGCTTGATCCCAACCGCATGGTGCTGGTGGGAATCGGCGTGCAGACCTTCCTCACCGCCGTGGAGGCCTATATGGTGCGGCGTTTCCCCATCAAGGACGTCATCTGGGCCGATAATCTCCTCATTGGTTCGCTCTCGCGCGCCCGGTGGTCCGATGTCTCGCTCATTGCCTTCGGTCTTGCGGTGGCTGTGCCCTTCGTACTCTGGTACAGCCGCTCGGTGCGCATTATCGCGCTCGGGGAGGATTGTGCGGCCACCAGTGGCGTGCATGTGGGCCGGGTGCGCATCATTCTCATCGCCCTGGGGTGCTGGCTGGCGGCCCTCGCGGTCACCGTCGCCGGGCTCATTGGCTTTGTGGCGCTGGTGGTGCCGCATATCGTGCGCCTGATGGTGGGGCAGATTACCGGGCTCTCGCTGCTTCTTACCGGCGTGTGCGGGGGAGTGCTCACGATGCTTGCCGACGTTGTCGGCGCGAATTTCTTCCCCGTCGCTGTGCCCGTGAGCGTAATCATCGCCGCCATCGGCGCCCCCTACTTCCTCATTGTGTTCACTCTCGTGCAAAGGAAGCGCGCATGAAGCACCACGACCCCAGCTCTGAGCAGCCCATGGAGGCGGGTATCCGGGCCGAGGATCTCACCGTACGCTATAACCGCCGCGGCGAGGCCGTGATCGAGGGCCTTAACCTGCGTATTGGTGATGGCGTCACAGCGCTGATCGGGCCGAATGGTTGCGGCAAGTCCACGCTATTGCGCACGCTATCGCGGCTGCTACGCCCCAGTGGTGGCGCCGTGTGGATCGACGGGAACGATATCGCCCGCATGTCCAAGAAGGCCACGGCCCGGCAGGTGGCGGTCTTGGGCCAGCACGGCGTTCCCACCAGCGGTATGAGTGTGCGCGATGTGGTGGCCAAGGGGCGTTTTCCCTATCAGGGGCTATTTCAGCCGCACACCGACGCGGATATGCAGGCCGTGGACGATGCGCTCGAACAGTGTGGCATCACCCAGCTGGCGGATCACCTTATGGAGGAGCTCTCCGGCGGCCAGCAGCAGCGGGCCTGGATCGCCATGACGCTTGCCCAAACCACCCCGATCGTATTTTTGGACGAGCCCACCAGTTATCTCGATATTGGTGGCGAGCAGCGCGTTCTTGAGCTCATATCGGCGATCGCCGCGCGCGGTATCCGGGTGATTGTGGTGCTTCACGACGTCGACTCCGCCGCCCATGTGGCCGATTCTGTGGTGGTGATGCGTGCTGGGCGGATTGTCGCCTCGGGGCCGTGCGCTGAGGTGCTCAACCGCGAGCTGCACCACGAGGTTTTCGGCCTCGATTGCCATTTCCTTGCTGGGCGGGAGCGCACCGTGCTGGTACCGCATCTGGGGTGTGGGGTGACGGCTCCGAGCGAGAGCGCCCCGCCGCCGGCGCTCAAGGCCAGCAATATCCGCACCGGATATGCCGAGACCACCGTCTCGGAGGATCTTTCCCTGGCGATACCGCAGGGCATGATCACCGGGGTGATCGGGCCCAATGGCTGCGGCAAATCCACGCTCGTGCGTACCCTCACGGGCATTATGGCCCCGCAGGCCGGAACTGTGGATCTGACGCTGGACGGCGCCGCCGAGGCTGCTGCGGTACGCACCGTACATGACTTGAGCCCGCAGCAGCGGGGCCGGCGTATCGCGGTGTTGTCGCAGCAGTCGGCGGCTTTGGAGGGGTTTTCCGTGGAGGATGTGGTGATTGCTGGGCGTCATCCGCACCGCCGCGGCCTGCACTCGTGGAGTAGGGAGGATGAAGAGGCTGTGGAGGGCGCGCTTGCGCTGGCTGATGTCACGGCTTTGCGGCAGCGACCGCTCGGACAGTTATCTGGTGGTCAGCGCCAGCGTGTGTGGCTTGCCCGCGCGCTGGCCCAGGACACTCCGCTGCTGGTGTTGGATGAGCCGACTACCTATCTCGACCGGACGCATCAAGTGGCCCTGATGGAGGCGGTAGCGCAGCGGAATGCGAGTACCGGCCTGACCGTGGTGATGGTGCTGCATGACATCAATCTCGCGGCCCGCTACTGTCACCGCATGATTGCTATGCACGAGGGGGACATCGTGGCCACGGGAACCCCTTCTGAGGTGCTTACCTCTGAGCGTATAGGCGAGCTCTACGGGGCGCGGGTAGATATCCATCATGTGGATGGTTCCCCGGTGGTGGTATCGACAGCCGGCGCGAGGAACTGAGGCGGGTAGGGGGAGCGAGCGCAGCTGAGCGACCCGCCGTGAGCAGGCACTATATTCGCGAGCGACGCATATATCCGAGGCTATCTCGCATGGTAGAAAATGCATCTCTTATAGTGAGAACATGCGTGCACAGGACAAGGATGTAGATCACTATGGCGTAGGGGCTCAGGCGATGGCCGCAGAGGAGCGCTCTGCAGCCATTGCGGTGTGGGCGTTCCCTGCCTTCATCTTGGCAGGCGCGGTGCTTGCCTTTTTCTTTCCCGAGCCGGTGATGCCGATTGCCGCCTATATCACCCCGGCGCTGATTTTCATCATGTTCTGCATGGGGCTGACCCTGACTATCCCCGACCTCAAAGAAGTGGTGCGTCGGCCGTGGCCCATCGCGATCGGGGTGGTGGCGCAATTTGTCATCATGCCGCTGATCGCGGTGGCTGTGGCTCGGCTCCTGGGGCTGAATCCGGCGCTGTCCGTGGGGCTGTTGATGCTGGGTTCGGTGCCCGGCGGCACGGCCTCCAATGTGGTCGCCTACTTGGCAAAGGGGGATGTGGCGCTGTCGGTGGCGATGACATCGGTGTCGACGCTGCTGTCTCCGCTCGTCACGCCCATCATCATGCTGACTCTGGCCCATGCCGAGACACCCGTGGATGGCCCCAGCATTGCGTGGATGCTCGCCCAAACCGTGCTCTTTCCCGTTGTCGGCGGGCTGCTCATTCGCTTCTTCTTTAATAGCTTCGTGGATCGCATCCTGCCGGCGCTGCCCTGGCTATCGATTCTCGGCATTGGCGTGGTGGTATTTCCCTCGGTGGCAAAGGCCTCCGAGAAGCTCGTGGATGTGGGCGTGATTGTGTTCGTGGCCGTGGTGCTGCACAACCTGCTGGGCTATATTCTCGGCTACCTCTCGGCGCGGGTACTAAAGATGCCGGAGCCAGCCTGCCGCACCACCGCCATCGAGGTCGCCACACAGTCCGCAGGGCTGGCCTCGGGCATGTCGGCGAAGTTCTTTTCTCCCGAGGCGGCCATCCCCGGTGCGATCGCCGCCGTGTGGCACAACGTCGCGGGCGCACTTTTTGCCTTCATGGCTCGGAAATTCACAGCCGCGAGCAGATAAGGCACCCATCCTCCGCCATTGCGTGCGGCGAGGGGGCGGGGCCGCGAGGACTGCGTCGATAAGCGTGAGCGGGTAGCGGGGCAGGAGAGTGGGCATGAACACATGCATAAAACGGCACTGGGGTGGCCCTCTCTGACATGCTGAGATGTCCACAAGCGGCGGGGTGCTGCCGGCGTAGATATGTGCAACCTTCCCAACACTTTTAGGCAGGAACGCCTTGCCTAGGTTATTTTAGGGTTAACTGAGAACGAGCTGGGTGCCTCTCTTATGCACCAGCGCCTCGCCCTGCGCCGATCGAGGGGTGGCGCGGACAGGGGCACGGTGGAAGGAGATCTTGTGTCCCTCGCACGCACTGCGCCGCTGCTGGAAGGAGTGGCTGGATCGTATCGGCCTAGTGATATCGCCCTGCGCACGAGTTCCGGCGAGCTCACCTATCGGGAGCTTGAGGAGGCGACGCAGCGGCGTGCGGATGAATTCCTGCAGCGCTATGAGCCCGGCACGCTGCTGCACCTGTCCTTCCGCCCCACCCGCGAGGCTGTGGTGTCATATCTCGCGGCGCTGGCGGCGAAGATGCCGATCCTGCTCACCGCAGACACAGCGGGGACAAGCGCCGATGCTGATGATGGCCCCTATGCGGAGATCCTGCGCACCTATTGCCCCGCGGCCAGCATCGATCCGGCCACAGGCCAGCTGCTGCCGCGCCAGGAACAGCCGGGCGAACCCCTGCACCCCGATATCGCGGTGCTCTTGTCTACCTCGGGTTCCACGGGGGCGAAAAAGCTCGTGAAATTGAGCCTGGAGAACCTGCGGGCGAATGCCCACGCCATCGTGCAGGGGCTGGGGCTGCAGTCCGAGGACTGCGCGATCACCCTGCTGCCGCTGCACTACTCCTTCGGGCTGTCCGTGCTGAACTCCCATCTCTTCTGCGGGGCGAGTATCGCCGTGGAGGAGTGCTCGGTGGCGGATCCGGACTTCGCTGCGGCGCTGCAGCGCTATGGGGTGAGCAATGTGGGCGTGGTGCCGCACATGCTGCAGGTGCTGCGCACCGCCGATGGCGGCGAGAGCTTGACTCAACTGCGTCTGGTGTACCAGGCCGGCGGCAAGCTGGATACATCCGATGTGCAATGGTGGCACAGCTTTTTGGCCGAACATGACACGGATTTCCGGGTGATGTACGGCCAAACCGAGGCCACCGCCCGCATGAGTATCATGCCGCCGGAGCTTATGGCCGACTATCCAGAGGCGGCCGGCGCGCCACTGGTCGGGCACACCATGCGGATCAGCGAATCCGGCGAGCTCATCTTTAGCGGCCCCTCGGTCATGCTCGGCTACGCCGAATGCCCAGAGGATTTGCGCACCGGCCGCACCATTGAGGAACTTCATACTGGGGATCTGGGAGAGCTGGTGCAGGTGGACTCGCCCACAACAGAGGAGATCCTGCGCATCACTGGGCGCTCCTCGGACTTTGTGAAACTCGCGGGCCTGCGCATCTCCTGCGAGCAGGTGCGTGGCTGGCTCGCCGATGCGGGCCTCGCCGCCTGCGTGACCGGCGATGATACCGCCCTGCGCGTGGCAGTCGATGAACAAACCTCGCAGGAAGAACCCGATGCCGCAGAGGTCGAAAGGGAGCTCTGCGCCCGCACTGGACTCACCCCGGCCTTCGTCCGCGTGGTGGTTGTGCCCACCTTCCCCCTGATCGATAATGGCAAACTTGATCGCCGCCGCTGCGCCGAGCTAGCCGATGCTGCCGCCGGCGCCGACCAGGACACTGAAACACAGCCCGCTGCCGGCGCCGGTGCGCGCAGCGCCGCGGGCGTGGAGTCGGTGATTGAGGCCATCGCCCAGGCCCTCGGCACCGTGCCGAGCGCCGTGCGCCGCGACCTCTCCTTCGTGGACAATGGCGGCAGTTCCATGAGCTTTGTGCCGGTGGCGATGGCCTTTGCCCGCGCCGGGGTGGAATTGCCCACTGGCTGGCACCATATTCCCCTCGCGGAGCTGCTCGATAATGCAGAGTCTCAGCACAGCTCAGCAACGGCCGCAGGCGCGCGGCGTGGAGCTGAGGGCCAGGCTCCGTCCTCGCTGATCTGGCTTGATTCTTCGCTGGTGCTGCGCGCCATCTGCGCCATAACCATCGTGCTGGGCCACGCCACCACCTTTACCTTCTTGATGGGCGGCGCCCACTCCCTCTTGGTGATCGCCGGTGCGGCCTTGGGCAGCTTTGGCCTGACTATGCTGAGCTCGACCACGCGCCTGCGCGCCACGGCCCGCTCCCTCCTAGCGGTGGTGCTGCCCACAGTGCTGTTGGTGCTGGTGGGCATGGCGACCACGGGCAGATATGGGCTGAGTAACCTGCTCTTTATCCACTGGTTATTCCCCAGTGAAGGCGCCAGTGGGTCCTTGTGGTTTATCGAGACCTATGTGCTGGGCTTGATTCTGATCATGGGGCTGTTGGCCATTCCTGCGGTGTATCGCCGCTACCGGCATGAGCCCTTCGTCACCGCCTGTGTGCTCACCGGACTGTTTCTCATCGTGCGTTTCGCCGTCGGGGCGTGGGATATCGTCCAGACCCGATTCGAGCCGCCGGGAGCGATCTGGTTCATTGCTGCCGGCATCATGATCTCGCAGGCGCGCAGTCGCCGGCAGAAGCTCATCGCTGCGGTCATTCTCGTGGCCGGCTCAGTGACGCTATTCGAGTACGTCACCCAGTGGGTATATGTGATGGTGGTGAGCGCGATTTTGCTCTCCGAGGTGCGTCTGCCGGTACCGCGCGCGATTGTGCGCCCAGTGGGGTTGATTGCCTCGGCCTCGCTGTATATCTATCTGATCCAGTTCGATATTCTGGCTCAGCCCTTAAGCGAGTTCCTCACGGTGCCGCTCTGCTTCCTCGCGGGCATTGTGCTGTGGAAGGCGTCGACAAGCGTGGTGGCGTGGCTTGCGCAGCGGCGGATGGTCTAAGGCCACCACGCCGCTTATCGACGCCTCCCTGAAGGCTTAGCTCCCCACGGGCGTCATGCGTACCGTGTGCTGGGCGAGACGGGCAGAGTCTTGCTCGTCGTGGGTGACCAACACGCTGGTGACGCTGTACTGCTCGATGATGGCGGCCACCTCATCGCGCACCTGGCCGCGGAGGGCGGTGTCGAGATTAGAGAAGGGCTCATCCAAGAGCAGCACCCGCGGCGAGGGGGCGAGGGCACGCGCCAGCGCCACGCGCTGCTGCTGCCCACCAGAAAGCTCGTGCGGGTAGCGCTTGTCATAGCCTTCAAGGCCGACCGCAGCGAGCATGGCCTGCACCCGGTCCTTGGTGTCTGCGCGGTTCATCTTGCGCAGACCGAAAGCAATATTGGCGCGCACCGTGAGGTGCGGAAAGAGCGCATAGTCTTGGAATACCAAGCCAATGGCGCGCTTTTCCGGGGGCACAAATACCCCCGGGCCCGCCAGCAGAGTCTCATCCATATATACCGATCCCGAGCTGGGCTGCTCGAGGCCCGCGATCAGGCGCAGCGCCGTTGTTTTGGCGCAGCCACTGGGCCCTAGGAGCGCAGTGCATTCCCCAGCGGGGGCTTCGAGGTTGAAATTATCCAACTGCCGAGTCTCAGACCCGGGATAGCTGAAGCACACATCGCGCAGCGTAATCGTGGGGCAGGAGGAAGTATTAGTCATGGGTAGACCCTTCAAGCTTTGCGGAAGAAGCGGAGCTGTCGTCCTCGCTGGTCGTAGTGGTGGTTTTTTGTCGCCACAACAACACCAGCAGCGGCAAGGCGGCGATGAGAACAATCATGAGCGAGGCCAGAGAGCTCTCCGGGATCTTCTCATCATTGGCGTATTCAAAGACGCGCGTGGCGAGGGTAGAGAAGTTGAAGGGGCGCAGGATCAGCACGATCGCCAGCTCCTTCACCATGTCAATGAACGCCAAGAGGAAGGCTCCCACCAAGGCGGTGGAGATCATGGGCATGTCCACGCGGAAGAATGCTCGCGTCGGGCCGGTGCCCAGCATGCGGGCGGATTCGTGGAAGCGCACGCCGGTGCGCTCGAAACCGGATTCCACCGATTGCATACTTACCGCCAGGTAGCGGATCACATAGGCCACAATCACGATCGTCGGCGAGAGCATGAGCTGTAGCGGCGAGTGGGAGTCGATCCACAGTGCCACCGACAGGATCGCTAGGGCGATCACTGTGGAGGGCACCGAGTAGCCCATCACCGTGATGCGGGCCAAAAAGCGTGAGGTCCGCGAGGGCCACAGCCGCTGGTTATTCGCCACAATGACAGCGAATACCGTGGTCAGTGCCGCGCCGATGCCGGCGACCCACACGGTGGTGATCGCATCCTCGAGCATCCCCTCGGTGCGGATATTGGGCAGCGAGAGAATGGCCCAATAGGTCATCTGTGCCACCGGGATGAGCAGGGCAAACGCCAATGTTCCCCAGCTCAGCAGCATGACCAGCCATTTGCTGGGGCCCTGCAGGGTGCGGCGAGTAATGGGCGTGACTCGGCCCGAAGAATAGGCAGCAGAGCGGGAACCGCGCATTACCTTCTCGCCGACGCTGATGATTGTGACCACCAGCAGCAGAATGCCCGCGAGTTTCAGCGCCGAATTCACGTCCTGAAAACCCAGCCAGCTCTTAAAGATGGCGGTGGTAAAGACATTCAGCCCGAAGTATTGCGAGAGGCCATAGTCCGAGAGCACCTCGAAGGCCACCAGGGTGGCACCCGCGATCACCGCATTGCGGGTGAGCGGCAGAATGATCTGAAAATAGGTGCGAATGGGGCCCGCGCCCAGCACGCGGCTGGCCTCGATGAGTCCACCGGCTTGACGATCCAAGAAGGCTCGCACCACCAGATACACATAGGGGTAGAGGAAGAGCGAGAACATCACGATGGCGCCGGGGACATTTTGAATGTCCATCAGCGAGGGCGGGATATCAATGCCCAGTCTTTCGCGGGCAAAGACCTGAATGGTGCCCGTGTAGCTGGTCATGGCCACATAGGTGTAGCCACCGATATAGGGCGGGATTGCCAGCGGCACCACGAGGGCGATGCTGAGGAACCTCCGGCCGGGGAACTCAGTGGCAGTGATAAACCACGCGAGCGCGGAGGCCAGCGAGCAGGTGATCGCCAGCACGCCGATGACCACGATGGTGGTTTCTTTGATATAGCCCAGCAGCAGCGTGTTCTGAATATGCCGCCAGGTGTCGGAAACAGGGGAAAGTAGGCCTGACAAAATGCCAAGAAGCGGTAGTAGCATGAGCGCTACTACCGTCAGACTCAGCACGAGCCAGGGTGCCTGCCCGCGGGCAGGCACTAAACGTTTGGCCGTCACTTACTCCGGCTTTCTATCTACAGGAGTGGATAGGCGGAACACTACTGCCAGCCAACCTCATCGAAAATGCGGGTGGCGACGGGGCGCTCCTTGCCGAAGGTAGCGAAGTCGAGATCCTGCGGGGTGAACTCGCCCCAGGATGCCTGGATCTCAGGAAGCTTAGCCTCCGGGTTCATCGGGAACTCGCCGTTCTCCTCAGCGATCAGTTCCTGGATTTCCGGGCTGGCCAGGAACTCGAGGAAGGTCTTGGCGTTGTCCGCGTGCTTCGCACCCTCGAGGACTGCAGCGTAGCTGATGTTCAGGTGAGTGTTCTCGGGGAAAGCAAGCCCGATCTGCTCCGAGACCTTGCGCTCCTCGGGATCGGAGGAACGGTTCATCAGTGCCCAGTAGTAGGAGTTCATGATGGCGACGTCGCCCTCGCCTGCAACCACTGCCTTGGCCTGGTCGCGGTCATTGCCCTTGGGGTCGCGAGCGAAGTTGTCCACTACGCCCTGTGCCCACTCCTTGGCCTCATCCTCGCCGTTCAGGGCGACGAAGGAGGACAGCAGAGCCTGGTTATAGGAAGAGCTGGAGGAGCGTGCGAGCACCTTGCCCTCGAACTTCGGCTCGGTGATCGCATCGTAGGAGTTGAGCTCCTCCGGATCCACGGTCTCCTTGTTGTAGGCGAGCACGCGGGCACGAGAAACAATGCCCATCCAGTTGTCGCCGCGGAAGTTCTCGGGGATCGACTTCTCGATCTCGGGGGTCATGGAGTCGCCAAGAATGCCCTCCTCGTTGAGGGGGTAGATGGACTCGGCGCCCACAGTGAGGAACACGTCCGCTGCGGGGTTGGACTTCTCACGCTTGACGCGCTCGATCAGCTCGTCAGCTTTGCCCTCGACAACGTTGATTTCGATGCCGGTGTCCTTTTCGAAGCGATCGTAGATCTCCTTGTCCACGTCATAGTGACGGGAGGAGTAGACATTCACAACATCGGGAGAGTCCTTATCGAACTCCTCGGGGGCGTCACCTCCGCTGGAGCAGCTGGCCAGAGAGAGGCCCACTGCAGCGGCGACGATGGTGGCGGTTAAACGGCGCATATGGTCGTTCCTTAGGGTTGTGCGCTCAGCGTGTCCATGTGACGATTTTGGTCACACTGAATAGGCTGGCGCGCGGCGTACAAAATGTGGGATCTATAAGAGTCCCACATGGGCGTCTTAGATAATAGCAAAGGCTTGCCATATTCCCTGCCAGAGAGATCGTTAGCCTAAGCACATAGGACGTGTGCGTTGAAAATACTGTGCGCGCCAGAAATATTTGTGCTGGTGGCGAGGTTAGGCATGCGTATGTGTGTTTTTTGCCACTCTATGCTGCGCGGGGCGTTCTAGGGGCTCCGAAGTGCTGCCATACGGGGGTAGGTGAGGGCGAGAAAAACAATAGGGACATGTCCCCAATGCGGCTAAGTGTATGGACGGAATGCGCCATCTGGGGTGATGTATCGCGCTGGAAGTTATTCCTGACTCTGTGGTGGGTAGTTACTTCCGCGGTGTGCGCGGGAAATAATCACGCTGTATGCGGGCATATGCCGGCCCAGGGTCTTAAGCTGAAATCATGCTGAGTATTTCTTCTGTCTGGAAAAGCATCCTTGGCGGCGGTACCGCGCTCATGCTTATAGCCGGCTGCTCCGCTCTGCCGTCCTCTTCTGAAGACTCGACTGCCTCCGAGGCGGCCTCCGGGACGGCCTCCGAGTCCGCGTCTGAGTCCGTGTCCGAGGCTGTCACCGTCACGGAAACCATCACCGAAACGAGTGTTCGTAGCCGCAGCTCTGCCGCACCGGCCAGCACTAGT
This sequence comes from Corynebacterium sp. TAE3-ERU2, assembly GCF_019209955.1. NCBI lineage: Bacteria > Bacillati > Actinomycetota > Actinomycetes > Mycobacteriales > Corynebacteriaceae > Corynebacterium > Corynebacterium sp. TAE3-ERU2. The sequence goes on along the minus strand of NZ_JAHUTL010000003.1, from coordinate 239,994 downwards.
GCGCAGCAGGAGGCGGAACGCGAACCTACTATCTCTCTTGCGCAGAGGTGTGACATGGACAAGCTACGCGCAGACGTGGACTGGGTAGGGGGTCTGAGCGTGCTGTATTGCGATGAGAGTTTTGCCCGTTATGGGAGGCCCAACACGGGGTCTGTGCACATTGCCCACTGGAGCGGGGACTCGTGGCACACGATCAACCCAGATGGCAAGGACACTAATGACTTCAGCTGTTATAGCCGTGCACATCTGGAGGACCTGGGCTTAACGGCGGAGCAGATCCAGCGTGCGCACCTATGCGAGGGGGCGTAAATACGTATAGCGAAGGTGAGGTATGAGCCGCCGGCACGCCGCTGTGGCTGTGCCGTCCGTGTGCCTATGGCAAGGAATAATTCACCCAGTCATCCGATGCTATCGGGCCTACGGTCGGCAACTAGAGCACTGATAAGAACTCCCAGATAGATCGATAGCGGAGACATGCTGAGGAAAAGAAGGAGCTGTATTCTCCGCGAAGAACCCGATGGTCATGTAGGCATATCCCACACAGTGCATGAGCTACACCGTTGTAGTCCATTGGTGGTGTACTCCCACGATGGTTGATTATTAAGTCCGACTTCCTCCGGTGGCATAGTGCGAATGTCCAAGCTGCGTGCTGGAAATTCAGTCGTCACACTAATTTCTTCGATCCGTCCTACTGCGGTGCATTCTTTCGGTGGGTTCGGGCGAACACCCTCTACGATTGCCACCTCGAGAGAATCCTGAGATTCCTTCACTGCGCTTCGAAGTCCAAAACATTTCGGATCGCCGGTGGTGACAGTGAAAGTCACCTCATTCGCCCCTGTGACCTCATACTTCGTCCAGTCGACGATCTTTTCAGAGTGCATAGGAGCATCGTTATTCGCACAGCCGCACACCATAGCAACGGCACCGAGGAGGATGATCAGCCGTCCTCTTAGTTGTCTCAATGAGGGCCATGTCATCGTGTCCTGCATCATCGTTCCTCACCCATGTGTGGAGTAATCTGCGCCGGAGGCGTGATGATACATCTAGGCTACATAGTCACCACGATAGGCGAGCTAGTTTAATGTCGAGGAAGCCGCGATCGCCGCCATCACCTCGCGTCAGCCGACCCGGCTACGGAACCTGCGCTTTAGTGTCGAGTCTGGGATTCTCTTCATCGAATTACCCTCCGGCAGGCGGCTTGCTTACGTGCAGCCCCGTCTTGGTGAGAATCGTTGGGGCGGCACCCCCATCACCAACACCGGAACGACCACAGCACGCCGCTGGGGACAACTCGAAACCTACGGCAGAAAACTCACGGAGAACATCGTCCAAGCCATCGCCCGCGACCTGCTCGTCACCGGTATACGCACAGTGGTGAAGGCTGGGCATCGGATTGTGATGCATGTGCATGACGAAACCGTCATCCACGAACCCAGAGACTCCAGCTTCATGGTGACTGATGTCTGCGAGCTGATGTCCACACTCCCAGGTTGGCCAAGGACCTACCGTTGGATGGGGACGGCTACGAGTGTGCCTATTACCGCAAGGACTAAATCTCTGGATCTTCGCGATTGGATGGCTCAGGGGTCAACCCGAGATACTGATTTGATGGATTGAGCATGCTCGCGAGGTTTGCAAGCGATCCGTCTTCTAGAAGCGCTGGGCTCTTTACCATCTCGGTGATCAGAGCTTGCAGCTGCTCAGAAGGAATCTGCGCGAGAGCTTGTTCAATTTCTGCGTACTCTTCAACATCGAGAATTTGCGCCGATTTAACCATGCGTAGCTGTTCGTCGCTGTACGCCTTTGCTGCTAATCCTGCGATAGTCCGCGCCATTGCTTCTTGGCGGGACATGATCTGTCGTTGATCTCGTTCAATGGCGTCATGCTCGTCGTGTGCTGGATCGAGCCCCTGAGCCTCAGGCGCATCAGACTTCTTCTTTCGTCCGGGGATACGAATCCGCCGTGCTCGACTGTTGACGTTAGGCCACGCTTTTTCCTTCCACCACTGTTTGACGTGAGGAGCTGCCGTGGCTACCCCCGCAATCGTAGCGACGACAATAAGGCCGGCGATAGCTTTGGCGAGCTCATTCGATTCTTCAGAATCGCGGCGAGAGTCAGAGGTGACAAACGTGTTCTCATACGATTGTTCGTCTGCCAGATCGAGTTGATCTTCATCGGGGACGAACCGCGCGTGACCAGTCAACACTCCATCCTCGTTGTAGAGGTTCTGATGAAGTGAACCATCGTCTCTGTGTCCAGGGATGCCAACCGTCTCGTCCCACTCGTAGTGGCCGTGGATACTTTGCATGACACAATTCTAAGCTAGTTTCGTTTTAAAAAACAGACATTTCTATTGCCAAGGTGAGTTGACGGGCACGAACCAAACGGAACTGGCCAGCGCCGCTTCTAGTCGTCGCCAAGAAGGGCGTTCGGATCGGTTGTCATGAACTCGCGCAGATACGCACCAATCTGCTGGTTCGCAGCGGAGGGTGCTGGGTCGTTGTCGAGGTCTCGTAGGTAATTAACGAAGGCGAATAGGCGGATGTTTTCGCCATCGCCCACACCGCGGCTTTATCAATCTCACTCATACCATCCATGCTCGCTCGTACATCCCCAATTTGTCTGCGGGGTATACCCAGCACAGATTTAACACTTCGGTTTTGTCGGCAGTGGGGTGAGGCCCTTAACCTTTGTGCCGCTCGGCACGATTCTTCTCGACGGGGTCTCGGGAAGGAACCCTGCCATGGGAAACCAGATTCAATTATTCACAAACGACGTGTTCGGCACCATCCGCACCATAACCAACGATGGTCAAATCCTTTTCTGCGGGAAGGATGTCGCCACTGCGCTCGGCTACCAGGATCCGACGAATGCCGTAAAGCTTCACTGCCGTGGGGCAGCAAATTACCATCCCATCGAAGATGCGCTCGGCAGAACCCAAAACGCCCGCTTCGTTACCGAAGGTGACCTTTACCGCCTTATCATCTTCTCCAAGCTCTCGGCAGCGCAAAAGTTCGAAACATGGGTGTTTGACGAGATGCTGCCGACGATTCGCCGCCACGGCATGTACGCATACGATGAACCCCTCGCCGATGATGAGGTCCTCGAGCATGCCATCGCCACGTTGCGTACTGAGCGGACCAAGCGCCTCGCTGCAGAGCAAGCCTTGCTCCAAGCAGCACCGAAAGTGTCCTACTACGACGTCGTGTTGCAGTCCGATTCGCTACTGACAACGACCGCGATCGCAAAGGACTACGGGATGAGTGCGAAGAAGCTCAACCGGATCCTGCGCGAAGAAGGCGTGCAGTTCTATCAGTCGGGCCGGTGGTTCCTTTACGCCAAGTACGCAGAGCAGGGCTACACGCAGTCCAAGACTCACGAATACGGATACGGCCAGACCCGCACCCACATGTACTGGACGCAGAAGGGTCGCTTGTTCATCTACGACCTGTTGAAGAACCAGCTCGGCATTCTGTCCGTGATTGAGCGTGAAGGTCAGGTACAAGCATGAGCATATGTCGCGAATGCGAACGGCGTTCAGAACAACAACTACGACCCGAATCAGCACCTAGTTGCTGACGTGGCATAACTGAGCGCGGCAGCTTCGTTTGGTCATGTGGCGGCCACGTATGCGAATAACCGTCGATCGAGCGAAGCCTTCGTGGCGTCGGATTGCGTGGTTATGGATATCGACAATGATCACACCGAGGCCCAAACCGACGGGGGCTCCAGGGCGCTTGGGTGAGCTGATGGCGGGTGTGGAGTTCATGACCGCCACCTCTCGTAATCATATGAAGCCGAAGGGTGTGCTCTCGGCGCGGCCGCGTTTCATGCCTATTTCCCAATCCGCGAAGTACAAGGCGCTGAAGAATACGCAGAATTGGAGCATCGCCTTACGTCACGGTGGATGAGGGCGATCAGCTCCTCGACGTGTGGCTGGACGCGGCTGATGAGATCGACGTGTTTGCCACCTTGGAGCCGATGACGGGAATCGAACCCGCGTATTCAGCTTGGGAAGCTGATGTTCTACCATTGAACTACATCGGCAGTGCTGCTCAGCGGGGGTAGGGCATAGCGTGCATCTCGGCCACATAGGGGCCGCGCATCTGCCTTCCCGCATCTGAGTTGCAAGGTCACAGTGTAGCACCACGTTTTATGGTTCTACCAACTGCCGTGGCCGGGACGGTCCGCTCTTTTTCTTACCTCTATGCCGCGTACCCGCTACACTTGCGAACGTGCTTCTTTCTGACCATGACATTCGCGCCGCCATCGATTCGCAGGCATTGGGAATTATCCCCTATGACGAGACGCTGGTTCAGCCCTCGTCCATTGACGTGCGCATGGACCGTTTCTTCCGTGTGTTCAATAACTCGCGGTACACGCACATCGACCCAAAAATGCAGCAGGATGAGCTGACGAGTTTGGTCGAGGTCGAAGAGGATGAGCCCTTCGTGCTGCACCCCAGCGAGTTTGTGCTGGGTGCCACGCTGGAGCGTTTCCGGCTACCGAGCGATCTCGCGGGCCGCCTCGAAGGAAAGTCCTCCTTGGGCCGGCTAGGTTTGCTCACCCACTCCACCGCCGGCTTCATTGACCCCGGTTTCGATGGCCACATCACTCTCGAGCTGTCCAATGTGGCCAATCTGCCGATCATGCTGTGGCCGGGAATGAAAGTGGGACAGCTAGCGCTATTTAAGATGACCTCGCCCGCCGATGTGCCCTATGGTTCGAGCGCGCTCGGCTCCAAATATCAGGGGCAACGCGGACCGACGCCGTCCAAGGCGTACTTAAACTTCCGCTAGGCCGCGCCCACCCGGCGCGTGCGCTAGCACGAGGATTCTATGATCACGTTCGAGAACGTCACGAAAACCTACCCAGCCCGTGAGGGGGATAACACCGCCCCCGCGGTCAGTAACTTCTCGCTATCGATCCCGAGCGGCAAAACCACCGTTTTTGTGGGCTCCTCCGGCTCTGGAAAAACGACCCTGCTGCGCATGATTAATCGCATGGTCACGCCCACCAGCGGCCGCGTGCTTATCGACGGCAACTCGGTGGCAGATCGTGACCCTGTTGAGCTGCGCCGCTCTATTGGTTATGTCATGCAGGCCTCGGGTCTGCTCCCCCACCGCACGATTGCGGAGAATATCGCCACGGTGCCGCGCCTCGAGGGGGCGTCGAAAAGCGAAGGGCGCGAACTCGCTGCACCGCTGATGACGCTGCTCGGGCTGGACACGGGATTGCTTGATCGTTACCCGAGTGAGCTCTCGGGCGGCCAGGCGCAGCGCGTCGGGGTGGCGCGGGCGCTGGCCCACGACCCCGCTATTTTGCTCATGGATGAGCCTTTCGGCGCTGTGGATCCGCTGGTGCGGCGGGAGTTGCAAGACCAGTTGCTTGATCTCCAGCACCGCCTGCACAAGACAATTGTGCTGGTCACCCACGATATGCAGGAGGCTATTGCGCTGGGCGATCAGGTGGTCGTGCTGCGTACCTCCGCGGAGATCGCGCAGGTGGGCACCCCCACGGAGATCGTGCGCGAGCCCGCCGATGAGTTCGTGAAGAAATTCCTGGGCATGCACACCAACACGGTGCACATTGAGCAGCGTGATGGGCAGCAGATCGTGGTGGATCACCTCGGCCGGGTCCAAGGGATCGTGGGATAGATGAATCTGTCATGGATAGCGGACAACCTGGGCTATATCGCGGGTCTCGCCGGCCAGCACGCGATGCTGGCGGTGCCGGCGATCGTGGCGAGCTTCGTGTTGGCCTTGCCTTTTGGCTTTTGGCAGCGGTCCTATCCCACCGCGCGGGAGCTACTCATCGGTGCGGTGGGCTTGCTCTATGCGGTGCCCAGTTTGGCGCTTTTTATCGTGATGCCCCTGCTCTTGGGAACCTCGGTGCTCTCGCCAATAAACGTGGTGGTGGCGATGATTCTTTATGGGCTGGCCCTGCAGATTCGCAGTACCACGGATGCTTTCGCCTCGGTGCCGCAGGCGCCGGTGCAGGCCGCAGAGGCCATGGGGTATAGCCGCTGGCAGCGCCTGTTGCAGGTGGAGTTTCCCCTGGCTTTGCCGGTGCTGATCGCCGGACTGCGGGTGGTATCGGCGTCGACAATTTCGCTGATCTCGGTCGGGGCGCTCATCGGCGTGCAGTCTCTCGGCACCTTGTTTACCAATGGTTTCCAGCGGGCCTTTCCCACCGAGATTCTGGCGGGGGTGCTCGGCACCGTGGTGCTGGCCGTGGTCTTTGATCTCATCATCGTGGCTATCGGTCGGATGTGTACGCCCTGGGTGCGTGCCTCCCAGCAAGGGGGTGTGGGCTGATGAGTCCTGTAGCAGAGGCTTTGCAACAGATCACGAGCGCTGAGTATTGGACTGGATCCGCTGGTTTTGGCGCGCGCGTGCTCGAGCACATGGAGCTCACCCTGCTTACCATGGTGTTCACGCTCGCGATTGGTTTGCCTGTGGGTATCTGGTTGGGAGTGCGCGCCCACCGTACCGGCCGGAGTGGCACCAGCATCGTCGCCGCCTTGGGGGCGTTGCGGGCGCTGCCCACGCTGGGACTTGTCACCTGGCTGACCTTGATTATTCCTCTGGGCATCTCTATGCCCACGATTCCCGCGGTGATCGTGCTGGTGATTCTCGCGGTGCCGCCGGTGGTGGCGGGCGCCTACTCAGGTATCGCCGCCATCGAGCACAGTGTGGTGGATGCGGCGGTCGCCATGGGGCATTCTCCCTGGCAGGCGCTGCGGGCGGTCCATCTGCCGCTGGCGCTGCCCACAATCATCGGTGGCATACGCTCCGCCACCGTGCAGGTCCTCGCCACCGCCACGGTCGCGGCCTATATCGGATTGGGCGGGCTCGGCCGTCCGCTTATCGACGGCTTGGCCCTGCGGGATTATCCCCAGATGCTCGCAGGAGCCATTCTGGTGATTGCACTGGCGTGGATAGTGGACATGCTTCTCGCCGTGGCTCAACGCGCCGCCCGCCCGCGCACCTAGACCGCCACCTCGGTGTTCCCGGGCGGGGCCGTCGTGCCCCCATCGCGCGTCTGCACTGTTCAGCAGTATTTTCTCTAACAATAAAACTCAGCGGCTGTTAAACTAAGCAGTTGTGCTGCAGCGTGCCGAGCGCCGGAATTGCCCTGTCACCGGCTATTAGCAGGGGGCGTGGCGTCGCTGTCTCTGTCACCGATATTCCCGTGGATAGAGAGATCCATATGTGCACGCAGTCGGTGGACGCCGGGTATCCCGGTGTGATCCTCGGCGCGGCTGTATCGCGTGTTTATCCCTTATGTGCAGGGGCCATCACTCAGGTGAACTCAGTACTGTGGAGGTAGTGAGTATGTCCCAAGAGAATTATTAGAGAAAGTAGAGCAGATGAACATCAATTCCCGTCTTGCGAGCATGACTGCGGTCGTGAGCGTGAGCGCCCTCGTACTGTCCGGCTGCGGAGCCGGCAATGATCCCCTCGATGGACAGGGCTCGGATAGCGAGAAGAACTCGGACCGGGACCGTGGCACCATCGTTATTGGTACGGCGAACTTCCCCGAGTCCGAGCTGATCGGTCAGCTCTGGGCGGAGGCGCTGCGCACGCAGAGCATCGATGTCGAGGTGAAGTCCGGCATTGGCTCCCGCGAGGTGTATATCAAGGCTATCGAGGAAGGCTCGATCGACCTGGTGCCCGAGTACTCCGGAAACCTGGCGATGTACTTGGCTGGCGATGAGGATGCGGTGACCGTGGGCATGTCCAGCGAGGAGGTGCTCGACGCGTTGAAGGAGGTAACTCCCAAGAATCTCGCTGTGGGCGAGGCCGCCGAGGCGCAGTCGAAGGATTCCTATCGCGTCACCCCCGAGGTGGCCCAAGAATATGATCTGAAGAGCCTCGAGGATCTCCGTTCTGTCCCAGAGATTATTGTCGCGGGCAACCCTGAGCTCGCCGAGCGCCCCTATGGCCCGAAGGGGCTGAGCGAGTTCTATGGCGTGGAGGAATCCTCCATGGAATTCAAGGCCATCTCTGATGGTGGTGGCCCGCTCACGGTGAAGGCGTTGACCGATGGGGCGGCCACGATCGCCGATATTTACACCACCTCTCCGGTGCTCAATAGCGAGGGCGAGGAGATCAATCTGGTGATGCTTGATGATCCCAAGGGGATGATCCTGCCGCAGAATATTGTGCCGCTGATGGCCAAGGGCCGGCTGGGCCGCGAGGCGCGAGAGACCATTGCCTGGGTCAACCGCACGCTCACCACGGAGAAACTCACTGAGCTGAATAAGCGCAATGTGGGCCCCGATAAGGAAGATCCCGCGAAGATCGCCCGTGAGTACACCCAGGAAGTGTTCTAGACACGCACCATTCCTGCCTGAGACCCTGCCCCGCCACACGGGGTGGGGTCTTTGTGCTGTGACATGGGGGAATACGCTTGTAAGCAAGCATTCATGCGCGGGCTAGCGCTCGGTCAGCGGTGGTTTACCCACCTGAGCTAGGAATAACACTCATGAACATTTCAGTACTGGGCACCGGGTATCTCGGGGCAACGCACGCGGCATGCATGGCAGAGCTTGGCTTTTCCGTGGTGGGCGTGGACATCGATGAAGACAAGATCGCGGCGCTATCGGCGGGGCGAGCGCCCTTTTATGAGCCGGGGCTCGGCGCTATTCTGCGCCGCGCCATCGACAATGATCGACTCCGCTTTTCCACCGACATGAGCGCGGCGGCCCAGGCAAACGTTCATTTCATCGCAGTAGGCACCCCGCAGGCCAAGGGCTCCTTCGCCGCTGATACCTCAGCAGTGGAGGGGGTGCTGCGTGAGCTGGTGCCGCATCTCGAGGGCGAGCATGTGGTGATTGGGAAATCCACCGTGCCAGTGGGTACTGCGGCGCGCCTGCAAAAAATGGCCGATGACCTCGCCGGAGACCGCGCCCGCGTGGAGGTGTGCTGGAATCCAGAGTTTTTGCGAGAAGGCTATGCGGTGCACGACACCATCACCCCGGATCGCATTGTGCTCGGTATGGCGCGCCCTGATTCCTCGGCTCGCGCCGTGGTGGAGAACATCTATGCCCAGGCCCTCGAGGCGGGCACCCCGTTGATTGTGACGGATCTGGCGACGGCGGAATTGGTAAAGGTAGCGGCAAATGCTTTCCTGGCTACCAAGATTTCCTTTATCAACGCCGTCTCTGAGGTATGTGAGGTTGCGGGCGCGGACATCACCGACGTGGCCGATGCGCTGGGCTACGATAACCGCATTGGCCGGCGCTTTTTGAACGCCGGTTTGGGATTTGGCGGCGGCTGCCTGCCGAAGGATATTCGCGCTTTCATGGCCCGTGCCGGCGAACTCGGCGCCAATGAGGCGCTCACCTTTTTGCGCGAGGTCGATGCCATCAACATGCGGCGCCGCGATCACCTAGTGCAGGTAGTCAAGCGGGCATGTGGCGGATCGCTGATCGGGCAGAATATCGCGGTGCTCGGCTGCGCCTTTAAACCGCATAGCGATGATGTGCGCGATTCTCCTTCTCTCGCTGTGGCGGGTGCGTTGTCGCTGGGCGGGGCGGAAGTCAGCGTCTATGACCCGCAGGCGATGGATAATGCCCGCGCGATCTTTCCCACCTTGCACTATTCAAACGATGCGCGCGAGGCGCTGGCGGGCGCCGATTGCGTGGTGCTGGCGACTGAGTGGCCGGAGTTTATGGAGCTCGACCCGCGCGAGGCGGCAGCGATGGTGCGCACCCCACGGCTCGTCGATGGCCGCAATGTGATGGATCGGCAGGCGTGGGCGGCGGCAGGGTGGAGCGTGCATGCGCTGGGCCGTCCCAGCCTGGAGCCGGGATCGGTATAAAGAGGCGCTAGGCGCTCGCGGCCTCCTCGGCGATGGTGTCCTGGTCGCGCCGGTTCTGCGCAGCCGCGCGGTGCGGCCCCACCGTCAAGGCCGCAATGCCGGTGGTAATCGGCACCGCCAAGCAGAGGGCGAGGGCGCCCACGGCTGAGCGCATGAGCTCGGTGGACATAATGTCCGAGGTGAGAGTATTGCTCAGCGGGCGATCCGCCACGGAGAGCAAGAGCAGCAGCGGCAGCGCCGCGCCGGTATAGGACAGCACTAGGGTGTAGACCATCGAGGCGATGTGATCGCGCCCCACCCGCATGGCGGAGGTAAACACCTGCCAGGGAGTGTTGCGCGGGTTGAGCTCATAGAGCTCGTTCACGGTGGAGGCCTGGGCAATGGTGACGTCATTGAGCACACCCAAGGCGCCGATGATGAAGCCGCACAGCATCAAACCTGGCACCGTCACATCGGGCAGGTAGAGCTGGATCAGTAGATTGTCCTCATCGCCCAGGCCGCGAATACCGGTGGTAGTAATCGCATAGCGGCCCAGTAGCGCCGCTATGAGCAAGGCGGTGAGGGTGCCGCCCAAGGCGGCTGAGGACTTCCAGTTCAAACCGTGTACCAGGTAGATCACGATGAACAATACGAGCGCTCCGGTCACCACCGATAGCCACAGCGGATCGCCGCCGCGCAGCAAGCTGGGAAGCAAGAACACGGCGATGACCACCAAGCTCACGCTCAGCCCCACCAGCGCCCGCATGCCGCGCCAGCCGCCGATAACCACAAAGCCGAGAGCGGTCAGAAGCGTCCAGAGGATGATCGGGGTTCCGCGTTGAAAATCGGAGAACGCATACTGGGTGCCGCCATTGGGGGTGTCATTAACCAGCAGGCGAATCTGATCGCCCACCTGCAGCTCCGGATCGCCAGGCAGATTGTTGGTGATTAACAGGGTGCGCATCCCGGCGTCATCGCCGGAGGTGAGATCCACGATCGAGTGGGTGCAGGTGTGGTTCGGCTCGACGGGGCGGGCAGAATCGCGACTCGGTGCCCCAGGCGCCCCCGGCGCGGTGGGGCCATTGGGCGCGGGCGGTGGCGTTGGCGCTGCCGGGGCAGCCGGAGCAGCCGCGGGGGCAGTTTCAAACACCTGCCCCGAGCCGGGCGAATCACACGCCCCCTCTTGGACCACGGCGACGGTGCCATCGACCTGCTTGTGCGCGAGCGGGACGGAAAGGGCGAACCCCTCAGCGATGCTCGGCTTCTCGGCGGAGGGCCAGAGCAGCACGGTGCCGACCACCGTCAATAGTGCAGCCAGCGCCAAAGCCCCACCGAGGAACTTCTGCGCCATGCTGAATCGCGCCGTGGTATCGGCGCTGCTGGCTGGTCGCTTGGATTCCGAATGCCGCGAGTGTCTGCCCATAGTTGAAAAGACTACCTTCCTGCCGTGCAGGAAATAACCCCCGCACCAGTGCAGCGCTGCACTGGTGGGGCCGCCTCCAGTGAACAATCACCGACAGCAGCAACCCCGCCCATCCCGCGCGCGGCGGAGTGGACGGGGCGGAAAGGCGGCGAAGCGAGAGGCCGCGCCACGGACGTTATTGCTTATAGCTGGCGAGGAAGTTGCCGAGGCGGTCGATCGCTTCCTCCAGCTCGCTGGGCCAGGGGAGGGTGACCACGCGGAAGTGGTCGGGCTCCGGCCAGTTAAAGCCGGTGCCCTGCACCATCAGGATCTTCTCCTTGCGCAGCAGATCCAGCATCAACTTGGTGTCATCGTGAATGTCGTAGACATTGCGATCGATCTTGGGGAATGCGTACAGCGCGCCCATGGGCTTGACCACGGAGATACCGGGGATCTCGTTGAGCTTCTCATAGGCCACATTGCGCTGGCGCAGCAGCCGGCCGCCCTCGGCGGTGAGGGAGTAGATGGACTGCCGTCCGCCCAACGCCACCTGGATGGCGTGCTGGGCCGGCACATTCGGGCACAGGCGCGTTCCCGCCAGCAGGTCGAGGCCCTCGATGAAGCCCTCGGCGTGATCCTTCGGGCCGGTCAGCACCATCCAGCCGGCGCGATAGCCGGCCACGCGGTAGGCCTTGGACAGGCCGTTGTAGGTGATACACAGCAGATCGGGGCACAAGGAGGCGATGGAGATGTGCTGGGCGTCGTCGTAGAGAATGCGATCGTAGATCTCATCGGCCAGCACCAGCAGCTGGTGCTCGCGGGCGATGTCGGCGATCTTATTCAGCACCTCACGGGAGTACACCGCACCCGTGGGGTTATTCGGGTTGATCACCACGATTGCTTTGGTCTTTTCCGTGATCTTGGACTCGATATCCTCGATCGACGGCTGCCACTCGTTCTCCTCATCGCACAGATAGTGCACCGGGGTGCCGCCGGCCAAGGAGGTGGCGGCCGTCCACAGGGGATAATCCGGGGAGGGGATGAGCACCTCGTCGCCATCATTCAACAGCGCCTGGGTGGTCATGGTGATCAGCTCGGAAACACCATTGCCCAAGTAGACATCGTCGACATCGAACTCGGGGAAACCGTGGATCATCTCATAGCGGGTCACGATCGCGCGGCGCGCCGGGATCACACCCTTGGAGGTGGAATAGCCTTGGGCGCTCGGCAGCGCGGCAATCATGTCGCGCATAATCACGTCCGGGGCTTCGAAACCGAACACAGCGGGGTTGCCGGTGTTCAGCTTCAGGATGCGGTGACCATCCATCTCGAGGCGCTCGGCCTCCGCCGCCACCGGACCGCGAATCTCATATAGGACGTCTTTGAGTTTCTCGGACTGGTCGAACTCGCGGCGCTTCACGTCGGGGCGACGCTCGTCGCGGGGCTGATGGGTGTCATTGCTCATTGTTCCATCATGCCACTGGCCTCCGGCGCAGGAAAGTGCTGTGGGGAATCTGTGGGGCAGAATCGCCGATGGTCATAGAGGGTGGCGTCGATAAGCGCTAGGGGGCTAGGAGCGGAATACGGCGTCGCGGATCTCGGGCACCTGAACCACGTTCTCACTATCACGGAAATGGCCGGCACCTGCGACGATGGTGGGTTCCACGCCGAGATGGGCGGCCACCTCATCGCTGGCGGCGGCGGGCACGAGGGAATCATTATCGGAGCGAATCACCGCGATAGAGGAGACCCGGTCACGAATTTTCTCCCACTCCACCTCCTCGCAGAAGGCACGGATCTCCGCAGGTGTGCCCTCATAGGGGCGGGCAAAGGGGGCAACCAGCACCAACGTCCCCAGCGACCACTCAGAGGTGTCGCGCGTGAGATAGCGCAGCGCCGTGATCCCGCCGAGGGAGTGCGTCACCAGCCCCATCGACGTATCCAGTTCCGGCAGCTGCCGGTCGAGCACATCCTGCCACTGGCTCGGCACGGGCGCATCGGGGGAGGGAAAAGCCACCGCATCCAGCACGGCGCCGCGCATGATCCCCTCCAGCTTCAGCCACTGAAACAAACGCTTCTGTGGCGAACTATGAAAACCGTGGAGGGCGTAGACAGAACGGATAGGGGCTACCGGCTGGGCAGTTTCGAGCGACATAGCAAAGACTGTACCCAGCCGCCGCGGCTATGTCTGCGTGCCGTCCTCGGAGTCGTCGTGCGGTGCGCTTGTCGACGCATCACTGCCCGCATCCCGGCCCGTCACCGGTTGTGGCACGGCGGGTGGGGGAGCAGTAGGCGCGGGCACCGCAGGCTTGGGCGCAGCCGGCTTGGGGGTTGCTGCCTTGGGCACTGCAGCGTTCGGTGTGGCCGGCGTTGGCGTGGCCGGTTGCGGGGTTGCTGGTGTTGGCACTGCTGCCTTCGGGGTCGCCGGTTTCGGCGTTGCCGGTTGGGGCACCGCCGCTTGGGGTGTAGCCGGCTGGGGCGTTGCCGCCTTGGGAGTAGCTGCCTTCGGCGTTGCAGGAGTCGGTGTCGCGGGTTTCGGAACCGCGGGTGCTGGCGCTGCTGCTTTCGGCGTCGCCGGTTGGGGTACTGCGGGTTGCGGAGTAGCTGCCTTGGGTGCTGCCGGTTTGGGGGTTGCGGTCTTGGGCACGGCAGGTTGCGGAGTAGCTGCCTTCGGGGTTGCAGGTGCCGGTGTCGCGGGTTTCGGAACTGCGGGCGTTGGTACTGCTGCCTTCGGCGTCGCCGGTTGGGGTACCGCCGGCTTGGGGGTTGCCGACTGTGGTGTCGCTGGGGTTGCTGCCTTGGGCACGGCTGCTTGTGGCGTGGCCGGCGTTGGCACTGCTGCCTTTGGGGTCGCCGGTTTCGGCGTTGCCGGTTGGGGCACCGCCGCTTGCGGAGTAGTCGGCTGGGGCGTTGCTGCCTTCGGCGTTGCAGCCGTCGGGGCTGCGGGTCGGGGCGCTGCCGGGGTGGCTGGCGCCGGTGCCGAGGGCTTCGGCACTGCGGGGGCGGGGACGGCCGCTTGGGGTGCGGCAGCCTGCGGGCTGGCTGCCTTCGGCGTCGCTGGAGTGGGCGCGGCAGGCGTCGGGGTAGCCGGAGTCTGTTCCGTGTCGGCGGCGGCGTGGGACTCGGGGCCGGGAAGAGGTACGTTCTTCGTGGCAGACCGCGGTGCGGCCACACGGGTGGGCCGCTCGAGGAACGCCTTGGGACGGGCGGGCGGCAGGGCGCCGTCAATGGTGATGGAATCGCGCATCAGCTGGGCGACATCCTTAATCACCGGGGCGTTGCCCTGCTTGTTGGCGGTGGCTTTCACCCCGGCACCCAGCATGGTGTTACAGAAGGGGCAGCCCACGGCGATGGTCTCGGCGCCGGTCGCCACGGCCTCGGCCGCGCGGTTATCGCTGATGCGCTGGCCGATGTTTTCTTCCATGAACATGCGGGCACCACCGGCGCCGCAGCAGAAGCCATCGTCGCGGTTGCGCGGCATCTCCCGCAGCTCCATACCGGTGGATGCGAGCAGCTCACGCGGCGGATCAAATACCTTATTATGGCGCCCCAGGAAGCACGGGTCGTGGTAGGTGAGGGGGCGGCGGTTCTCCGGGCCGCGGGGCACCGGGGTGATCAGCTTCTCGCGCACCAAGCGGTTGAGCAGCTGGGTGTGGTGGAACACGTCATAGTGGCCGTCGAAGTCCGGGTATTCATTGCGCAGCGTATTAAAGCAGTGGGCGCAGCTGGTGATGATCTTGCGCTGCCGCGGTGGCACACCATCAAATACCTGGTTGAGAGTGCTCACATTCTGCTCGGCGAGGGTCTGGAAGAGCAGCTCATTGCCGGCGCGGCGCGCCGGGTCGCCGGTGCAGGTTTCGTCCTGGGCGAGCACCGCGAACTTCACCCCGGCCGTATGCAGCAGCTCCACAATGGCGCGCGAGGTCGCCACACCGTCCTCGTCGAGGGAGCCGGCGCAGCCCACCCACAGCAGGTATTCGGTATCGGAAAAGTCGGCGACATCCTCGCCAAAGATCGGCACCTCGATGCCGTCCTTGCGGGCGCGCTCAATCCACGCACGACGATCGCGGGAGTTGCGCCCCCACGGGTTGCCCTTGTTCTCCAGGTTCTTAAACAGCCCCGTCAGCTCGGAGGGGAAGGCGGATTCTTCGAGCACCTGGTAGCGGCGCAGGTTCGCCACGTGGTCGATGTGCTCAATATCCACCGGGCACTGCTCAACGCAGGCGCCACAGTTGGTGCACGACCACAGCACATCCTCAGTCACGGCCTGGTTGGCGCCGACGAGCTTGAGCACATCTACGCCGTCGTGGCTGTCCTCTGGGGTGAGATCGGCGTGGAGGGCGGCGTCGCGAAGCGACATCATGAGTAGCTTCGGCGAAAGAGGCTTCTCTGTGTTCCACGCGGGGCACACGGCCTGGCAGCGGCCGCATTCGGTGCAGGTGGCCGAATCGAGCAGCATCTTCCACGAGGCATCGCCGACGGTGCCGGTGCCGAGGCTGGCAGGTTCGCTCTGCTCGAGATCGGCGAGCCGGAGGGGGCGCGGGCCATCCATCAGGGGGCTGAGCGCGCCAAGGGAGGGACTGCCGTCGTAGTTGCGGGTCAAGAAAAGATTGAAGAATGCGAGAATGCGGTGCCAGGACACGCCCCAATGCAGGTTGCGTCCCACCACGATCAGCCACGTCATGCCGGTGAGCAGCTTGAATAGGGCGAAGCCGCTGACCATGAGCGGTGCGGCCGGCAGCAGCTGGGATAGGGGACCGGTCACCCAGTCTGTCCACGGCGAATAGCCGCCATAGGTGGCGATGGCGCCGGCCTTGACCAGCAGAATGCCGAGCCCTTCGAGGAAGACCACTGCCTCCACGAAATGCGCGGCGGTGGCGTTCGAGCCATAGAAACGATCGACGCGGTTGGCGCGGCCCACGCGCAGGCGAGTGATGAATAGAAAGAGAATGCCCACGACCGTGCCCAGCCCAAGGACTTCCTCGAGCAGCCGGTAGACGCGCAGCTCATGCAGCCACGGCCAGCCGCCGGCGGGATTGAAGGTTTGGATATAGGCCTCAAACCAGACCACCACACCAAATAAGAACCCCACCATCACCAGCCAGTGGGCAATCGCCACCGCGGGTTTGGGCATCATTTCGCCATGCCCAAACACCTTGCGCAGCACCTGGAAGGCACGGCTAAAGGGGCGATCGGTGCGGGTGGTGGTGGGCGTGCCCCGGGAGACGAAGCGGACAATGCGCCAGCACCCGTGCAGAAATACCGCCCATGCGGGCAATGACAGCACGACGCCCGCAATCCCCAAAAGGGTAGTCATGGTTGTTTCCCGTTCAGCTTCGGCAGTAGTCCCTCGCATTTTAGCTTTAGGACGCCGCCACGCGGTTGTCAGCACTGCCTAAGCGATACGCCCAGACTCGGCGCGAGAACTCACTAAGCTGGAGGGAGGAAACACCACGACAGCGATGTCACTAGCGAAGGATCCAGAGAAAAAACGATGCCCAACATTATTTGGCAGATTTATCCACTCGGCTTCACCGGCGCCCCCGTGCGCCCCAGCGAGGGAGAGCGCGAGACCACCCCGCGGCTGCGCCATATCTGTAATTGGCTGGACTATGCCGCCGCGATCGGCGCGGACACCATTCTGCTCAACCCGATCTTCGAATCCGCCACCCACGGCTATGACACCATCGACCATCGGAAGATCGATACCCGCCTCGGCACGGACGAGGACTTCGATCACCTCGTGAAGGTGTGCCGCGAGAAGAACCTTGAGCTGGTGCTCGATGGGGTGTTTAACCATGTTGCTGAAAGCCACGAGTTAGCTACTGCGGGGCATGTCAGCGGCGGCGACTTCGAAGGACACGGCGATCTGCTGGAGCTGGACCACTCCTCCCCCGAGGTGGAGGACTATGTGGTGGATGTGATGTGCCACTGGCTCGAGTGCGGTATCTCCGGGTGGCGTCTCGACGCCGTGTATGCCACCGATCCGGAGTTCTTTGCCCGCGTCACCACCCGGGTGCGTGAGCGCTTCCCGCACGCCTGGTTTGTGGGCGAGATGATTCACGGCGACTACAACGACTATGTAGCCAAGGCGCATCTGGACTCCATTACCCAATACGAGCTGTGGAAAGCCATCTGGAGCTCCATCAAGGATCGGAACTTCTACGAGCTGGAGTGGACGCTGAAACGCAACGCCGAGCTCACCTTCACCCCGATGACCTTCGTGGGCAATCACGACACCACCCGCATCGCCAGCCAGGTGGGGGAGCACGGTGCCGCTATCGCCGCGGTGTTGCTCTACACCCTGCCGGGTATCCCCGCCATCTACTACGGCGATGAACAGGGCTTTACCGGGGTGAAAGAAGAGCGAGTCGGCGGCGACGATGCCGTGCGGCCAACCGTCCCCGGCTCCCCGGAGGAGCTCCACGAGATCGGGAAGTGGATGTATGCGCTGCATGAGCAGCTAGGACGGCGTCGACAAGCCCAGCCCTGGATCAAGGACGCCCAGGTAGAGATCACCGATATCGACAACGCGGTGCTCGCCTATCGGGTATTCGATGAGAACAACAGCATGAACGTGCGTGTGGAGCTGGACCCGCCGCGGGCAGAGATCGACGGCGAATCTGTGGGGCTCTAGGGCTAGTGGGGTACGGCCGCGGCAGGGAAGAATCCCGCGGTGCTGATCGCGGTTCTTGCTAGACTCCAACTCTATGACGCACATCGTAGAGTCCCGGCCCCTCATCGTTTCCGCAACGAAAGAGGAGGCCGCTTATCTGCCCGAGGATGTGCCGGTACTGGTCACCGGCATCGGCACCCTCGCCGCCGCAATCAAGCTCACCGCCCTGCTCGCCGAGGCCCGCGCCGAAGGGCGCAGTCCCTCGCGCATCATCAATATCGGCACCGCGGGTGGCCTCAAGGACGGCGTCTCTGGCGTATTCGAGATCGCCACCGTGTTCAAGCATGATCTCGACCGCGATGTCTTTGAAGACGCCACCGGCCGCGGCTGGGGCGAGCCCTATGAGCTGAAGAAGGTCGGCCCGCTGCCCGCGGCGGGGCTGGCCACCGGCGATAGCTTTATTCGCGACTCCGAGACGCGCGCCCGGCTGGGCCACTATGCCGAGCTGGTCGATATGGAGGGCGTCGCCTTCGTGGAGGTCGCGCGCTTCTTCGATATTCCGATCACCCTGCTCAAGCAGGTCAGCGACTCCGCAGACGAGAACGCCGCCACCACATGGTTCGACGTGGTCGATCACAGCGCCAAGGAGATCGCCGCCGTGGTGGGGGATTATCTCTAAAAAGCCGCGGCCAGCAGACTAGGCCCTAGTTACCTAGCCCAATCGCGGGACGTCCTGCTTGTGGGACACCTGCGCGGTGGCGCCCGAAAAAAGCACCGCCGGAGAGTACGTTTCCGGCGGTGCTGTGCTGTGTAGCGAGGGGGTTAGTCCTCGTCGTCCTGGCTCTTCTTTGCCTCCTTGGTGGACTGCAAGGAGCTTTCCTTGCGGGTGCCCAAGGCCAGCATCTTCTGCCGGATGGTCTCGAAACTTTGCAGGCCTTCCGATGATTGATCGCCCTTGGCGGTGGCGATCTCGATATCGTCGGCGGTGATCTCGCCGGCGCGCAGCGCCACCAGATCAGAGTGATAGCGCAGCCAGACCGCGAGGGTGGCTGCCACCGGCACGGCCAAGAAGGCGCCAATGATGCCGAAGAGGGTAGAGCCCACGGTCACCGACAGCAGCACGATCACCGGATGCAGATTCATGGCCTTGGACTGCAGGATCGGGGAGAGCACATTGCCCTCCAGCTGCTGCACGATGAGGATCAGCGCCAGCACGGCAATGGCCGTGCCCACACCATTGGACACCAGCGCAATCAGCACCGCGATCGTGCCGGCAGAGATCGCACCCACGATGGGGATGAAGCCGGCGAAGAAGGTGATGGTGGCCAAGGCCAAGGCCAGCGGCACCTGCAGAATGAGCAGGCCGGCGCCGATGAGCACGGCATCCACCAGCGACACGATGGCTTGGGCGCGGATGAAGCCCGCGAGGGTATTCCAGGTGCGGGTGAGCACCTCGCTCAAGTGCCAGCCGGCGTTGTGCCCGGCATAGCGGCGCACGAAGGGCAAGAAACCGGTGCCGTCCTTGAGGAAGAAGAAGGTGAGCACGAGCATCACCACGAAGGTGACCGCGATGGAGGAGGCGGCAGACAAACCGCTGAACACACCCGAGGTGATCTGGCTGGACTGCTGCTGCAGCCGCGAGGCCACCTGATCCATCAGCCCATTGAATTGCTCCAGCCGCAGATTCAGCGGCGGGCCCTGGACCCAGTCGACGAGCTGATCCGCGCCGCGGCGTGCTTCTTTCCACAGCACTTGGCTTTGCGACGTAATGCTCGGGGCGATGGCAGCAATAACCCCGCCGAAGATCGCGAAGAAGCCCAAAATCACCAGCAACGCGGACAGCCCAGCGGGAACCTTCTTGCTGCGAAGCCAACGCACCGGCGGCCACAGCACCGTGCAGAGAAGAATAGCCAAGAGGATCGGGAGCAAACCGACCCAGATTTTGGCCAGACCGAACCACAGCAGGGTAGCGGCAATGACAAGAATGACGAAGCGCAGGGCCCATCCGGCCAGCCAGCGGCCATCCGAGCCGAGAATCGCGCCGCGATCAACCTCGTCGCTGGATTCCTCGCCGCCCTCGCTCAGCGGTGCGGGGCCGGGATTAGCCGCCGAAGTATCGCTGGCGCGCTCTGTGGCCGTGGAGCCAGAGTGGCCGGACTGCGCCGCCTCTGCCTGGGTGGCCGCGTGGCGCGGGCGATGCTCCACATCGTCGAAGGTGTCGGTGACCTCGTCGAGGCCATCGTAGGGCTTATCGTTCATTCCATCTCTTTCGCAGTGGGACGCGACATCGGACATAAAGGTCGTTCACGCGCGCTAGACAACCGAGCGCGGATATCGCGTTAAGGGAATAAAAAGGCTGCTCAGAGTAATCACAGGGCGTTCCATGTGCTGGGAATGGGAGCAGCGTAAAACACATTCTATGGACTAGGCCAGCACAACGCTAAATGGAGCGAGCAGTACGAGTTAGAGCGCGAGCCCTTCTGAACAGGTGTGGCATCCCGCTCGACAGAGCTGCGAAGAGCTGCGGGACGTTGCGGGGAGCTGCAGAGTGCCGCAGCGAAAAATAGGCCCCGCCACAGCCTGTCCCGAGTAGGTGGCAGGTGATGGCGGGGCCGTGTGGTCGAGGCGAGAAGCCTGGACTAGAGGACCATGGCTGCGATCCAGCCTGCGGCCATGAGCGGCAGGTTGAAGTGCAAGAAGGTGGGGATCACCGAGTCGCGGATGTGATCGTGCTGGCCATCGGCGTTCAAACCGGCCGTGGGGCCAAGGGTGGAGTCCGAGGCAGGGGAGCCGGCATCGCCCAGCGCGCCGGCGGTGCCGATGATGGCCACCGTGGCCAGCGGGGAAAAGCCCAGCTCCATGCACAGCGGAACGTAGATGGTGGCGATGATCGGCAGGGTAGAGAAGGAAGAGCCGATACCCATGGTGACCACCAGGCCCACGGCCAGCATGACGAGCGCGGCCACGCCCTGGTTGCTGCCGAAGGCGTTGGTGGCGTCTTCTACCAGGGTGGTCACATGCCCGGTTTCCTTCATCACCGCGGCAAAACCCTGGGCGGAGATCATGATGAAGCCGATGATGGCCATCATCTTCATGCCATCGGTAAAGACATCGTCGGCCTCATTCCACTTCACCGCGCCGGTGATGAGGATGATGGACAGACCCACCAAGGCGCCCACCAGCAGAGAGTTGGATTCGGCGCCCATGGCCTGCATGACCACCTGGATGGCAAAGGTGGCCACGATGGCGATGAGGGCCACGATGATCTGATAGGTGCTGGCCCGCGGGGTGGTGGCGGATTCCACCTCCACCTCAGTGACGGCGGGTGCCGCCGTGGAGCCGGTAGCCGGGGTGGACGGCTGGGTGCGGGTTTCTGCGGGGCGGGAGGTGTCCTCGCCAAGAACCGGCAGATCCTCGTAGTGGCGGCGGCCGCGGTAGCTGATAAAGAGGGCGATGAGCAGACCGATGAACATGCCGAGTGCCGGGATGCCCATGGCTTGCATGATGTTGATCCCCGAGGTATCCATGCCGGCGTCTTGAATATTGCCCAGCAGGATGTCATTGAGGAAGATATTGCCGAAGCCCACCGGCAGGAACATATAGGTGGTGACGAGGCCGAAGGTCAGCGTGGTCGCCACCGCGCGACGGTCCAGGCCGATGCGGTTGAACACGGTGAGCAGCGGCGGGATGAGCAGCGGAATAAAGGCGATGTGCACCGGGATGAGGTTCTGCGACATCACCGCCATGGCGAAGATACCTAGGATCAGTGCCCACTTGGTGGTGGTTTCTGCCCGCTCAGAGGCTTCGCCGGCCGAGCGATCCATTTTCGTGATGATCCAGTCCGCCAACATCTTGGGCAGACCGGTGCTGGCGATGGCCATGGCGAAGGCGCCGAGCAGCGCATAGCTGAGCGCGATACTGGCGCCGCCTGCCAGGCCGTCCTGGAAGGCGAGCATGGTGCCATCGACCCCCAGACCACCAATCAGTCCACCGACGAGGGCGCCGATGAAGAGGGCTAGCACGACATGGACGCGGCTGACAGCCAAGACCAGCATGACGATGACCGCAACTAATACTGCATTCACGCGACTGATCTTAGAGTAGCTTTATTTATTTCTTAGGATTCACCCCTTGATGGGGCACGGGCGTGACGGGCGTCTCCTCCGCAGCGTGGCTGCCCTGGGTCAGGGGCCGGTAGAGCACCCACAACACCGCGATGCACACCACGGTCCACCACAGGTAGCTATTGCCCACCACGTGCCAGAAGATGTTCCACTCCCCGCCGTACTCGGGGATGGGAGTAAAAGCCTTCGGCTCGAGCAGGAAGCAGCAGAATCCCGCAGCAGCACAGACTTTCCAGATAACGCGCATCCGGCTGCTGAAGCTATCGCGGGTGGCGGGGTGCGTCACCCGCAGTGTCACGGCGATAACCAGCAGCGGAATCCACACCCAGTGGTGGGTCCAGGACACCGGGCTGGCCAGCAGCGCGATGAAGCTATTGGCCGCTAGGGCTTCGAAGGGGGCCTGGGCGTGGAAGAGTCGCACCATCAGCGCGGCCACCACGGCGATGGTGATGAGGGCAAGCAGCAGCCACAGCGTGGAGCCGGAGGTGTCATCGCGCAGCCCCGCCCGCCACAATGCGCCGTTGAAGGATTGGTTGGCAGGAAAATCCATATTGCCGATGCGTCCCGTGGCGGAGAGCGTATCTAGCCAGTAGGTGCGCGAATCCTGCGGCAGAATCACCCAGGCAATCCCCGTAAGCCCCAGGGTGCCGGCCCCCATGCGCAGAATCGAGGCCCAGTCGCGCTGCAGCAAAAACCAGAGACCAAAGACCGCTGGGGTGAGTTTGATGGCCACGGCGGCGCCGGTGAGCACGCCCCGCCAGCGCCGCGGCAGAACCATGGTGTCCACGATGATCAGCGCGATGAGGAAAATATTGATCTGTCCGTAGACCACGGTGGACCAGATGGGGCCGATCGGCACCAGCGCTGCCGTGGTGGCGAGCGCCAGCCACGATCCGGTGGAGGAATCCACGGCGGCGAAGCGGGTGATGATCAGCCGCGTCAGCGCGAAGAGCACGGCCACATTGGCGAGGGTGATACACACCGAGGCCACCGTGTGTGAACCGAAGGTGAGCGGCACAAAGAGCAGCGCGGAGATCGGCGGATAGGTAAAGGGCAACACCACATCCGGGGTGATCTGAAACGCCCCGCTATACAGCTCCTGGCCGTCGAGCACCCGCTGGGCGCCCACGCGGTAGACCTCCATGTCCACGCGATAGCGCAGGCCGCGGTCATTATAAAAGGCATAGATGAGGGACGCGGCCATCATCAGTACGAAGACCACCTTGTGCCATCGCAAAAAAGAGATATGGCGAGGTGTGCCCGACACGGCTGTGGCGGAGAGCGCGCCGCGATCGGCAGGGTTAAGGGCGGGGAGCATCGGCAACGAACCTTCAGGGATGTCACGAACTACGACTGAAGCCTTTATATTAAGCCACGTCGATAGCTACGAGGTACGGCTTGTGAGCAAGCAGGGTGGCGTCGATAAGCGTCGGCGGGATCACCGGCACAGAGGGGACCCCAGTACATGGGCTCGTGGGTGGGCGTGGTATAAGGCGATTTTTCACAGGCCGATTCATGCTCTACCCTTTACCTAGCATGTGGACGAACCTCTTCGCCGATAAGGACCGCGTATTTCTAGGCCCGCGAACGGTCGAAGGGGTTATTTCACGTCCCACGACGTATACCTTGTGATCCCACCCCATCCGCCGCGCCAAAAGAAAAGAAGTAGATGACAGCTCAGGACTTGCAGGCCGACGATCGCGCTAGTGAGCAGACCCGCGTTAGCGAGCCTGCCGCTGGGGTGAACGGTGCGACCGTTCTTTTTGTTGGGGCTGGCCCCGGCAACCCCGAGCTGCTCACCGTGCGGGCGCGCGATGTGTTGAGCCACACCGTCTACGCCTTGGTCGATGAGGTGGTACTGCCGGGCGTGCGCGATATTGTGGGGCAGTCGCTGAGCGTGCCGCAGGCCAAGATCGACCAGTGGAATGATGAGTATGAGGCCGCCTGCGCCGCCGCGAAGGCCAAGGGGGCGCGCCGCAAGCCGCCGAAGCCGCCGCAGCCCGGGGCAGGGGAGATCACCGAGGTCACCGCTATTATCGACGCCGCCTCGCAGGAGGATTCGGCCGCCGAGCCCAGTGTGCACGCCAGTGTGGATTGGCTCGAAGAGAAGGTGCGCCAGGGTCATGACGTGATCCGGCTCGTGGCCGGTAATCCGCTATCTAATGATCACACCCTGCGGGAGATCAACGAGGTGTCGCGCCGCGGCATCGAATTCCAGGTAGTGCCGGGCATGTCGCTGCCGGCGACCGTGCCGTCTTTCGCCGGTATCGCCACGGGATCGACCTATACCGAAACCGATGTGGCGGCCACCGATGTGGACTGGGATCAGCTGGCCGAGGCGCCGCAGCCGCTGGTGCTCACCGCCACCCAAGATGATCTGGCCACCATCGCTGCCGAGCTGAGCGAGCGCGGCATGGCCGCCAACACCCCGGTATCGGTGACGGTGCACGGCACCACGAGGCTGCAGCGCACCCACGACACCCAGCTAAACACCCTGGGCAAGCTGAACGGGGAATTCCCCGGCCAGCTGGTGGTCACGATCGGGCGCGGTGTGGACGCTCGCTCGAAATACTCCTGGTGGGAGACCCGCCCGCTTTATGGATGGCGGGTGCTGGTGCCGCGGGCGAAGGCGCAGGCGGCGGACATGTCCACCCGCCTGGCCAGCCACGGCGCTATCCCCCAAGAAGTGCCCACCATCTCGCTGGAGCCGCCGCGCAACCCCGCCCAGATGGAGCGCGCCGTCAAGGGCATTGTGGAGGGGCGCTACCAGTGGATCGTGCTCACCAGCGTCAATGCCGTGGATGCGCTGTGGTCGAAGCTGCAAGAGTTCGGCCTCGATGCCCGCGATCTCGCTGGGGTGCGTATCGCCGCGGTGGGCAAGAAGACCGCCGCTGCCATCCGCGTCTGGGGTATTAGCCCCGAGCTGATGCCGCACGAGAAGCACCAGAACGCCCATGGTTTGGTGGAGGTATTCCCCGAGTATGACGAGGACCTCGACCCCGTGGGCCGGGTGCTGCTGCCGCGCGCCGACATCGCCACCGATGTGCTGGTCGATGGTCTCAAGGCCAAGTTCTGGGACGTCGATGATGTGGTGGCCTACCGCACCGTACGCGCCGCCCCGCCCTCGGCGGAGGTCCGCGACATGATCAAAACGGGCGGCTTCGATGCCGTGTGCTTCACCTCCTCGTCCACGGTGCGCAATCTCGTCGGCATCGCCGGCAAGCCGCATCAGCGCACCATCATTGCCTGCATTGGCCCGATGGCGGCCGCCACCGCCAAGGAGCTGGGGCTGCGCGTGGATGTGGTGCCGGAGGAAGCGAGCGTGCACAACGTGGTGGACGCCCTGGCCGATCACGTGGCCCAGTTGCGGGCCACTGACCAGCTGCCGCCGCCGCGAAAGAAGCGGCGCAGCCGGAAGAAAGCAACGAAGAAGTAGACAAGCGCGCGGGTAGTCCCCCGCGCGCTGTCGCGCGTTAAGGTAGGAAGCATGTCTGAGTTTTCCGAGAATACTGCTGGGGCCCGCGACGCACACTACGATGCCGGACTGCTCCGCCGCCCGCGCCGTCTACGCAGCTCATCGACTATGCGTGAGCTCGTGGCCGAGACCCGCTTGCACCCGAGTGATCTGATCTTGCCGATGTTTATCGCCGATAAGATCGACGCGCCGAATGAAATCTCTTCCATGCCGGGGGTGTACCAGCACACGGAAAACTCCCTGCTGCACGCCGTGGAAGAGGCCGCCGAGGCGGGGGTGCGCTGCATCGACCTCTTCGGCGTTCCGGTGGAGGACAGCAAAGACCATAACGGCTCGCAGAGCTGGGCCGAGGACGGCATCCTCAACCGCGGAGTGCGGGCAGTGCGCGAGCGCTTCGGCGACGATGTGCTGGTGATGGCCGATACCTGCCTCGATGAGTTCACCGATCACGGCCACTGTGGTGTGCTCACCACTGATCGCTTCGGGGCCACCGTGGTGGATAATGACGCCACCCTGCCCTGCTATCAGCGCATGGCTGTGGCCCAGGCCGAGGCGGGCGCCCACATTGTGAGCCCCTCCGGCATGATGGATGGCCAAATTTCCGCCATCCGCGCGGCCCTCGATGCCGCCGGCTTCCAGGACGTGGCCATCATGGCCTACTCCGCCAAGTATGCCTCCGCCTTCTTCGGCCCCTTCCGCGATGCTGTGGGCTCCTCCCTGCAGGGGGATCGCCGCACCTATCAGCAGGATCCCGCGAACTTCCGCGAATCCCTGCTGGAGGTCGATCTGGATGTGGCAGAAGGCGCCGACTTCGTGATGGTCAAGCCCGCCCTGCCCTATCTGGATGTGCTGGCCGCCGTTAAGGAGCGCGTGGAGGTGCCCGTGGCCGCCTACCAGGTCTCTGGCGAGTACGCCATGATTCACGCCGCCGCCCGCAATGGCTGGATTGATCTCGACGCCGTGATGATGGAATCCGCCCTGTCCATTAAGCGCGCCGGCGCCGACCAGATTCTCACCTACTTTGCCGTGGACCTCGCCCGTAGCTGCGGCTAAAGGCGAGACCAGACACCCCAGAGCCAGATAGGTCAGCTGTGCACAACCACACCCCAGCACCACCACCCAGCAACCCCGGCGGGATGGGCGGCCAGCCCACGCCTGGCGGTCAGCCCGTCCCCGGCGGCCAGCCCACGCCTGGCGGTCAGCCCGTCCCCGATGCGCCGCCGCCGGAACGCCCTAGCGGGCTCGGCGAACCAGAGCGCCAGCCGCAGCCGCCGCAACCGGAGCGCCCTGGTGATCGCACCCCACGCACCCCGCGCCGCGGCCCCTCGCGTCCCTGGGACTCGCAGCCGGACCCCCAGCCCTCCCACGGGCCGGCGGGACCAGGTAGCGATCAGCGCCAGCAGCCGCCACAGGGCGGGCGCCCGGCCGGTGAGGAGCCGAAGAAGCGGCCGGAATCGATCGACCTCGCCGTCAAGGTGTGGTGGGTGCTGATCATCGCCGAGGTACTGCGGCATGTGGTGCTGGTGCTCACCACCGCCATGAACCCCCGCGAGGTCGCCTCCCAGGTGATCTCCACCATGGACTCGGAGCAAGTGTCCCAGCTGGAGAATCTGGGGGATACCGCCCTGAATCTGGCGGTGATCGGCTACTACGTGGTCATCATGCTCTTTGCCTTCGCGATCTTGGCCATCGTGGCGTGGATGGTGAATGTGATCGCCCGCGCTCGGGAGAAAGCGCCCAGCGCGAAGCGCCTGCTCACCTTCTTTGGTATCTACTTCACCATTCGGGCGCTGTTCGTGTTCTTCTCTCCGCCGCCGATGTCCGATCCGAACTCGGTGCAATTCCTCATCGACGGCTCCCTACAAATTGTGGTGGGCGTGGCCGCGGTTCTGGGCTTGGTGTTCTTCTCCCGCCCCGAGTCGAAGACGTGGATCGAACCCGCCGAGACCGAGCGCTAGCGGCCCCGCCGCTGCCTCACCCCGCCCGTTGCTGTTGAAGGATATCGCCATGACTCACCCCGCCTCGGCCCCGCAGCCAGTAGCCCCCACCAGTATTCGGGTGGGATTTTTCCTCCTGCTCGCCGGGGCGGCGTTGATGATCCTCGCCGGGCTGGTGGTCACTACCGCCGGCTATCAGGGGGATCCCGCTGCGCCGCTAGAGTTCCAAGACAGCGTGGTGCGTAATCAACGCATCGTCGGCTTCTTTAATATGGTGTTAGGGCTGGTGATAGCGGGCCTCGCCGCGCAGCTGCACTCCGGTTCCGCCCGCTCGCGCCGCATCCTTTTGCTCGTGCTCGCCATCGTCATCGTGCTCGACGTGATGGCCTTCGTATTCCGCTTCGTCGGGCTGTCCTTCGGGCTGATACCGATGGTGCTGGCGCTCGGTGGGCTGGCCATCTTCCGCCCCACGGCAAATGACTATGTGGCCGCCTGCAGCGCGTGGCGGAAAAAACGCGCCCAGAATTCTCATCCCGAGTCCGCCCCTGATCGCGAGAGCGAGGAGTAAATAATGAGCCCCCTGAGTAATGGCAGTCGCGCCGATCTCAGCCCGGCCGCCCTACGCGCGGACTGGCGAGATATGGACGAGGCCATCAAAGAGGCTAAAAAAGCGGCCAGCCTCGCCGGATTGAACACCGATGCCTCCTCCTCTGATCTCGCCTCTCAGCGTCTCGCCTCCCGCGAGGGCTCGGAGCTCATCTCCTTTGCCCTCGAGCTACAAGGACTCTCCTCGGCCGCTGCGGCACGCGATGTGGAACAGGCACTGGAGTGCATCGACGGGGTGCGGGCCTCGCTGATCTACACCAACTCGATCGCGTGGATCACCGCGCCCACCAGCATCCCGCCCGAGACGATCATTGAGAAGCTGGCCAATATGGGGGTGCGGGCCGAGCTCACGGAAGGCTCGCTGCGTCGTCGCGCGGACCGCCTCATTGCTCCGCCGGTGCACCACGCGCAGCGGCATCCGCACCGCAGCTCCCTGCTGGAGCGGATCAAAGGCACCAAGCAGGCACTCACCGAGGCCAACCCCGAAAACCGGCACCTGGGTCTCACCTTGGAGCGCAACGATAATGCCGATGTGCTCTTCACCGCCCGCGGGCTGGTCACCCTCGATCGGCTGCTGGTGAGCCTCGTTCTCACCATCCCTATCTTGGTCTTTAGCTATGTGCCCTCCCTGCAGATCAACTACTGGCAGTGGATCAGCTTCGCGCTATCTATCCCCGTGGTCACCTGGGGCGCTTGGCCCTTCCACCGGGCGGCGCTGGGGGGATTGCGGCGGAAGATGTCCGCGCTGGACGCGGCCAGTGCGGCCGCCATTATCGCCGCCTTCGGCTGGTCCATGATCATGCTCTTTTTCACCCCGGCCGGCTCGATCGGCTGGACCTCCGAACCGCGCTGGTTCGCCTATAACTACCCCTCGATCCTCGATGGAGAGCTCTTCCTAGACGTGGCCTGCGGCATGACGGTGCTGCTGCTGGGCGGGCGCATCGCCATGCGCCACTCCCGCTCCAACTTGGTGGAAGACGCCCGCCGCGAGCACGAGGGCACCATGTATGAAGTCACGGTGGTGCGCAAAGCCGGCCCCCGCGCCGCCGCCGTCAAACAGGTGGTGCCCGTGCAGGAGCTGCGGGTGGGCGATGACATCCTGGTGCCCACCGGCGGGGTGATTCCCTGCGATGGCCGCGTTGTCGGCGGTGCGTCCACGGTGGCTTCGGGGCTGCTGCGCTCGGCAGTAGATAGTGATGACGGCCACCAGGACGCCCGCACCGTGAAGGTGAATTCCAAAGTGTATGCCGGCTCCACCAACCTGGGCGGGCCGCTGAAGATTCGCGTCCGCCACTCCGGCTCCGCCACCCGGCTGGCCGCGATGCTGCGCTGGATCGACGAGTCCACGGCCGTGCAAAACCACTCCGCACAATTGGCCACCCGGTCCGCCTCCCTCTTGGTGCCCTGGGCAGTCACTATCGCCATCGTGGATTTTTGTATGTGGCTGCTCATCCGCGGGAATTACAATGTCGCCTTCGCCACGGCGCTCGCCATACTCGCCTGCGTGGCACCGGTGTCTCTCGCCATTTCCGCACCACTGGCCACCCGCTATGGCATCGAGTCGGGTGCCCGCAAGGGCCTGCTCATTCGTAACTCCGAGACCATCCGCGTGATGGAGCGGGTCAATACCGTGATCTTCAACCGCGTGGGCACCCTGACCAAGGACACCATGTCGGTGGAAACCGTGATCGCCAGCGATCGCGAGAACCCCGAGCTGGTGCTGCGCGTGGCCGCGGCGCTATCGATGGAGTCCGATCACCCGGTGTCCAAGGCCCTGGTCAAGGCCGCCCGCGAGGCCCGCGACCGCGGGGCCGGCGGCGAGGAGATTCCGCACTGGATCGATGTCTCCCAAGCCCATGTGGATGAGCACGGCACCTTCACCGGGCTCGTGGAAATCCCCATCGAGGTCGCCCGCGGGAAAACGGAGCTGCGCCAGGTGGAGGCCTCTCTGTGGCGGCCTCGCGATGAGTCCGATCTCGAGGGCCGCCTGGCCCTGGCGATTTCTGCCGGCGGCACCCCGCTGGTGGTCAATTGGAAGGGCAAGCCGCGTGGCGTAATCACCATGCACTCGGATCCCAAAGACGATGCCATGGACGCCATCGATGAGCTAGAGACGATGGGTATTGAAACCGTCATGCTCACCCGCGACGCCTATCCGGTGGCGCGCCGCCTGGCGAACTTCATGGGCATCTCCAAGGTGCTCGCCGGCATCGCCCCGGCGAAGAAGACCGTCACGGTCCGCAGCGTCCACACCCGCGGCAACGTGGTGGGCATGGTGGGCGATGAGTCCGTGCGCGGCCCGCTCAACGTGGCCGATGTGGGCCTGCTGGTCCAGCCCGGCGATGATTTCGATGTGCCCGAGGCCGATGTGGTGATCCTGCGCCAGGACGTCTCCGCCATCCCCGAGGCCTTCAACCTAGCGCGCCGCGTCGGTGCCCTCGTGGACCGCAACCTCATGTTCGCCTGGGTCTATAACATCACCGCCATGCTGCTCGCCGCCGCCGGCCTGCTGCACCCGATGGCCGCCACCGTGCTCATGCTCACCAGCTCCTTCATCACGGAGTGGTCCTCCCAGCAGGCGCGACGCTTCTAGCGTATCGACGCCTACCCTAGACACCATGATCCTTCTGACCATCGTCGTTGGCCTCGGGGTGGGGCTCGTGGTGGGCGCATTGGGTGCCGGCGGCGGTATCCTCTCCGTGCCCGCCCTCATCTTCCTGCTGGGCTTCGCCCCGCACGATGCCACCTACGGATCCCTCATCATCGTGGCCACCACGGCCGCGTTCTCCCTTGTCGGCCACGCCCGCCACGGCACGGTGGCGTGGCGTCGCGGCGCCAGCTTTGGCCTGCTCACGGTGCTGGGCTCCTTCCTCGGCGGGCGGGTATCGGTGCTGGTGAACCCGGATCTGCTCCTGGTGCTCTTCGCGGCGCTCTTGGCTGTGGTGGCCGGCTATATGGGCTGGCGGGGGCTGCGCGATCGCGCCCAGCCCGAGGCCGCCGCGGCAACACCGGCGCCCTCTCGCCCCTGGTGGCTGGTGGTGGCATTGGCCTGTGCCACGGGTTTTCTCACCGGGTTCTTCGGCGTCGGCGGCGGCTTCATCGTGGTGCCCGTGCTGGTGCTGGCGCTCGGCATGCGGATGCACCAAGCCGCCGGAACCTCCTTGGTGATTATGATTATCAGCGCTCTGGCGGGGCTGGCGGCGCGAGTGGGCACCGACTTCGGCGGAGACTATCTGACCGTGCTGATCTTTACCGCCGCCTCGGTGGTGGGCGGCATCCTGGGCGAGCCGTTGACCCGGCGGGTGCGCCCCTACCAGCTCACCTTGGCCTTCGCCACGCTGCTGGCCGTGGTGGCTGCGGCGACCGCCCTGGAAACCGTGCTCGGCTGAGCCCGCGCCGCGCCCGCGCCGGGCCCGCAGGGCAGCCGTGCTCCGGCAAGGGGCAGCTCGCTAGCGACGTGTCCTACGGGTAGGGCATGATGGAACACTATGACAGATTCCGCCTCTGCCCGCCGCCGCTCGATCCCTTCCGCGCCGTTGCTCGCCGCCGCGCATGGCCGCACCCCCAGCCGCACCCCGGTGTGGTTCATGCGCCAGGCAGGGCGGTCGCTGCCGGAATATCGCAAGGTGCGCGAGGGCATCGCCATGCTGGATTCCTGCTTCATGCCGGAGCTGCTGGCCGAGATCACCCTGCAACCGGTCCGCCGGCATGATGTTGATGCTGCGATCCTCTTCTCCGATATTGTGGTGCCGCTCAAGGCCGCGGGCCTTGATATCGATATTGTGCCCGGCCGCGGTCCCGTGGTGGAGCAGCCGATCCGCTGCGCCTCGGATATTTCGGCGCTGCCGATTCTCGATCACGATGTGGAGGAGATCGTCGAGGGCATTGGCCTGATCCTCAATGAGCTCACTGATCAGCAGGCTCTCATCGGCTTCATCGGCGCCCCCTTTACTCTCGCCAGCTATCTCATCGAGGGTGGGCCCAGCAAAAACCATGAGCAGACCAAGGCCATGATGCACGCCGATCCCGAGAACTGGCATGCGCTCATGCGCCGCATCGTGCCCACTGTGCTGGGCTATCTTGATACCCAGGTGCACGCCGGCATCGACGCCATGCAGCTCTTCGATTCCTGGGCCGGGTTCCTCAGCCAGCGCGACTATCGCGAGTTCGTTCTGCCCTATTCGCAGGAAATCTTCGCGCATATCGAGCAATATGACATTCCGCGCATCCACTTCGGCGTGGGTACCGGCGAGCTGCTGGGCGCGATGGCCGAGGCCGGCCCCGAGGTGGTGGGCGTGGATTGGCGCGTGCCGCTTGACGACGCCGCCTCGCGCATCCGTGCCGCCGCCGGCCCCAAGGTGCTCCAAGGAAACTTGGACCCCGCCATGCTCTTTACCTCGCCAGAGGTGATTTCTTCCGAGGTGCAGCGCATCACGGGTGAGGCCCAGCGGGCCATCGCGGCCGGGGATGCCACCGGCCATATCTTCAACCTGGGACACGGGGTGCTGCCCAGCACCGACGCAGAGATGATCACGCGCGCCGTCGAGATCATCCACGAGACTTAGGAAGTGACATCAGCAACCATGAAGTACGCCATTGTCGGTGCCGGTCTCGCCGGCCTCACCGCAGCCTATGAGCTGAACAAGCACGATAGCTCCGCGCAGATCGATGTGTATGAGGCCGCGGACCGGATCGGCGGGAAGCTGTTCACGGTGCCCTTCGCCTCGGGGCCGACGGATATGGGTGCGGAGGCATTTCTCAACCTGCGCCCAGATATCAAGGAGTTCGTGGCGGAGCTGGGGCTCAGCGATAGCCTGCGCTACCCCTCCGGTCTCAGCTCGCTGGTGTATTCCGGAGAGGAGCTGCATCCGCTGCCCCGCGGCGGGGCGATGGGAATTCCCGCCACCGCCGCCGAGATCCGGGAGCTGATTTCCGCCGAGACGGCTGCCCGCATCGACGCTGAGGGCGAGCAGGAGCCCATCGCGTGGACGGTGGGGCAGGACCTCAGCGTCGGAGAGCTGGTGCGCCAGCGCTATGGCGATGATGTGGTGGATCATGTGCTCAGCTCGCTGCTGGGCGGGGTGTATTCCTGCCAGGCCGATGACCTGGGCGTGCGCGCCACCATCCCGGCGCTGGCCGGCACCTTCGACGCCATGGTCGAGGCGGGGGAGAAGGTCACGCTCTCGGGGGCGGTGAAGAAGATGAATGAGCAGCGCGCCGCCGCACGTGCGGCCCGCAGCGACGCCCCGGCCACCGAGCCGACTCCGATCTTCGCCACCTTCGATGGCGGCTATGCCACCTTCTATGAGGCGCTGGCTGAGCGCTCTGGGGCGAGGATCTTCGTCGATGCCTTCATCACTGGCCTGCAGCGCTGCGAGGGCGGGCTGCGCCTCACAGGCGGCGAGGACGAGGTCTATGACAAGGTCATTATGGCCACCCCTGCACCCACTACCGCGCTGTTGCTGAAGCAGCACAACCCGGCAGCGGCGGCCGCGGCCAAGCAGGTCGAGCTGGCCGGCTCGGTGGTGGTGGGCATGAAGTTCGACGATGCCACCGGCCTGCCCGATAACTCCGGCATCCTCATCGCCGCCGATGAGCCGAATGTGCACACCAAGGCCTTTACGCTCTCCTCGAAGAAGTGGCCGCACCTGGCCGCCCGCGGCGGGGCGCTGGTGCGCGCCAGCTTCGGCCGCTATGGCGATGATTCCTATCTGCGCACTGATGAGGACCAGCTGGTGGACTGGGCCCTGGACGATCTGCAGGCCATCACCGGCTTCGATGGCCGCGCCGCCGGGCTGAGTGAGATCTACACCCAGTACTGGTACGGCGGGATCCCGCGCTACTCCCACACCCACCTCGATACCGTCGCCGCCGTGCAGGAGGCCCTTGCCGCTGATGCGGATGTGGCGGTCACCGGAGCATGGGTCGGCGGCGTGGGTGTGCCCGCCGTGGTGGCCCATGCGCGCTCCACCGCCCGCGCGCTTCTGGGTGTGTCCGAGCGGCTGTAGGGGTGGAAGTGGGCGTCGATAAGCGTGCTGCTGGAGACGTCTACAATGAAGCACATGACTTTTAG
Organism: Corynebacterium sp. TAE3-ERU2; assembly: GCF_019209955.1. Lineage (NCBI taxonomy): Bacteria > Bacillati > Actinomycetota > Actinomycetes > Mycobacteriales > Corynebacteriaceae > Corynebacterium > Corynebacterium sp. TAE3-ERU2. Next base: position 205,954 of record NZ_JAHUTL010000003.1, on the reverse strand, counting down.
CACCTCGCACTCCGCTGAGTACTTTGATCGCGCGCAGAATCTCATCCCCGGCGGGGTGAATTCTCCGGTGCGGGCCTTCGGTTCCGTGGGAGGCCAGACCCGCTTCATCGACCACGCCCACGGCTCCACGCTGGTGGATGTGGACGGCAATGAATACGTGGATCTTTTCTGCTCCTGGGGGCCGATGCTGCTCGGGCACAACCACCCCGCCATCGTGGAAGCCGTGAAGAAGGCCGTGGAGAAGGGGCTGTCCTTCGGCGCGCCCACCCTCGGCGAGGTCGAGCTGGCCCAGACCATCGTGGATCGCACCGCGGTGGACGAGGTACGCCTGGTGAACTCCGGTACCGAGGCCACCATGTCGGCGGTGCGCCTGGCCCGCGGCTTTACCGGCCGGTCGAAGATCATCAAGTTCGAGGGCTGCTATCACGGCCACGTGGATGCGCTGCTTGCCGCCGCCGGCTCGGGTGTGGCCGATTACTCCCTGCCCGGCAGCCCGGGTGTCACCGGCGCCTCCGCCGCCGACACGATCGTGGTGCCCTATAACGACATCGAGGCGGTGCGCGCCGCCTTCGCCGCCCATCCGGAGGATATCGCCTGTGTGATCACCGAGGCCGCCGCCGGCAATATGGGCACCGTCGCCCCGGTGGAGGGCTTCAACCAGCAGCTCAAGACCCTGTGCGGCGAGTATGGCGCGTTGCTGATCATGGACGAGGTGATGACGGGCTTCCGCACCTCCTACCAGGGCTGGTACGGCGTGGATGGCGTGGCCGGCGATCTCACCACCTTCGGCAAGGTGGTCTCCGGCGGGCTGCCCGCCGCGGCCTTCGGTGGCCGCCGCGACATTATGGAATACCTCGCCCCGCACGGCCCCGTGTACCAGGCCGGCACGCTCTCCGGTAACCCGGTGGCGGTGGCCGCCGGTAAGGCCTCGCTGGATAATGCCAGCGCAGACATCTATGACACGGTGCGTGCCAATGCCGATCAGCTGGCCAGCCTCACCCACGCGGCGCTGGACAAGGCCGGAGTGGCGCACCACATTCAGCGCGCCACCACCATGATGTCGGTGCGCTTCGCCGAGGGCGAGGGCCATAATTTCGCCGATATGCAGGGCGCCGATACCTTCCGCTACCCGGCCTTCTTCCACGCCATGCTGGAGCACGGCGTGCACCTGCCGCCGAGCGTGTTTGAAACCTGGTTCGTCTCGACCGCGCTGAGCGACCGCGACTTCGAGACCATCGAGAAGGCCCTCGCAGCGGCCGCCGAGGCAGCGGCCGCCGCCACCCCAACCAAGGATGGAGCCTAACGTGGCCAGCACCCCCGACACCACCATTGTGCACCTGGTCCGCCATGGTGAGGTGCACAATCCGGAGCGCGTCCTCTATGGCCGCCTGCCCGGCTATCACCTATCGGAGCGGGGCCGGGCCCAGGCGGCCGCCACCGCCGCCTCCTTCGCCGGCCATGACGTGACCCAGCTCTATAGCTCCCCGCTGCAGCGCACCCGCGAAACCTCCGAGCCCTTTCAGCAGGTCACAGGCCGTGAGCTGCAGACCAATGAGGGGCTGCTGGAGGCCGGCAATCGCTTCGAAGGCTTGCGCATCAAATCCTGGCGCTCCCAGCTGTGGAACCCGGTGCGCTGGCCGCTATTGGTGGATCCGCGCGTGCCCTCCTGGGGTGAGCCCTATGAGCACATCGCCGAGCGCATGATGGATACCATCGCCGATATTCGCGAGCGCGCCGCCGGCCATGAGGCCATTGTGATCAGCCACCAGCTGCCGATTGTCTGCGTGCAGCGCCATCTGCAGGGCCTGCCGCTGCATCACAACCCCGCCCTGCGCCGCTGCAACTTGGCGTCCGTGACCTCGCTGATCTTCCACGGCGAGGACATCATGGACATGCACTACACCGAACCTGCACGGGACATCTCATGAAGCGCACTACGGCACTGATTCTGAGCCTGGTGGCGGCCGCCGCCACGGCCACCGCCTGCAGCACCGGCGATGATGCCGTGGCCGTGGGTGGAACCTTCTCCTTCGTTGCCCCCGGCGGCGAAACCGATATCTACTACCCGGAAGAGGAGCGCGCCCCCATCGGCACGCTCAAGGGGCCCTCGCTGCTGGACGAGAACACAGAAATCTCCCTGGACGACTACGAGGGCCAGGTGGTGGTGCTCAACGCCTGGGGCCAGTGGTGTGCGCCCTGCCGCTCCGAGTCAGATGATCTGCAGCGGGTGCAGGAGGATATCGAGCCCCGCGGCGGCACCGTGCTGGGCATCAATGTCCGCGACCACAATGTGCAGCTGCCACGGGACTTCGTGAAAGATAACGGGGTGAGCTATCCCTCCATCTACGATCCGCCCTTCAAATCGGCAGTGGCGCTCGGCGGTTTTCCCGCCACCGTGATCCCCACTACCATCGTGCTGGATAGACAGCACCGCCCCGCACACGTGTTCCTGCGAGAAGTCACGGACACCGAGCTGCTCGAGGCAGTGAACCAAGAACTGAGCTAAGGATCTGAGTGGACACCAACGCCGTCGCTGACCTCGTGGCCAGCGGCCCCCTCCTGCTGGGGCTGCTCGCCGCCGCGCTCGCAGGGCTGGTGTCTTTCGCCAGCCCCTGTGTGGTGCCACTGGTGCCGGGCTATATCTCCTATCTCGCCAGCGTGGTCGGCGGCGAGATCAGCTATGACGCGCGCGGCAGCGCCGTGGTGCGCGGCTCCCGCGCCCGCGTAGCCGGGGCGGCGGGGCTGTTCATCCTAGGCTTTACCGTGGTGTTCGTACTCGCCACCGTCACCGTCTTCGGCACCATTCAGGCGCTCACCGTGCAGGCCACCACGCTGCAGCGGATCGGCGGGGTCATCACCATCATCATGGGCGTGGCGTTCATGGGCTATATCCCGGCGCTGCAAAAAGACACGCGGCTGCAGCCGAAGCGCATCTCCACTTGGGTGGGGGCGCCGCTGCTCGGCGGGGTCTTCGCCCTCGGCTGGACCCCCTGCCTCGGCCCCACTCTGGCAGCGATCATCTCCGTGGCAGTCGGCACCCAAGGCACCACCGCCGCCCGCGGGGTGGCGCTCATCATTGCCTATTGCCTCGGGCTTGGCCTGCCTTTCTTATTGGTGGCGCTGGGGTCGGCCCGGGCGATGAACTCGGTGGACTGGATGAAACGCCATTCCCGCACCATCCAGAAGATCGGTGGCGCCCTGCTCATCGTGGTGGGCGTGTGCTTGGTCACGGGGTTGTGGGATAGCTTTATTAACGTGATCAGGCAGTGGACCGTCAATTACGGCACCACTCTGCTCTAGGCCGCGGCTCCGACTCCTCAAAGGACAACGCTGAGTACCTCATGAAAAACCTCAACCGCTATGTCGTTCGCGCATGGAACTGGCTCACCAGTATGCGCACCGCGCTCATCCTGCTCTTCCTGCTTTCTCTGGGCGCCATCCCCGGCGCCCTCTTGCCGCAGCGCAGCCTCAATGAGTCCAAGGTAGAGGAGTACATTGCCACCAATGGGCGTATCGCGGAGGTCTACGATACGCTGCAGCTTTTCGACGTCTTCAGCTCCACCTGGTTCACCGCGATTTATGTGCTGCTGTTCATCTCTTTGATCGGCTGTATTCTGCCGCGCAGCTGGGAGCACTATCAGGCCATGAAGCAGCCGCCGGTGCGTGCTCCTAAAAAACTGGAGCGCCTCCCGCACTACTCCGAGGGCGTCGTGGAGGAGAGCCCGGACGAGGTGCTCGCCGCGGCCCGCAGCCGGATGAAGGGCTGGCGGCTGAAGGAGTACTCGGCCACAGAGGATCGCAGCGGACAGCGGTCGCTGGCGGGGGAGAAGGGCTATGCGCGCGAGCTGGCCAATCTCGTCTTTCACCTCGGTTTGGTGGGCATGTTGATCACCGTGGCCTGGGGCCGGTTGAGCTATTACGAGGGCCAAGTGATCGTGGTGGCCGATACCGAGGAGTCCCAGTTCTGCAATACCGCGGTGGCGAACTATGACAGCTTCCGCCACGGCGCCACCTTCGATGGCACCAGCCTCAACCCCTTCTGTATTGACGTCCACGACTTCACCGCCGACTATCTGCCCAATGGCCAAGCGGAGATGTTCCACAGCAACGTCTCTTGGGCCGAGGGCGAGGACGTATATTCCGATCCCTCCACCTGGCAGGACTATGAGCTGCGGGTGAACCACCCGCTGCGCATCGCCGGCGATCGCGTCTATTTGCAAGGCCATGGCTTTGCCCCCACCGTGACGGTCACCTGGCCGGATGGGGAAAGCCGCACCCAGACCCTGCAGTTCCGCCCCGATGATCCCACCTTCTTCCTCTCCTCCGGCGCGATGCGTTTCGATCCGCCGGCGGGAATGTATGAGGAGCTCTCGGAACGCCGCCAGAACCAGATCGCCCTCGAGGGACTCTTTGCTCCTACCGCCGCGTGGTCGGGGGAGAATAATGAGCTGCTCGCCTCCGCCTTCCCCGCGATGCGTGATCCCGCCCTCGCCATCGATATCTATCGCGGCGATGCCGGGCTGGATACCGGGCGCGGGCAGTCGCTGTGGAGCCTTGATCCCTCGCTGGTGCACACCGGCCAGCTGCAGAAGCTGGAGCGCGTCAATCTGCTGCAGGGCGAGTCTGTCACCCTTGACGATGGCACCACCGTCACCTTCGACGGCGCCAAGGAGTTTGTGAACCTGCAGATCAGCCACGATTCCACCCAGATCTGGGTGCTGGTGAGCACCATGATCACTCTGGCGGGGCTCGTGGGCTCGCTCGCGATCAAGCGCCGCCGCATCTGGATTCGCGTCAGCCCGGTTGCGGGCGGCACCCGGGTAGAAACCGGTGGTCTGGCCCGCACCGACCGCGCCGGCTGGGGCGAGGAGCACGACGACCTCGCCCGCGCCCTCTACGGGCTGCCCGATCCGGAGGAGGAGAGCTTCGACGCCGAGGTGGATGCCCAGCACATTAGGGGCTAGCCGTGCCCCCGCTCGGCTCCCGCCGGGGCCCCGCTGGGCAGGGCAGGCTTATTGAAATTGGCCTAAGGTTCGCTACACTCTCACGAAGAATAAACTCTTGACGGGATAGGACGACTAGTGAATTCCCTGCCGGTTAATCAGTCTGTGGCGACGTTTTCGGATCTCACCTTCGCCTCGGCGTTTGTGGTGTACTTCTTGGCGCTCGCGCTCGCGATCGTCTACTACGTGAAGCACACCGCCGCCGCGGAGGCCACGATCGACGCCACACGCCCCGCGCTCGTGGGCACAGCGAGCTCCGCCTCGGAATCGGATGCCGAGTCCAGCAGCTCCGCTACCCCGTCGCCGGCCGCGACGAAGAAGGCAGCAGACTTGGAGGCGAAGGCGCGGCGCTTCGCCAACATGGCGCAGACCATGGTGTTCCTCGGCATCGTGCTGCACGCCACCTCCCTAGTGCTGCGCGGTGTCTCCGCATCCCGCTTTCCCTTCGGCAACCTCTACGAGTACGTCTCCGTGATCACCTTCGGCACCATGCTGGTGACCGCGCTGATGGTCACCTCCCGCGCCATCCCGGCGCTGTGGCCGTGGGTGCTCACCCCGGTGCTGGCGCTGATGTTCTTCGGTGGCACCAAGCTCTATGCCGAGTCCGCGCCGCTGGTTCCGGCCCTGCAGTCCATGTGGTATCCCATCCACGTCTCCACCGTGGTCACCGGTGCCTCTATCTGCATGCTTTCCGGCCTGGGCTCGCTGGTGTTCCTCTTCCGCAGCCGCTTCCCCAAGGGCAAGGAGCCCGCTACCTTCTTGGGACGGGTGGCCCGGCCGCTGCCCGCGGCGAAGGTCTTGGACCAGATCGCCTATAAGACGGCCATTTGGGCGCTGCCGATCTTCGGCCTGGGTATCGCCTTGGGCGCGATCTGGGCGGAGTCCGCCTGGGGTCGTTTCTGGGGCTGGGATCCGAAGGAGACCATGTCGCTGGTTACCTGGCTGCTCTTGGCCGCCTATCTCCACGCCCGCGCCATCCCCTCCTTCAGCCGCGTATTCGCCGCCTGGATCAACGTGGTCTGCCTCGGCACCATGGTGTTCAACCTCTTCTTCATCAACATGGTCACCTCGGGCCTGCACTCCTACGCCGGCCTCAACTAACGCCCCTGCCTGTACCGAGCGGGTGTGGCCATAGCGCCTTCGCCGCGCCGCGCCCGCGCAGAAAGGACCTCTGTCGTGCATCTCGTGGTCACCGGCGGCGCCGGTTTCATTGGCGCGAACTTTGTCCGCCGCACCCGGCTCACTCGCCCCGAGGTGGAGCGCATCACCGTCCTCGACGCGCTTACCTACGCCGCCAACCCCGATAGCCTGGCCGGTACGGACGCGCAGCTGGTGCAGGGCACTATCTGCGATGAGCAGCTCGTGCACGAGGTGCTTCACGACGCCGACCTCCTGGTGCACTTCGCCGCGGAAAGCCACAACGATAATTCCATCGACCACCCCGAGGTCTTTGCCCGTACCAATGTGGAGGGCACGGTGACCCTCGCCAAGTGCGCGGTGGCGCATGGGGTGCGCATGCACCACATCTCCACCGATGAGGTCTATGGCGATCTGCCCCTCGACTCCGCGGAGCGTTTCCGGGTGGATAGCCCCTATCGGCCCTCCTCGCCCTATTCGGCGTCGAAGGCAGCCAGCGATCACATGATCCGCGCCTTCGTGCGCTCCTATGGGCTGCAGGCGACCATTTCTAATTGCAGCAATAACTACGGCCCCTATCAGCACCCGGAGAAGTTCATTCCCCGGCAAATCCTTAAGCTGCTGCAGGGCGAATCCGTGCGCCTCTACGGCGATGGCCGCAATGTGCGGGACTGGATTCACGTGGACGATCACAATGACGCCGTGTGGCGCATTATCGACGCCGGCACAATCGGCTCCACCTATCTCATCGGGGCGGATGGGGAGGCCTCCAATAGGGACGTGGCCGAGCTGCTCGTCGAGATCATCGGCGGCGGCGCTATCGAGTATGTGCGCGATCGGCCCGGCCATGATCGTCGCTACGCCATCGATCCCAGTTCCACCGAGGAACTCGGGTGGGCGCCGGCGCACACCACGCTGCGCGCTGGGTTGGAAGAGACCGTGGAGTTTTATCGCCGCAATCCGCAGTGGTGGCAGGCGGCCTATGCCCGCTCCGAAGAGCTCTACGCCGCTCGCGGCGTCTAGCCGCACTGCTCAGCGGGGTGCAGCCTCGCGCCGCGCGGCACTATAGTGGTGCCTATGCTGCATGAACTCTCCACCCTGCCCAGTTTCTACACCGAGCCCACCGTGCACCCCGATGCGCGAGGCTGCTTCCACGAGTGGTTTAAGGCCACCGAGTTTGAATCCTTCACCGGCCACCCCTTTGCTTTGCAGCAGGCGAATATGTCTGTCTCCCGGGCCGGAGTCCTGCGCGGGCTGCACTTCACCGCCGTGTTCCCCGGGCAGCAGAAGTATGTCACCTGCGTCAGTGGCGAGATCTGGGATGTGTTGGTGGATGTGCGCCTCGGCTCGGAGACCTTCGGTCGCTGGGAGGGCGTGACCCTTTCTGAGGAGAATCGCCGGTGCCTCTACATCCCGGATGGCTTCGCCCACGGTTTCGCCGCGGTGCGCGATTCCACCGTCTGCTATCTCACCTCCAGCGAATACGACCCGAACGTCGATTTCGGCGTCGATCCGCTCGATAGCAGCCTCGGTATCGAATGGCCGGTCACTGATCCGATTTTGAGCGATAAGGACCGCGCCGCCCCGGGGCTGGACGAGGCCCGCGAGCATCTGCCCACCGCCGAGGACTGCGAGGAGCTGCTCAACATGTACAAGGATGGGTGGGTGCTGGCGAACGAGGAAGCGCAGCAGTGAAAGGCATCATCCTCGCGGGCGGCACCGGCTCCCGGCTGTGGCCCATCACCCTGGGCGTCTCCAAACAGCTGGTTCCGGTCTATGACAAGCCCATGATCTACTACCCGCTGTCCACACTCATGCTGGCGGGTATTGATGACATTCTCGTGATCGTGGATCCGAACGATGAGCCGCAGTTTCGCCGCCTCCTCGGGGATGGCTCCCAATTCGGCATCTCCTTAAGCTTCGCCACCCAGGACGCCCCACGGGGGCTTGCCGACGCCTTCCGCATCGGCCGGGACCATATTGGCGAGGACAGCGTGGCGTTGATTCTCGGCGATAATATCTTCTATGGTGCCGGCCTCGGCACCCAGCTGCGCCGCTTCACCGAGGTGGAGGGCGGGGCGATCTTCGCCTATTGGGTGGCCGATCCCAGCGCCTATGGGGTGGTGGAGTTCGACCGCGAGGGCAATGCGCTGTCGCTGGAGGAAAAACCGGCCCAGCCGCGCTCCCAGTTCGCGGTGCCGGGCCTGTATTTCTACGACAACGAGGTAGTAGATATCGCCGCCGGGCTCACCCCGAGCGCTCGCGGCGAGCTGGAGATCACCGATATCAACAACCACTATTTGCAGCGGCAGGCGCTGCAGGTGGAGGTGTTGCCGCGGGGCACCGCATGGCTGGATACTGGCACCCATGAATCGCTCATGGACGCCGGCGATTTTGTGCGCACCATCGAAAAGCGCCAAGGGCTCAAGATCAGCTGCCCAGAAGAGGTGGCGTGGCGCATGGGGCTGATCTCTGATGAGCAGCTGCGTATCCGGGCGCAGCGTTTGGAGAAGTCCGGCTATGGCGCCTACTTGAGCGAGATTCTTCGGCGCGAACAGGCCGCCGCCGCCCGCGCCTAAGCCCCGGCTAGGAGCCTGGTTTCTCCTCGGGATTCTCCTCCGGGTTATCCTCCGGTTGTTCTTGCGGCGTATCCGCCGAGGCGGGGTCAGGTTGCTGTTCGGCGGCGCGCTGTTCTTCGAGTCGGCGCTGCTCCTGCCTGCGTTCGCGGCGGCGCCGCTCCTCGGCCTCCTGGGCCTGGCGCTCGAGTTCCTGCTGGCGGGCGCGCCGCTCCTTGAACTGGCGTTTTTCCAGCTCCCAGAGGAATTCCTCATCATCGTCGGGGCCCTTGATGACGGGCCGCTGCGACTGCTGGAGCTGGTTGTTGCGTTTCCAGCTCGATGGCCCGAAGGCCTTCCAGATCAGCACCAGGGCGGCAATGATGAGAATGAGAACGATGAGACGACCCACTCGCTGACAACTCCGATCTCTACAAACAATGATGCGGGCTACGTTTTCTTCCCCCAAGGATACGGCTAAACTCGGTGCTTGTGACTAGCAGGGTTGAATCGGACGCACCGGAGTTGGATACAGAGCTGCGCAGCCGCGCGTGGAAAGACTCCGCGCTGTATGCGGGCGCACGCATCGTGCTCTTCGTTGTACTCACCGCGCTCATTAAGGGGGCGGCGGTGCTCATTGATTCCCCCGTGCCCTGGCTCATCTGCGCGCTGCTGGCCCTCCTCGTGGCCTTCCCGCTCTCGTTGCTGATCTTCAGCTCCCTGCGGATGCGCGTCACCGGCGAAATGGCCGAGTGGGATGAGCAGCGCAAGGCCCACAAGAAGTGGGTGGAGGAAGAACTAGCCAATCGCTAAGCGGCGCTAGCCGGCCAGCGCCAGCGCGGCGGCGATAACGAGGGAGAACACCAGCATCCCGCGCCCGGTCAGCCCCAGCACGGGGATGAGTGCCGCGCCGGTGGCGCCGCCACGCACTGGCCGTGCGGCGGCCGCAAGGAAAGGTGCTGCCAGCAGACCCACCAGGCACCACCAGGTGGCACTGACTGCGAGTAGCAGGATGGCCACCAGCGGTACGGCTATGAGTGCCAGCCACAGGGTGCGGGTGCGCTTATCACCGAGAATCACCGCCAGCGTGGTTTTCCCAGTGGCGCTATCGGAGGGGATATCGCGCAGGTTATTGGCTAGGTTCACCGCAGCCGACATCGCGCCCACGCTCACCGCCAAGGCCACGCCCACGGCACTGATGGAGCCGGCTTGGGTGAACTCGGTGCCCAGCACGGCCACAAGCCCGAAGAACACAAAAACGGCTACCTCGCCCAGCCCGCGATAGCCATAGGGGCGCGAGCCGCCGGTGTAGAACCACGCCCCCGCGATACAGGCGATACCTACGAGGATCAGCCACCACGCGCTGAGCAGCGAAAGCACAATCCCCGCTAGTGCGGCCACCCCGAAGGCGGCGAAGGCGGCGCGCTTGACCTTCGCCGGCGCCGCCAGGCCTGAGCCGGTGAGCCGCAGCGGCCCGGAGCGATCATCATCGGTGCCGCGGATCCCATCCGAGTAGTCATTGGCGTAGTTCACCCCCACAATCAACGCCCATGCCACCAGCAGCGCCAGCAGGGCGCGGGGCAGCGAGGCCCCCTGGGCATAGGCGGCGGCCCCCGTGCCGGCAATCACGGGGGCGAAAGCATTGGCCCAGGTGTGTGGTCGGGCCCCTTCGAGCCAGTCGGCGGCGGTCGCGGTGGAGCGGGAGTTCTGCATAGCTACTATTTCTACCCGCGGCCTGTCCCTTAGTGGCGCTTGGGGTGCTGAACTCAGCGGCGGGGTCGGGCTGGGCTAATCTCGAGCGTGTGTGGCTGAACTATCTCTGTACCGCGGCGAAAAATGCGCTGTGTCATCTTCCCTTGCTGCTGCGGTTGGTATGGCGCAACCACACCTCGCGCACCCCGATGCCGCAGCACCCCCAGGTGGTCATTAGCCTCAGCAGCTATGGCCGCCGGCTGCGCTGGGTGCATCTCGCCATCGAATCGGTGGCGCATGCCGCCCCAGTGGAATTGTGGCTCGAACCGCAGGACTATCACGCCCCGCGCTCGGCCGGTCTGCAGCGGCTCTGCGCCCGCGGCCTGCGCATCCGCCAGGCGGAACCGGGCCTGGGGCCGCACACCAAATACCTCCCGGCGGCGCGGGCCCACCCGCAGAGCTGGCTCATCACCATCGACGATGATGTGCTTTATCCGCCCGCGTGTGTGCCGCAGCTGCTCGCGGCGGCCCGGCCCACGCAGATCACCGCCCACCGCGCCCACCGGATCAGGCTGCAGGGCCAGCGCATCGCCCCCTATATCCGCTGGAATCCCGTGCGCAGCACCAGCGCCTCGCTTTTGCACGTGCCCACCGGGGTGAGCGGGGTGTGCTACCCGCCGGGATTCGTGCAGCGGCTCGCCCAGCTGCGCCGCGAGGATATCGCCCCCAGCCTGCACTGCGATGACCTGCTGCTACACCACACCGCTCTGCGCGCCGAGCTGCCCGTAGCGCAGGTGGCGCACACACCGCGCACTTTTCCGCTGCTGCCCTCGGCGGCCCTGCACCCGCTGGTGCGAGAGAACCTCGCCCACGGCAATGATGCCGCCATTGCGCGGCTCTACACCCGGGATGACGTCGTCAAGCTCTATCAGGCGAAGCACTAGAACAGCCGCGCCACCGCCCGCCGATCCACCTTGCCTGGGCCGGTGAGCGGCAGGGTGTCCACCCGCAGCAACTGCTTCGGCAGCTGCCAGCGGGGAAGATGATCGAGCGCCTCAATGATCTCGCCCACCCGCGCTGTGCCGGTATAGGCCGCCACAATGGCCTGGCCGAGGCGCGCATCGGGAATGCCGGTGACACACGCTGTGTCCACCCCAGCGATATTGAGCAGCTCTTGCTCCAGCACCTCGGGGTGCAGCTTCAGCCCGCCGGAGGAGATGATCGCATCGAGGCGGCCGGTCACCTGCAGCAGACCATCCGTGATATGCCCGCAATCATTGGTGGAAAACCAGCCCGGGTGGGCAAAAGCATCCGTGTCCTCCGGGCTCACATTGCGGTAGCCGCGGGCCACCATCGGCCCGCCCAGATGAATCCGCCCATGCTGCCCCGTGAGTTTCACCGAGGCCCATTCGATGGGCACGCCATCGTAGATACAGCCGCCCGCCGTCTCCGAGGAGCCATAGGTGCACACCACGGAGATCCCGAGGCGCCGCGCGGCGGCGCGGGTGCTTTCGGTGGTGGGTCCGCCGCCGACCAGGATGGCGTCGTAAAGCCGCAACGCCTCGATGCCCTGCAGCGACGCCAAGGCCTTGTGCAGCTGGTTGGGAACGAGTGCGGTGTAGAGCGGATCCTGCCCGGCAGCGCGCCGGGCTTGGGCGGTGGCGCGGGCGAAGGCGTCGAGGTGGAAGCCGCCGGAGACATCGAGGGTGGTGGGGGTGGTCTCGGCGAGGATGCTGCGGATAAGCACCTGCAACCCAGCGATGTGATGGGCGGGCAAGGCCAAAAGCCAGGCCCCCGGCCCGTGCAGGGCATTATGGGTGGCCACCGCCGAGGAGGCGAGGTTCTCGCCGCTCAGCAGCGCCCCCTTGGGCGTGCCGGTGGAGCCGGAGGTGGAGACCACCAGCGCCACCTCGGGATCGATCTCCTCGCCGACGCGCATGGTGCGGGCCAGCTGCTGGGCGCGGGAGCGGTCCTGGGCGGGCAGCGGCAGCAGGCTGCGTTCACCGGCGAGGGCCGCGGCGAGATCAGGCAGGATGGCGGCAGGATCAGCGGGGGAGACAGGCAGGGCTTCCAGCATGAATCTCATGGTAGCCGCGGGCCTGCTAATAGGCGGCGAGGGAGGAGGAGTGGGCGTCGAAGCGCGCAATGCCCTGGATGGCGGGGAAGGCGCGCTGCGCGCAATCCGTGCGGGCACACACCCGACAGCCGGGGCCGATGGGCACCGCGGCGGCCGGGTTATTCACCGGCAGCGCATCGAAATACACCATGCGCCCCGCGTGCCGGGCCTCGCAGCCCAAGCCGATCGCGAATTCCTTGCCGCCCTGGTCAAAGGTGCCATAGCGATGGCTGACCGTGCGGGCGACCCACACATAGGTGCGACCATCGGGCATGGAGGCAAATTGGCGCTGCACATGGCCCGGATTGGAGAAGGCCTCGTAGACATTCCACAGCGGGCAGGTGCCGCCGGAATGAGTAAAGTGAAAGCCCCCGGCGGATAGCCGCTTGGACATATTGCCGGCGCGGTCGACGCGGATGAAGGTAAAAGGAATGCCCCGCCGCCCAGGGCGCTGCAGCGTCGAGACGCGGTGGCAGATGGTCTCGAAGCCGAGGCCGGTGTAATTGGCCAGGTACTCCAAGTCATAGCGGGTCTTATCCACCAGCTCGTGGAACTCGGTATAGGGCAGCAGCAGCGCGGCGGCGTAGTAGCTAGCCAGGCCGCGCAGCGCCAGTAGGGAGGATTCACGGGTGCTGAAGTCCGCCTCCTCGACCAGCCGCTGCAGCTCTAAGCCGTGCTCTAAGTGGGCGAGCACACTGGCGATACGAAACGCCTGCTGGCCGGGTCCGATGAGACTGGAGATCTCCAGCGTGGCGGTGCTGGGGTCATAGCGGTGCAGGGTGGTGCCGGTGGTGGTGGGCAGCACGGTCACCCCATGCTCTTCGGTGATGTACTGGTGCAGCGCCGCTAAGGTGGCGGGTGTGGAGCCCAGGTGCAGCCCCAGCTTCCGGTGCAGCTGCTCCGCCGCGGTGTCGAGCTGGTGGAAGTAATTGTTATTGGCGTGGATGAAATCCCGCACCTGCTCGTGGGGCATGTCCAGCAGATCGCCGGTGTGATCCTTCATCTCCTCGCTGTGGCTGCGTTCGTCGGTGAGCAGCGAGAGCTTATCGCGGATGGTGCGATAGCGCCGGTGCATGTCCACGATGGTCTTGGCCACCGTGGGGTGATCGGCCACCACCTCGGAGAGCTCGGCCAGATCCACCGGCTGGGCCACCAGCTCCTTGTCCGCGATCACGTCCTTGACCTCGGCGAGGAGCCGAGAATCGTCCTCGTGGGAGAAGAAGGTGGCATCGATTCCGAAGGCCTCGGTGATTTTGGACAGCACCGATACGGTCAGCGGGCGCACATCGTGTTCGATTTGATTGACATACGAGGCAGACAGCCCCAGCGTCTCCGCGAGGGAGGCCTGGCTGAGGTCCCGTTCCCGCCGCAGCTGCCGCAACCTAGAACCCACGTATGTTTTTCCCATAGAGACATAGTACGTGAGCGGCATCACCTCAACCGGATCAGTGCTCGCCGCGGCGGCAGAGCCGGTTCACCCGCGTATTCGGGGTGCCTGCGCGCCGGGCCGCGGCATATATACGCCCACCTATGGGTGTGTTTTTCCGCGGTTCTCCCCCTGATGCGGCGCCGTCTCGAGCGCTCCCTGCGGGGCTCTTATCGACGTCGTGAGCTGGGCATATATCCCACTATGGCAGCACTGAGGTCGAGGTGGGGTGCGCGGAGCGCTCGCGGGGCCGGTGCGGGCGCAGGAGGTGAATTAAGAATCAAAAATGTTGCGTAATTTCGGATCGCGAAAGTGCCCCCGATAGGGGTTGATTGTGGGGCTTGGGGTAAATGTGAATCTCGAAACGGCCCACCAACCGCGTATCCTGATAGAGGAATGAGAATTCGCAGTGAACTGCCATAATGGCCGTGCAGCACACTTCTTCTAGAGGCGAGCCTAACCTAAAGTACTTGATACATGCTAGTTATAGCGTTGTGAGTTGGGTCACCCCGTCATGGAGCGAGTGGTTCCGCCTGTGAAAACGGCCGTAAGGTATTAGCGACACTGGAGGTGCCATGACTGTTAAATATGACGACCGTGACGCAATCGCGCACGGCAAAATTACTGAAAAACCACTCCGCGAGCGGCCGGGCTTTCCCACCTGGGCCGTGAAGCTCACGATGGCGATTACCGGCCTGATCTTTGCCGGATTCGTCGTCGTCCACATGGTGGGTAACCTGAAGATCTTCTTGCCGGATCATGATGGCCGCCCCGCGCTCGACGAGTACGGCGAGTTCTTCCGTACCGTCGGTGAGCCCGTTATGCCTTATGGGTCGGTGCTGTGGATCCTGCGCATTGTCCTGCTGGTGGGCATCGTTCTCCACATCTGGGGAGCCTTCACCATCGTGGGCCGTGCTCACCAATCCCGCGGCAAGTTCCGCCGCACCAACAAGATGGGCGGTCTGCAGAGCTTCGCGACGCAGACCATGATCGTCACCGGCATCGTGCTGCTGGCCTTCATCATCTTCCACATTCTGGACCTGACCGTTGGTGTCCAGCCGGCAGCATCCGCGTCCTTCGAGCACGGTGAGGTATATGCCAACGTTGTGGCAACCTTCAGCCGTCCGGCCGTGGCCATCTTCTACATCATTGCTCAGCTCTGCCTGTTCCTGCACCTCACCCACGGCATGTGGGTGGCAGTGAGCGACCTGGGCATTGTGGGTAAGCGCTGGCGTGCTGTGCTCTCCTTCGTTGCTTACCTTGTTCCCGCCATCGTCCTGATCGGCAATGTGCTGATCCCCGTCGCAGTCCTTGCGGGCTGGGTCAGCTAAGGATTCCAGGAGAGTTAAGTTCCATGAGTAAAGAAATCGATACGTCCTTCCTCGACAACTTCGAGGCTCCTGCCTCCGTAGTGGAGGGTGTCACCCTCGGCTCGGTCCTCAACGACAATGCACCGCACGGCGTCGTTCCTACCAAGGACATGTGGGAATACCAGAAGGACCACATGACCCTGGTCTCCCCGCTGAACCGCCGTAAGTTCAACGTGATCGTGGTGGGCACCGGCCTCTCCGGCGGCGGCGCAGCCGCGGCTCTCGGCGAGCTCGGTTATAACGTCCAGTGCTTCACCTATCACGACGCCCCGCGTCGTGCGCACTCCATTGCTGCCCAGGGTGGTGTGAACTCCGCCCGCGGCAAGAAGGTGGACAACGACGGCGCCTACCGCCACGTCAAGGACACCGTGAAGGGTGGCGACTACCGCTGCCGTGAGCACGACTGCTGGCGTCTGGCCTATGAGTCCGTGCGCGTGATCGACCACATGAGCGCCATTGGTGCTCCCTTCGCTCGCGAGTACGGCGGCACCTTGGCTACCCGTTCCTTCGGTGGTGTGCAGGTCTCCCGCACCTACTACACCCGTGGTCAAACAGGCCAGCAGCTGCAGCTCTCCGCTGCTTCCGCGCTGCAGCGCCAGATCCACGAGGGCACCGTTGAGATCTTCACCCACAACGAGATGGTGGATTTGATCATCAACGAGCGTGAGGGCGGCAAGCACTGCGATGGCGTGGTCATGCGCAACCTCATTACCGGCGAGATCAAAGCCCACACCGCCCACGCTGTGGTGCTGGCCACCGGTGGCTACGGCAACGTCTACCACATGTCCACGCTGGCAAAGAACTCCAACGCATCCGCCATGATGCGTGCCTATGATGCGGGTGCCTACTTGGCCTCCCCGTCCTTCATTCAGTTCCACCCAACCGGCCTGCCCGTCAACTCGCACTGGCAGTCCAAGACCATCCTGATGTCGGAGTCGCTGCGTAACGACGGCCGCATCTGGTCTCCGGTGACGGAGAAGGACGACCGCGACGCCAATAGCATCCCCGAGGAGGAGCGCGACTACTTCCTCGAGCGCCGCTACCCGGCATTCGGCAACCTCGTGCCCCGCGACGTGGCCTCCCGTGCGATCTCCCAGCAGATCAACAAGGGTCTCGGCGTTGGACCGCTGCACAACTCGGCATACCTGGACTTCCGCGACGCCATCCAGCGTCTCGGCGAGGACAAGATCCGTGCTCGTTATGGCAACCTCTTCACCATGTATGAGGAGGCCACCGGCGAGAACCCCTACAAGGTGCCGATGCGTATTGCCCCCACCTGCCACTTCACCATGGGTGGCCTGTGGACCGACTTCAACCTGATGACCTCCGTGGACGGTCTCTTCGCCGCCGGCGAGTGTGGCTGGACCTATCACGGCGCCAACCGCCTCGGCGCGAACTCGCTGCTCTCGGCATCTGTGGACGGCTGGTTCACCATTCCGTTCACCGTTCCGAACTACCTCGGCGAGCACCTGGGCAAGGAAGTTCTCTCCGCGGACTCCCCGGAGGCCAAGGCCGCCGTGCAGCGCGCGGAGGACCGCATCTCCACGCTGATGAACGTCAAGGGCGACCACGGCCCGGAGTACTTCCACCGTCAGCTCGGTGAGATCCTGTACTTCTCCTGTGGCGTGTCCCGTAACGAGAAGGACCTGGCCGATGGCATCGAGAAGATCCGCGCCCTGCGCAAGGACTTCTGGGCCAATGTCAACATCCCCGGCAAGGCCGATGAGATGAACCAGGTGCTGGAGTACGGTCTGCGTGTGGCCGACTACATCGATCTAGGCGAGCTCATGTGCGTTGACGCTCTTGACCGCGACGAGTCCTGCGGTGCGCACTACCGCGAGGATCACCTAACCGAAGACGGCGAGGCCCGCCGTGACGACGAGCACTGGTGCTTCGTCTCCGCATGGGAGCCCGCCGGCGAGGGTAAGTTCATCCGCCACGCCGAACCGCTGTACTTCGAAGCCGTTCCGCTGATGACAAGGAATTACAAGTAATGAAACTGCATCTAGAGATTTGGCGCCAAGCTGGCCCAAACACCGAGGGACATTACGAGCCTGTCGAGGTTCCGGACGCTGTACCGCAGATGTCGGTCCTCGAGCTGCTCGACCACGTCAACTCCCAGTACGTTGAAGAGGGCAAGGAGCCTTTCGCCTTCGCTTCTGACTGCCGTGAGGGTATCTGCGGAACCTGTGGCGTGATGGTCAATGGCCGTCCGCACGGCCCCCTGAAGAACACTCCGGCCTGCCAGCAGCGCCTGATGGACTTCAAGGATGGCGACAAGCTGCAGATCGAGCCGATGCGCTCCGCCGCCTACCCCGTGATCAAGGACATGGTTATTGACCGCTCCGCCCTTGACCGCGTCATGCAAAAGGGTGGCTACGTCACCGTCAACGCGGGTACCGCGCCGGACGCTGACACCATGCACATGAACTACGAGGACAACGAGTTCGCACTGGACCACGCAGCCTGCATCGGCTGTGGTGCCTGTGTGGCCGCCTGCCCGAATGGTGCCGCTCACCTGTTCACCGGCGCCAAGCTGGTGCACCTGCGCATGATGCCTCTCGGCAAGGAAGAGCGCGGCCGCCGCGCCCGCAATATGATCGACGAGCTGGAGACCAACTTCGGCCCCTGCTCGCTGTACGGTGAATGTGCCGATGTGTGCCCGGCCAGCATCCCGCTGACCGCTGTGGCATCCATCAACTATGAGCGGGCCCGAGCTGCATTCTCGGGCAAGGATCGCTAAGCTGATTCTTAACATTTGCTTAACTTGAACGAAAGGCAAGGGTATGTCTGCGAAGAAGGTTTCAGACAAGGAACTGCGCATCGAGGACAACTACATCGAGGGCTATGATCCCGTGAGCTTGGAGGCACCGCACTCCTCGCTGCTCAAGAGCTCCACCTGGTGGGGTATGGGCATCATCCTCTCCTCGATCGCTTTCTCTGGCATCATCCTGTTCGGCCTGGCTTCAGGCTCGGTGGATTCCCAGGCCAACGCTTCCACCTACGTCATCGTCGGTGTGGTCGCCACCCTCGCGGTGCTGCTCTTCGGAGTGGGCCTCGTGAAGTACGGTCGCCGCGACTACAAGGCGTACGTCAAGCGCACAGGACGCCACAACTAGGCCGCTGACATACCCCTCAACCTCGTTCAGTACCTCACCACCGCGGCCCCGCACAGCGGGGCGGGTGGAACGAGCTGACTGGCGCGGGTGAAGCGTCAGCGCTCCGTGTTCAACTCAGAGCCGCCGAGTCGGATCCCCGAGGATCTGGCTCGGCGGTTTTGGCTATGTCATTCCCCAGTGCAACGGAGAGGAGGTGCCCGTGAATAACCGCACCCGCTGGATCATTCTCATGGTGCTCATCACCATCCTCACCCTGCTCGTGGGGCTGCGTTTCATCAGCACCGGCCTGTCCATGATCTAGGCCGCAGCCCGCGCCTGAACCCGCGCCTGCACCCGCGCCCGAATAATATGGCGCAGCACTACGCGTATGCGCTGGGCACATCTCGCCCGCACCGCAGCAGATGCGCTATAGTGCAACAGTTCATCCCAGCCGCCGCCCCATCCGAGGCGGAGGCTGCACCTAGTACCTAGCTGAGAGTGACAACATCCATGGGACGACACTCACTCGGCCCCGCCGCAGATGTGGCGGAGGCTACCGCGCCCACTGCCCCCGACCCCACCCCGGGGCGTCTCGCCGTTCCTGGCCCCTCCCCAGAGACGGAGGCCGAGCGCCGCCGCGGCCTGCGCAAGTACAAGACCATCGCCACCGGCCTGCTGCTACTGGCCACCGTGGTGTATCTCCTCTGCCGCTGGTTGGAAGCCCAGCCGGGCGAGACCGCCACCTGGGTCGGCTTCGTGCGCGCCGGCGCCGAGGCCGGCATGATCGGCGGCTTGGCGGACTGGTTCGCGGTGACCGCGCTTTTCCGCCATCCGCTGCACCTGCCGATTCCGCATACCGCGATCGTGCGCAATAAGAAGGACCAGATCGGCGAGTCCCTGGCGGGCTTCGTGGGGGATAACTTCCTCAACGCCGAGCTCATTACAGAGAAGGTCTCCCAGGCCCGCATCCCGGAGCGTATCGGCGAGTGGCTGGTGGCCGAGGGCAATGCGGAGCGCACCTCCGCCGAGGCCGGCCGTTTGCTCGCCGCCATTGTGCGGGAGCTCGATCCCGCCGAGGCCGAGGCCATTATCCAGCGCGGCCTCATCGATCGCCTCGCCGAACCGGAGTGGGGGCCACCGGCTGGCCGCATCCTCGAGGGGCTGATCGAGGAAGGCAAGACCGAGCCAGTGGTGGATGCCATCGCCGCCTGGGCGGATGAGAAGGCCCGGGCCTCCGAGGATCTCATCGACCGTCTCCTCGGCGAGCGCGCCCCCAGCTGGGCGCCGCGCTTTGTCAATGATCTCGTCTCGGACAAGGTCTATCGCGAGCTCACCGCGTGGACGGCCGCTGTGGCCCGCGATAAAAACCACGAGGCCCGCCGCGAGATGCGCCGAGTGGTGGCCCGCTTGGCCCATGATCTCCAGCACGATCCGGAGACCATCGCCAAGCTGGAGAGCTGGAAGACGGATGTGCTCGGCTCCAGCGCGATCCAGGGCGCCCCTGCCGCCATCTGGCGGGGCGCATCCTCCTCCATTGTGGAGGCCGCCGAGGATCCCACCTCGGTGCTGCGCACCAAGATCACCGCGTTCGCGCGCGACTGGGGCCACAGGATCTGCGAGGATGAGCAGATGCGTGTCTCCCTAGAGCGTCGCATTATCGATGGTGCGGCTTTCTTGGCCAATAACTACGCAGATGAGATCACCGCGATCATTTCGGAGACCATCGAGCGCTGGGACGCCGAGGAGGCCAGCGACAAGATCGAGCTCATGGTGGGCAAGGATTTGCAGTTCATTCGCCTCAACGGCACCATCGTCGGCGCCTTGGCGGGGCTGATTATCTACGCGCTGTCCCACCTTCTCTTCGGCGCACTCTAAGCGCCGCACATTCCCCGCACCCACCACAGGTGTCTCGCTGCGGAGACGGTAAGGTGGGTGCCACGACGCCCGCTGTCTAAGGAGCTCCGCTGATGTCGCTATTCACCATGATCCTCTACTGGCCGGTCGCCATCGCCGGCGCGCTTGGCGCTGTACTGATCGCCAATACCCGCCCCGACGCTTTCGAGGCCGCCGGCCGCAAGGACAAGTGGACGTGGTTCGGCATGGTGCTGGGTTCTACCCTCGCCACCCTCATCGGTTTCCCGATTCTCGCTTGGGTCGGCATCGTCGTCATCGGCGTCTACTGGTGGGATGTGCGCCCCCAGATCAAGAGCATCCTCAACGGCGACTACTACTAAGGCCCTCGCCGGCGCTTATCGACGCCGCCCCGCCGCCCAGCAGCCGCCCTGCGTGTAGTGATCCGCTAGCCTTAGAAGCCATGACATGGTTGATGGCCCTGCACCCGGGCGTGACAGACGAGCAGATCCGTGCCCGCATGGAGCAGGCAGCGCAGGAAGGCGCTGCCGCAGTGGTAATTCCCCCGCATAAGCTGCACCTGGTGCAGCACGCGAGCGTGCCGGTGCTCTCCACGGCTGGGTGGCCGAGCGGCAACCACGCCCCGCTGATCAAAGCCTCCGAGGCGCGCCTGGCCGTACAGACCGGGGCCGAGGGAGTGCTGGCGATGCTCGACCAAGCCGGCGATGAATCCCATTTCTTCTCCGAAGTTGCCCTGCTCACGGAGGCAGTACCAGAGCCCGCGGGGCTGTGGATTGTGCTCGGCCCAGACTCTGACCCAGCACAGCACGAAGCCCGCGCCGAGCAGGCACGGGCCATGGGAGTGCGGGGAGTCATCAGCGCCGCCGCGGCGCGCGGCTGCGGGCGACTCTACCCAGACAGGGTCGAGATTTAGAGCTGCTCCTGCAGGCTATTGAGGTCCACATTATCGCCCACCGCGACCACGCGCAGGCCAGTATCGACGACCTCCACCTCGGTGATCTTAAGATCCACCGTGGCTTCGGCGACCGCTACCTGGAGGGCGCGGCCAATCTCCTCGGAGAAGGCGTCGGGAAGCCGCACGGTGCCCACCTCGATGCTGTCTACCTGAAATTCCAGCTGGTTGGAGCCGACGCGCGGGGTAAGAGTGAGGGTGGCGAGGCCATCATTGATGAGCACCCGCACCTTCTGGCCGGCGGTGTCGATAGCGGTGACCTCGATGAGGCTGGCGAAGAAATTGCCTTCGCTGCGCTCCGCCTGGGTGCGCTGCGCCATGGCCAAGAGATACTCATCGGGCAGGATGGCGTCGGCCGCGAAGTGCCCGGCCATGAGGCGCTCGCTGCGAATATCGAGGTTCTCGATGTCCACGGTGGCCTTGGGGGTGCCGGTGACGGTCGGTTCCGTGGGATGGGCCTCGGTGGAGACGATCTCTAGGGTGTTCTCGGTGTCGACGGTGAGGTGATTGACGGTACCCGTGGCGGCACCCAGCAGCAGCGGGGAGGCACCGAAGCTCACCGAGGAGCCGGGCACTTCCTCAGTGATGCGTTTACCCACATAGAAGCGGGTTCCTACTTCGGCCACCACCGCGATCACCAGCAGGGCGAGAAGCAGGCCAATAAGAATTTTCATAGGGGACTTCGAGGACCCGTGAGAAGCAGACATCTCTCATAGTGTGCTCGAAAACGGGGGAGTGGGCAACTATGGCCGGCGGCGGGCGCTAGCGCGGCGCCACGGCGGCGAAGTCCACGGTCACCACATTATCCCGCACCCCGCGACGCCAGCCGTGCAGCGGATATTGGGTGGCGAGGGTCTCTAGCGCGTGCCGCCAGCGGATGCGGGGGCCAAAACTCGACCAGCCGGCCGCCTGATCCCAGGCGGCGTCAGCGGCGCGCAGAAAATCATAGATTCTCTCCCCAGCCACATTGCGGTGGATGAGGATCTTCGGCAGCCGCTCCGCCACCAGCGAGGGGCGCGGCGTATGGTGCGGATCCCAGGCCAGGGTGAGGGTGCGCGGGCCGTGCTGATCCAGCAGCACCCACGAGCTACGTCGGCCCAGTTCATCGCAGGTGCCGTCGATAAACATGCCGCCGTCGGCGAGGCGTTCGCCCACCGCCTGCCACACCTCGGGCACATGGGCGGCGTCGTATTGGCGCAGCACATTAAAGGCGCGCAGCAGATGCGGGTGATAGCCGGCGAGTTCGAAACCGCCCAGCTCAAAACGCACCCCATCCCGCGGCGGCAGCACCCGGCTGGGCTCGATCTCGAGCCCGATCACCGCAATATCGGGGCGGGTGCGGCGCAGCCAGCGCGCCCATTCGCAGGTGGTGCGAAATGAGGCCCCGTAGCCGAGATCGATGGCAAGGGGCGTGTCTACGGAACGCAGTAGCCTGCGCACCTCGGGCTGGTAGTGCAACCAGCGATCGAGTTTGCGCAGGCGGTTCGCTCCGGTGGTTCCTCGCGTCACCACGCCCACAGGTCCGCTACTGGGGCGGCTGAGGGCGTGGGAAGAAAAGGCGAGGTTATGCGCGTGATCGGCCATGATATTAGAGCGCCTCGACGCGCAGCGAGAGTCGCGACACGAGCGGACTAGGAGTGCGAGGAAATCCACTCTTCGGTGAGCTTCGCTTCATTAGCGAGTAGCTCACCCACTGCATCGGCCACCTTGGGCTCGATGGCGGGCCCCATGAAGGGGATGTCCACGGTAATGACGTTGTTGTAGGTGAGGGTGGTGGAGGAGTCATCGCCACTCAGGGCGATGTCGCCCTCGAAGTCCACCGGGGCGCCCTTCACATCGGCGGTATAAGAACCCTCGGTGGAGGTGCCCTCGAGAGCCGTGTAGTTAACCACGCGCTTAATCTTGAGTGCCTGGCTGATCATGGCGCTCACAGCCTCGGGCAGCATGTCGGTGGGCATGACCTCGAAGAGCACAGCCTTGGCGCCGTTATCGTCGGCAGTGAACTCGTGCACCTCGCCCGGCTCGGGGGAGAGAGTGGCGGTGTTGTGATCCCAATACGCCTTGTCTGCAAACGCAGCGTAGACGTCTGCGGGCGGGAAATTAATGGTCACGGTGGTAGTTGTACGAGTAGCCATGGCAATAAGACTACCGTTAGAAGGGTGGACGACTCGACTTTCACCCCTAATTACTCCCAGTTGGCATCGAAACTTGCTGCGTGTGAGGGCCTTTCGCTCCAAGACATAGCATTGGCGGATCTCACCACGCTCCGGATCGGCGGGCAGCCGCGCCTCACCGCCGTGGCTGATACCCCCGAGGCCGCCATCGAGGCACTGCGGCTGTGCGACGCCGCCCGCGTGCCCGTGCTCCCCATCGGCGGCGGCTCCAACCTCGTGGTGGCAGACGGCCCCCTCGAGTTGGTGGCCCTAGTGCTGAATTTCCGTGCGATCACGGTGGACGCCGATAGCGGCCTGCTGCAGGCCGAGGCCGGCGCGGTATGGGACGATGTGGTCGCCGCCAGCGTCGAGGCCGGCCTGGGCGGCATCGAGTGCCTGTCCGGCATTCCCGGCTCGGCCGGCGCCACGCCGGTGCAAAATGTGGGCGCCTATGGCGTGGAGATCGCCGATGTGCTCACCCGCGTGCGCCTCTACGACCGCAGCACCGACACCGAGCAGTGGGTAGACGCCAGCGCTCTGGAGATGTCCTATCGCTACTCCAACCTGAAGTTCACCCAGCGCGGCCTCGTGCTGGCCGTAGAATTCCAGCTCCGTACCGATGGCCTGTCGGCGCCGCTGCGCTTCGGGCAGCTTGCCCGCGAGCTCGGGGTATCCGCGGAAGAAGACACCCCGCGTCGCCCTGCCGCGACCGTGCGTGAGGCTGTGCTCGCGCTGCGACGCGGCAAGGGCATGGTGCTTGACGACGCCGACCCCGACACCTACTCCGCCGGCTCCTTCTTTACCAACCCCATCATCGATGCCGCCGATGTGGACACGGTGCGCGCCAATGTGGCGGCGCTGGTGGGCGAGGAAGAGGCCGCCGCAATGCCGGTATTCCCCAGTGGCGAGGGGCGGGCCAAGCTCTCCGCTGCCTGGTTGATTGAGCGTGCCGGCTTCCACCGCGGCCACCCCGGCCCGGATGCGCCCGCGCGGCTATCGACGAAGCACACCTTGGCGCTGACTAATCGCGGCGCGGCCACCGCGGCCGATCTCGTGGCACTGGCCCGCGAGGTGCGTGACGGGGTGCGTGAGCGCCTCGGGGTGACCCTCGAACCGGAACCGATCTGGGTGGGCGTGAGCCTCGATTAAGGCGGAACCACCCCTATTGTCTGGGTGGAACCTTAGAATGGCACACAAACCCGACAATCTACGACGCGGCGTGTACGGCCGTGACACAAGAAGTGAGTGAGTATCGATGACGAATACTGGCAACCCCGGCAACCAGTCCGGCCCTTTCCGCGACCCTAATGAGCCCCAGTGGCAGGCGGGGCAGGGGCAGACGGATCCGCCCACTCAGAACATGCAGCCTATTCAGCAGCCCTACTCGCCTGATGCGGATTTCGCCGCCCCCGCTGGCGCGGCCGCGGGTTATGGCCAGCCGCAGAATTATGGCCCACCACCGCAGCAGACACCCCCGCCGCAGCAGCCACAGCAGCAGCCGCCGAAGAAATCCGGGGGAAAGACCGCCGCCATTATCGCGGGCGTGATCGTGCTGTGTCTGTGTGTCGTCGGCGCTGCCATGGTGCTCGCCCGGGTGCTCAGTGGCGGTGGCGGGGACGATACCCCCACCCAAGCGGTCGGGAGCAGCTCTGAGGAGGAATCCGTGGTGGAAACCGTGGTGGAGACGGTGACCGAGGAGGAAAGCACCCCCGCGGAGACCAGCAGCTCGAGTTCCTCCTCCACCTCGTCGTCTGAGAGCTCATCCCCCTCCACCGCGACTGAGCCGCGGGATCATTTCCGCCCCAATGGCACCTATGCGGGCTCGACGAACACCTTTGAGTACTACACGGGTAGCTCCGTGACCACGAAGCCCTTTGCGAAGGCTGTGGCCAAGGAGATGGTTTCCCACGCCAATGCCACCGATGTGTTCACGATTCGCGCCACCTCGCCGGTGACGAATAAGGAATACGAGATGAAGTGCGTGCCGCAGAAGGCTGATGGTTTCACCTGCAGCGGCGGCGATAACGCGGTGGTCCACCTGGTGCGGAAGTAGGCCCGCTAGCCCCGCGAGTACAGCACAGCGGCTCCTGCTAGGTCCTGAATGCTTGAAGCCCGCCCCACGCTGTGGGGCGGGCGTACTCATGTCTGCGTGCTCGGGCTAGAACTCGTTTTCGCTACCGTAGCGCTCCACTAGGAGCTGCTGCACGTCGCGGCGGCGGATCTTGCCCAGCTGGTCGCGGGGGAGTTCTTCGAAGTGGTAGAACACGCGGGGCACCTTGTAGCGGGTGAGGTGCTCGCGGCAGAAGCTCTTGAGGGAATCCGGATCCAAGGTGGCTCCCGCAGAGAGAGTGATGGCGGCGGTGACCGTCTCAGAACCGTCGCCGCGGGGCATGCCCACCACGGTGCAGTCGGTGATATCCGGGTGCTTCTGGAGCACATCCTCCACTTCCGCCGGGTAGACATTGAACCCGCCGGTGATGATCATTTCCTTCAAGCGGGAAACGAGCTTGACGAAGCCATCTTCTTCCATCAATCCCACGTCGCCGGTGCGGAACCAGCCATTGTGGAAGGAGGCGTCGGTGGCCTCTTGGTTTTTCAGATAGCCGGGGAAGATCTGGGGGCCGCGTGCCAGCACCTCGCCCTCGACGCCATAGGGCTGCGTCTCATCCAAGTTATCGGGGTTGGCGATGCGGATCTCGGTGTCGGGGAAGGGAATGCCCACATAGCCGGGGCGGCGGTCGCTGGTCATCGGGTTACCGATGAGAATCGGCGAGCACTCGGTCAGGCCATAGCCCTCCACGAGACGGCCATTGGTGTGTTCCTCCCAGGCCTGCACCACAGACACGGGCAGGGTGGAGGCGCCAGAGAAGGCGTTGCGGAAGCAGCTGATATCGATGCCGGTTTCCTGGGAGGCTTCCACGATCCGCTCATAGAGGGTGGGAACACCCGGCAGCCAGGTGGGCTTCTTCTTCTTCACTACCTCCATGATCAGCTTGAGATCCGGGGAGGGCAGCAGCAGCACCTGGGCGCCCACGAAGAAGGCGAGGGTGGCGACCATCGTCATGCCATAGGCGTGGAACATCGGCAGGGCGGCGAGCATGCGCTCCTCGCGATCGCCGAGCCCCTCCACCCAGTGCTTGCCCATCAGCAGGTTAGAGAAGAGATTGCCGTGGGTGAGCTGCGCGCCCTTGGGGCGGCCCGTGGTGCCCGAGGTGTAGAGAATCAGGGCCACGCTGTCGCGGGTGACGTCCGGGCAGGAGGTGATGTCGGCGCCATCGCCACCGATGACGGGATCCAGCAGGGTCTCCCACGGAATCGAGTTGCGTGCCGGCTCGGAGAGCTTCTTGCGGGTCTTAATGAGCGAGGGCAGCGGGACGCGCAACGCCACGCGCTTGACCATCGGCATGGCGTTGATCATGTTCACCGACACGATCGTCTCCAGCGAGGTGGAGGCCCGCAGCGATTCCAGCACATGGGCCGACTTATCCCAGCAGATCGCCACCCGTGCACCGTGATCGGCGAAGGGCGGTTCCAGCTCGTGGGAGGTATAGAGCGGGTTGTGCTCCACCACGGTGGCGCCGAGCTTGAGTACCGCGTAGAAGGCAATGAGATGCTGCGGACAGTTCGGCAGCATGATGCCGACGCAGTCACCCTGACGCACACCGAGGGCGCGCAGACCAGCGGCGCAGGCCCGTACCTGGGCGTCGAACTCGCTGAAGGTCAGTGACTTACCAAAGAAGTAGGTGGCGGGGCGGCCACCATTGATCTGGAGGTTGTTGTCATAGACATCCAGCAGGGTGGTCTCGCCATAGTCCAAGGCGTGGGGAGTCCACTCGGCGTAATACTTCAGCCACGGCTTTGAACCGGGTTCCGGTGTGGTGGTGTTCTCAGGATGGTCGGTCATGGTGGAGATGAACTCGCCTTTCGATCAGCGTGGCGTCGAAGCGTATGAGGGTCCGGACGTCTTTTCTGGGGCGTGTAAGGGTCAGTTTGCCAACAGTATAACGATGAATTCCTCATGTTTCGGCGTAGAGGCTCATCGCTCGTTCTTATCCAAATCTTAACTGTGGGGTTATGCGCGGCGCGCATGAGGACCTACTGCTGTGATAGGTGCCGCTGTGTCAAGGCAATAGTCGCTGGTGGGCGCCGCTCGGCAGCGATTGTGTCAGGGGCAGCATCTCCCCACTGCCACTGAATGCTGTTCAGGCGCTGTCCTGCCGTCCCACGGCGCGAAAGATAAGAACAGTGGCGGCGATTCTGGCTGCTGGGAGCGCTGTATCCCCTGCAATGGGCTGCTGCAGCCGCGGTACGTGAAAAAGAGCACATGTGCTCTGGGTGACTATCGCTGACTCTGTCCCGCCCGCTCGGCGCAGGAGCGCTCTAGAATAGACAGCTATGCGTATCGCGATGATTTCCATGCATACCTCTCCGTTGCAGCAGCCGGGGCAGGGCGACGCCGGCGGCATGAACGTCTACGTGATGGCCACGGCCCAAGCGCTGGCGGATCAGGGCATGGACGTCGATATCTTCACTCGTGCTCACCGGCCGAGCCAAGGCGAGATCGTAGAGATTGGGCCGCGGATTCGGGTGATTAATATCGTCGCCGGCCCCTATGAGGGTCTTGCTAAAGAGCAGCTGCCGATGCAGCTCGCGGCCTTTGCCGGCGGGATGTTGGCTTTTGTGCGCTGCCACAAGCTTTCTTATGACCTCATTCATTCGCATTATTGGCTCTCGGGGCAGGTGGGCTGGCTGCTTCGGGATCTCTGGGAGGTGCCGCTGGTTCACACAGCGCACACCCTCGCCGCGGTGAAGAATGCGCACCGCACCGCCGATGACACCGAGGAATCCGAGGCGCGGCGCATCTGCGAGCAGCAGATTGTGGATAATGCCGACAAGCTGGTGGTCAATACCCTCGAGGAGGAGGACAATCTCGTCTCCTACTATGACGCCGAGCGGGACAAGATTGAGATTGTGTACCCGGGGGCGAACACGCAGCTCTTTACGCCGGGCAATGATCGAGCCACCGAGCGGGCGCGCCGGGAACTGGGATTGCCTTTTAATGCCAAGGTGATTGCCTTTGTGGGCAGGCTGCAACGCTTCAAGGGCCCGCACATTCTGCTGCAGGCTGTGGCCCAGATGCTTGAGCGCGATCCGGAGCTGAATGTGCGTGTGGTGGTGTGTGGCGGGGCCTCGGGGCCGAATGCCACCGGCGAGGAGTACTACCGCTTGGCCGAGAGCTTAGGGGTTGGTCGGGTGGTGCGTTTTCTCGAGCCGCGCCCGCCCTCGGAGCTGGTCGCGGTGTTTCAGGCCGCGGATGTGGTGGCGGTGCCGAGCTATAACGAGTCCTTCGGGCTGGTGGCAATGGAAGCCCAAGCCACGGGAACCCCGGTGGTGGCGGCCCGCGTGGGTGGGTTGCCGATCGCAGTCCGGCATGGAGAGACAGGGCTGCTTACTCACAGCCACGAGGTGACGGAATGGGCAGAGGCGCTGACCACGATGGTCAACGACGATGTCACCCGCATCCAGATGGGGGAGAATGCGCGCGAGCACGCCCTGAACTTCTCCTGGGCGGCCTCCGCGGAGCGGCTACTGACTGTGTATTCCGAGGCGCTGAACTCGCCAGTGGATCAGTGCGCCCCCCGTAAGGCGCACGGCTAGCCGGTGCTGCCGCGCTCGCGGAGTCCACAACGAGGTGTGTGAATGTGGGGCACTCAATAGCACAAGGGGGAGACGATGATGCCTGAGCGTGGCACAATGGTGCTTATGACTGGAAAGCTAATTCTTCTCCGCCATGGCCAGAGTGAATGGAACGCATCCAACCAGTTCACCGGCTGGATGGATGTCAATCTCACCGATAAGGGCCGCGAAGAGGCGCAGCGCGGTGGACAGCTGCTCAAGGAGCAGGGTGTTCTGCCGGATCTGCTCTACACCTCGCTGCTGCGTCGCGCGATCAACACCGCCAATATCGCCCTCAACGCCGCTGACCGCCACTGGATCCCGGTAGTCCGCGATTGGCGCCTCAACGAGCGCCACTACGGTGCACTGCAGGGCCTGAACAAGGCTGAGACCAAGGACAAGTACGGTGACGAGCAGTTCATGGCATGGCGTCGTTCTTATGACACCCCGCCGCCGGAGCTGGACGATGCTTCCGAGTACTCCCAGGCCGGGGATCCGCGCTACGCTGACCTGCCCGCCGTGCCGAAGACGGAGTGCCTGAAGGACGTCGTGGAGCGCTTCGTGCCCTACTTCGAGGAAGAGATTCTGCCGAAGGCCAAGGAAGGCAAGACCGTTATGCTCGCCGCGCACGGCAACTCCCTGCGCGCCCTGGTCAAGCACCTGGACAAGATCTCCGATGAGGAGATCGCTGGGCTGAATATCCCCACCGGTATCCCGCTGGTTTATGAGCTCGATGCTGATGGCACGGTGCTCAACCCGGGTGGCACCTACCTGGATCCGGAGGCTGCTGCCGCCGGTGCCGCCGCCGTGGCTGCCCAGGGTGGCAAATAACCCTTCACGCTCACAGTGAGCTCACTGTAGCTGCATGCCTATCACGCGGTGAGTGAAGAGGCCCGCAGTGCGTCCGTGCGCACTGCGGGCTTTTCCGTGTGCTGGGCAGGCCGCGGCGGCGGCTACGTCACCCACGGGTGTGCTCGCGTAGCGGCATCGCCCAAACTGTGCTTGGGTGGGACACAGAACCATCACATTATTCGCAGTGTCACCGCCGCCGGCCGGACCGGCGGCGTCGGCGAGAGAAGGCCAGAGACATGTTCTTAGTCGGAATCATCGTGGGAGCCATGGGGGCTCTCGTGATGATGCCGCTTGCGCGTTTTCTGCGGCGCTGGGCGCAGCGCCGCCGCGAGGCCGAAACGATTACGGATAACCGCATCACCACCATCTCCCAGGTGCTGCACCTAACGGTGCAGGGATCGCCGACAGGCGTGGCGGTGATTGATCGAAGCGGCTCGGTTGTGCTCTCTAATATGCCCGCGCACGATATGGGCATCGTGCACGAGCACAGCGTGAACAAGCAGATTTGGGCCTCCGCGCTGGAGGTATTCGCCGATCAAGACACCCGAGTGGTCTCACTCGAGTTGCCCCGCCGGCTCGCCAGCCGGGTCTCCGCGGTGGATGCGACGGTGGCGCCGCTGACGCTCACCGATGAGCGCTTCGTCGTGGTCTATTCCACCGATGAGTCCGAGCATGTGCGCATGGAATCGGCGCGCCGCGATTTCGTGGCCAATGTCTCTCATGAGCTCAAAACCCCGGTGGGGGGTATGGCCCTTTTGGCGGAGGTGCTGCTGAACTCCGCGGATGATCCAGAATCTGTGCTGCACTTTGGCGAGCGGCTGCTCAACGAGGCGCATCGGATGTCCTCGTTGATTAATGAGCTGATTGCTTTGTCGAAGCTGCAGGGCGCAGAGAAGCTGCCCGCGATGAAGCCGGTATCGGTGGATGAGGTGATTGACGAGGCGGTCAGCCGCAATAAATTGACGGCAGAGACCGCCGGTATCGAGATCATTCGCGATACCCCCTCCGGGGTGCAGGTGCGCGGCGATAGCACGCTGTTGATTACCGCCATTACCAATCTGATTATCAACGCCATCAACTATTCGCCGGAGTCCACTCCCGTGACGATCTCCCAAAAGGTGGTGCATTCCCCTAGCGGAGAGAAGACCGTGCAGGTGCGGGTGACTGATCGCGGCATTGGTATTTCGGAGGAAGATCAGCAGCGCGTATTCGAGCGTTTCTTCCGGGTAGACAAGGCCCGGTCGCGCCAAACGGGAGGCACCGGTTTGGGGCTAGCGATTGTTAAACATGTCACCGCAAACCACGGGGGATCGATTAAACTGTGGTCACAGCCCAATATTGGCTCGACGTTCACCCTTGAGCTTCCTGTTTTCGATGTTCAGGAAACGAATGAGGCTCAGCCGCTGACGTCTGAGGCCCCAGAACTTCCCGCCGATACCTCGGTTGCGGCGCCGAAGCGCGCGAGGCGCTCCCTCCGTCCCCTCGGCGGGGGACGTGGGCACCGCAATGCCGAGAAACAACCGGCTGCGCGGCAGGACAGCTTGATGGATCGTGTGGGAATTACTAGCGCATCTCAGCATGTGGGTATGCGCAATGAAGCCAGCAGGCGGAAGGATGGCACAGAGTAACCATGACCCGAATTCTGATTGTTGAGGACGAGGAATCCCTAGCGGAACCGCTGGCATTTCTGCTGGCGAAGGAGGGCTTCGAGGTAAGCACTGCGGTCGATGGCCCCTCGGCGCTGGTGGAGTTTCATAAGAAAGACATCGATATCGTCCTGCTGGATCTGATGCTTCCTGGAATGTCCGGCACCGATGTGTGTAAGCAGATTCGCCAAAGCTCCCAGGTGCCGGTGATCATGGTCACCGCCCGCGACTCGGAAATCGATAAGGTTGTGGGCCTCGAGCTCGGCGCCGATGACTATGTGACCAAGCCTTATTCTTCTCGGGAGCTCATCGCCCGTATTCGCGCGGTGCTCCGCCGCAGCAAGGAACGCGCGGTGGAGGAGGAGTTCGACGAGCAGGTGCTCAAGGGCGGCCGGGTGCGCATGGACGTGGAATCCCATACCGTCACCGTCGATGGCGAGGAGATCGCCCTGCCCTTGAAGGAATTCGATCTGCTCGAGTACCTGCTGCGCAATTCGGGCCGCGTGCTCACCCGCTCCCAGCTCATTGACCGCGTCTGGGGCGCGGACTATGTGGGCGATACCAAAACGCTGGATGTGCATGTCAAGCGTTTGCGCTCCAAGATCGAGGAGCAGCCTTCCCGCCCCCAATATCTCGTGACCGTCCGCGGCCTCGGCTATAAATTCGAGGCCTGAGCCGCTTATCGACGCTCACTTGCCGCCACCGTAGCCGGGTGCTGCAGTGACGATCCTCCCACCTGGGTGATCAGCTCCACGAGACGCTCATAGGAGGCATCGCCCATCACCTTCCGCAGCTCCGTCTCATAGCTTTGCCACATCGGTATCTCGCTGGTGTGGCAGGACGAGGCGGAGGTGCACCACCAATCGAAGTCTTCGCCACCATTTCCCCATGCCCGCCGCTCATACTCGGAAATGGTGGTTTTCAAAATATCGGCGCCATCGGCGCGCACGGTCCATTCCTCTTCGCGGCGCAGCGGCACCAGCCAACACACCTCCGGTTTGATCTCGGTGATGTCCTGGCCGCTGGCCACCGCATATTGGTGGAGAGCACAGCCCGCGCCTGTGCCGTGTCCATTGCGGTTGGCAAAGATGCAGGCGCCGTCGACAAGCTTTGTTTTCAGCGCCGGCTCCATCTCCCCGTCCTCGTTTTCTAGCTCATCCCATTCCAGCCAGGGCTCGATCTCGGTGGCATCGGCGGCGGCGATGTAGTCATCGACGTCCTTGGGGCGCAGCTGCCAGAAATGCGCGGGCATCTCGGCCACGGAATTGTAGAGCAGATCCTGATCGGACTCGTCTGTGAGAAAAGCCCCATGATTGCAACAGCCCACTACCCGGTTGTTTTCGTCAATCCCGAGGCATTCGGGCTGGCCGAAATGGCAGCGCCAGCGGGAAGTCAACCACGTGATGTCCACGCTGAACAGGTGATTCGGGTCCTCTGGATTGTGAAATTCCAGCCATTGCCGAGGAAAGTCAGGGGGTAATTCGCGGCCCGCGCGAATGGATCGGCCGGCTGGGGATGTCGCGGGAAAGCCAAGAAATGTCGACGTCTCATGCGGGGTGTTCACACTTTTCCAACTTAGACCCGCTACCCTAAAGTTGTGCGATTAGGTGTATTGGACGTTGGCAGCAACACTGTCCACTTGGTGGCAGTCGATGCGCGCTCGGGTGGACATCCCACCCCCATGAGCGATTGGAAGACCACGATGAAACTCGTGGAATTCCTTGACGCAGACGGCGCCCTCAATGACAAGGGACAGTCGAAGCTGATCAAGAATGTGGCAGAGGCGAGCGATCTCGCCGACACACTACGGTGTGATGAGGTGATGGCTTTCGCCACCTCTGCGGTGCGTTCCGCCACGAATCAAAAGAAGGTTCTGAATCGCGTTGAGAAAGAGGCGGGCATCAAGCTCGAGGTTCTCACCGGCGAAGAGGAAGCAATACTGACCTTCCTGGCGGTACGACGCTGGTACGGCTGGTCTGCCGGCCGCATCATCAATCTTGATATTGGCGGTGGCTCCCTCGAGCTCTCCACTGGTACCGACGAGCATCCGGAGAAAGCGTTTTCGCTTGATCTTGGTGCGGGCCGGCTCACTCATAAGTGGTTCGACACGGATCCGCCCTCGCGAAAGAAGATCAATATTCTTCGCGATTACATCGACGCCGAACTTGCGGAACCCGCTCAGCAGTTGCAGAACTGTGGCCACGCCAATCTGGCTGTGGGCACGAGCAAAACGTTCCGCACCTTGGCTCGTCTCACCGGTGCTGCACCCTCCTCGGCGGGGCCGCGCGTCAAGCGCACCCTCACCGCGCCGGGCTTGCGCCAGCTGATCGCATTTATTTCCCGCATGACAGCTAGTGACCGAGCAGAGCTCGAAGGAGTAAGCTCGGACCGTTCCCATCAAATCGTCGCCGGAGCCCTCGTTGCAGAGGCAAGCATGCGCGCCCTGGGACTCGAAAAAATCGAGATTTGCCCATGGGCGCTGCGTGAAGGGGTTATCCTTAGACGAATTGATAAGGGATTGGACTAGGAAAGGAAGCGAGTATGAGCGACCAACAGCTGACAGTCGCAGAGCTCTTAGCCCGCGCATCCAAGGAGAACGGCGATCAGGCTCCGCGTAAGCGTCGCCGGCGCCGCCGCAGCCTCGAAGAGGGCGGTGTGTCCGTTGCCGAGCTCACCGGTTCGATCCCGAAGGTAGATAAAACCCCCGAGCAGCCCAAACACACCTCTCAGCCGATCGACGCGGAAAATACCGCCCGCACGTCCGAGCCCGCCCCCGAGGCAGCGCCGCCCGCTCCGGAGCAGTCGGCTGTGCAGCAGCAGGAGAGCGTCGATAAGCCTGCGAGTGCCCCGGTTGAGGAGCAGAAACCCGAGGGCTTTAGCCCGAAGCTCAACCGCGTGCCCCGTGGCGCTGCGGCGAAGGACAAGGACGAGACCATGGTGCTCGACGTGGTCCAGGAGGGCGAAGAGCCGCGTCTGACCACCGATACCTTTAAGGCCGTGAGCCCCGAGCAGGCGCAGCAGGCCGCTGCACCGCAGCCCGAGACCGCGCCGGAGCCGGTGGAATCCATCGAGCGTTCGCCGGAATCCGAGGGCACGCGCAGCGATGAGCCGCCGACCGCCACCCTCGAGGCGGTACGCGATGAGCACGCCGGCGAGCAAAAGCAGCGCGTGGCCCCCTATATGGCCGCTCCGGAGCAGCCGGCTGCGCAGCCCGATGCAGAGCCCGCTGAGGCCCCCGCGGCGGCTGCGGAGGAGGAGTCCGAGCGCTCGGTGTCCATCCCCGCCATTATCGGTATGACCGTGGTGGCTGTGGTGATTGGTATCGCCATCTTCAAGGGCTTCGAGCTGCTGTGGGCCAACTTCAGCAACCTCATCACCGGGGTGCTGGCCCTGGCCGTGACCGGCGGCATCGTCGGTATCGTGCACGCAATGCGCACTGATCGCGACAAGCTCACCATGCTGCTTGCCGCGGTGGTCGGACTGGTGCTCACCTTCGGCCCCTCGCTCATTGCCGGGCTCTAAGCGCCACCGGCTAGGAAACACCCCCGCTATGGAGATGATCCGGCGGGGGTTCTTTCTTGCGCTGCCAGCTACATCTGGCACAGTGGTGATATGACCAAGATTGCAGTGATTGGTGGCGGAAACATCGGTGAGGCCCTCATTTCTGGGCTCATTTCCGGTGGTATCCGCCCGCAGGATATCAACGTGTCCAACCGCCGTGAGGAGCGCGGACGCGAACTTGCGGAGCGCTTCGAGATCAACGACTACGTCGATAACTACCAGGCCGTTGAGGGCGTGGACGTGGTGTTCTTGGCGGTCAAGCCCTACATGATTGTGGATGTGCTCGAGGAAATCTCCGACTCGCTCAATGAGAACACCGAGGACGCGATCGTGGTGTCCATGGCCGCAGGTATCTCCCTGGCGGCCATGGAAGAGGTGGTCTCCGCCGGCACGCCGCTGGTGCGCGTGATGCCCAATACACCCATGTTCGTGGGCAAGGGCGTCTCTGCCATGGCGGCGGGGCGTTTCGCCGGTGATGCCGAGATGGACACCGTCGCCGAGCTCTTGTCCGCCGTGGGCGAGGTGGTGCGGGTGCGCGAGTCGGATATCGACGTCGTCACGGCGATGTCCGGATCCTCGCCGGCCTATGTGTTCCTCATGGCCGAGGCCATGACCGACGCCGGGGTGCAGCTGGGCCTGAAGCGGGAGCTTGCGGAGCAGCTGGCGGTGAACGCCATCGACGGCGCAGCCGCCATGCTCAAGGAAGGCAGCAAATCTCCTGTGGAGCTGCGTGCCTCCGTCTCCTCCCCAGCCGGTACCACGGCTGCTGCCATTCGTTCCCTCGAGGAATCCGGATTCCGGGGCGCGTTTTATCGGGCCATGGAAGCCTGCGCGAAGCGCTCCGCAGAGCTGTCCTGAACCGGCTCGCCGCAAACCCTTAAGTAGCACTTCACCCCGCCGATGGGTGGGGTGCTTCTTTTTTGCGGGGCCGCCCACCGCCGCGCTGATACTGGCGTCGATCAATGGTGGGAGAGGTCCCGCGAGCCGCCGCTGAGACCGGAACACGGGGTTTCAACTGGGCAAATGGGAAATCCGGTGGGTAGGGTGTGGGGCCTGGCAACTCACGTGCATGTAGTTTCCCACCTGACTCATGTGGCAGCTGAGATAAACTCCATCCCACCAGCTCGCATTCGTAACAACATTAACGCTAAGCTGTTCTCGAACACGATCGTGTCTCCATCTGCAGGAGGGGAAGCCTGCAGCGCGTTCGCGTTATGAAGGGTTTAACACTATGGCACACGAGGACAATGGCACCTTCTTGACCGTCGCAGAAGTCGCTGACATCATGCGCGTATCCAAGATGACGGTGTATCGACTTATTCACTCCAGCGAGCTGCCTGCCGTGCGGGTGGGGCGCTCCTTCCGAGTTCATGAGAAGGCCGTGAATGAGTACCTCGAGGCGTCGTTCTACGACGCCGGCTAAAACATGCTCCCGCGCCGCAGTCGATAGGCTGGGGCGCACATGTGCGGGCTGGTTATCGCGCTAGGGTGCTCTGCAGGGTGTAGCGAGGGGGAATTTTATCCTCGCTCACCCTCTAGGTATGATTGCTAGCATTCGTGTGGCATCACACCTGCTCCCTCTACGGGGGTGGCGGCACTCTCTTGCCGGGCGGTGCGTCCGACGATGTCCGTCCGCCTCGGCAGCGGCCTGCTGCTGCACGGCCGTCGCAGATGCGCACACTATGTATATATACGCACAACGATCTTAAGTAAGTGAGGATGCCCTATGGGTTCTGTTATCAAGAAGCGCCGCAAGCGCATGTCCAAGAAGAAGCACCGCAAGATGCTGCGCCGTACCCGCGTTCAGCGTCGTAAGCTCGGCAAGTAAGCCGCATGCGCGCGGCCCTTTATATCACTCTAGGGCCTGCTCACACACCGCCGCAGTAGAGATAATCTACAGCTCGGCGGTGTGTTTTTATGCTCTGGGCGAGGCCTAGCTCTTTTTCTTGGACTTGCCCAAGTAGCGCCAGGCGCCGGTAGAGAACGCGGCGGTGATGATGGCGGGCAGGCCAAATTTGCGCACGGCCTTGCGCACATTGCGATAGTCGCGCACCTCCCAGCCGCGCTGCAGGGCA
Organism: Corynebacterium sp. TAE3-ERU2; assembly: GCF_019209955.1. Lineage (NCBI taxonomy): Bacteria > Bacillati > Actinomycetota > Actinomycetes > Mycobacteriales > Corynebacteriaceae > Corynebacterium > Corynebacterium sp. TAE3-ERU2. Next base: position 168,770 of record NZ_JAHUTL010000003.1, on the reverse strand, counting down.
GTCTTGCGGAGTTTGGCGTCGGGATTGACGGCCACCGCAGTGCCCACCATGGACAGCATGGGCAGGTCATTAATGGAATCGGAATAGGCCGTGCAGCGCTGCAGGTCGAGCTGTTCCACGGCGGCAAGCGCGGCCACCGCATGCCGCTTGCCGGAGCCGTGCAAGATATCGCCCACCAGGCGGCCGGTGAACTTGCCGTCCTTGACCTCGGCCACGGTGCCCAAGGCGCCCGTGAAGCCGAATTGACGGGCCAAGATCTGTGCTAGCTGCACCGGGGTGGCGGAGACCAGCCACACCTGCTGGCCGGCATTGAGGTGCATCTCGGCGAGCTCCTTGGTGCCGGGCCAGATCTTCTCCGACATATGGGTCTCCACGATGTCCTCGCAGAGTTCCACGAGCTCATTAACATCGCGGCCCTTAATAAACTCCAGCGCCTGCTGGCGGCCCTCGGCCACATCATTGGCGTTCTCGGAACCGCTGAGGCGGAACTTCAGCTGCTTATAGGCCACCGGTGCGATCTCGGAGAATTTAAAATACTTCTTCTTCGCCAGCCCCATGGCGAGCACGATGATCGAGGCGCCCTGGATCAGAGTGTTGTCCACATCGAAAAAGGCGGCCGCCGTATGGTCCTGCGGGATCTCCGGATCGGGGGTTGTGACCGACCGGGCGGACGCTGCCTCGAAGGCGCCGGAGACACTGGTCATGCCCGAGTCAAAGTCAGCGGGGTCGAGGCCAAAGACCTCGGCTACCGCGGCCTCGCCGGCGGCACGCTGGGACTGCTCATCAATCGGCGGGAGGGCGCGATCTTCAAAGAAGTGGCGCAGGTTCCCGCGCGAGGTGGACCACGCCGCCAGAAATTCCGAGGGCGAGCTAGGCCCATCGAAGGGACCGAGGGGAACGTTATTGGAGTTCACGGCGATTGTTCAGAGGCTTTCCGGGTAGGGGCTAGAGCTGAGAGGCACGCCCGAAAGTGGGACCCTTGCCATCGTATAAGGTTAGGGCGCAGCTTGCCGTCTTAATAATCACTCCCAGGATGGAGGCACCGATTGTCTATGCCCACCCACAGCGTTGAACTTATGGTCCGTGCCGGTTGTGGATCCTGTGTGCGCGTCGCCAAGCAAATCGAGCCCATTGTGCGCGCCGCCGGAGCGACATGGCAGGTGCGAGATGTGGATGAGGACCCCGAGCTCGCCATGGAGTTTGGCGACCGTGTGCCGGTGGTTGTGGTGGACGATGAGGAGTTTGCGTGCTGGGAAGTAGACAACTCCGAGTTAGCCAACACTTTGTTGGCTTGAAGGTGAAAGCAGACTAGCGTTCTTATCAGCCTTTAATGTGACTGATGAGGAAGCGGTGAGCTATTTCAATGAGCGTGCTAATTGTGGGTATGTCCCACCGGTCGGCACCTGTGTCGTTGCTTGAACAGCTCAGCATGGATGATGACGCAGCGATTCGCGTTGCGTCGACTCTGATTACCCGTCCCTCGCTCACCGAGGCCCTCATTGTCTCTACCTGCAACCGGGTAGAGGTGTACTGTGTCACCTCCTCCTTCCACGCCGGCGTCCACGAAGTGGTGGATGTCCTGCACGAATACAGCGGGGTAGACATCGATACGCTGCGCGCCAAGCTCTATGTGCGCTATGCCGACGCCGCCGCCGAGCACATGCTCATGGTCACCGCCGGACTGGATTCCATGGTGGTGGGGGAGCAGCAGATCATCGGCCAGGTGCGTCACGCCTACCAGCTCGCCTCGAAATCGGCCACTGCCGGCCCGGCGCTGCACTCTCTGACCCAGACAGCCCTGCACACCGGCAAGCGAGTCCACACCGAGACCGCCATTGATGAGGCGGGGGCATCCATGGTCTCCTTCGCCCTGCAGCAGGCGGTGGCCGAGATGGGCCGTGAGGAGGAGGAACTCCCCCTGAAGGGGGTTAGCGTTCTCGTGCTCGGCGCGGGGGCAATGGCCTCCCTGGCCTCCACTCATGTGGGCCGTATGGGGGTAGAGCGGCTCATCGTGTGCAACCGCACCTACGAGCGGGCGCAGAATCTGGTGGCCCACGCCCTCGAGGCAGGGGTGAACGCCCAGGCGATCCAGTACGAGGACCGCACCTCGGTGCTCAACGAGGTGTCCATGGTGGTCTCTGCCACCGGCGCCGATGGCTTCACCATCAACGCCAGCGACATCCCCGCCGATCATCCGGGCCTGGTGGCCGTGGATCTCTCCCTGCCGCGCGATCTGGACGATGCGATCGAGGAGCGTACCGGCTGCCACCTGATCAATATCGAGAAGCTGCACCACCACGCCGATGGCGAGACCTCGCAGGTGCACGCCGAGTCGCTGCGTATTGTGCGCGATGCCCTCGAGCAGTTCACCTCCCAGCAGCGCGTACGCGAGGTAGCACCCGCGGTCTCGGCGCTGCGTAAGCACGCCGCCGAGCTGGTGGAAGCAGAGATGGGACAGCTCATGCGGCGTACCCCGGGCATGGAGGATGCTGACCGCAATGAGGTCAATCGCACCGTGCGACGCATCGTCGATAAGCTGCTGCATCAGCCCACCGTGCGGGTGAAGCAGCTGGCAGCCCGCTCGGGCACCGTCACCTATGAAACCGTGATTCAGGAGCTCTTCGGGCTGCAGGATCCGGTGCCGGGGCGCTCCATTGCTGTGGCGATGGACGAGCTGCCCGGAAATATGGGGCATATGCCGGTGCGGGCCGAGTCCGTAGCGGAGACCTACCCCTCCTCGCTGAGCGTCAGCGAGTAGTCTTAATGGGCATGTTTCGGATTGGTACTCGCGGATCTCAACTTGCCACTACACAAACCGGCCATGTGCGCGATGCACTGGCCGAACTCGGCCACGACGCCGAATTAACGATCATCACCACCCCAGGTGATAAGAACATGTCCCCGGTGGAGCGCATCGGCGTCGGCGTGTTCACCCAGGCGCTGCGCGAGGCCATGGCCCGCGGCGAATGCGATCTGGCGGTGCACTCCTTCAAGGATCTGCCCACCGCCCCCGATGATCGTTTCGTGCTCGTCACCCCGGCCCGTGAGGATCGCCGTGAGGCCCTCATCGCCCGCGATGGGCTCACCCTCGATGAACTCCCCGAGCACGCCACCGTGGGCACCTCCGCGCCGCGTCGTATTGCCCAGCTGCGGGCGCTGCGCCCCGATCTGGATATCCGCCCCCTGCGCGGCAATATCGACACCCGTATGGGCAAGGTGCTGCATGGGGAACTCGACGCCGTGGTGCTGGCGGCAGCGGGGCTCACTCGCGTCGGGCAGCTCGATCGCGCCACGGAGCTTTTCGACGCCACCCGCCTGATGCCCGCCCCTGCCCAAGGCGCCCTCGCTATCGAATGCCGCGCCGAGGACACTCACGCCGTGGAGGCGATTCGGGCCCTGGCGGATACCTCAGCCGAGCTCTGCGCCGCCGCCGAGCGCTCCGTATTGGCCACCCTGGAAGCCGGCTGTACCGCGCCGGTGGCCGCCCATGCTGAGTTCAGCGAGGGGCAGTTGAGCCTCACCGCCGGTGCTTTTGCGCTCGACGGCAGCGCCCAGCTGGTGCACAGCGCCAGCGGCGCGGCCGAGAACAAGGAACAGGCCCGCGCGCTGGGCGCTGCGGTAGCCCGCGAGTTGCTCTCGCAGGGCGCCTCCGCACTGGTGGCCGTCTCCTAAACTCACGCGCTTGATCGTTTTGTGCGCGTCCTAGCGGCGCCCCGGATAGCACGCTATTGCTCTCCGCGGGCGCCGCTTCTGTCTCTTCCTACCCTGTGTGAGCTGGGAAAATAAAAAAGTTGAGCGAATCGGGAACAACTTTATGGGAAGCGCCGTTGTATGAGGTGAAAAGTTGAGTTAGCTTCACTCAAGAAGGTTGGCGATTATGACGAGAGTTTGTTAGCGTGGTCGCAGACGTTGAGTGAGCATTACTCAACTCGATGAATTCAAACGAGCCCCGTCCGAGTGGGCGGGCACAAACGTACAAACGTACACAGGAGGACAACACAACTATGGGACGTGCAGTAGGCATTGACTTGGGTACCACCAACTCGGTCGTATCCGTGCTTGAGGGTGGCGAGGCAACCGTTATCGCCAACTCCGAAGGCTCCCGGACCACCCCTTCGGTGGTCGCATTCGCAAAGAACGGCGAGGTTCTGGTCGGTCAGTCCGCGAAGAACCAGGCCGTCACCAACGTCGATCGCACCGTGCGCTCCGTCAAGCGCCACATGGGCAGCGACTGGACCGTTGAGGTCGACGATAAGAAGTACACCCCGCAGGAGATCTCCGCTCGCACGCTGATGAAGCTCAAGCGCGATGCTGAGTCTTACCTGGGCGATGATGTCACCGACGCCGTGATCACCGTTCCCGCTTACTTCGAGGACGCACAGCGCCAGGCCACCAAGGAGGCTGGTCAGATCGCAGGCCTGAACGTGCTGCGTATCGTGAACGAGCCCACCGCCGCCGCTCTGGCCTATGGCCTGGAGAAGGGCGACAAGGAGCAGACCATTCTGGTCTTCGACCTCGGTGGCGGCACCTTCGACGTCTCCCTGCTGGAGATCGGCGATGGCGTGGTTGAGGTTATGGCCACCGCTGGCGACAACGAGCTGGGCGGCGATGACTGGGATCAGCGCATCGTGGACTGGTTGGCTGAGAAGTTCAAGAGCTCCCACGGTATCGACCTGACCAAGGACAAGATGGCTCTGCAGCGTCTGCGTGAGGCTGCCGAGAAGGCCAAGATTGAGCTGTCTTCCTCGCAGCAGGCATCCATCAACCTGCCCTACATCACCGTGGACTCCGAGAAGAACCCGCTCTTCCTGGACGAGACCCTCACCCGCACCGAGTTCCAGCGCATCACCCAAGATCTGCTGGACCGCACCAAGGCTCCCTTCAACCAGGTAGTCAAGGACGCAGAGATCTCCGTTTCCGAGATCGACCACGTGGTGCTCGTCGGTGGCTCCACCCGTATGCCGGCCGTCTCCGAGATGGTCAAGGAGCTCTCCGGCAAGGAGCCGAACAAGGGCGTGAACCCGGACGAGGTTGTGGCCATGGGTGCTGCTCTGCAGGCCGGTGTGCTGCGCGGCGAGGTCAAGGACGTGCTGCTGCTCGACGTCACCCCGCTCTCCCTCGGTATTGAGACCAAGGGTGGCGTGATGACCAAGCTCATCGAGCGCAACACCACCATTCCGACCAAGAAGTCCGAGACCTTCACCACCGCAGAGGACAACCAGCCCTCCGTGCAGATCCAGGTATTCCAGGGTGAGCGCGAGATGGCATCCGCCAATAAGCTGCTCGGCTCCTTCGAGCTCGGTGGCATTGCCCCGGCGCCGCGTGGCGTGCCGCAGATCGAGGTCACCTTCGACATCGACGCCAACGGCATCGTGCACGTGACCGCGAAGGACAAGGGCACCGGCAAGGAAAACACCATCAAGATCCAGGACGGCTCCAGCCTGTCTCAGGAAGACATCGACCGCATGGTCAAGGATGCTGAGACCCACGCCGAAGAGGATAAGAAGCGCCGCGAGGAGCAGGAGGTGCGCAACTCTGCAGAGTCCATGGCGTACCAGACCCGCAAGTTCCTCGAGGAGAACTCCGAGAAGGTCTCCGAGGACATCAAGAAGAAGGTCGAAGACGCCGCCAATGGTGTGGACGAGGCCCTGAAGGGCGATGACCTCGATGCCATCAAGGACGCCGTGGACACCCTGTCCAAGGAGTCCCAGGAGATGGGCAAGGCCCTCTACGAGGCCGAGGCCGCCCAGGGCGCTACCCAGGCTGAGGGCGCCGACCAGGCCGCTGATGACAATGTTGTCGACGCTGAGGTTGTCGACGAGGAGGATGAGAAGAAGTGACCCACCCAGGCGAGATGCCCGATAACCCGGGCGATCCCGACGCCACGGATGAGGCCAACTACTCTCCGAACGAGGCCGAAGCCGCCGCTGCGGAAGCGGCGGCCGACGCCGAGGCCAGTGCAGCAGGCGGCGAGCAGGTAGTCGATCCCCTCGACGAGGAGATCAACGAACTGCTCGATGAGGAGGCCGCGCTTGCTGACGCCGAAGCCACCGAGGCTGAGGAAGAGGCAGCGGCCGAGGCTGAGGCCGAGGATCCGGCTGCGGCACAGATCGCGGAGCTCACCGAGGATCTCAAGCGCGTGTCTGCCGAGTACGCCAACTATCGTCGGCGCACCGAGCGGGAACGCGAGGGCGTGATCTCCACCGCCACGGTGAAGGTGCTCAAGGAATTGCTACCTATCCTCGATGACATCGACATGGCTGAACAGCATGGCGATCTCGAGCAGGGCCCCTTGAAGCCCTTCGCGGAGAAGCTCCGCAGCACCGTGAGCGGTGTGGGGCTCAAGCGCTTCGGCGAGACCGGCGACGAGTTCAACCCGGAGATCCACGAGGCCATCCAAGATGCCTCGACCGGAGAAGACAAGGCCCTCGGCACCGTGGTGCGCCCCGGCTACCAGTACAAGGACACAGTCGTGCGCGCCGCTATGGTGATCATCGACGACCCAGTAGAGGATCAAGAATAAAAAGCCCACGATATCGTGTAGCGGAAGGAGGGGACTGTACGTCTCATGGCACAGCGTGAATGGGCAGAAAAAGACTATTACGCGGACCTCGGGGTCTCCTCGTCCGCTTCCCAGGCCGACATCAAGCGCGCCTACCGGAAACTGGCACGAGACAACCACCCCGACACCCACCCAGGTGACACCCAGGCGGAAACCCGCTTCAAGAAAGTCGCCGAGGCCTATGACGTCATCGGCGATGAGCAGAAGCGCAAAGAATATGACGAGATGAAGGCCATGCTCTCCTCGGGCATGGGCGGATTCGGTCGCGGTTTCGGCCAGAGGGGAGGCGCCGGATTTCCCGGCGGGTTTCGCTCGACGTCGACGGAGGACTTCGACATCTCGGACCTCTTCGGCCAAACGGGCGGAGGACCCAGTGGAGGCTTTTCTAGTGAAGGCGGTCTGGGGGATATCTTCGGTGGCATTTTCAACCGCGGCGGTGGTGCTCGCCACGCAACTCGGCCGACGCGGGGATCGGACGTAGAAACCCAGATCACTCTGGATTTCCGCGAAGCCACCAAGGGCACCACCATCCCGCTCCGGCTCACCGGCGATGCCCCCTGCAATAAGTGTCACGGCTCCGGCTCCGCCTCGGCGAAGCCCGCCACCTGCGGGGTGTGCAATGGCACCGGCTATGAGTCGGAGAGCAAGGGCACCTTCGGGTTCTCTAAGCCCTGCAGCAACTGCAATGGCTCCGGCACCAAGATCACCGATCCCTGTTCGGCGTGTAGCGGCACCGGCACCGTCAACCGCACCCGCTCGATCACCGTGAAGGTGCCAGCGGGTGTGATCGACGGCCAGCGGGTACGCCTCGCCGGCCAGGGCGAGGCCGGGCCGAATGGATTGCCCTCGGGCGATCTCTTCGTCACCGTCCACGTCCGCCCGGATCCGGTATTCACCCGCTCCGGCGACGATCTCGAGCTGACCGTACCCATCTCCTTCGCGGAGGCGGTCTTGGACAGCACGGTGACAGTGCCCACCCTCGACGGCCCCGTCACGGTGCGTTTGCGGGAAAACACCCCCAATGGCCGCACCCTGCGGGTGCGCGGCAGGGGAGTGCCGAAGCGTGATGGCACCAAGGGCGATCTGCTGGTCACCGTCGAGGTGGTGGTCCCGGATCATCTCGATGCCGGCGCTACCTCGGCGCTACGCAGCTACGCCCAGGCCGAGAAAGACTCCGGTTTCGACCCGCGGAAGGACTGGGCCGGACAGGACTAAACCCGTTACGCCCACCCGGCTAACGCTGGGTGGGCCTCCACCCCAGGGGCGCCATCGCAGACGCGCGGCGGCGTGCCAACGACCACCGGATGTGAGTGAGGAGGTGTCTACCTAGCGTCATGACTCAACAGAACGACCACTCTGAGCACACGGAAGTCTATGTGATTTCCGTGGCAGCGGAACTGGCGGGCATGCACGCCCAGACGCTTCGCACGTACGACCGCATCGGGTTGGTGACGCCGCAACGCACCCGCGGCGGTGGGCGACGCTATTCGCCCAGCGACGTGGAATTGCTCCGAAAGATTCAGAAGCTCAGCCAAGAAGACGGTGTGAATCTCGCCGGAATCAAGGCGATCATCGAGCTCAGTCAAGAAAACGATCGCCTGCGCCAAGCAAATGAAGAGCTCAGCGAGGATCTCACGGCGCTCGAGCGCGAGGTGCACGAATTGCGCCGCAGCGCCGGGCGCAAGCGCGGCGAGATCGTGCACGTGCCCCGCTCCACCGCGGTGGTGGCGTGGGAGCCGCGCCGCTCCCGCAGCCGCCCCCAGCACTAACAACCTCCAGCCACCCACGACGCCCCGAGCGGGCTCGTGGGTGGTGGTGTATCTACGGCCATTGCGCCGGTGATGCATCGGCATAGGCGGTGCGCAGCGGGAATGCGAGCGTGCTAGTGAAAAACGTTATCGGCAATGATTGAAAATCTGGGTACAATGAAAGGTTGCACAATGACCCCTCTATAACCCTGAAGGAGTGGCACGTTTATGACAGCCACCGTTACTGGAATCATCGCCCGTGAAAAGGGCGCACCCGTAGAAAAAGCGCAGATAATTATCCCCGATCCTGGCCCCACCGATGTGGTGGTGGATATCAAGGCCTGCGGGGTGTGCCACACCGATCTGGCCTATCGCGATGGCGACATCGAGGACGCCTACCCCTTCTTGCTCGGCCACGAGGCGGCCGGCGTGGTCTCCCAGGTGGGCGAGGACGTCACCTTCGTTGCCGAGGGCGACTTCGTGGTGCTCAACTGGCGTGCCGTGTGTGGCGAGTGCCGCGCCTGTAAGCGCGGCGAGCCCAAGTACTGCTTTAGCACCCACAATGCCTCGCAGCCCATGACTCTCGAGGACGGCACCGCGCTCAGCCCCGCACTGGGCATTGGCGCCTTCGCGGAGAAAACCCTGGTGCACGAAAAGCAGTGCACCAAGGTGAATCCGGCGGAGGATCCGGCTGCGGCCGGGTTGCTCGGCTGCGGCGTGATGGCCGGACTGGGCGCGGCGGTCAATACCGCCGATATCGCCCGCGGCGAGTCCGTGGCCGTCTTTGGCTGCGGCGGCGTCGGCATGGCGGCCATCGCCGGGGCGGTGGTGAACCAGGCCCGCACCGTGATCGCCGTGGATGTGGACCAGCGCAAGCTGGATGCCGCCACCGACTTCGGTGCCACCCACACCATCAACTCCTCCGAACTATCGGAGGAGCAGGTGATCGAGCGCGTCCGCGAGATCACCGATGGCTTCGGCGCAGATGTGACCATCGACGCCGTGGGGATCATGCCCACCTGGCGCCAGGCCTTCTATTCCCGCGATCATGCAGGCCGCATGGTGATGGTGGGTGTGCCGAACCTGAGCGATCATATCGACATCCCGGCCATCGACTTCTACTCCCGCGGCGGCAGCCTGAAGCCGGCCTGGTACGGCGATTGCCTGCCCGAGCGCGACTTCCCCGCCTTCGTGGACCTGCACCTCCAGGGGCGTTTCCCGCTGGACAAGTTCGTCTCCGAGCGCATCGAGCTGGGAGCGGTGGAAGAGGCCTTCGCCACCATGAAGGCCGGAGACGTCCTGCGTAGCGTGGTGGTGATCTAATTATGTTCCGAGTTGATCATGTAGAAACCAGTGGCACCTTCGCCCTCGACGGGGGCGAATGGGATGTGGACAACAATATCTGGATCGTCGGAGACGACTCCGAGGTCTACATCATCGATGCTGCCCACCAGGCCCAGCCGATTATCGACGCCGTCGCCGGCCGTCGTGTCCGCGGCATCCTGTGTACCCACGCCCACAATGACCACATCACCGTGGCCCCAGAGCTGTCCACCCGCCTGGATGCGCCGATCTATGTGCACCCCGGTGACGAGATGCTGTGGCAGCAGACCCACCCCGATATCGCCCACGAGGCGCTGCGCGAGGACATGCTTTTCGACGTCGGCGGCGCGGAGATGAGCGTGCTGAACACCCCCGGCCACTCGCCGGGATCGTGCTGCTTCTACGTGCCGGAGGCCGCAGAGCTCTTCAGTGGCGACACCCTCTTCCAAGGCGGGCCGGGCGCCACGGGCCGGAGCTACAGCAGCTTCGACACCATCATTCACTCGCTGCGCACCTCCGTGCTGGAGCTGCCTGCCGAGACGATCGTGCGTACCGGGCACGGCGATCACACCACCATTGGTAGCGAGGCGCCCCACTTGGAGGAGTGGATTAAGCGCGGCTACTAGGGCTGATATGGCTGTAAACAGCGCGCGGACGGTTCCAGTGACATGCTGGCACCGTCCGCGCAGGTGTGTCGTGGGTCATATGCACCATGGTGGGAATGTGCGTAGGCTGTGTGACACATCACTACCCGCCGGGTAGAGGTGGTGCAGAAAGTCCCCACACACTGCGGTGCCATGGATATGGTCCGACGAGAGATACGGAGAACACAGCATGACTGTCTACGCACATCCCAATTCCGAGGGCTCGGTTATGTCCTTCCGCGAGCGCTATGACAACTTCATCAATGGCGAGTGGACCCCACCAGCCAGCGGCGAGTATCTAGACAACATCACGCCGGTCACCGGCGAGGTGTTCTGTCAGTTCGCTCGCGGCAAAGAAGAAGACATCAATCTGGCCCTCGACGCGGCGCACGCCGCCAAGGAGGAGTGGGGCCACACCGCCCCGGCAGAGCGCGCGATGGTGCTGAACAAGATCGCCGAGCGCATCGAAGAAAACGTAGAAAAGCTCGCAGTAGCCGAGACCTGGGAGAATGGTAAGCCGGTGCGCGAGGCCCTGGCCGCGGACATTCCGCTGGCTGCCGACCATTTCCGCTACTTTGCTGGTGTCACCCGCACCCTGGAAGGCCATACCTCCCAGATCGATCGCAATACCGTGGCCTATCACTTCAAGGAGCCACTCGGTGTGGTCGGGCAGATCATTCCGTGGAACTTCCCCATTCTCATGGCTGCGTGGAAGCTCGCCCCGGCCCTGGCCGCCGGCAACTGCGTGGTGCTCAAGCCCGCAGAGCAGACCCCGGTATCGGTGCTCTATCTCATGGAGCTCATCGCGGATCTGCTGCCCAAGGGCGTGGTGAACATCGTCAATGGCCTCGGCAAAGAGGCCGGCGCGGCGCTGACCTCCTCCCGTCGTATCGCCAAGGTGGCCTTCACCGGTTCCACCGAGGTGGGCAAGATGATCAACAAGGCAGTGGCCGATCAGGTGATCCCCGTGACCTTGGAGCTGGGCGGCAAGTCGCCCTCGGTGTTCTTCAGCGACATCATGAGCAAGGACGATGATTTCCTGGACAAGTGTGTCGAGGGTGTGGTCATGTTCGCCCTGAACTCTGGCGAGGTGTGCACCTGCCCCTCGCGCGCCCTGATCCAAGAGGACATCGCCGATGAGTTCATCGCCCGCGTGGTGGAGCGCACCAAGAAGATCAAGGTGGGCAACCCCCTCGACTCCGAGGTGATGCTGGGTGCCCAGGCCTCGCAGGAGCAGCTGGACAAGATTTCCGGCTACCTCACCTCCGGCCCGGCCGAGGGCGCCGAGGTGCTCACCGGCGGCAACGTGGCCAAGCTCGAGGGCAGCCTCGACGGCGGCTTCTATGTGGAGCCCACCATCATGCGGGGCGAAAACTCGATGCAGATCTTCCGCGAGGAGGTCTTCGGCCCCGTGCTGGTGGTCACCACCTTCAAGGACTTTGATGAGGCCATCGAGATCGCCAATGACACCAACTACGGCCTCGGCGCCGGTGTGTGGACCCGCGATCAAAACACCGCCTACCGTGCCTCCCGCGCCATTCACGCCGGCCGCGTGTGGGTGAACCACTATCACAGCTACCCGGCCGGTGCTGCCTTCGGTGGTTTCAAGGAGTCCGGTATTGGCCGCGAGAACCACGCCATGATGCTCGATCACTACACCGAGACCAAGTGCGTGCTCACCTCCTATGACCCCAAGCCCACCGGGCTGTTCTAAACACACACCCCGAGTGAGGATTCCGGCGCCGTGGCCCCAGTACTGCGGGGGGCGCGGCGCCGGTGGCGTTTAGCGGTGGGCGAGCCTGCCCAGGCGGGCAAGGAGCTCGGGATCATCCCAGTAGCTGGTGTGCGTGTGCCCACCGCGCCACACCTCCGCGCCGAAGCGGGAGGAACTGGGATCCGGGCCGTGCACCCCGAAGTGAGGATCGGGGGCGAGCGTGATGACATCCGCGCTGCCGGTCAGGGCCACCACATCTGTCTCCTCGTTATCAAAGACCAACTCCTCGCGGTGGCGCGCGCCCACCCCAGGCGAGCCGAGCAGCACCAAGGCATCGGTGGCCAGCCCCTCCTCGCGGGCGGCCATGCCGGCCACGGTGGAGCCATAGGAATGGCCGAGGGTCAGCAGCCGCGGCTCTGCCACCCGCTCCTCGCCGGGGCCGTCGCCTGCGGTGATGGCGCGGCGGCGATCGCGGAGCGACTGATGGAATGTGCGCAATTCCTCGCTGCCGCGCTGGGCACTGTCACGGGAGAGCGCTTGGCCGAGGTTGCTGGGGGCGCTATAGCCCATCCACATCACCGCGGCGCCGCCGGTGGCGCTGGCGATCGAGCGGGTGCGCTCAAGATAGGTGCCCCAGCCGGAGATATCGGAGGAACCCACCCCGGCGACCACGGTGGTGATCGACTCGGCCGCATCAATATCGCCCACCGCCACCACGAGCCGTCCATCCGAGGCCTCCAGCACGGTGACGTCGGGGTTCTCCGCCAGCAGCGGCTGAATCTCCTGCGGCGCCTGGGCGCGCTGCAGCACATCGATATCGCGGGCAGGAAGCTCGGCATAGTCCGCCAATCGTGAGGTCGGGGGCGGTAGTTCCGCGCCGCAGACACGGGCAATCTCGGCGCCACAGAGCGCGTCGAGCCCGCGGCCGGTGGCGAGGAGAAACATCCGCATCCGCTGGTGTATCTGCAGCACCGGCGCCCCGGCGGCTGCGGCGATCGGCGCGGTGGCGCGCAGCCCCTCCCAGAGGGTTTCAAGCTGCCGTTGGAAGGGGAGCGCGGCCTCTAACACCGAGGCAATCTGCTGCATCTGCGCGGCCGAGCGCGCCGCGGGGACCTGCACCTGCTCCTCATGCTGGGCGGCTGCATCGAAGGCGGCACCGCGTACACCTTCGCTCACAGCCTGCTGCCAGCGGCGAATATTGCTGTCGATCTGTCGCGATACTTCCACCGCGAGGGCCACATAGCGTTCGGCGATCGCCGCCATCTCCTCAGAATCAAGGGGAAGCTGCTGGGCGGGAGTGATCAGGCGTGTCATCGCAGCGCTCCTCCGATCCGCTGGGCGAGGTTGTTTGCGAGATGTTCATTGCAGCTGAGACAGCGGTGGACGAACTCCTCGACGCTGCGGGTGTGCTGGGTGAGGGCGGCGTCGACAAGCGACAGCCGGTGGGTGAGACGGCCACTGGCGGCACGCAGGGCGAGGCTGGTGAAGGCCGGCATGGCTGGCTCGGGTGGGCGCACGCTCACCGTGGCGGCGCGAAAGAGTGGGGAGACACTGTGGGGGCTAAAGCTGAGTTCATTCATGGCGCTCACTATGCGCCAGCCGCAGCGCCTGGGCGAGGGCGCGGCGCCGCGGCGTGTGGATAACCCAGGGTTATGCACATACGCTGGTGTTATGAAAGCAGCAGTAGTGCAAATTCTGAGTAGCGATGATAAAGAGGCCAATCTCGAGCAGGTGCTTGGCAAGGCCCGGGAGGCGGCCGCCCAGGGCGCGGAGCTGATCGTGTTTCCCGAGGCCAGCTCGCAGGCCTTTGGCACAGGTCGGCTGGACCAGCAGGCGGAGCCGCTCGATGGCCCCTTCGCCACCGCCGTCGCCGAGCTAGCCACCGAGCTCGACGTGGTGCTCGTGGTGGGTATGTTCTGCACCGCCGACACCATTGAGCGCGAGGGGAAAGAGGTCCATCGCGTCGATAATGTGGCGCTGGTGACAGGGCGCGGGCTGCACGCCGGATATACCAAGATTCACTGCTATGACGCCTTCGGATTCCGCGAATCAGACACCGTTCGCGCCGGGCATGAGCTGCTGGTAGTGGATGTGCCGAGTAGCAGCGGCGAGACGTGGAGGCTGGGCTGCGCCATCTGCTTCGATGTGCGTTTCCCCGAGCAATTTAAGGATCTCGCGCGGCAGAAGGGGGCCGAGGTGATCGCGGTGCCCACCTCCTGGCAGGACGGCGAGGGCAAGCGGGAACAGTGGCGCGCCCTCACCACTGCCCGTGCCCTGGATTCCACCTGCTATATTCTGGCCGCGGCCCAGGCGCGCCCCGGCGGAAAAGCGAAAGCCGGGGAGGACGATGGCCCCACCGGCATTGGGCATTCCCGCGTGGTGGGCCCGGCAGGGCAGGTGCTCGCCGAGGCCGGCTATGAGCCGGAGATCCTCTACGTGGAGCTCGATCGCGAGCAGCTGGATGCGGCGCGACGCTCTATTCCCGTGCTGCTCAACGAGGCGGACTACAGCTAGCGCCGCCTTTCAGCTAAGGCCGCGGCCTGCTCTCTGCGCTACCCGAGCGGGATGGTGTGAATCCGCGCCGGATCGACTCCGGTGTCGAGCAGCCGGGTCCGCGCCGGCAGGATGAAGTCGCCGCCGCCGTGGATGAAGATGTCATGGTTGCGCCACGCGCGCAGCGCCGAGTGCGACCCAGCGTGCACGGGCGGGGTGGTGCGCATGGCCACCTCGGTGGGGGAGCCGATATTGAGGTTCAGCCCCGTCGGCAGCTGGGAGTAGGTGGTGTCGTGGGCCCAGTAGGGGTTGTCGGGGGAGTCCACGCAGGGATATACCCGCAGCCAGGGATGGCTGGCGGAGAGCTGCATGAGCGTGGAGAGATCATAGAGCTCGGCGGGGAACTCGGCGCCATAGAACAGCGTCACATTGGGTGGGGTGTGCACGGCGGTGGCGGCGGTGCTATCGCCTGCGCTGAGCACGGAGTGGGCGTGCACCCGCATTTGCTGCTCGGCGAGATCGAAGATCATCGAGCGCAGCAGTGCGAGGCCATGAGTGTGGGCGAGCATGAGCACGTCACGGTCGCCGGGGATGGCGAGGGTGCCGAGGGGGTTGCCGATCCACCACACATCGCCGGGTCGGGCGAGACCGAACATGGGCGAGCAGCGTCCTCGCTGGTTGATGCGCACGTGGAACTCGATGAAGCCTTGGGGGTTGCTGGGGTTGGCAGGGGAGAGGAAGCGCCATTCGCCGGGGATGAGGTTGGCATTGCAGGGCACAAACTGCCCCGCGCGGTAGGGGATGGGCCGGTCGGTGACCACGCGCACCACGCTGACGCGCTTGGTGCGGCGCTCCACTTCCACCACTTCCGCCCGATACAGTGCGGGGATGCCGCGATGTTCCTCGGCGATCATGGCCGAGGCCATGATGTCGCAGGCTTTGCTCACCGCTTCTTGGGCGCCGAGCACGTGGCCGACGGACATATCGGCGCAGTTGTCGAGGATGCCGCGGTTGATGATGCGGCCGAACTCGGGCAGGACGTGCACCGG
This sequence comes from Corynebacterium sp. TAE3-ERU2, assembly GCF_019209955.1. NCBI lineage: Bacteria > Bacillati > Actinomycetota > Actinomycetes > Mycobacteriales > Corynebacteriaceae > Corynebacterium > Corynebacterium sp. TAE3-ERU2. Next base: position 153,237 of record NZ_JAHUTL010000003.1, on the reverse strand, counting down.
CACCCGGAATTTACGGTGATCGCGCCCCAGCTGGGCGATGATGCGCTGCATGCGTGGGGTGAGCTCGCCGCTGGCGGGGGTGTTGCGCAGCAGCTTCTCGAGCACGGGCACGAGAAAATAGTGGCGTTGTTGCGGCGTCGCGGAGAAGAGGATGGCGAGATCGGGGAGAGCGGCTATGAGTCGCTCATAGGTGGTGGTTCGAAACGCCTCTGCACGGGAGACAAGGCGCTCTGCGATATCACTCAGATCCTCTGTGGCCATGGCCCTATTCTGCACCATTTCGCAGTGAGCTGGGAACTGAAGCCAGAGTTGAGGGTGGGTTGCTCAACTTTTTTTGAAAATATTTCTGCTTGAGTGGAACAGACTCAAGTTTTGGTGCGTTATAGAGAGTGAATCCCCCACGAGGCGATGGCGCACGGCGCTTATCGACGCCACCTACGGCGCTCCCGCCGCGTGGGCAAGATATAACGACACTGATTAATGAGAGGAAAGAACGACCATGGCAGGGTTTAACCCCACAACAAAGACCTCCGAGGCGCTACAGGAAGCCCTGAAGCTCGCCAGCGCCGAGGGGAATCCCGATATCCGTCCCGCCCACATCTTGGTGGCCATCCTGGAACAGGAGGAGGGCATTGCCTCCCCGGTGCTCAAGGCAGCGGGTGCTGACCCGCAGGCTATTACTGCCAAGGCGCGGGATCTGGTGACGTCCTATCCCAGTGCCGAGGGGCAGGGGATGGCAAATCCGCAATTTAACCGCGATGGGCTCAATGCCCTCACCGCCGCCCAGGAATTGGCCGGCGAGTTGGGCGATGAGTTTGTGTCCACCGAGGTGCTGCTGGCTGCGATTGCTCGCGGCAAGGATGACGCCGCCCAGCTCTTGCAGGGTGCCGGCGCCACCTATGACGTGATTAAAAACGCCTTTCCTTCAGTGCGCGGTGGGCACAAGGTGACCACCGAGGATCCCGAGGGCCAGTTTCAGGCACTAGAAAAATACTCCACGGATCTCACGGCCCGCGCCCGCGAGGGCAAGATTGATCCCGTGATCGGCCGTGACGCCGAGATTCGCCGTGTGGTGCAGGTGCTCTCGCGCCGCACGAAGAATAACCCCGTGCTCATTGGTGAACCCGGTGTGGGTAAAACCGCCATTGTGGAGGGGCTTGCGCGACGCATCGTGGCCGGCGATGTGCCGGAGTCGCTGCGCGGCAAGACCCTCATCAGCCTGGATTTGGGCTCGATGGTGGCCGGCGCGAAATATCGCGGCGAGTTCGAGGAGCGGCTCAAGGCGGTGCTTGATGAGATCAAGGGCGCCGAGGGCGAGATTGTCACCTTTATTGATGAGCTCCACACCATTGTCGGCGCGGGCGCCACGGGCGATTCCGCCATGGATGCCGGCAACATGATTAAGCCCATGCTGGCGCGCGGCGAGCTGCGTCTCGTTGGTGCCACCACCTTGGAGGAGTACCGCAAATACATCGAAAAGGATGCCGCGCTCGAGCGCCGCTTCCAGCAGGTGTATGTCGGCGAGCCCTCGGTGGATGATGCCGTAGGCATTCTGCGCGGGCTGAAGGAGCGCTATGAGGTGCACCATGGTGTGCGCATCCAGGACTCCGCTCTGGTGGCCGCCGCCGAGTTGTCCAACCGCTATATCACCAACCGCTTCCTGCCTGATAAGGCGATCGACTTGGTGGACGAGGCGGCCTCGCGGCTGCGCATGGAGATCGACTCCTCCCCGCAGGAGATCGATGAGCTCGAGCGCATCGTTAGGCGCCTGGAAATCGAAGAGATGGCACTGGCGAAGGAAAGCGATGCGGCCTCGCAGCAGCGTTTGGCGAAGCTGCGCGAGGAGCTGGCCGATGAGCGCGAGAAGCTCGGCGAACTGAAGGCGCGCTGGTCCAATGAGAAGAGCGCGATCGATGAGATGCGCGATGCCAAGGAAGAACTCGAGCGGCTGCGTTCTGAGTCCGAGATCGCGGAGCGCGACGGCGACTATGGCAAGGTGGCCGAGCTGCGCTACGGCAAGATCCCGGAGGTAGAGAAGAAGGTCGCCGCCGCCGAGTCGCAGGTGCAGGATGGCCAGAACAACGCCATGGTGGCCGAGGAGGTCACTCCCGATGTGATCGCCGAGGTGGTCAGCTCGTGGACGGGTATTCCCGCCGGCAAGATGATGCAGGGCGAAACCGAGAAGCTCCTGCACATGGAAGATGTGCTGGGCAAGCGAGTGGTCGGCCAGCTGGACGCGGTGCGGGCAGTCTCCGACGCCACGCGCCGGGCCCGCGCCGGGGTGGCCGATCCGAACCGGCCCACGGGTAGCTTCCTCTTCCTCGGTCCCACCGGTGTGGGTAAGACCGAGCTGGCGAAGGCCCTGGCCGAGTTCCTCTTCGACGATGAGCGCGCTATGGTGCGCATCGATATGTCCGAGTATGGGGAGAAGCACTCCGTGGCTCGCCTGGTGGGTGCCCCTCCCGGATACGTCGGCTACGATGCCGGCGGCCAGCTCACCGAGGCTGTGCGCCGCCGCCCCTACACCGTCGTTCTCTTCGACGAGGTAGAAAAGGCGCATCCGGATGTGTTCGACATTCTGCTCCAGGTGCTTGACGACGGCCGCCTCACCGATGGTCAGGGCCGCACGGTGGATTTCCGTAACACCCTGCTGATTCTGACCTCGAACCTGGGCGCCGGCGGCAGCCACGAGCAGATGATGGACGCCGTGAAGCGCACCTTCAAGCCGGAGTTCGTCAACCGCCTCGACGATGTGGTGATCTTCGATAGCCTCACCCAGGAGCAGCTGACCCACATCGTGGAGATCCAGGTGAACCAGCTGGCGGAGCGGCTCGCCGCCCGGCAGCTCACCCTGCAGGTCTCCGATGCCGCCAAGCACTGGTTGGCCGATCGTGGCTACGATCCCGCCTATGGTGCCCGGCCGCTGCGCCGACTCATCCAGAAATCCATCGGCGACCAGCTCGCCCGCAAGCTATTGGCGGGAGAGATCCACGATGGCAACACCGTGCACGTGGATGTCGCCGAGGGCGGCGAGGACCTCGAGCTGAGCTCCTAAGAGCCGTGGTTGAGGCAGCTGCCCCCTCGCCGGCTGGTGGGCAGGTGCGCGCTGGCGCGCACCCGCGGCCGCCGGTGGCATAGAATAGCGCGCATGCATCGAATCTTCTCCGGCCCTGTCCACCGCCTCTGCGCCGGCATTGCCCTGGCGCCCCTCCTGCTGAGCGTGGCAGCGTGCTCTACGGATGAGCAGGACGGACAGCAGCCGGAGGAGACGACGTCGACAAGCGCAGTGCAGCAGGCGGAACCCGTGGATATCGCTGCAGCCACCCTGCAAGAAGGGGAGATGCTGCCGCATCTGCGCTACGCCAACTATGGGCAGGACTATGCCGCGCTCAGCGATGAGGAGCGCACGGAGCTGGCGCGCAGCCAGAAGTACCAAGAGGAACAACTGCGCACAGAGCCGGCAGAATGCGCCGAGGTGGCGCTCGGCGAGAGCTTCATTACCGCGCTCGTGGCCGAGAAACCCGAGGCCGCGAATGTGGTGATGTGGCAGCCCAAGCCCGAGGACTATACGGATAATGCCGATCTCGAGGCCTATTCGGTGCTGATCGCAGACGCCGAGGCCCTGGGTGAGCACGGTGCCCTTGCGGAGAACTGCCTCGACTACAGCGCCACGATGCCCGTGGGTGGGGTGGATGTTGGCTATAGCGTGACGCAGCACTTTCAGAACACCGCCATCGAGGATGTGACGCTGAGCGGGGCCGAGGATGTGCAGGCCTATTCCACAGTGACGTGGGTCGATGGTGCCTCGGCCGAAGAAGGACACCGGACCTATATTGTGCGGGGGCGCACTGGGAATGTGGTTGTGCTGGCCCGCGGTATCGAGCTCAACAGCGTCAAGACCTTGGCGCAGGCACAGCTCGATCGCATCGCCGCGACCCGCGGCTAGCGCGGGGACCGGCGGGCACGCGCCCTCGAGGCCGTGATCTGGAATCCCAGAACAGATCACATTCACACTTTTTAGACGTGGAATGTACCGCATGGCGCGCCGATTTCCCCTCCTGATAGGGGGAAGGTCTGATGAGGAGCGCCTGTTGGGGGAGATCAGGGGACAGTCCTAACAGCCGCAAAAGTACAAAACTTCTGCCCGTTGATCTTTCTGAAAACCGCCTCAACCTGCACAAAGGCGTGGTGTGGCTTAGGCTGGCAGCTATGAATCTCACCATCACCCCTGATGAGTTGGCAGACCGCATCCGCTTTGGCCGCAAGACCACCCTCCTTGCATCCTTCTGGCGGGCAGGCGAAAAAGAAGGCCTGTACAAATTCAATTCCGAACACATCCCCACCTCCCTCTACTGCGATACCGCGCACGCACTGGCTGGTGTTCCCTCCCGCGCGGAGGGACGCAACCCGCTTCCGGACGCCGCCCAGCTGGCTAGGTGGTTCGTGCGGTGGGGCATTAATACCGATCAAAAAGTTGTGGTCTACGACGAAGGCAATGGGCTTTTCGCGGCCCGCGCCTGGTGGGTGCTGACCTGGGCGGGCGTGCAGGATGTGTGCGTGCTCGACGGCGGCATGGCCGCATGGGAAGCAGACGGGCACCAGATCATCGGCGGCCCGGGCAACCTGCCCATGTTTTCTAATATCCGCCCGCACCTGGGCAATCTGGCCGTCGCCGACTATGAGGACGTGCAGCGCGCCGCCACCACCGGCGACGCCGTGCTCATTGACTGCCGCTCCCGCAACCGCTTCGCGGGCCGCAAGGAATTCCTCGATCTCAAGGCCGGCCACATCCCCGGCTCGGTGAATATTCCCGTCACCGACTTCCTCACCGAGGACAATCGTTATCGCAGCCCAGAGGACATTCGGGAGATCTTTGACAAGGCGGGCATCACGCCGGGCATGAAGACCATCATGATCTCCGGTTCGGGCGTGCACAGCTCCCAAGCGATCTTCGCCATGCACCTCGCCGGACTCGATGGCGCGGCTCTCTATCCCGGTGGCTGGTCCCAGTGGTGCGCCGATGCCAGCAACCCCGTGGAGCGTGGCGACGTCGCCAGTGTGTCGGAGTGTGTGCGAAATTAGTTTCACCGCCGCTCAGCACAGATTAAGCTAGGTGAGCGATGAACCTAGTTATCTTTATCGTTGCGGCACTCCTCTTCCTCGTCGGCCTCTGGCTGCTCGTTGTAGATCGCAAACGCCGCACCCGCACTGCCCCGCGCGAGATGTCCCGCACCAGCGACGCCGATCGTCCCGTCGAGGACGAGCAGGCGCCTGAGCGCCCCGCGGCGGATGATGCTGCCGCCGCGCCGCTGCCGGTCGCTGACACCGCGCCCGCCCCGGCCGAGCACTCGGAGCCGCAGCCCGCAGCGGAGGAGGGGCCAGACGAGCCCGCCGAGCCTGCCGAGTCCGCTGAACCTGCAGCTGCCGAGCCTGGCGAGCCTGCAGCCGCCGAGCCTAGCGAGCATGCGCCTGCCCCCGACGGTGCCACGGCCATCTACGCCGAGGAAGAAACCGAGGTGGATGTAGACGCCGAGGACGCCCTCTATGATCTCCCGCACCCGGACGCGGAGGCGGAGGTAAAGCCAGCGCCGCAGGCGCCCATCGCCGAGCCCGACGAGCTCGTGGACTCCGCAGATCCCGACGCTCCCGAGGAACACGAGGAGAACGAGGAGCAGGCTGGCGCCGATACGGCACCGGCCGCCGCGGCCTCGAAGCGCCGTTTCTCCCTGCCCGGGTTTATGAACTCCGCGCGCCGTGAGCGGCGCGACTGGGCCAAGGAGCATGACTACTTCTTCGCTAAAAGCGATGAGTTCCTCAGCGATGAGTGGTCGCGTGGCGCGGCCGCCACAGGCGCGGTAGCGCGCAACGTGGTCAGCGGCACCGCCTGCGGCCACGAGATGCACCTGGTGGATCTCGGTGGGGTGTGCGTGATGGCGATGCGCCGCGGCTCGGTCTCTGATGTGGTGATCGATGCTCGTCGCGCCAGCGCGGAGGATGCCCCCGGCACCGGTGAGGATTTGCTGCCCGTCGGCGAGCTGCACGAGCTGCGCGTGGTGGCCAGCGAAGTCGATGTGGCCGAGCGCTTTCTCGATGAGCGCGTCCACGCCGCCCTCGAGGCCCTGCCGCCGGCCGTTGCCGCCGTGTGGTGCGAGGGCAACTGGGTGCTCGCCCAATTCCAGCCCCACTCGCAGTCGCCGGACTGGGATGCGGTGTGCCAGCCGCTCTCTATGCTTGCCGACGCCGCCCGCGCGCTGCCGCCCCGCCGCGGCGCGCTGCTGGATCTGAAATTGGAGGATCGCGATCCTTCCCGGCCGGTGGTGGAACCCATCGAGCTGGATGAGGTGAGCGTGCCGGAGGAATTCTCCGACCCGCGCCCCGCCGTGGTCACCCGCCCCGAAGAGCCGGTGGAGCTGCCGAGCCGCGCCCAGCAGGTATCGCGCGGGGTCGTGAGCTCCCGCGGTGTGGGCACCGATGACATCGCCCCCATCGCCTCCGGCGATAGCCGCGAGCACACCGGCTTCGATGGCACCAAGGTGCTGCGCGATACGGGAATGTCCTCGTCTATCTTTAATGACATCTCCGCAGAGCTGGGCACCAGCTTCACCCCCGAGTTCGCCGCGCGTCTCAATGACTCTGCGGCCCAGGACGAGGCGGAGACGCCCGTGCAGGACGAGCGCGACGCGGCCGCAGATGAGGGCGGCGACGCGGATGAGAACACCACCACTAACAACTAGGAAATGAGCGCGAGAATGGACGTTGCGGCTGCAAAGGCAGAACTGGCAGAGCTAGTGAAAGAACTGGCCGTGGTGCACGGGGAGGTCACGCTCTCCTCGGGGAAGAAGGCCAACTATTACGTGGATCTGCGCCGCGCCACGCTGCACCACCGGGCCTCCCGGCTGATTGGGGCCCTGCTGCGGGAAGAGACCAAGGACCTGGACTATGTCAGCGTCGGCGGGCTCACCCTGGGTGCTGACCCGGTGGCGACCGCCGTGATGCACGCCGAGGGCCGTGAGATTAACGCCTTCGTGGTGCGCAAGGAAGCAAAGAAGCACGGTATGCAGCGCCGTATCGAGGGCCCTGATGTGGTGGGCAAGAAGGTGCTGGTGGTGGAAGATACCACCACCACCGGCAATTCCCCGCTCACCGCCGTGCAGGCGCTGCGTGAGGCCGGCGCCGAGGTCGTGGCGGTAGCGACGGTGGTGGATCGCGCCACCGGTGCCGCCGATGTGATCGCCGCAGAAGGCCTCGACTACCGCTACCTGCTGGGCTTGGAGGATCTTGGTCTTGCCTAAGCAGCAGACACCGGAACCGGAGGGTTCCTCGGGGCGCGGGCCCACCGAGTGGTTCGAGGCGCCCCGCGGGGTCGGGCCGTGGGCGGAGGAGTATCCCGATACGCCGCTGCCCACGGACTCCCGCTATGATCCTCGGCTGCTGGCGGAGGGGGATCGCCGCAATGTGGTGGACGCCTACCGCTATTGGACGATGGAGGCCATCGTCGCCGATATCGATTCCCGGCGGCACCAGCTGCACATCGCTATCGAGAACTTCGAGAATGACTCGAATATCGGCACGGTGGTGCGCACCGCCAATGCTTTTGCCGTGGACACGGTGCATATCGTGGGCCGGCGGCGGTGGAATCGCCGCGGTGCCATGGTGACCGACCGCTACCAGCACCTGCGCCATCACTCCAGCGTGGCCGAGGTACTGGCCTTTGCCCGCGAGCAGGATCTCAGCGTGGTGGCCATCGATAATGTGCCCGGCTCCGTGCCGCTGGAGACCGCCGAGCTGCCCGAGCGCTGCTTATTGCTCTTCGGGCAGGAAGGCCCCGGGGTCAGCCCCCAAGCCCAAGAGGGGGCGATCATGACCTGCTCGATCGCCCAATTTGGGTCGACACGCTCGATCAACGCCGGGGTAGCAGCCGGCATCGCCATGCATACCTGGATTCGCCAACACGCCGATCTGCGCCATTCCTGGTAGCCGCACAGACCGGCACATACTCACCCGTAGATTATGGTCCCGAAGAATAGCGTTAGCGCAGGCCACGGCGGGTATGTGTCGTTTCTGTTACCGTTTCAATTAGAGAAAGTGTAGAACGTGAGTTGAAGCCACCGCGCTCTGGCAGTGGCTTGCACACGCTGCGCCCTAGTCCCTGCACGGGCCATGGGCGTATCCACCAGTTTCCGCCCCCGTGGGCGGTCGCTGCTCGTGACCTTGATGGAATGAGGACAACTACCGTGCCCGAGAAGTGGATTCACCGCGCTGACCTAGCCGAGGCAGCGATTGAGGATCGTCACGCCACTGGGCTGTGGGCGTTGCCGCGCACCAACCTGGCCGAAGTGGCCTGGCCTGGGGGCGTGAAGGAAAAGCTCATGCTGCATTGGCACTACTGGTGGCAGGCGCACTATCTGGACTGCCAGATTGATGCGGCGCTGCGTACCTCCACTCGGCCCCGCCGGAAACGCATCCAGCACACGGTGCGCGGCATCAGGGTGCGCAATATCTACAAGCTGAGCCGCAATAAGTACTACGACGATAAAGCGTGGCTGGCTCTCGCCTTGCGCCGCATGGATACCGTGCATTCGCTCTCCGCGCCCGCCTATGCGGCGGAGCTAGAGGAGAACCTGCGCGCCAATGTGGACCCCGGTCTCGGCGTGCTGCCCTGGCGGGAAGGGGAGAACTTCTTCAACGTGCCCACCAACGGCCCCGCCGCGATCATGCTGGCCCGCACCGGCTGTGTGGACGAGGCCCGCACCATGACGGATTGGGTCTTTGACAATCTGATGAATGAAAAGGGTTTGATCATGGATGGGGTGCGTATGCGCATGCACGGCCCCGAAATCGTCAAGCCCATTCACCCCTATTGCCAGGGCGTGGTCATGGGCGCCTGCATGGCCATTATCGAACAATTGCGCAACCAGGCAGGGCTGGAGCCCCATGCGCGTATCGAGACTCTCGAGGACGCCGACCGCGCCGAGGACATCATGGATTATGTGGCCCGCGTGCGGCAGCTCGTGCACGCCGTGGCCAAAGAACTGGCTAATGATCGCGGCGCGATCACCACGGTGAACCGCGGCGGCGATGGCGGGCTGTTCAAGGGCATTCTTGCCCGCTACCTCGCCGAGGTGGCCGTGAATCTACCGAATGATGGCGGGCGCAATACCTCCACCAAGAAGATCGCTGCGCGGCTGGTTTTGGCATCCGCCGAGGCCGCCTGGGGATATCGCCTCGAAATCGATGGCCTGCCGGTGTTCCCGGCGGAGTGGACCGAGGATGCCCAGCTGCCACGCAATGCCGGTGTGGTCTCTGCCAAGGTGGGCGGAGCGCTCACCAGTTCCGGCATCCCGGAGCGGGATCTGTCGGTTCAGCTCAGCGGCTGGATGCTCATGGAAGCCGCCGCGCGCGTGAGCACCCAGGTGGGCGCGGAGCTCGACCTCAGCATCTAACTGGGCTGAGAGGGGGTAGGTGTCCGCAGGCATACCTCCCCCTCGCTCACCTGTGCGAAAACACACAATGATTCTTCCGTATTCCTCGTTCCCTGCCGCCGACTGGCGTGAATAAAGGGGAATAGGAGTGCGAAAAAAGGGGCGCGCGTGTCGCGCCGTGGCGCTATTATGAGGCCCTAACCTATTTTTTAAGGAGAATCTTTTACGGTGTCACGTCCCACTTTTGGATCGGATTTTCATGATTCTTGGTCTGATCAGCCTGCAGACTCCCGCGGCGATACCGCGCCGCGGGCTTGGGATTCTGTCCCCTCCTCTTCTTCGGCCGCTTCCGACTCCCCTGGGTTCGGTGGTGGCTCCAGCTTTAGTCAACCCGCGGCCCCCGCAACCCCGCCGCCGCGCCTCCAGCCGGTATCGGGGCCGTGGCCGCTCTTGCTCGTGGCCGGGCTGACCTCGCTGCTCGGAATTTTCTGCGCTCTCGCCGCCCCGCTGTTCGGGGGAACGGCCACCGATCCCGCCTTCCGCACCTATGCCCTCGTGGGGTGGGTATGCGCCGGCATCCTCACGTTTGTGGCCATTGGATTTCACAAGATTGCAGATAATCGTCGAAAAGCGGAGAGCTTTTATGTGGAAAACACGACACAAACGTTGCTGCTGCGCGCAGCCTTGGCTTTAGGCGCTGTGGGCGTAGTGATTACCGCATTCGAATTCGCCCTAGCGATCTCTAAAACGGTCGGTGCGTAGCGTAGCGACGCCACCTCCTTTATCTTCATTGCTTTTACTCTAAGGATCGAGAAACACAGTGAACCACCCCGCCCAGCGCCGTGGATCGTCTCGTCGATGTGGTGCAGCCGCCCTGGCGGCGGCACTGAGCGTGGCAGCAGCGCCGCAGGTAGCTGCAGCGCCGGCGCCCTCGCCAGTCGCAGCAGACAATATCGCGCGCCTGAACTCCTGTATCGCCCAGAAAAAGTCCGCAGACCTGATGTTTGTGGTGGATGAGTCCCAGTCCCTCTCGGGATTCGAGGATCTTCCCGCCACCGACCCAGACGCGGTGCGCGTGGCCGCCGCCCAGGATCTCATCCGGCAGCTCGGCATCGCCGCCCAGGATGTGGATGCGGATATCAACGTCAAGCTCGCCGGCTTCGGCGAAACCTACGAGTCCGATCCTGATTCCTATGGCGACTGGGCCAATGTGGCCAACCAGGCCGATGCGCTCGCCTCCACGGCGGAGATCTTCGCGGAGCGCGACCAGCAAAGCTACACCGATTATGGGACCGCGCTGCGTGGGGCCGGGGCAGATATGGCCGCCCATAGCGATGGCGACTCCTGCCGTGCCGTGCTCTTCTTTACCGATGGTCTCATCACCACCCCGGGCGAGGAGGCTGCCGCCGCCGCAGACCAGCTGTGCTCGGCGGCCGGGCCGGTCAACCAGCTCCGCCAGTCCGGGGTGCAGCTATTTACCGTGGGGCTGATTCCGCGCGGCACCGATTCCCCAGAGCAGCTGCTGCGCGATATGGCCGAAACCCCCGCCTGCGGCGGAGCCCCCGCCAATGGTGCCTTCTTTAATGCCACCGACGATGTGGCCGGGCTCTTCAGCGCCTTCCGTGGCATCCTGCCCAATGCGGGATCCGTGCAGGACGAGCTGCGCATGGGAGAGACCTTCCGCTTCGTGCTGGATAACTCCGTCGATGAGATCCGCCTGGACGCGCAGCCGCAGCAGCGCGGCGCCAGCGATAACGTTCAGCCCTATCTGATTAACCCGCGCGGTGACCGCATTGATCTCGGCGGCAGCGGCACGCAGGATCTCGCCGGGGCAGAGGTAGAGGTCTTGGGAGACAACCAGGTGCTGCCCGGCATGATCGACGCCGAGCTGCGGCAGAATGGCTCCGATGCCTGGGCAGGGGAGTGGACCTTCGGCTATGACTCGCCGGAAAAAGAGGGCCGCTACAAAATAAAGATGCAGATCCTGCCCGGTTTGCACCTCGATATTCCGGCCCTGAGCGAGGGCGAAAAGACCGGTATCACCAACGAGGAGCCGCTGCAGGTGCAGCTGCTCAACCGCGATGGCGAGGCCGTCGATCTGGAGGGCGAGGCCGCGCTGGAGGCGATGTTTGTTGCCGCCGATGGTGCCGCGCCGCTGCCCTTGGGCGAGGCGCAGTCCATCGCCGAGGGCAGCCCCGTGGCCGTGCCTCTCGACGCCATCGATCGGCCCGTCAACGGCACGATCGCGCTGCGGAGCCAGATCACCACCAAGGGCACCGATGATGCGCCGGGCACCGCGCTCTCGCCGATCGTGGCCGAGTACCCGGTGTCGATCTCCCCGCGAAATATGCCCGTGGTGCCGGGCGAGGTGCAGGTGACAGTGGAGGATACCCACGCCCAATTCACCGTGCCCATCACCGGCCCCGGAGAGGCCACTCTCGGCGGAGCCGTGCTCAACGCCGTGCCCGAGGGCGCCGAAGGCGTGAGCGTGCAGGTGGATGAGGCCCCGCTACAGCTCGCCAAGGGAGAAGAAGGCACGCTGTCCTTCACCATTGATAGCGAGCACCTGGCGGATGGCCCCCTGGCCGGCGTCCTACAGCTCAACCTCGCGAGCGCCGATGGCGATGGCCGCACGGCCGAGGTGGATATCCCCCTGACCGGCTCCATGCGCGCCCCCGTGAACACCACCGTGTTCTCGCTGGTGATGGTGGTGGCGCTGCTGCTCGGGCTGCTCATCCCGCTGGCTATCTTGTACCTCTTCAAATATCTCAGCGGCACCCTGACCCGCAAGAAGATCTACGCGCTCACCATCCCCGTGCAGATCAAGGAGCACCAGGTGATCCGGAGCAATACCGGCCGCCCCTTCCACGTGGATCGCGGGGAGCTGATGGACGCCACCGGCACGATGGTCAGCGGTCGGCACGCCACCATCGGCTCTAAGAGCTTCGGGGTGGCCCTGGGGCTGAACCCCTTCAGCTCTGCGCAGGCCCGCGCCCAGCAGGCGCCGTCCATCCCCGATGATGGCCGCCGCTCGGGTGACAACGCCGTGCTGCCCTTGGATCTTGCCCAGCACTGGGTGTTTTATCCGCAGCAAGGCCGCCCCGAGGCCGGCGCCGTGGTGGTGCTCGTCGATCGTTTCGCCACCGATGACGCCGTGGCGCGCATCGAACGCTCGGTCCGCGAGAAGCTGCCGCGCCTCGCCCAGGATCTTCACACCACAGCGAAGGACAGCGGCGAGAACACCGCCAGCGATAGCAGCGGCGGCAGTGGCGCCGCAGAGACGGCCGCCGCAGGCTCTGCGGCCAGTAGCTGGGGCGGGCCCAGCGAGCCCCAGCAGCCGACAAGCGACGGCAGCTGGTCGCCACACACCGGCGCTGGCGGCTGGGATCAGCCCCGCAGCACCGGCTGGGACTCGGGCGGACACGAGGATCAGAAGCCCCATCGCCCCTCCTCGGGCGGCTGGTCAGATGACTCCCGCGGCTGGGACTCGGGCGGACACGAGGATCAGAAACCCCATCGCCCCTCCTCGGGCGGCTGGTCAGATGACTCCCGCGGCTGGGATTCCTAGGCGCACACGGATACGGCAGTAGACACGGTAGATATCTACAAGGAGAGATGAAAAGATGCGGAAGTTTTTGGTAGTAGGCTGTGGCGGCTCGGGAGCGAAAACCTTGGCCTACATGATGGATCAGCTCAAGGCGCTGATCCGAGAGGTAGAGCCAGGGCGCGATACCCTGCCCAAGGCGTGGCAATTTGTCTCTATCGACGCCCCGCTGGCCGCCGAGGATGGGCCCAGCGGCTTAGCCAATGTGGAGCAGGCTGGGGGCCGCTATATCGGTATCGGTAGCCACCAGTCCTATCGCACCTTCGACGCCGCCGTGTCGGCGGAGCTCGCCCGCGGCGACGGCCTCAAAGACATCGCCACCTGGGCGCCGCGGGTGCCCAATGCCATTGAGCTTCCTATCTCCGCCGGTGCCGCCCAGCGCCGCACCCTGGGGCGCATGCTCACCCTGCCCAAGCTGGAGAAGATCCGCGAGGAATTACGCAAGGCACTGGAGGATATGAACACCTCGGATGCCAATGTGGAGTTGAACGAGCTCAACCGCAAGATCCAAGGTTTCTCCTCCGATAAGAGCGAATCGGATCCCACCATCTTGGTGGTCTCATCCATGGCTGGTGGCTCCGGTGCCTCCATGTTTTTGGATGTATGCCGCGTGCTCGCTGGGCTGCCCAATGCCAAGCCCGAGCAGACCGCCGTGTTCCTGCTGACACCTGAGGTATTCGATTCCCTGCCCAAGGACGCCATGAGTGGCGCCTGGCCCAATGCTCTGGCCATGTTCGGTGAGGTCTTCGCCACCCAAACCGGGGCCGCCGCCGCGGCCGATGCCTCCCTCTACCACGCACTGGGTATCGCTACCGCAGATCAAGGCTCCACCTTTGCTCGTCTCTTCCCCATTGGTAGCCGCATGGGTGAGGAGCGGGCGCGTTTCGGCCGCGAGGGCTCGCCCTCGGAAATCTATCGTGGGCTCGGTCGGGCCCTGTCCGGTCTGGTCTATTCTGAGCAGGCGTCCGCGGATTTCGTGCAATACGATCTCGGCAATGCGGGCGCCCCGGATGCGAAGCGCTCCTATCTCGGCTGGGCCGATAACGAGAAGCTGAAGTGGACCGGCCTGCCCTGGGGCTCGATGGGCTACGCCCAGCTCAGCATGGGTCGCGATAAGTACAAGGAGTATGCGGCGCAGCGCATTGCCCGCGCCAGCTTCGATCAATTGCTGCGCGGCCACATCGATCCGCGCAATCACTCCACCGGTGAGGAACAGCTTCGGGAGCGCCTCGCTGAGCGCCTGCCGGACAGCATGAACCGGATGAAGATTCACCCTCAGCTGGTGACGAGCGCCGCCACTACAGACATCATTCGCAGTTGGTACGAGGTTCTTTTCCATGCGGAGCTGGAGGCCGCCGTCAGCGAATCCCAGGCGGTACTGCGCTCGAAGATCCCCACGCCGGTGGAGGGCCAAAAGGGCCAAGAGTGGGCCGACGAGGTAGAGAGCGTGATGGGGAGCTCCTATCTGAGCACGGAGCTCCGCAGGGTCATGCAGCGATCGGCCTATAGCGCGGTATATCGCTGGGCGGACTTCATCACGGACAGCATGCTCGCCGAAGCCGAGGAAGAGCTCTCGCGGCTGGGCATTCCCTATGTGGAGAAGATGCTCTCCGAGCTGGATGTGATTGTGAAAGACAAACTCCAGCCGGGCACCGAGCAATTTATCCTGCGCCACCAGGGACTCGATCCGGCGGCACGTCCCGCTGATGCCGATCAAGCCCTGCACCCGGTCACTGGGAAGAAGCGTATTCACAATGCCGATGCCGTGGTGGAGCAGCTCCTCAGCTGCTACAGCCCGCAGCTGCGCACTGCCATGGTGGTGGAGCTGGCCCGTAGCCTCAGCCCGGTACTGGAGGATTTCCGTTTCGGGGTGCTGCGCCGCCTGCGCGATGAGCTGGACCGCGCCCACAAGGATGTGCGCGCCGCCGATAAGGCCAAGGAGTCCACGCTGGATCTCGCGGATGTGGCCACCGATGAGCCGGCGGCGTGGCCGCGGCCGCACGATGAGAAGGTCAGTGATCGCTTCCGCGGCTCGGTGAATGAAATCGTGATTACCGAGGTGGATAACTTCCCCGCTGATTTCGAGGCGCAGCTGCTGGAGGCAGTCTCGGGCGAGGACGCGAATGTCACCGATCTTGCCGAGGCCACCTCCCGCGTTAGCCGCACCATCATCAAGGGCGAGTGGGAGACCACCGATGCGGTGAAGGCCCCGCGCGATACTCTGGCGCGCCCCGCCGACGAGGTGCCCGGCGGTAACCGGGCGGGCTGGGCGAGCAAGCATTTGCGACGCCACCCCGAGAACACAGGGGAAAGCCGCGAAAGCTCCAATGCCGTATTTAAGGCCCGCATCCGCCCGAAGGACCTGCTCGAGCGCGCCCGCATGTGGGTGGTGCGCCCAGGCGAAAGTTTCGAGCGCTTTATCTCCGCAGACCTGCGTAGCTACATGACCCAAGATGAGATGCTGAGCGACGCCGAGTACGAGCAGCGCATCGCCCGGCTGCGCAGCGAATTCGCCAAGGCGCTGTCCCTATCGCGCCCCTTGGCCGCGGTGGACGCCACGATGGTGCAGGCGGTACACGGGCAGGGAGTCACCTACCGTTATTCCTTCTCCGAGATCCCCTTCAAGGATCAGCGCGTCGCCGCCGAGCTGGAGAGCACCCTGAGTTCGAGCAAGATCGAGGGGCAGTCGCGCACCAAGTTCGACAATGCCCTGCGCGATAGCACCAATATTCAGCGCATCGATATCTTCGGCTCCTATCCGAACTATTCGCCGATCGTGTTCAGCTCCCTGCTGCCGCAGATCGCGAAGGAGTTCAAGGCCAGCCACAATCGCTTCGATTTCTGGAACCTGCGCCGCACCCACACTCTTGATGCCGCGCTGCCGCTGAGTATCGATGAGCGCAAGGCCCTCGTCGGCGGCTGGTTGCTGGGTGTGGCCACTGGCCGCATCCTCATCACCAACCAGGGCACCACGGACGCCGCGGCCCATGTGTATGGGCGCCTGCCCGCCCACCGCGGCTCCGCGGAGCGCGCCGAGGGCTGGTACCACTTCCCCTCGCCGATGCTCACCGGCCCCGGGGAGATGCGCAATGAGGTGGATTGGATGCCGGCGGTGTTGGAGTCCATTCTGCTGGCCTATGCCAATAGTCATGAGCGGGATCGCAGTGGCGCCCCCGGCGCATCCCTGCACCCCTACTGGGCGTTGCGGGCGCTCTTTGATGATTCGCCGGAGAAGGCCAGCAATGTCGATGGCGGTCTGCGCCACCCGGCAGTGAATACTTTGGCGCACTTCCTGCGCACCGGCGAGTGGCCCGCCGAGCGCAATGGCACCCGCGGCACGAGCATCGCGGAGCGCGCCGGCATGGTGGAAGAACACCTGGCCCGCGCCTTGCGCACTGCGGAAATGTTGGCGCCGGTGGATAATACGGGCTTCCCCAGCGCCTCCACGGTGGATAAGTCCTGGGCGCATCCGACCAGCCGCGAGCGCGCTTCGAAGACGCCCTACTACCGCGACTTCGCGGCGGATGTGGTGGAGATGGCCAATCTCTTGCACGGGCTGCTCGATGAGGCGCAGCGAGTGGCGGAGCAGCCGGAAAGCACGAGCAGTATTCCTACCGGCTTCAGCTCGGCGCAGACTGACAATGATGATGAGTTCTCCGGATTCGGTGGTGGTTTGTTGTGAGTTACACCAAAAACACAGATGTTGTCTTCATCGGTGCGGGTCGCCTCTTCGGTGAGGTGCGCGGCGTGGCCGCGGACCTCACCACGCTCGGGCATGTCTCGCGCACCTTCTGGATTGATGCCGGCGCCCAGGATCCCGCTCGCGGCGGCGTGCACTCGACGGTGCGGCTGATGGAGGAACCCGCCGAGCAGCACCGCGGCTGCGAGAGCTTCGTGGCGCTTTCCGATGCACTGCGGGGTATCCGGGGATTGACCTTGGTGGTGCACGTGGTGGACGCCAATGATCCGGATACCGATTATGCGGCCGTGGATCGGTGGATGCGTCTGATCCAGTCCGAGGCCGCGCAGAACTCGGTGCGCCGCGTTCGCCTGCTGCTGCCGCAGCTGCCGCTGCCCAGCACGGAGCCGGCCCCTCGCGAGGGCTGGGCCACGGTGGCGCTCACCGCCTTCGACGCGGATTCTCCTCTGACCTCCTCGCGCCGTATTCAACAAGACGATGGCCCCCTCGAGGTGGCCCGCGCCTATGCCCCGAGCGTGCTCGGGCTCTGCGGTCGTTTCACGGCTGCGCCGGTGGTGGGCGTGCTCAAGGAGGATGGCAGCGAGATCATTCAGGGTCTGGCTGATTCCTTCGTGCTGGCCCGCTGCTTCTTCCGTAATTTAGACGCCAGTGCCGCCGAGGAAGAGCTCCGCGACGCGGTGATCAACGTGCGGGAGGATATCCCGGTCACGCATATGCGCGATGGGCGCCAAACGGTACCCCAGCAGCAGAGCGAGGAGATGGTGCGTCGCTATGCAAGCGAGTTGCTGCAGGCGCACCAGGCCGAGCTCATCACCCAGGAGAAATCCCCGAAGAGCGCCGAACAGGTAGAGCAAAGTGGTGCGGCCGCACTCAAGGCCTTCTTCCGCGAGTTTTTCCGCGCCACGGTGGGCTCGCGCTCGATCTGGAGCTCCTCCCTCCACCAGGGCATGGCGGATCGCATGCGGGATATGCTGCAAAAAAATCTCTATGGAGAAAAAAGCACGATTCGCGTCGTGGTGGGGCAGAAGGGCCGCGGCAGCAGCGGCGAGGCCGGGATGGAGTCGCTGCGCGCCAGCTCGGCGCGACTGCTGGGCGCCTCCAGAAAGGCCGGCATCAACGTCACGAGTCAGACCAATCTCTCGAGCCTGTGGTCCGATTATTGCGCGGCCTCGCTCACCCTCATCGACGGCTCGGATCGTTTGCATGACCGGCTGCCGAACCTGGTGGATAACTCCAATCCCGCCGTGGTGAGCACCGCCGCCGAGGTGGTGCCGGATACGGAGCAGGGCTTCGATGCCAGCCTGCCGATTCTGGACGAGTTTATGAAGCGCGAGGAATCGGAAAAGTTCCTGCACCCCTACGATGCGGTGCGGGTGGGGAGCTTCGATAGGAAA
The DNA here is from genome assembly GCF_019209955.1 of Corynebacterium sp. TAE3-ERU2. NCBI lineage: Bacteria > Bacillati > Actinomycetota > Actinomycetes > Mycobacteriales > Corynebacteriaceae > Corynebacterium > Corynebacterium sp. TAE3-ERU2. The sequence goes on along the minus strand of NZ_JAHUTL010000003.1, from coordinate 135,117 downwards.
CTCACCAAGGCTGTCTCCCGCACCTCGAATCCCGAGGTATTGGACCTGCGCGAGGATTTCCAGCGCTGGCGCGCTGAGAGCGGCACCAGCTTTGCCTCCGAGGTGGGCTCCGGTTTGCTGGATCGTCTCTCCGACGCCCGCCATCGGGTGGGTGCCGCCTTCGACGCAGCTCAGGCCTGCGAGAAGCAACTCAGCCAGATTGGTAGCCAGGATACGGAGGCCATCAATCGCCGCCTGACCAGGAAACTGCGCCTGCTCAGCGGGCTATGGGCGGTGCTCATGCTGCTGCTCATCTACTGCTGCATCCGCTTCTACAAGCCCGATTGGCGCGTGCCTTTCCCGCAATGGCGGGGCCTGAACTGGCAGTGGACGGTGCTCCTTGCGGTGCTGACTACGGCGGTGATTGTGGCGGTGCAGATGGCGATCTTTGCCCGGGCGCGGCGCGGGGTCTATGACCTGCTTCGCCAACGCCGCTTGCTGGAAGAAAACCTCGAGATCTACATGGACAACTACCACGCAGCACTGGGCGATGTGGCCCGCCTGACTGGGGCCTACCAGCAGTTCTTGGCATGGTCCTTGGTGCTTGGCCGCGTGCTCGCCTATCCCTTCGGGGCCCCGCGTACCACCCGCACCACCACGGAGATCCCCACCGCCGGTCTGCCGCGTGCGGCTCGGCTGGGGCGCGCGGTGGCCGATCCGGATAAGCGCCGCGAGCTCACCCATACGCTGCGGCAGTCCTTGTGCCGCGAGGGCTGGGCGGGCAGCGCCTTCGAGCGGAGCGTGGGCGAGCTGGCCCGCCAGGTGGCATCCACCACCGGCAGCCGCGAGCAGCGCGTCACCGATTTCTATAGCCTCAACGGCCTCGGTTCGGGCTCGGAGCTGGATCAGCTCGCCCAGTGTGCGATGCGCACGATCCCGGAGCTGTCTGAGCAGGACCGGCAGCGCCTTATCGACGCTCTCTCGCAGGAGAATAGCGCCGCCACGGTGCAGAGCTATCTGCCGCAGGCCATCTTCTACGAGAACGGCCAGGAACGCACCGTGGAGCGCAGCGAGTTCTTCTCTGGGTTGATGGAGCCGGATCGCGCCGATGTGGAATTCCCCGCAGAGTCGCTCAGCGCCCTCGGCGCCACCCGGGGCGCGACCGTGATCGATCAGGACAAGAGCGTGACCTATCACTCGGATTCCAGCCGCGGTTCGCTCACCCGCAGCGTGCTCAAGCAGCAGTTCGGCGCGGTGGCCAAGCTCTCCTTGCTGGTGCCGCTCAGCGAAGATGATGCGCAGGTGGAGGACTTCAACCCCAGTGCGCAGGGGGCAGATTTTGGGTGGACGATGTACCGCTCCGACGCGGATACCTTCCCCGGCCCCGACGGCGCCCCTGGCGGGCACCGGCGCGGTGAGGATGACTCCCAAGGATTCCCCGGACCATCCACCCTGCTCTAAGCACAGTGCCTTGTGAAAGTTTGAGGAAAGAGAGACCCTATGGCGATCAATAGATGGGTAACTGATCTACCCGCAGACGCTATCGCCCAGCTCAGTGGCCTAGTGGCGCCGTCTCGCGAGCGGGTAGCCGCCATTCTTCGCGACGCCACCCCGCAGCAGGTTGACGCCGCGACCGCGATGCTCAGCTGCGAATCCCAGCAGATCCCGGAACCCAGGGCGGAGCAGTCCGCGCCGGTGGATACCGCGGCAGCGGCGGAGGACAGCGCGGAGGCGGCGTCGACAAGCGTCGCGGACGAATGGGACTTCGCTGCGGGCCCGGAGCCGACGAAGCCGCAGGTAAACCCGGCGGATTTCATGGACGAGAAGCTGCGTGGCTTCAGTTTTGCACCCTTCGCGCACCAGGTTGCCGCTCCCTGCGGACTGGTGAAGGTAGAGGTAGAAGAGGTCACCGATGCGGGCACCCAGGTGCTCGTCTATTGGGATGAGGTCCCCTCCGCTGCGAGTTTCGTGCTCTACCGCCTCGTGGGGAATGTGGGCGAGGGCCCGCTCAGCCCGGAGGAGGGCACGACTCTGGTGCATACCCGCGGCCGCGCCTTCCGCGAGGTGATTCCACCCACGGTGGGTATGCGGCACTACACGGTATGGGCCTATATGGGCGATAGCCCTCGGAGCCTGCTGGGCGTGCAGCCGGAGCTCGTGGGCGAGGAGGCGCTGGGCCTGCCGCCGCGCAATATCACCCTGGTGGAGGATAAAAACGGTACGGTCACCGGCTCCTGGGCGCTGCCGCAGGGCATCGACGATATCGAGGTCTATGCTCGGGTGTCTACCGCGGTGACCCCGCTCTATGATCCGAGCCACCGGGTGACCTCCGGGGTGGGCTTGCGCAACTTCACCCACACCGTGGCCAAGCGCGGAAAAACCTATGACTTCCAGCTCTTTCCCACTTTCGAATTCCGCGGCAGTAGGCGCGTGGGAGAGGGCTCGGAGATCGCGCAGGTGCAGATTTCCGCGAATATTCAAAAGGTAGTGATGAAAGAAGCGGTGCGCCTGCCCAGCAGCGCTGGTGACCGGATCAGCCTGGCGTGGGATGTGCCCTCGATGGGCGAGGTGCGGGTGTATCTGAGCGAACAGGCACCCCAGGCAGATTTGGCGCTCGAGGCGGTGGAGGAGCGGCACATCCTCGACGATGATGCCCTCGGCTCCACTAAGTGGGTGCATACCTTCGACTTCGACGAGATCGACCAGTATCAGCCCGGCGAGGAGCACCGCACCGTGGTGCAGTGGCCGGGGGAGTGGTCGCAAGTGTTCTGCGTGCCCGTGCACGTGGTGGGCGATTCCTTCCAGGTGGGCGACTATCAGGTGGTCAACCGCGTGGAGAAGATTAAGGATACGACCCTGCACGAGCGGGTATCGAGCCAGTTGGTCACCTTCGATTGGCCCAAGGGGGCCTCGGTGGTGCACGTGCGCTCGCGGAGCAGCCACATCGATCACTATCTCGTGGAGGAGGACTATCGCCGCCAGGGTGGGGTGCGTCTCCAGCTGGAGAATCTTGGCGACACCGTGGAGTTGGAGCCGCGCTTCTACTACGGCGGCACCGCGGTGACCGGCGAGACCACCACCATCGATTATGAGGGTTTGTGGACGTATCGCTACCGCATCCGCACAACCATCGACAACGGCAACTATCTGCTCGGGGTGTGGCTGTGGCGCGACGACGTTGAGGATGAACACCCGCCGAGCTTTGTGCTGGTATTCAACCGCGACCGCCTGCCGCTGCACGCCGGTGATGGCGAAAGGCTCCGCACGGTGTGGTCCCTGCGTTCTGAGACTGATGAGCCGGCGCCGAAGATGGTGCCGGAGCGGCTCGAGGCAAGCTGGGACGCGGCCGAGGCCTCAGGAACCTATTGGTTCACGACGATGGAGCCCTCGCAGCACGGCTATGTGCGCGTCTTTCTCGCCGATGCGGAGCGGCGCCGGCCGAACGAGCCCCAGCGCGTGGTGGTAGACGATGATTCGCGGATCTTCGAGGTCGATCCGGGAGGCATACGATGAGCCCTGAGTCTGTGTCCTCGCCCGTACTGGGCACCTTCAGCTTCGCCTCCTTCGGCCGCAGCTCCACCCGCGCCGGTGGTTGGGGCGTGGGCGATAGCACGGGGCGTATCACCCAGCAGCTGATTGCGCAGCTGCGTCCCACTATCCCCTCCACGCTTGTCGACGGCGCCCGCTTCGGAAACTACCCGAGTAGTGCGGAGATCGCGCACCTTAATCGGCGTTTCGCATGGCTGCCGACAAGCGATGCCGAAGGCAATACGGTGTGGGCCTTCTATGCCTCCTGCCACGCCGGGCAGGACGCCTCTGGCAGGCCGGGCAATGTGTTCACCTTTGTGCAGGTGCACGATTCCGCCGCGCAGGTGGACCCGATCAGGATGATGTATTCCCCACAGATCCCTGCACCCTTTGGCAAACGAGAGGTCGATGCCGCAGCGCTTCCGGCCGCGATCACCGAGCCTGGGCCGCTGAGCGACGTCGTGCTGCGCCGCTTCCTCACCGCCTCGGCCGAGTCGGCCGAGCTGCCCGTGCCGTGGGAGAATCTCTCGGCCCACAGCAGCGGCGGGCCGCGCCGGGAGTATGTGGACGCCGCAGTGGCGGCCCTGCGCACCGGCGCCCCTGTGGTGCTGGCCTGCCCCCTGGCTGAATCTCCGCTGTGGGTGGCCGCGGTCTATCGCGCCCACGGGGAGAACACGAGCTTTGCCACCTTCCACAACGCCGAGCGGCTCGCCGATATGCTCGGCACGAAAGCCCAGCTGGTGGCGGTGCGTGCGGAACATGTCGAACTGGCGCGGGAGGTGGTGCCAGAACACGCGGTGGTGCTGGATGTGACCGCCCCGCTGCCGGAGGAGCTGCGCGCCCCCAGCACCAGCGCGACGGATCCTATCGTGGCTGACCCCGCTGTGACTGACCCCGCTGTGACTGACTCGGCTGTGACTGACTCGGCTGTGGCTGACCCGGCCGCAGCACCGCTCGCTGCGCCCCCACAGGAGTCTGCGCAGCAGGAGGAAAGCAGTGCGGCATGGGGCGGACAGGAACGCATGAGCTTGGGCGAACAAGGATCCTCCGCTGCCACGGCCGCCTTTGGAGACATGCAGGACTATCCTTCTTTCAGCTTCGAGCAGCTGGGGCCCCTGCAGCAGGAATGGCCGAGCTCGCAGGGGGCGGCCGTCGATGACGCAGAGCTGTCGTTGAGCGATGAGGAGTTTGTGGCCGACCTCGAGCGGGACGTGGTTCCGTCCGCGCCGCTGGCCCCACCGCCTGTCCCCGAGCTATCCCCAGGTGGCATATACAACGGAGAATGTGTGGTCACAGACGACGATCTGCGTTGGATCCGGCTGCCGCTGTGGGTCTTCGTGGAGAGGATGACGCTGTGGTACAACACCGAAGAACCGAAGGATGCTGTTACAAACACCCGCATGGTCATTCGGATGAATCGCCTCGCCGCAGTCACGACGCTCAGCGATGACATTCTGCGGTTGCGCGCCCGCTGCGCACTGGTGGCGTTGATCAGCGATGTGCATGCCTGCGACAGCATAGGGCCGCTACTCCAGTTGCAGCGCCACGATCTCGATCGTCTGCAGAGTTTCTTTGCTAAGGAGGTCGACGATCTTCTCGCGCACAAGGACGCGATTGAAGAGATTCTCTATTGCGAACGTACTTCTTTTAGATGTATCGAAGACGCGGTGGCGGAGCTGATGGACGCCCCCGAGAACCAGGACAGTGCCCGCTATCTTGGGCCCCAAATACAGAGGCTGCTGCGCGATTCGGGCAGTGATATGAGACCGGAAAGGTACTAAGAGATATGAATACCGTTACTCTCAGCGGCGGCCACAGCTATGAGCTGCCCCTCGGTGACTTCATCAAAGTCAGTGCTACCCGCGTCAGTGGCGATGAGATGGATGTGCGCCTCGATGCGCGTGGCGAGCTCATCCACAACCAGTACAGCGCCGCAGATACCGTGATTACGGAGCTGCACGGTGATGTCACCCTCGCGCTCACACCGGATAGGGGCGCGGAGTTTCCCCCAGACCACTCCGTGATTATGCGCGTCATTCAGCCCGCCACGGCGAAGCCAGTGACCGTGCAGACCGAGGAGATTCGCCTCGACGGGCTGCATGAGAAGACCGTGCTCACCCTCTCCCCGCGGGACGGGGCAGTGCAGGTCACTGCCGTGGATGGGGGTATTTCCACCACCCTGTCGCGCTCGACCACCACCGTGTACTCGGCATTGACCAGTATCGATGCCCCGCGGGCGCAGGTTCGGCGCTGCAGCGTGTGGATGGATGATTCAGCCGCTGTCACCGCGGCCTTGCAGGAGGTAGATCTGGGGCCTGTCCGCGAGATTCTCGACGGCGTTGCAGAATACTTTTCTATCGCCGTGGACGATCACAGCACTGCCGGCGCGGGTGCCGCCACCACCGTGGGGGCTGATCTCAGCTCGCTGGAGTCGGAGGAGTGCGTGGCCGTGCTGAGCACCCACCTGCGTCCCTCCTTGTCCGTGCCCACCCGGCGCACCCTCGTGATTGTGCTGGGCCCGGATGCCCGCCGCGAAGCCGAGATGTATCGCAGCGCCTATGGCGATCGCTATCCCTTGGATCTGCTGGTAATCGACGATGCCCTGCACCACTCACTGAGCACGGGTGATCGCGCCGATCTCCAGGACGAGGCCGAGGTGCTAGTGCACTGGTTGTGCGCCGATGAGCACAGCGCGCCCGAGCAAGATGCGCCGGTTGAGCTGGGCAGGATGAGATTCAACGACGCCGATAAGGAAGGAGGACGATGGTGATGTCGACCGCTCCGGTGTATGCGGGCCCGCGTTGCCCGGACACATTCCAATACCTCGACACCGCACCGACGAGCACTCGCTCCGGGGAGCAGCTGCCGGCCGATTGGGGTGAGGCCGTCGTGCACTGCGTGGTGATGGCGGGCGCCCGCGCCACCGGCAAAAGCCTCTATCTGGCGGTCGTCGTGAAGCAGCTGGAGCTGCTGGCCAACGAGAAATTCCCGGGCATGGTGGTGGAACCGGCGACTGCCTCCACGAAGGAGCGCTACGCCAAATACTATGAGCAGCCGCTCTACGTGGAGATGAAGCAGATGGCGCCCACCCCCACCAGCAGCCAGGAGGACGCCTATCAGCGGGATCCTTTCATTTTCTCTCTCGGCACGTGGCCCGATAGGGACGGCGTGGAGCGCCCTAATTATGTGGTGCTTCGCGACGTCGCCGGCGAGGATTTGGAAAACCCGCGCGTGGATCGGGACGCGCTGAGCTTCTTCCGCGACGCCGATCTGGTGATTATGCTCTTTGACCCGCTGCGGGTGCACTCGGTTCAGGCCTATGTGCAGGGTCTGGTGCCGCGCCAAGACGGGCTGGGAGGCGACCCCGAGGATGTGTTCACCAACCTCATGCGCATCCTGGGCGATGCCCGACCGCCACTGGCGCTCGCGATCTCGAAGTTCGACTCGCTGCAGATTCTCGAGCGCATGCCTGATGGAGATTGGAAGGCCATTATGGGCAACCGTGGCGCGGCTTTCCGCCGCGACAATGGCTGGGACTACAACCCCGAAGCCCAGAAAGTACTCAACCTCGAAGTGAAGTCGCTGCTGGGCTACATGAATGCCGGGGGACTGCTGAACAAGGTGGAAGCAGCCTATATGGACAGTGTTCACTCCTATTTTGCGGTGTCCTCGCTCGGCGATTCCCCAATGGGTGAGCGCCTCAGTCGCAAAGGCATCGCCCCCTACCGCTGTTTAGATCCGCTGCTGTGGATCCTCACCCAACGCAACGTGTTGAAAGAAGACTAAGCAGATGAGCTCCACCGAACCCCAGTGGGAGTTTTTCTCCGAGCAGAAGCGCCCCACCACTCCCCGCTCCGCGCATTCCTATACCACGGGCGTGGTGCACGATACTACGGCGAAGTATTCCCCGAGCTTCACCGCCACCTCGATGCGCACCGCGCCCCTGCCCGTCTGGGGTGCCGCGGCGCTGTATCTGGGGTTGGTGGGCTGGCTGCTCACGGCCCTCGTCCAAGAATTGATGCGCTCTAACGCCCGCGATCTGCTGGTGATTATGCAGGTACTCGCGATCGCCGTCATCGCGACGGGGGTGGTTGCCGTGCTCAAAGCCCAGCAATGGGGGCGGTGGCTGCTGACGGCGGTGTCTGTGGCCGCCATCTTCCTCATCGTGGTGGGGAAGTTGTGGATTGCCACCATCATCGCGGTACTGGCCGCGGTGCTGGTGTGGCTGCCCTTTAATAGCGCCTGGTTTGGCTATCGTCGCCGCGGATAGTTCACCTGGTAGTCGGCGAAGACTCGACGCTGCGCGGCGTCGAGGGTGAGCTGCCCGCCATAGGGGAGGATCCATTGCGGCCGCGTATGCCCAAAAGGCACCCCGAACACGGCAGGCAGCTCGGGGTTATAGTGCGCAAGCTGCTCGAAGATCACATCGCACTGGGCCTGCCAGGCAGCATCCTGCTGCGTCTGTGAGGGAATAACCTCCAACGAGCTCACCGGCGGGGAGGCGATCATGAGCCCCGCGGCGACGTCGAAAAGCCCCCACTCGCCGAGCCCGCGCACCCACCGCATGATCTGATCCGGCGGGGTGAGATTCTCGCAGGCCTCGAGCAGAATGATGTGGCCCCGCAGCCTGTCCAACGCCGGCATACGCCCCGCCATGGCCAGCTGATCAATCACCTCAATGCAGCCGCCCCAGGTGGCGCCGCTGACGCGATCGCGCGCCCCACGCCACTGCCACGGGCGCGCCGGGCGCCGCTCACCGAAGCTGTGCAAGGCCGCAGGCTGAGTCCAGTCCACCCCAACATCCTCCGAGACGTCCACCGGGGTGATCTCGAGGCGGCCGCCATCGCGCAGGGCGGCGAGAAAGGAGGCGCGGTGCTCGGGATCGATATACGGCCCGGACCCGAGGTGCACATGGGTGGAACCGCCGTAGAAGCTCTGTATCCCCAGCTGCCACAGGTGGTTGTGCAGGTTGGTGTTATCGGAGTAGCCGAGGAAGGGCTTGGGGTTGTGCCGAATCACCTCATCATCCAGATGTGGGATCACCTGGAGCTGATCATCGCCGCCAATAACGGCGAGTATTCCAGCGACCGTGGGATCGGCGAAGGCCGCGGTGATATCGCGGGCACGAGCCGCGGCGGAGGCGCCAACGGTGCGGGTGGTGGGAAACTCCACCGGCTCGAATCCGAGCTCCCGCACGCGCCCGAGCGCCTGGGCGTAGACCTCAGGGAAAGCGCCGGCGGCAGCGAAAGAGGGCGAGATAACAGCGAGTTTCATAGCCTCTCACTCTAGCGGCGGCCCCGGCGAGAGGTACGCGGGCGTCTTAGCGGCCCGTGGTGAAACGTGTTTTCACGCGGTGGGCGTCCTCATCCATTCCCAGCTTGCGGAAGGCGCGCAGCGTCTTTTTAAACAGCGGCGCCGAGGCCTGCGGGCCGCGCAGCTGATGCAGCAGTGCGGCGTGCAGCTCATAGAGATAGGCGAGCTGCTTGGCCGCTGCAGGCGAGAGCTGGTCGATATTGAAGATCCCGCCGCACCGTTCCGCTTCCTGAATAGCAGCTTCATACTCGCCGCTGGAGTGGCGCAACTGGGCGGATTGGCGCACGAGGTATAGGTACTGCGTGGTCACCGTGGGGGCATGCTCGGTGAAACAGGCGTCGTGCAGGATCGGTAGGGCCTTATCCAAGGCCGCGCGTTGGGTCTCCGGGCCGACGGACTCGGCCAGCCGGCACATACTGACCAAGGACACGGCGACGGCCTTATAGTCATTGAAGTACTGGGCGGCGTCCACATAAGTCAGAAACAGTGGCAACACGGTGCGGACATCGTCGGGATTGCGCGCCTGGGCCTCGAGGTGATTACCGAGGGACAAATAGCGGCTGAGCTGGGGAATATCCGCCACCATCGCGGCGGGAAGAAGCGGTATCACCTGCATCCAGGCATGCAGTGCCGGCGCCATCTCAGGCAGCGCGGACTCGGAGGCGGCACGAGCCAAGACATACTGATCAAAGATCTTCGCGAACTCCGGCACCCGTGCCGGAGGGATCATCTGATTGCCCTTGGCCTCCGCGTAGAGCTGCGCAGTGAACAGCGTGGCGCAGTGCTCCACAAGGTCGGGCTGCGCGGTGGCGAGGGGTGCGAAGTACTCCTCGAGCGGATACGGAAAGTCCGCCATGCGGTGGCCCTGGGCATAGGCCTCATCGCCGAAGTACTCGGCCATGGAGGTCGCACAGGTGGGATCGGCCTCTGCTTCCCGTTGCTCTGCTTCCCTTTGTTCCGCCTGCTGCTGCTCGGCAGCCTGCTGCGTGGCGTCGTAGTGCTCGTAGAGGAGATCCAGCAGCTTGAGGGAGTCAGCGTCCATCCGCTCCAGAAGCGCTTGGCGCTGGTTGAAGGTGGAGTCTTGGTAGAGATACTCGGAGCAGGCCAGCCACGCCTGCGCATTCTGCAGGGCGGGGGTCGTGCCGAGAACAAGGGCCACCGCGAGTTGCCGCTGATTGAGCTGCCGCAGGGTATCGGCGAGAACGGGGCCCCGGTTGAAGCACATGTTCTCCACTTCACGGCCGAGCAGTGCGGTGTAGTGATCGTCCAAGATCAGTCGCAGGGCGCCATAGTCCGCCTCGCTCCAATCGGGCGCGAGAGGGTTGGTGGCTGCAAGCAATACATTCGCCTGCTCCTCCGCGCCCTGTGTTCCTGCACGCTCGAGCTCGGCGAGCAGCTGATCCAAGGTGAGGCCCGTGTTAGTCATGCCTCTGATATTAGGAAACAGCTGCGACATTGTCTGCTCAACACTCGGCCATATGTTCGTCGGGGCCGCAGGGCGCTCTCCGGATTTTTGTTTAGACACATTTTTCGCCCAGAAAGGCTCCCGCTCATGCCCGAATGTGTGGTTTTTCACGTGTTTTTGGGCGGCTTAGGTACTGCGATAGTGCGCTAAAGCTGGCATAATAAAAATCAAAGCGCACATATCGGATCGGCTATCCGCAGCCTCGCTGCCTCCGTGGTTGGGCTGCGGCGGTCGCCTCGAGAAGATGCGTCGCCAACCACACTCTATGGAGGGATTTTCTTCATGCCAATTGCAACCCCCGAGGTCTACAACGAGATGCTGACCAAGGCCAAGGAGGGCGGCTTCGCCTACCCGGCCATCAACTGCACCTCTTCCGAGACCATCAACGCCGCGCTCAAGGGCTTCGCTGACGCCGAGTCCGATGGCATCATCCAGTTCTCCACTGGCGGCGCTGAGTTCGGTTCCGGCCTCAACGTGAAGAACAAGGTTGCTGGCGCGTGCGCACTGGCCGCTTTCGCGCACGAGGCAGCCAAGCACTACGGCATCAACGTCGCACTGCACACCGACCACTGCCAGAAGGAAGTTCTGGACGAGTACGTGCGCCCGCTGATCGCGATCTCCCAGGAGCGCGTGGACCGCGGCGAGCTGCCGCTGTTCCAGTCCCACATGTGGGATGGTTCCGCTGTGCCGATCGACGAGAACCTCGAGATCGCCCAGGAACTGCTGGAAAAGGCCCGTAACGCCAATATTGTTCTCGAGGTAGAGATCGGCGTCGTCGGCGGCGAGGAAGATGGCGTGGAGGCCAAGGCTGGCGCCAACCTCTACACCTCTGAGGAAGACTTCGCTAAGACCATCGATGCTCTCGGCACCGGCGAGAACGGCCGCTACCTGCTGGCCGCTACCTTCGGTAACGTCCACGGCGTGTACAAGCCGGGCAACGTCAAGCTGCGCCCCGAGGTTCTGGACATGGGCCAGAAGGTGGCAGAAAAGAAGCTCGGCCTGGATGCCGGCTCCAACCCCTTCGACTTCGTCTTCCACGGCGGCTCCGGCTCCGAGAAGGAAAAGATCGAAGAGTCCCTGCGCTACGGCGTGATCAAGATGAACGTGGACACCGACACCCAGTACGCGTTCACCAACCCCGTCGCCCGCCACATGTTCGCTAACTACGATGGCGTGTTCAAGATCGACGGCGAGGTCGGAAACAAGAAGGTCTACGATCCCCGCTCCTACATGAAGAAGGCCGAGACCGGCATGGCCGAGCGCATCGTGGAAGCCTGCCAGGACCTCCACTCCGCTGGCACCTCTGTGTCCAAGTAACACCCCCCTTCACACCCTCCCCACAGCACACCACGCAGCGGGGAGGGTGTTTCGCATGTCTGGGGTTATTCCTTCGACGTGCGCTCAGTGCGCTGCTCACGCGCCGCTTCGCTCCCGGGTGCTCGGGCGTCCACCCCAGCACTCGAGCTCCCGTCCCCGCGCCCCAGTATCCACCCCGAGCCGCCGCCCGCCCGCACACCCCGCGCACAGTACTACCGCCCCCAGCCTGGCCACGAGGGCCGCGCTGGGGGCGGTAGGTGCGTGTTATGCGCTTGTCGGGAGCCGGTTAGCGCACGAACCGGCTAGCAGACTAGCGAACGAGCACGAGCGATCTAGCGACCTAGCGGCGGGTGAGCCACGAGATCAGGCTGCGGCGCTCGGAGCGCTCGTAGTCGGTGGTGTCGGTGGTGATGCGCTCGTAGATCTCGGTCTGCTCGGAGACGATCTCCAGGGTGGAATTGACTTCCTCCAGCTCGCGCTCGAGCTCGGCGCGCTCGTTGAGCTTGTCCTCGGAATCGATCTGCTCTTCCGGAGTGGTGTTCTCCAGCTTCTCCTCGATGTCCTTCTTGCGGCCTTCCAGCTCGCTCTTGGCGGTGCGGGCGCGGCGCAGGTCTTCCTCAAGCGTCTCGCCGCGGCGGTGACGCTCCACGCGCTCCCGCTCCTTGGCGTCGCGCTCCCGCTTTTCGTTCAAGATGCGGTCGGCGTCGGCGGTGCTGGTGACGGGCTGGCTGCGCACGAGGTTGAAGTCCGGCTCATAGCCTTCCACTGGCTGGTGCAGGTTCAGCGGGCGGGCGAGATCGTTGTTGCCGATCTGGCGGAACACGGTGGTGGTGATCTTGCCCTGATCGGAGCGCCAGATCCAGTCGGCGCCGAGCAGCTGGCCGAAGTAGCCCTTGCCCTCGATCCAGGCGGGTCCGCCGGAGTCGCCGTGGTCGCTGCCCACGTCGGCGGTGATGGCCACCGGGCCGGTCAGGTACAGGATCGGGGAGCAGGCGATGCGCTGGGTGCGGTTGCCGTAGGTGCACAGCTTATCGCCGATTTGCGGCTGGGCGATGGTGTCGCCGGAGAAGTAGTTCTGGCCGATGTACTTGGAGTCGTAGAACTCGATGTAGGCCACGTCGGCCATGCGGCTCACCGGCCCCCAGCGGGAGTCGTTGCTGTTTTGTACGGCGGCAAACACGTCGGGGTAGATGTGGTGCAGGCGGCCGATGGGGGTGTAGAAGGCGTCGTAGACCTCGGTGCCGTTGGCGCCGCAGTGGGCGTCGGTCCAGGCGCGGCCATTGGCTTCGTCCACGTAACCGATGGTGCAGGAGCTGACTTGGCCATTGCCGGCGTCGGTGAGCAGTACGTCACCTTGATCGACCAGCGCGGGGGCGGGTTCGGCGACGGCCACGGGGGCGCTGAGCAGGGGAAGTGTCACTGCTGCGGCAGCGACGGCTATCGAGCGTAGGGCTCGAGTTAGGGACATGTGTCATCCTCTCACGAATGTGGGATAGGGGGTGACGAAATCCTAAGCCGGAAAGTAACGAATCTACAACAGATGAAAAGCGCTGCGAACTGATTATAAAACATCCCACCTGTGAGTAATATGCCTTCTTTTCGCTTATCGACGCCACCCTCAGCCACCCTCATGTGGGGGCGAATCGGCCCCAGTCCCGTCTATGTGTCCTCTCAGGATCGGCCGCAGGGGGCGCGTTTAACTGGGGATACGTCAGCAACTGCCCATCAGGGCACGGCATATAACCGCCCCTCCCAGCAGGAAGCAAAAAATTCACCTACTCGCATAACTGCGCAGCCGCTGAGAAACGCGCTCAGCCTTGACTGGGCAGAGAAAAGGGCGCCCGAACCCTATGGTTCGAACGCCCTGAACATGGCGCTAGCTAGGCCTGTGCGCGGTGTCCTTCGCGGTAGACCTCACGCACCTGCATCTGCTCGTCCCACACCACGAGATTGGCGGGGCCCTCGCTGACGCTGGCGCGGTGGGCAAGGTTCAGCAGCCGGTGCCCAGAGGTGGCGGAGCGCAGTACCTCCGGCAGCGGCAGGCCGACGGAGCTCTGGAGGCGCACCTGGTCGCTGACCCGCGAGGTGCCGCCGGCGATGGAGCCTTCGCTGCCATCCTCGGTGCGCAGCCGAGCGACGCCATCGCGGACGGTGACGGCGAGTGCGCCGAGCACATAGTCGCCATCGGCCTTGCCGGCTGCCCCCATCGCATCGGAGACGAAGGTGGCCGCGGGATAGCCCACGGTGTTGAGCACCATCTGCACGGTGTGGTTATCCAGGTGCACGCCATCGGCGATGAGCTCCACGGAGACGTCCTCGCGCTGGGAGGCGGCGTCGAGAAGCGCAGCGATGGGGCCGGGATTGCGGTGGTGCAGCGAGGGCATGGCATTGAAGAGGTGGGTGGCCGTTACCTGTGCGCCTTTGCTGGTGGCATAGTCCACGATCGCGGCGGTCTCGTCGAAGTTCGCATCGGTGTGCCCCAAGGAGACGATGATGTCATGCTGCACGCACAGATCCACCAGCTCTCGGGCGTGATCGGTTTCCGGGGCGAAGGTGATCGAGCGCAGCTGGCCGCGGGCGGCCTCGATCATCTCGCGGAAGAACTCGGGGTCGCCGGGGATGATGGCGGCCGGGTCCTGAGCGCCGCAGCGGCAGGTATTGACGAAGGGCCCTTCGGCGTGGATGCCATCGAGGCTGCCTTCCTCCACCAAGCTGGCGAGGATGCCGAGCTGGGGCAGGAGTACTTCTCGGGTCTGCGAGACCGTGGAGGCCAACAGCGTGGTGGTGCCGAAGCGCCGGTGGTGCAGCGCGGCCTCGCGGCATTCCTCCAGCGAGGAGGTGGGGAAGGAGAAGCCCGCGCCGCCGTGGTTGTGCAGATCTGCCAGCCCCGGGGTGATGACAAGCCCGGTGTCCACGGGCTCATCGAGGCGCTCGATGGCGGCGGCGCCGGAGCTATCGATGCTCACCCGCGCTGGATAGCCGGGCTGGCCTGGTTGGATGAGAGTGCCAATGTACTCAGTCATGATCCACTCCTTCGCGAGCGCGGGCTGCCTCGACGAAGCGGGCGGTCACCCACGCGGTATCTGTGATGGCGGTGCCCACGATAATGGCGTCGGCACCGGCCTCCAGGCCGGCGCTGACGGCCTCGGGGCTGTGATAGCGGCCCTCACCGATGAGGAAGACCTCCGGGCCGATGGCGGCGCGAACCTCGCGCACCAGCTCGAGGTCGGGGCCGGTGGTGGCGGCGCGGTGCTCGGTATAGCCGGCCAGGGTGGTGGAGACAATATCGGCGCCGGCGGCAACCGCCTCGGTGGCCTCGGAGACGGTGGCGATATCGGCCATGGCCAGGGCGCCGGCCTCGTGCACGGCGCGCACCTGCTCGGCGAAGCTCGAGCCGTCTTGGCGGGGCCGCTGGGTGGCGTCGATGGCCACTACCTGCGCGCCCGCCTCGGCCACGGCCACCGCGGAGGCCACGGTGGGGGTGATATAGACGCCCGTATCGCCTTCCTTGGTCAGCCCGATCACGGGGACGGACACGGCCTCGGCCACGGCGCGGATATCGGCCAGTCCGCCATAGCCGCCGCAGCGGATAGCGGTGGAGCCGCCGTGCTCGGCGGCGGCCGCCAAGCGGGCGATGGTGTGGGTATCGCGGAGCGGATGCCCATCGGGGGCCTGGGCGGAGACGATGAGGCTACCGCGAACCTGGGTGCTGAAGTCTGTGAGGGAAAGAGGCATGAACAATTCTCCTGAAATGACGAATGCGTAAAAGACGGGGAAGGACGCTCAGGCGGGAACCAGGGCGGCCGCGCCGATGATCGGGGCGTCGTGGCCGAGCTGGGCGGGCAGGATGTCGATGGTGTCCAGCGGCTGCAGGGAATAGGTGCGGAATGCCCGCTTGAAGGGGCAGAGCACCACATCGCCAAGATTGCCCACGCCGCCGCCGAGGATGATGGCATCGACGTCGATGGCGCTGGCCAGCCCAGCGATGGCTTCGCCCAGGTTGAGCATGCAGCGTTTGATTACGCGCTGGGCGAGTTCGTCCTGCTCATAGCGGGCCATGATGGCACGCAGGTCCAGCTCCTCTGCCTCGCTGCGCCCGGCCGCGCGGTTATAGGTGGCGGCAAGTCCCGTCCCAGAGGCGAAATCCTCGATGGGGGCGGCCATACCCTCGAAGTCGCGGCCGATGATCCGGCGCAGCTCCCCGGCGGTGAAGTGGGGGGATTCGGCGAGGGCTCCGTGGAAGACGAATGCCCCGCCCACCCCGGTGCCGAGGCTGAGAAAGAGCGTGCGCTGATAGCGGGCGCCGGCGCCATAGCGGGATTCCCCGAGGCCCAGCACGCGCACATCATTGGCTACGTGTACCTCGAGCCCGGTGGCGGCGCTGAGATCTGTGCGGATATCGGTGCCGGCCCAGCCGGGCATGGTGGGCCCGGCGGAGACCACCACCCCGCGGGCGGGGTCGATCACGCCCGGGGCGCCGATGCCGAGGGCGCGTGGCGGCTGCGGGGCGGCGTCGATAAGCGGGCGGATGAGCTCGGCGATGCTGGGGATGATCTGGCTGGCCGCGGGGGTGGCAGTGCGTACCTGCTGGATTACCTCGGTGGGCCGTTCGGTGTCGATGAGGCCGGCGGCGATTTTCGTGCCGCCGAGGTCGATGCCGATGACATACCGGCTCACTGTTCGCACCCCTCGGCGGCCAATTGCTCGGAGATGACGCGCCGCAGCGGCCGGTAGTGCTGCTCGATGACGTCCTTATAGGCCTGCATATCGCCGGCTTCGAGGGCGTCGATCATGAGCTCGTGGGCGTTGATGGTGTCTTCCATGTCCTTCGGGGTGGTCACGCCGATGATGGGAATGGCGCGGGTGTGGACCTCCCACATGGCCATGGTGAGCTCGCGCAGCAGGGGATTGGATTGCTGGTCGATGAGCTCTTGGTGAAAGGCGCGATCGTGCTCGGCGAAGGATTGACCCTTATCCCAGGCGGCGCGCATATCGGCCACATGCTGGCGCAGGGTGGCGGTGGAGGTGGCGCGATAATGCGCCATAAGGTCCTCGGCGGCGGCGAGATCGAAGGCGATGCGCGTATCCACCACGTGCTTGAGCTGCTGCAGCGCCACCTTCTCATTGAGGCTCATGCGCAGCACCATGCCGTTGATCAGCGGCGCCAGCGACATCTGCCCCACATAGGTGCCGTAGCCGTGGCGCACCTCCACCACATCCAGAGTGGAGAGGGTGCGCATTGCTTCGCGCACGGAGGAGCGGGAGACGTTGAGGAGCTCGCAGAGCGCGGCCTCGGAGGGCAGCACGTCTCCGGGGGTGAGTTTATGTTCGCGGATA
Organism: Corynebacterium sp. TAE3-ERU2; assembly: GCF_019209955.1. Taxonomy (NCBI): domain Bacteria; kingdom Bacillati; phylum Actinomycetota; class Actinomycetes; order Mycobacteriales; family Corynebacteriaceae; genus Corynebacterium; species Corynebacterium sp. TAE3-ERU2. The sequence continues at coordinate 118,178 of NZ_JAHUTL010000003.1, read as the reverse complement.
TAGTCCTCGATCGCCGTGGCAGTGGGACTAATGCCGTGGGATTTCTTGCGGACGGGCATGACACTTTCAGCTTTCTTGGGTGGTGGGGGTGGCCACGGGGTGGCGGGTGGCTATCGACGCTTATCGACGTCGCCCGCCTGGTGTGCTGCCACCGTTGTGTGCACCTATATGGGGGGTGGGTGCGGACCCTTTTCGGGCTCTACGGTGGGAAAGTGGCCGGATGCAGTTGTCTTTAGGGGCAAGTTTAACAGAAGCGCTTTACCTCATCAGATGTCTGACGTACTATTGGGGCAGGCAGTGATCTGGACCTCTTTCTTTTCGAGCCTTATGGTTCAATCACATCCTCACTGACACAATGAATACATAGGGTCTGCGCCTCGTGCCAGCTTGGCCGGTGCATTGTCCCGCTCTCAATTTCATATTCCGCATCAGGCACCTCCCGTCGAGACGCCACGCGTCGCTCCACCGCCGGGACCGAGTAGGAACAAAGGAAGCAGCCATTATGACTGATTCAATGCACCGCCCATTTAGCCGTCGTGATTTTTTCCGTATCACCGGCGCTCTCGGTGCCGCCGCTGGCCTCACCGCCACCCTGGCGGCCTGTGGCTCCGGTAATGGCGGCGGCGGGGCGCAGCAAGAGCCCGCCAAGGCCGAGGACGCCAAGGACGATGGCACCATCAACGCCGCCATCTCCTATGAGTTGGGCACCAACGGCTATGACCCGATGACCACCACCTCCGCGCTCACCCTGGCCGCCAACTGGCACACCCTCGAGGGCCTGACCGAAATGGACCCCGTCACCGGCGAGTCCTATGCGGCCCTGGCCAAGGAGATGCCAGAACTCGACGGCACCACCTCCGAAATTCAGCTGCGCGATGGTGCCGTCTTCCATGACGGCACCCCCGTTACCGCCGATGACGTCGTGTTCTCCTATGAGCGCGTGATGGACGATGCCAATAAGTCCCTCTACGCCTCCTTCGTCCCCTTCATCGACAAGGTGGAAAAGAAGGATGACTCCACCGTCATCATCACCACCAAGCACGAGACCGGCGTGTTCGCTGATCGCCTCTCGGTCATCAAGATCGTGCCCAAGGCCCTGGTGGAGTCCGATCCCGAGGGCTTCGACGCCAACCCCACCGGTACCGGCGCCTACCGCATGACCGATAACGGCGGTACCTCCAAGAAGGTGCAGTTCGAGCGCTTCGACGACTACACCGGCCCCAAGCCGGCCCGCGCCGCCGCCATGACCTGGCAGATCATCCCCGATGCCTCCACCCGCACGAACGCCATGCAGTCCGCCGAGGTGCAGGCCATCGACTCGGTGCCCTACCTCTCCGTGGAGCAGCTCAAGGCCGTGTCCACCGTGGAGTCCGTGCAGGGCTTCGGATTGCTCTTTGCCATGTTCAACAACACCAAGGACAATCCCTTCTCGGATGTGAAGAACCGCCAGGCCTTCCTCTACGGCATTGATATGGAGAAGATCATCTCCACCGCAATGCTCGATCAGGCGGCCCCGGCCACCTCCTTCCTGCAGAAGGAGCACCCGAACTACCACGAGGCCTCCACCGTCTACAGCTATGAGCCGGACAAGGCCAAGAGCCTGTTCAAGGAGACCGGCCTGACCAAGCTGCGGATGCTGTGCACCGACCACGACTGGGTGAAGAAGTGCACCCCGCTCATCGAGCAGTCCATCTCCGGTCTGGGCATCGAGGTGGAGTTCATCGAGAAGAAGTCCTCCGATGTCTACAACACCATCGACGGCAAGCCCGATGCCTATGACGTGGTGATCGCCCCCGGCGACCCGAGCGTCTTCGGCAATGACCCCGACCTGCTCATGCGTTGGTGGTACGCCGGCGACACCTGGACCGATTCCCGCATGCACTGGAAGGGCACCGAGTCCTATGACAAGGTGCAGGAGCTGCTGGATAAGGGCCAGCGCGCCACCGATCCCACCGACCAGCAAAACGCCTGGAATGAGCTCTTCGATGTCCTGTCCGAGGATGTCCCGCTCTATCCGCTCTTCCACCGCAAGGCACCCACGGCCTATGACGCCTCCACCTTGGTGGACTTCCAGCCGATCTCTCTCACTGGCTTGAGCTTCGTGGGCGTGGGCACCACCCAATAAAACGGGGCCGATCCGCGGGGCGCCGCGCAGCCTGCTGCGCGCCCGTGGACGCCGGCACCCCTGACCGCCGCGGCCCACATCGCCGCATCACTCCTAGGCCGCCGTGGGGCGGATTGCACCCCCACCTGCCCGACGGCGGCCTTGTGTATGCACGAAATGAGAAGAAGAATCTATGTCTAACCTGATCCGACTGATCGGCCGGCGCCTGGTGGCGCTGCCCATCATGGTCCTTGGTGTGACGTTCTTGGTGTTCTTCATCATGTCCTTTAGCCCTGCCGATCCTGCCCGCCTCGCGCTGGGCGAAGCGGCCTCGCTAGAAGCGCTGGAGAACTACCGCGAAACGCACGGCCTCAATGATCCGCTCCTCGTCCGCTATGGCAGCTTCCTCGTGAACATGGTGCAGGGCGATCTGGGCACCACCACCGGTAATACTCCCGTGGTGGACGTGATCGCTAAAGCCTTCCCCATCACCCTGCAGCTCACCTTCCTCGGCCTCATCATCGCCGCTGTCCTCTCGCTCATCTTCGGCGTCGTGGCAGCCCTCTACCGCGACCGCTGGCCGGACCAGGTCATCCGCGTGTTCTCCATCGCGGCGCTGGCCACCCCCTCCTTCTGGCTGGCCATCCTGCTGATCCAGTGGCTGGGCACTATCCCCGGTGGCGCCGGAGTATTCCCCGCGCTTATCACCAGCTGGGTACCCTTCTCCGAGGATCCCGCGACCTATGTGAATAACATGTTCCTGCCCGCGGTGGCCTTGGCGCTGCCGGTGGCCGGCTCGCTCACCCGCGTGGTTCGTACCGCGATGGTGGAGGAGCTGGATAAGGATTATGTGCGCACCGCCATCGGCTCCGGTATTCCGAAGCGGGAAGTGATTTCCCGCAATGTGCTGCGCAATGCACTGATCACCCCGATCACTGTGCTGGGCCTGCGCGTCGGCTATCTCATGGGTGGCGCGGTGATCATCGAGATCATCTTCAATATCCAGGCCATGGGCCAGCTCATTCTGGACGGCGTGACCCGCAACGATGTGTACCTGGTGCAAGGCGTGACGCTCACCGTGGCCATCGCCTTCATCATCATCAACATCATCGTGGACATGTTGTACGTTCTCGTTAACCCGCGGATCAGGAGCATCTAATGCGTAAAAAACTGACTGCTCAACTCGAATCCAACGCCGGTGCACGCTTCCAAGGTCTGCGTGCATTGCCCCTGATCTCCAAAGTTGCACTCGGCTTTGTGCTGCTCGTGGCACTCATGGCGATTCTCGCGCCGCTGATTGCCCCCTATGATCGTCTCGCCACCACCGGCGCCCCGATCGAACCGCCCAGCAGTGCCCACTGGTTTGGTACTGATTCCATCGGCCGCGACATCTTCTCGCGTGTGGCCTATGGCGCCCAGTCCTCCCTGATTATCGGCCTCTGCGCCACCGCCGCTGCCCTCGCCGTGGCCGCCGTGCTCGGCTCTATTGCCGCGACCGCCGGCAAGGTGGTGTCCGAGGTGCTCATGCGCGTGCTGGATATCATCATGTCCTTCCCCGGTATCGCGCTGGCCGCCGTATTCGTGGCCGTCTTCGGCAACTCCATCCCCGTGCTGGTCTTTGCCATTGGCTTCCTCTATGTGCCGCAGCTCTCCCGCGTGGTGCGCGCCAATGTGCTCGCCGAGTTCGGCGAGGACTATGTCTCCGCCGCCAAGGTGATGGGCTCCGGGGTGCCGCATATCCTGTTCAAGCACGTGGCCCGCAATACCATCGCCCCCATCGCGGTGTTCGCCACCGTGCTCGTGGCAGATGCCATCGTCTTCGAGGCCTCGCTGTCCTTCATTAACGCCGGCGTGAATCCGCCCGAGCCCTCCTGGGGCAATATCCTCGCCGATGGCAAGCAGGTGCTGCTCAACGGCGCATGGTGGCCCACCTTCTTCCCCGGCCTGATGATTCTGCTCACCGTGCTGGCGCTGAACATCCTCTCCGAGGGGCTGACCGACGCCATGGCCTCCCCGCGGATCAAGCCCACCGCCGCTACGACGGACGAGGGCGAGACCGTGCAGGGCCGCGACACCCTCGGTGTGGTCTCCGAGGAAGAGGCCCGCGCCTCCCTGCAGACCTCGCTGGCTACCCTCCGCGAGGCCGAGTCCAAGGAGAATCGTCGCCTCGACTACACCTTGGGCAAGGAGCCGCTGATCGAGGTCAAGAACCTCTCCATCGCCTTCCCCGCCGCCCACGGCGATGTGAACATTGTGGATAACATCAGCTTCACCGTCGCCCCGGGCCAAACCATGGGTCTGGTGGGCGAGTCCGGCTGCGGTAAATCCATCGTGTCCATGGCGATCATGGGGCTGCTTCCGGATACCGCCCGCATCACCGGCGAGATCCTCTTCGATGGCAAGAATGTTCTCGAGCTTTCGCCCGAGGAGCACAATGCCCTGCGTGGCCACGATATGGCCATGATCTACCAGGACGCGCTCAGCTCGCTGAACCCCTCCATGCTGATTAAGTCCCAGCTGCATCAGCTGCTGCGCCGCGGCGGCAAGCGCTCCGCCGAGGAGCTGCTGGAGCTGGTGGGCCTCGACCCCGAGCGCACCCTCAAGTCCTATCCGCATGAGCTCTCGGGTGGTCAGCGCCAGCGCGTGCTGATCGCTATGGCCCTGACGCGCAACCCGCGACTGCTCATCGCCGATGAGCCCACCACGGCCTTGGACGTCACCGTCCAGCACCAGGTGGTGGACCTGCTCAATGAGCTGCGCGATAAGCTCGGCTTCTCCATGATCTTCGTCAGCCATGACCTCGCACTGGTGGCCAAGCTGGCCCACAAGATCACCGTGATGTACGCCGGCCAAGTGGTGGAGCAGGGCAATACCCGCGAACTGCTCTCCGATCCGCGACACGAGTACACCCGTGGCCTGCTCGGCGCTGTGCTCTCCATCGAAGCCGGTGCTGACCGGCTCTACCAGGTGCCCGGTACCGTGCCCAGCCCGCGCGAGTTCGTGGAGGGCGACCGCTTTGCCCCCCGCTCCTCCTATCCGGAGATCGGCTTGAATGAAAAGCCCGTGCTGCGCCCAGTGGATGGTTCCCCCAGCCACTCCTACGCTGCCACCGACCAGCTACTGAATAGCTTGAAGGGAGCCTAGATCACGATGGCTAAGAAGAAAGCTGCAGCTGCCGCAGAGCCGCTGATTCAGCTCAAGGACATCAACGTTATTCACAAGACCCGCACGGGTAAGCTCTTCCGCCCCGATAAGGTGCACGCCAATAAGGACGTGAATCTGAGCATTCGCCGCGGCGAGGTCGTGGGTATCGTGGGCGAGTCCGGCTGCGGTAAGTCCACGCTCGCCAGGGTGATGGTGGGGCTGCAAAAGCCCACCTCCGGGGAGGTGTTCTTCAAGGGCCAGCCGATGAAGAACAACGCGAAGATGCGCAAGGAGCTCGGCCGCTCCGTATCGGTGGTGTTCCAGGACCCGGCGACCGCCCTCAACCCGCGCATGAGCGTGCGCGATCAGCTGCTGGACCCGCTGCGCGTGCACAAGATTGGTAGCGAAAACGCCCGCCTGAAGCGGGTGAAGAAGCTGCTGGATCTCGTGGGCCTGCCACAATCGGCGCTCGAGGTGCTGCCCCGCCAGATCTCCGGCGGCCAGCGCCAGCGCGTGGCGATCGCCCGCGCCCTGGCCCTCGAACCCGATCTGATCATCGCCGATGAGCCCACCTCCGCGCTCGACGTCTCGGTGCGCGCCCAGGTGCTCAATCTGCTCACTGATCTCCGCAATGAGCTGGGCCTCGGCTTGGTGTTTATCTCCCACGACATCAACACTGTCCGCTATGTCTCGGACCGTATGTGCGTGATGTACAAGGGCGAGATCATCGAGGAGCAGCCCACCGACGATCTTTTCGACTCCCCGAAGCAGGACTACACCCGGACTCTGCTCGCCGCAACCCCCTCGCTGCTCTAATTCTGTAGCGTTTAGAAAGGCAATAATGACTGCTATGTCGCGCATTTCCCACGGCATTATTCCGCCGCTGTTGACTCCGCTGAGCGCAACGGGCGACATCGATATCCCGGCGCTGAAAAAGCTGATCGATCGGCTCATCGAGGCGGGCGTGGATGCCATCTTCGCTCTCGGTTCCTCCGGTGAGGTGGCTTTTCTTAGCGACGCCGACCGCACCCACGTGCTCCGCACGGCCGTCGAGCATGTCGCTGGCCGGGTCCCCGTGTACGCCGGCTGCATCGATACCCAAACTAATCGCGTGATCGAGCACGTGCGCCAGGCCGAGTCCTGCGGCGTGGACGCCGTGGTGGTCACCGCCCCCTTCTATGCCATCACTGGCCCGGAGGAGATCACCCAGCACTTCCGTTTGGTGGCACAATCCACCGAGCTGCCGGTGATCGCCTATGACATCCCGGTGTGCGTGCACACCAAGCTCGCCCCGGAGCTGCTCGTGGCCCTTGGTACGGAAGGCGTGCTCGCGGGAGTGAAGGATTCCTCCGGCGATGATGTCTCCTTCCGCCGTCTCGTCCAGCTCAACGAGGCCGCCGACCATCCGCTGGTGGTGCTCACCGGCCACGAGGCCGTGGTGGATGGTGCCTTCGCCGCGGGTGCCGATGGCTGCGTGCCGGGCCTGGGCAATGTGGATCCTGCCGGCTATGTGCGGATGTGGCAGGCCTATAAGGCCGGCGATTTCCCCACGGTGATCGCCGAGCAGAATCGCCTGGCCGCGCTCTTCGAGATCGTATTCCAGCCGGTGGGCAAGGTGGGCCCGGCCGCGGGAGTGGGAGCATTTAAAACCGCCCTCGAGCTGATGGGCGTGTTCTCCTCCAACCTCATGTCCCCGCCGCTGCCGCAGATCACGGATGAGCCCTCGCGCGAGGCCATCCGCTCCATCGTGGACCGCGCCGGTTTGCTCTAGCAGCACAGCGCTTATCGACGCCCACCGTCCCGTTGCTCACGCTCGGGAGGGTGTATGTGCGGGGTAGGCGGGGCCGACCTAAAATAATGAGCCATGCCCCAGCCACCCCGCACGTCATCCACCACCGGCCGGGTTCTCCGCCGGCTCCGCGTCCCCAGCAGTCTCTCCGGCCGGGTGAAACGCGGCATCACTCATGGCACCCACCGCCTGAACGATTCCTGGCTGAGTATCGTTCAATCCGCGCTCGGTGCCGGTCTCGCGTTCTTCATCGCGCTGCACATCACCCACCACAACGTTCCCTTCTTCGCCCCCATGGCGGCGGTGATCGTCACCGGTATCTCCGGGGTGGGGCGTATGCGCCGCGCCATCGAGCTGATGGTGGGCGTGGTCATCGGCGTCGGCATCGGCGATCTTCTCATCGTGCAAGTGGGCTCGGGCCCCATACAGATCGCGGCCGCGGTGATCATCACCCAGGCGGTGGCCCGCTTCATGGACAAATCCCCGCTGGTCTCTAACCAGGCGGCGATTGGTGCGGTGCTGGTGGCCACCCTGCTTCCGCCGGGCGATGCCGGCGGCTTCGACCGCATGATTGATGCGGTGATCGGCGGCCTGGTCGCCATCCTCATGATGGCGCTCATCCCGGCCTCTCCGCTCAAAGCGGGCCGGCGGGAAATCGCCAAGGTGCTCGGCATCGCCTCCGATGTCCTGGCCGATGTGGCAGCCGCCCTGCGCAGCAATGATGCCCGCGCCATCGCGGAAGCCCTGGACGAGGTGCGAGGTACTCAGGGATATATCAACTCCATGATCGCCGCCGCCAAGGAAGGCAAGGCCTCGGTAGAGGTATCGCCTTTCCTCTGGGGCGATGCCTCCCGCCGCGTCAATACTCTGCTGAGCACCCTGGAGCAGGTAGATAACGCGGTGCGCACCACCCGCGTGCTGGCGCGCCGGGCCCAGGTGCTCATTGAAGATGGGGATACGGTCAGCGATGAGCAGCTGGCTCTTATTGATGAGCTCTCGGATATCACTCTGCAGCTCTCCGAGCTTTTCGACCGCGGCGAGAAGAACGTTCGTTTCCAGCAAATCCCGCAGGTGGTGCGCCGGCTCCGCCGCCTCGGCGCCCGCATGGGACTAGCCGTGGCCGAGGGGCGCGTGCTCTCGGCGCATATGATGCTCGGGCAGTCCCGCTCGCTGGTGGTCGATCTGCTGCAAGTATGCGGCTTGTCCCGTGATTCGGCGCAGGCGGTACTCAAGCCCACCTCCGATACCCCGCATGTGCCGCCCGAGCTCTGGGAGGACTAAGCCGCCCAGGTGCTCGCAGCCGCGCTAGAGGCGAATAATCTGCGCATCGCGTAAGTGCCGGTAGAAGGTCACAGCCTCTACTGGCTTCGGGCGGGTCACCCCATCAATACTCACCCGCAGCTGCGGCCCACCGGCCTGCACGGCGCGGCCCGTGAGCAGCGAGGAGGCATCGCGTTCACCAGCGGGGCTGCGGCGAAACCACCGGCGCCCGCGTGCCGGAGCGAGGGAGGTGCTCAGCCGCACCGCCGCGATCCCGGGCGCATCCACCATGGGCACCACGCGGGCGCCAAAATACCCGCGCCGGGCGGGGGAGTGCTCCTCGTTATGGTGCAGACGCGCATCATCGACGATGATCTCGCCCACGAGCTGCAGATCCTCGGGGTCGCTGATTGTCGCATGCCCGGCTATCACGCTGCCTTTATCGTCGCGGATGAGGCAGCTCGGCTGCGGCGAGCCATAGCGCGCCAGCCGCCAGGCAGCCGTCGGCTCGGTGGGAATCCCAAAATTCCGGGCGGCCACCGAGTCCGGATCCGTGGGCACAAAACCGATCTCGGCCCAGAGCGCGTCGATCTTCATCAACCTGCTGAGCACCGCTGATAGGGCGGCATCGCTGCCTACCACGATGATCCGCCAGGGCTCCGCTGGTTGCTGCGGGGCAGGTTGGGGCTGGCCGAGGTGCTCCACATCGGGGCGCGCCTGGATCTCGGCCAGGCTCGGGGTGGGATCCTCGGGCAAAATATCGCGCGCCCGCGCGCCGAGAAACATCAGGTCACGCCGTTGCGGCAGCTCCGGAAGCTGCATGAGCTCGCCGGCGTCGAGGGGGCAGGAGTGAGCACCACAATTAAGCACGAGGGTGGACATGACTGCCATAGTATCTGGCTACACTGGGGGATTATGATTTTGGTGTGGTACCGCGATGACCTGCGCACAATCGATCACGCCCCGCTGGAATGGGCGAGGGAGCAGGGCGAGGACATCTGCGCGGTCTACATCTGGGAAACCCCGCCGCCGGGGCTGCGACCGCTGGGCGAGGCGAGCCGCTGGTGGCTGGCCTATTCGCTGCAGGCGCATCGCCGCCGCCTCGCCGCGCTCGGCATTCCTTTACATATTGTGTCTGGCGATCCCGCCCAGCTGCTGCCGCAGCTCGCGGCGGAGTGCGGTGCGCACACGGTGCTCTGGCAGCGCCGCTATGTGCCGCAGCTCGCGGAGCGCGATAGAGCCATCAAATCCGAGCTCTCCACCACCTATACTGTGCGCAGCTTTCCCGGCTATCTGCTGTCTGAGCCCTGGGAAGTAAAAACTAATAAGGGCACCGCCTATGCGGTCTATTCCCCCTATGCCCGTAAAGCGGGGGAGCTGCTCGAGGACCAGGGCGGTGTCGCTGACGTGCAGCCGCCGGCGCCGCAGGAGCCGTCCTGGGAGCTTGATGAGGATATTCGCGCGCTCGGCTTGGTCAGTGAGATCGATTGGGCGGCAGAGTTTCGCGAGCAGTGGCAGCCCGGCGAGGTGGGCGCGTGGGCGGCGCTGCACCGCTTTGCGCAGCGCTGTGAATCCTATGGCGACTACGCAGATAAGCGCGACTTCCCGGCCGTGCCCGCCACCTCGCGGCTCTCACCCCATCTGCGCTTTGGTGAGATCAGCCCCGCGATCCTGTGGCAGCGGGTGTCCGATCCGACGTTCCGTTCTGAATTATTATGGCGCGAGTTCGCCTGGACCCGCCTATGGGAGCATCCGGACCTGGCCACAACGAATGTGCGGCAACACTTCGATTCCTTCCCGTGGGCGTGGAATGGCGACGCCACCGCCTTCCCGCTGACCCCGCCCCACGAGGAATATGCCGAGGAGCTCACCCAGTGGCAGCGCGGCACCACCGGCGTTCCGCTCGTCGACGCCGGCATGCGCGAGCTCTGGGCCACCGGCACAATGCATAATCGTGTGCGCATGGTGGTGGGGTCGTGGCTGACAAAAAACCTGGGTATTCATTGGCGCCACGGCGAGGAGTGGTTCTGGAATTGCCTTGTCGACGCCGACTATGCCGCCAACCCCTTCAATTGGCAGTGGGTAGCGGGCTGCGGGGATGACGCCGCCCCCTACTTCCGTATTTTCAACCCCCTCACTCAGGAAAAGAAGTTCGATGCCGAGCACCGCTATATCCAACGCTGGGTTCCGGAGTGGGCAACACCGCTGTATCCCGAGCCACATGTGGACGTGAAGGAGTCCCGCGCCCGCGCCCTGGCCGCCTACAAAGACACCACACAACGCTGAGATAGTGGTGATGTAGACTGATTCCGGCTCTTCAGGGGGCTAGGACACTCCATACCTCTCAATAGACATAAAGGGAAGTGACACACCATGGCGGTTGTGGTCATCGTCGGCGCCCAATGGGGCGATGAAGGCAAGGGAAAAGCCACCGATATCCTCGGCGGACAAGTAGATTATGTGGTCAAGCCCAATGGCGGAAATAACGCTGGGCACACCGTGGTGGTGGGCGGTGAGAAGTACGAGCTCAAGCTGCTGCCGGCGGGCGTACTGTCAGAAAACGCCACCCCTGTGCTGGGCAATGGCGTGGTTATCAACCTAGAGGCGCTTTTCGACGAGATTGATGGCCTTGAGGCCCGCGGCGCCAATGCCTCGCGGCTGCGCATCTCCGCGAATGCTCACGTCGTGGCTCCCTACCACCAGATCATTGATCGTGTGGGGGAGCGCTTCCTCGGCAAACGCGCCATCGGTACGACCGGCCGCGGCATTGGCCCCACCTATGCGGACAAGGTCTCCCGCGTGGGCGTGCGCGTGCAGGACATCTTTGATGAGTCCATCCTGCGCCAAAAAGTGGAGTCGGCCCTCGACCAGAAGAACCAAATTCTGGTGAAGATGTACAACCGTAAAGCCGTGGACCCGGAAGAGGTTGTGCAGTACTTCCTCTCCTATGCGGAACGCTTGAAGCCGATGGTGATCGAGTCCGAGTTGGAACTCAATCGCGCCATCGATGCAGGCAAGCACGTGCTCATGGAGGGCGGCCAGGCCACCATGCTGGACGTGGACCACGGCACCTATCCCTTCGTCACCTCCTCGAACCCCTCAGCGGGCGGCGCCTGCGTGGGATCCGGAATCGGCCCCACCAAGGTCACCTCCTCGCTGGGCATCATCAAGGCCTACACCACCCGTGTGGGCGCCGGACCGTTCCCCACCGAGCTCTTCGATAAATGGGGCGAATTCCTGCAGACCACCGGCGGGGAAGTGGGAGTGAATACCGGCCGGAAGCGGCGCTGTGGTTGGTACGACTCCGTGGTGGCCCGCTACGCCTCTCGCGTGAACGGCTTCACCGATCTCTTCCTCACCAAACTCGATGTGCTCACCGGCATCGGAGAGATCCCCATTTGCGTTGCCTATGACGTCGACGGCACGCGCTTCGACGAGATGCCGATGACGCAATCAGACTTCCACCACGCCACGCCCATCTACGAGACCATGCCGGCGTGGGAGGAAGATATCACCGGCTGCCGCAGCTTTGAGGAGCTGCCGCCCAAGGCTCAGGACTATGTGCGCCGGCTGGAGGAGCTCTCCGGTTGCCGCATCTCCTATATCGGCGTGGGGCCGGGGCGTGACCAAACTCTCACACTCCACCATGTGATAGATCAGGCATAAAATAAGCCTCAGCTACCTCCCTCCGCGCCCAAACGGGGGGAGGTTTTTTGCTGCCGTGGCGGGGGAGCGCGGCGGGCCGGCGAGAGATTCCTTAGGGCGTCCTATGACTGCTAAAAGTGCAGGTGATAGGGCTATTTGCAGAGTTTCATGCGCAAATTTGTTCAGCTAATTTTCACTGACATGAAACGAACGCGTATGTCTGCGCGATCTACCCTGTAGACACGCCGCAAATTTAGCTGAAAAAAGGATAATTTTTTTCTCTTGTGGCACGGTGCTGGGTGCTATAGCATGAGCACCATCGCTGAATTTTACAGCTATGAACTACAGGAATTTTTAGTCCTCCCAAGGATCACTCATTCTTGGTGCTTTTTTCTTGTTAATCCTCTAACTTTCCGAGGTCAGTATATTGAATCCTTCACAACCCTCTAAGCGGCGGCTCATGAGCGCCATGGCAGTGCTCATGGTGCTCATGCTTGTTGTCGGCGTAATTACGTATGGTGCCGGTGGTGCAGCTTATGCTGAGGATATTGAAGATTCCTCTACCACTACGACCTCGGAGACTGAGAGTGAAAATACTGAGGCTGTACAAGACACTAAGCCCAGTAGCTCTACTACGTCCTCCCCTTCCGTAACTAAGACTCCCTCCAGCACCTCCCGGGCTCCTCAAGCTCAGCCCAAGGAGACGCAGACGCAGGTGGAGTCCACGAAGGGGACGGAGACTGTAGAGACTACCTCGAAGGAAGAGGAGGACGCCGCTGAGGACGAGGCCAACTCCGAGGACGAGGAAAATTCCGAATATGAACCGGCCACTAAACCGCAGCTGAGGAGCCTGAATCGCAAGCCCCGCGCGGCAGGCGATCCCTACCAGAAGCTCTGTGGTCAGCGAGTAGGCATTCTCGTCGACGTATCTGGTTCGACTGTGAACTTCGTAAGCCAGTATCAAGACGCACTTCGTGCGGTCCGAGATAACCTGGCCGGTACCGGCTCTGAGGTCGGGATTCGACCCTTCGCCACTAATTCACCCGCGCTGCCCGGTAGGGGATTTACGCCGCGGGAGCTGGATGACGCCGGAGTAAAAGAACTCAATACGTTTATTGATAATCTCGGCAAGGAATGGCCGCAGTCCAACGAACTTCTTAGCTCGAATTACAGTATTGCACTGCAGAGCGCCCTTGGAAGAGGATACGACGAGATTATCGTTATTGGCGATGGTTTTATTGAAAACGGTGGTCTCGTTCCAGGTAGGAGCGGAACGTATAGCGGTCGCGTCTTTGATTCCTTTAACTATGCCGACCAACTACGCCAAGAGGGTACTCGCGTTGTGGCCCTAAAAATGGGTGATGTCGATACCTCAAATGGTAACGTTTACTGGTCTGATAGTACTTATCGCCTGAATAATTATTTCCCAGATTCCCAGACTCCCCCGCCCGGTTTTGAACGTGGTGAAGACGGTGCGGTGGAAAAAAAGAATGGCAGGCAGCTCACGACCGTTAAATGGAGAACGGTTGAAGGTGAAGTTGGCAGCCGAACCGCTTATGGTGATGGGCGTCGCTCGGACCTTTTCGTCAGGTGGAAATTCACAAGCCCAGAGAAGTATCTTGGCCGCGTCGCGGACCGGGTGGTGAACAGTGACTACAACCAGCTGGCCGCGGACCTCGGTGAACTCACCTCGGGCTGTGTGGGCACAATCAAGATCCACAAGAAGATCGTCGATGCCAATGGCAAGGTGGATAATAAGGCCGATACCGGCGGTTTCACCTTCCAGGCGGATCGTGCTCTCGTCAACGATCGGGAACAGCGCAATGTGCGCCAGTCGACCGGCAATGACGGTGTGACGACGTTCAACTATCCCGTTGCCAAGAACGGAACGGCCACCATCACGATCCAAGAGATCTTGGATCAAAGTTCTGCCTACAAGCTGCGCCCGCAGGATGTCGCCGGCAACAAGAAGACCGTCGCCACCTGTAAAGTGCTTAACGCCGGCGACGACATCAACGTTAGCTATGGCAGTGGCTCGGGCCGTGTGGTGAAGTCCGATGTATCCAAAAATAGCTTTAGCATTAGCGGGCTAAAGGAAAAGGATATCGTCGACTGTACTGTTCATAACACTGCCGGTGAGCCTGAGCTGAGCATTGCTAAGTCGGCCAGCACCGAGCCGCGAGTGATCACCAATGACGGCCAAGAATTCCAGGCTACCTATCAGGTGGATGTGAAGAACAGTGGTACCGCAGAGGGAACTCCCGAAAGCATTCGGGAACTTCCGGCGGCACCGCAGGGACTGCGCATCCTTCGGGTAGAGGTGGAGAATCCCGAGAACGAGGATAATTCACTGATCAAGAAGCCTATTCAACTTAATAAGGACGGCTCCGCGTGGGTTCTGCCCAAGAGCGCTATGAAGCCCGTCCCCGCCAAGCAGACACGCTCCGCCAAGGTGAATGTGATCTACCGCGTGGAGAAGATGGCCGATCTTCAGGGCAACCTTGAGTGCCCGGACGGTGGCCTGACCAACCGCGTGGAATTGGATGGCGACAACAACGCCGAAGCGTGTGTCGGCCTCTCCATTCCGAGTGTGGGGGTGGTGAAGTTCATCAACGGTGAAGATGCAGACACCCGCGAAGAGGCAGCCACCACTACCGGCGGCGGTGACACCACGATCACCTACGACATCCGTAATGATGGAACTGCTCCTTTGGAGAAGTTCACCATTACTGATGAGCGCTTGGACCCGGATACCGGTAACCCGGCTGGGGCCATCGTCCCCGAGGGACTCACCTGTAACCGTGATTCCCGCGTGGAGAAGCAAGGCGACACCATCACGGTGATCCCCAACGAGCCCCTGGCTAATGGGCCCGTCATCACCTGCACCTGGACCTCTGCCAACCTGGCAGCAGAGCCCGGCGAGTATCACGCGAACCGGGTAACGGTGTCGGCTAACGCGGCAGCGCCAGGTGACCAAAAACTCGAAGAAGGCGACATCGCACCGGTGTCCGCAACGGATGACGCGTGGTTGTTCACGCTGCCCGTTCTCACCGGCAACATGCCACTCACCGGTGGCAAAGGAGTCTGGCCATTCCTGCTCGCAGGCCTAGCTTTGGCTCTCGGAGGAGCATTCGCTCTACGTCGCAAGACAGCATAGAGCCGGTGCACTCAGCAGATACTGGCTACGACCACAAGAACAATAAGGAGTGACAATGCAGATCGACCGTCCCCGGTGCAATAGCGAATGACATGGGCACCGCCCAGCTCATTCCCTCGCTTTCAACAGATGATGGCGAGGAACAGCTGGAAACATCCCGTCACCACTCAACGGCGGGACCACCCCCTCGCCAACCATTAGGTGCTAGCACCCTGCTACACCTGATACTTTCTCTCAATCTTTAAGGATTTTTTTATGAATAAGTTCGCACGCAGCGCCTTCGCTGTTGCCGCCTCCGGCGCCCTCGTGTTCGGCTCCGCTGGAATCGCCGCCGCACAAGGTAGCGCAGGGGACGAAACGCCCAACTCCGGCGTTGAAGAAGGCCAGACCAACGAGCAGTGTGAAGGCATCGTCTGTGGCTCCATGGAAGCTGCTAAGGAAGCCGGCATGCAGCTGCACGTCCACAAGTACGATAACGCCAACCCCGGTGAGCGTGGTAACGGCACCCAGATCGACGATGCCAGCTCCCTTGGTGAGCCCCTCAACGGCGCAACCTTCAAGGTGGAGAAGGTCGAAGGCGTTGACCTGACCACCAACGCCGGTCAGCAGAAGGCCGAGAAAATCGCTAAGGGCAACGAGCAGCCTTCCGGATTCACCGAGGTCGGCACCAAAACCACCAGCAACGGCCAGGCTGTCTTCGATATCAAGGAGATCGGCCTCTACCGCGTCACTGAGACCGGCGCTCCGACCGGCTACGAGGCGGCCGACAGCGAGTCCGTGCCCTTCTATGTGGCTATGCCGCTGACCGATCCGGATAACCGTCAGGGCTTCCTGCGCGAGGTACACGTCTACCCGAAGAACAAGAAGCAGGAAGACGTCATCACCAAGTCCGTGAACGACGCCAACGCCATCAAGGCAGGCGGTACCATCACCTATGATCTTGCTGCCAAGGTTCCTTCCGGTTCTGAGTTCACCAAGGTCGTACTGACCGATAAGTACCCCTCTGCCCGCCTCGAGAACCCTGTTGTTCAGCAGGTCACCCTCGGTGACGACACCCCACTTACCGAGGATACCGACTACACCGTCAGCACCGACACCGCCGGCGAGGTCGTTATCACGCTGACCCCGGCCGGCATCAAGCAGGTCGCAGGCAAGGAGGGTGACGCCCGCAAGGTGCAGGCCAAGATTGACTTCACCGTCAAGGAGAATGCGGACGGTGAGACCGGTCCGATCAAGAACAACGCCTCGATCACCACCTCGACCGATGATGATCCGGGCACCCCGGTTGAGATTCCGGAAGACAATCAGCCGGAGACCTACTACGGTAACGTGACGATCAACAAGACCAACACCGCTGGTGATGGTATTGCTGCAACCTTCGACCTCTACACCTGTAATGCGGATAAGGTGATTTCCGAAGACAATCAGGTCACCGAGGGCATCGAGGTGAAGGAGACTGGCACCACCATCAAGGGCCTGCACGTGAACGACTACGTGAACGGCGAGGCTAAGGAAACCGACCCGACCGGCTACTGCCTCGTTGAGACCAAGTCTGCCGAAGGCTACGAGCTGCTCGCTGAACCGCACTACTTCACTGTCGAGAAGGGCGAGGGCGATACCGTTGCTCTTTCCTCTGAAGAGATCAAGAACGTCGAGGACAACGCTGGCTTCGACCTTCCGCTCACCGGTGGTCGCGGTGTCACCATGCTGTTGGTTCTCGGTGGCGTGCTGATCGTGGGTGGCGGCGCTTACGCCTTCTACTCCAACCGTCGCCAGAACGCTGCTTCCTAATAGGAGCTAGCCACAACGGCTGACATCTCTTTTGGGGTCAGAGACTAAACAGACCCCACCTAAACGTGAAAAATGTAATTTCATAGCCCGCTATCAATAACTAGTGAAACTTAAGGAGGCGCCGTGACTACTATCGTTAATTCGGACGCGCCGAGGCCGACACAGGCACGTGCGGGGTCGCTCCGGCGCCGCCTCGTTCCTCTGATCATCATCTTTCTTGGGCTTGCGATCCTCAGTTATCCCGTGGTCGCCACGTATATGGCGAACTCGAAGCAGAGCTCAGCCGCACAGGCCTACTCTCGGACAATCGTGGATAAGACCACCCAAGAAGAACGGGACGACGCCATTCGTCGAGCACACGAGTGGAACGACCAGCACGCAAACGGTCCAGTGCTCGATCCATGGCTCGCGCGAATCGATAGCTCGAATGCTCAATACCAGGAGTATTTGCAGCAGCTCGACCTCGCCGATGTCATGGGCCGCATCGTCATCCCGAAGATCAAATCCGACCTCCCGATCTACCACGGAACCGATGAGGAAACCCTCAATCGTGGTATCGGGCACCTCTATGGCAGTTCCCTCCCGGTAGGCGGGGAATCCACGCACACCGTACTCACCGGTCACACCGGGCTATCCCACGCAACGCTGTGGGATAACCTCACCGACGTGGAAAAGGGAGACGGGATTTACCTCAGCGTCTCCGGCCAAAAGATGAAGTACGTGGTGAGCGATATCAACGTCGTTCTTCCCGACGAAACCGATCTCCTCAAGCCAGAAATTGGCGCAGACAAGATCACCCTCATCACCTGCACCCCCTACGGCGTGAACTCCCATAGGTTGCTGGTTACTGGCCAACGGGCACCGTTGGATGATGAAGAAGCCAGCCAAACATTGGAACAGACCTACACACCGTGGCAATGGTGGATGTCGCTGGTTGCGGCAGTCATCGTGGCCGTGCTCATCGCAACGTTCGTGTGGATCATGAAACAGCGCCGGCGCGCCGCCGGACAAGGAGAGTAAGAGTATGCCCACCACTGCTCAACACCGCCTGCACAGTATCTGCGGCTGGATCATCGGAGCACTACTTCTCGTAGTCGTGTGTGCACCACACGCGTGGGCTGCCGACACACCGCAACCCTCCATTATCGATCCCAACCGCACCGGTGAACTCACCGTCCACAAGGCGCTCGGCGATCCGCTCACCCAGTTCGGCGATCCCACCAACCCCGATGCGGACCTCAGCAGGGAACCGATCGAGGGCCTGAAATTCCAGATCCAACGGATCGAGCGGGTCGGGAAGAAGGATACTGACCACACGCCGATTGAAATAGACCTCACGACGAACGAAGGCTGGAGCGCGCTCGAAGGCACCACTATTGCTGATTACTTCGAAGGCAGCGGGAAAGACGTAAAGTTTGGCCGAGCTCGCACCGCCACCACCGATGACAACGGTGTGGCACATTTCAGCGAACTGCCCATCGGCGCCTACCTCGTCCAGGAATTGCCGAGCGCTGCACAAAAGAATTCCGTATCTTTGGTGAGCCCCTTTATCGTCACCATCCCGACGACGAATCCCGACAACCGCAGCGAATGGACCTATGAAGTCGAAGTCCACGCCAAGGACCAGCGGATCATGGCGAATAAGGATGTCTCCGCAACGTGTATCGAAGCTGGAGACACTATCACCTATGGAATTTCCTCCACCACTCCGGCTCCCGATCACAATGGTGTGATCCACCGCTTCGAGATCGCCGACCCGATCTCTCCAGAACTGTCCATCAAGCTGAATTCGAAGGTAAGCATTCAGCGGCCCGGTTGGGATCCCGAGAAGCTACACGCCGATGAAGACTACTCGGTCGTGCTCACCGGCGGTGTGGCAGTGCTGAAACTCCAAGACAAGGGTTTGGAGAAGCTCGCCAAGCTCCGCAGCGGCAATCCTGAAACCACTGTCTCGTGGACCTTCGAAGCTGCGGGCTCCGCCGAGGCCACGGGCCAGAAGATTCACAACCGCGGTTACGTCCTCGTCGAGGGATACCCGCAGTTCGATCCCCTCACCACTCCGGGTGTGCGCACGAACCGCGTCACCACCCAGGTGGGGAACTGCACGCCCGCCACCTCGACCCCGACCAGTAAACCTGGCACGGATTCCCAAGGCAGCAGCGGCAGCTCCGGCCCGCTCGCCAGCACGGGTGCTAGCGTGATCGGCCTCGTGATCGTTGGTACACTCCTCGTGGCCATCGGTACCTGGCTCAGCACCCGCCGAGGACGCTCTGAATAAGAGCACATAAACCGATACTCGCACTGCGGCCGCTTCCCCACAAAAGGAAGCGGCCGCAGTCGTATGTTCAGCGTTCTTCCCACAACAGCGAGAGCCGAACCCCGCCCGAGAGGCGGGGTTTAGGCATCATCGGTAATGGGGGTGACGGCCTTGGCGGCGCGGCGGGCATGGGTGCGCGCCTCCTCCACCGTTTCCGCGGTGGCCAGCGCCACTCCGAGGCGACGCCCAGGATAGCTATCGGCTTTACCAAAAAGACGAAGATCCACCTCGGGGATACTCATGGCCTCAGAAATGCCGGTATAGCGCACGGCATGGCCATCCTCTGCGCCATTAATCACCGCCGCGGCACCAGGCGAGGTGAGCGTGACATCGACAAAAAAGCCCATCACGGCCCGGGCATGCAACTCGAATTCCGAGAAACGCTGCGTGGCCATGGTGACCATACCGGTATCGTGTGGCCGCGGCGCCACCTCCGAGAAGTACACATCCTCGCCCTTCACAAAGAGCTCGACCCCAAATACCCCGCGCCCCGAGAGCGCATTGGTAATACGGGCGGCAATAGAGCGCGCCAGATCACGGGTGGATTCCGACATCGGGGCGGGCTGCCAACTCTCCAGGAAATCACCGCTCGATTCGGCGCTATCACTGGCGCGCCCAGCACTCATGGCGCCCAATTCTGCGACCTCTCCCAACCGGGTATGGCCAATAGGCTCACAGAACCACGTGGCCTCAGAATCCGAATAGGGGTCCTTAGAACGCACGGTGAGGATCGTCACCTCATAGTCAAAGTCCACGAATTCCTCGGCGATCACCTGTGCCGGGCCACCATCGATGGCATCCAGCGCGTTCGCCCACGCCTGCTCTACATCCGCCATCTCCCGCACCAGAGTTTGGCCGCGGGCGGCGGTGCCCTGATTGGGCTTCACCACACAGGGCAGACCCACATTGAGTACAGCCTGTTTCAGCTCCTCTAGGGACGTGGCAAAGGCGAAACGACAGGTCGGCACACCCAGCTCATAGGCGGCGAGCTGTTTGAGTGTTTCCCGCGAATTCGTCATCTTCGTGGCATGAGTAGAAGGCACCACGGTCGATAGGCCCTCGGCCTCAATACGCTCAAGAGTGGCGGAATCCACCTGCTCGGTCTCGGGCACGAGATAGTCGGGGCGTACCCTATTCACCAGCTCGTAGAGCGCCTCACCATCGCGCACATCCAGCACATAGGCGGCGTGGGCCACCTGGTGGGCGGGGGCGTTTTCATAGCGGTCCACGGCGTGCACCTCTACCCCAAGCCTTTGGAAGGCGATGGCCACCTCCTTGCACAGTTCGCCGGCTCCGAGCAGCATCACTTTCGTGGCGGTATCGGAAAGGGCGGTACCGATCCAGTCCTGGGAATACACGCAGTGCCTCTTTTCCACACGGGTCGTAGGAATTAATGAGCTCTATTCTAGTGGGCGTGAGCGCAATGGGAAGAAGGCGCCGACACATAACGTAGGCAGAAAACAGTCGGCGGGGTAGAGTTTAAACATGGCTTATCACGCAGATTCAGCGGATCTACCCGAGAAGGAAATCCTCACCTGGGACGGTTTCGGCCGCGCTTCCCGCGAGCTCGCCCAGACGGTTGTCAATGACGGTTTCACGCCAGACATTATTGTGGCTGTCGCCCGCGGCGGTCTCGTACCGGCTGGGGCGCTGTCCTATTCCATGGGCGTTAAGCTCTCCGACGCCATCAACGTGGAATTCTATACCGATGTGCACGAAACCTTGCCGGATCCGGTTCTGCTGGAGCCACTGCTGGATATCGAGGCGATTAGCGATAAGAAGCTGCTCGTCGTCGACGATGTCGCCGACTCCGGCCGTACCCTGTCCCTCGTGCTGAAACTTTTGGCCACCCACGGCGCCGATGTGCGCTCCGCGGTGCTCTACGCCAAGCCCACTAGCGAAGTAGATCCCACCTATGTGTGGAAACGCACCGCCGAGTGGATCGTGTTCCCCTGGTCCGCGGAGCCGCCAGTGGAGGCCGAATAACGGCCACCGTCGCCCCTGTCCTGATTGCGCCCTGCACCCTTCATTGCGGTGCGGGGCGCGCTGCGTTGCGCATAAGAAAACCCCGCATCCTCCAGTGGGGGAGTGCGGGGCGTGGTGCGTGCCAGATAGTCTCTGGCGCGTCTTAGCTGCGTCCGAGGCCGGCGAGAGACATGAGCTTCGCCACGGCGTAGACCAGCGCGGCGGTCAAACCGATACAGCCGCCGGCGGAGAGATGAAAAACCACGGCTATCGCCAGCCCACTCAAGCCCATGATGATGCCCATCACGGGCGAAACGAGCAGCAAGGTGCTGGGGCGGGTGGCAAAGATCGCCACCGTGGCTGCAGGAGCGGCCAGCAGGGCGATGGACAAAATGGTGCCCACTGCCGGGATCAGCGCCACCAAGGTAAGCACGATGAGTGCGCTGATCAGTGCCTGCGCGAGGCTGCGTCGATGCGCTACCCCGAAACCAGCCGGATCGAAAGCAAAGAACACCAGCCGTCGCCAGCCGCCGGCGAGCACAATGATCACGCTGGCGAGCAGGATCAGCGCGAGAGTCACATCGGTGCGGGTCACGGTGAGCACGCTGCCCACCAGGAAGCTCTCTACCTTGATCGGTAGCGGCGCGAAGAGCTTATTGAGGAAATAGCCCAAGGCGAAGCCGGTGGTGAGCACGATTCCCGCCGCGGATTGGGAGGTGCCCACCCGCGAGAGCGAAAACAGAGCACCAATGGGCCAGCACATCACCAGCGCGCCGATAAAGAGCGCGAGCGATAGCTGGGAATGGTTCAAGCCGAAGGCGGCACCGATAATCACGCCCACGACCGCACCGGGAAAGGTGGCGTGGGTGATGGCCTCGGCAAAAAAGATTTGCTTATTCAACAGGGCGAGGCTGCCGACCAAACCGGCGAGCGCACCCACTATAACGAGCTCCACAATGGGAAGCGTGAGAATGTCGAGCATGAGTGGCTCACCTCCTTGTCACGGTGCGGCTGCGACGATCCTGCAGCAAACGAATGATGAGAAAAACGAAGTACATGGCCACCACAGACAGTGCGACGACTGCCTGGGGCGAGATCGGCCCGAGCGGAACCAGGCTCAACCCAATGACGCCCGAAACCACCGAGATACCGATGGCGAGGGGAATCATGTGCTGGACGCGGTGCACCACCAGCCGCGCTGCGGCGCCGGGAACGATGATGAAGCCGATCACCAGCAGCACACCGATGGCGGCGGCGGAGGCCACCACCACGGCGGCGATGGCGGCGTTGATCGTGAGATCCACGATCCACAGATTCACCCCAGCAGCCTGGGCACCATCGCGGTCAAAGGCGGTAAACACCTGGGTGGACCAAGTGGCGATGAGCAACGCGAGTGCCACGGCGAAGACTAGGAGCGCCGTGGTGAGGCGGTCATCGGTGATTTCAAGGAGGCGGCCGAACATCAGCGCCTCTAACTGCCCAGAGCGATCTCCCTTATAGAGGGAGATGATCACGCCGAGCGAAAAGAAACCAGTAAGCACAATGGCCACCCCGGATTCGCCGACGCGGGCGCGGGAGACAAGGGTGAGCACAATGGCCACCACCACCGCCACGGCCGAGGCGGTGGGCACGATCATATCGATCCCGCCGAACACCGCTCCGGCCACCACTCCGGGGAAGATGGCGTGCACGCTGGCCTCGGCATTGAACTCGAGGCTGCGGAGGTTCACAATAACCCCCAGCACGCCACTAACTACGCCAAGGGCGAGCAACAAAATGAGGGGCCGAAACATGAAAGGGGCCATGCCCACTTGGTGAGCTAGCTCAGTCCACATAGGCCGCAACTCCCTCAGTCACCGGTCCGAACTGCGGGGGATTCAACAGCGCCAGAACGTTATCGCACGCCCCCTCTGCCAGTTCATAGTCGTGGGTCGAAGCGATCAGGGCCGTGCCGGTGCTCTTGAGCTCGTTGAGCAGCTCCAACAGGATCTCGCGATTGGCCGTATCGAGGCCATTGAAGGGCTCGTCGAGCAGCACCAGATCGGGTTGGGCCACAATGGCGCGTGCGAGCAGCACGCGCTGTTGCTGGCCGCCCGAGAGGCTGCCGAAGTGGGAGCCGGCGCGGTCGCCGAGGCCCACCTTCTCTAGGGCAGCGCGCACCCGGCGCTTGTGCTTACCCAGCGGTTGGAAAAAACGCAGCTGGGCAAGCACCCCCATGGCCACTACGTCGAAGGCAGTGACGGGGAAGGTGCGATCAATATCAGCTGTCTGCGGCACATAGGAAATACGGGGGGCCTGGACCTCCAGCTCGCCGGAACACAGTCGGGCAGTGCCGATGATGCCGCGCAGCACCGTGGTTTTACCGCAGCCATTGGGGCCGATGAGGGCTAGGCCCTCGCCGGCGTTGACATGGGCGGTGACAGAATCGACGACCGTTGCGCCGCCGTAGCTGAAGGAGGCGTCGCGGAGCGACACGATCATTGAAGCTGCTCCGGCAGTTCAGCGACCTGGCCATCCCATGCATCCACCAAGGTGTTCACGTTGTGCTTGATGGAGCCGATGTAGGTCTCGCCATCAGTGCCGGCCGGGCCGAGCGAGTCGCCATAGAGGGCGTCATCGCCCACCACGGCCTTGACTCCGGCGGCCTTAGCGACAGCCTCGATGGACTTGGAGTTATTGGAGTTCTCCGCGAACAGCACGGTAGCGCCAGACTCCTTCACCGTCTCTGCGGCTTCGTTGATGTGGCTGGCGGTGGCGTCCTGCTGATCGGAGAAGTCGCTCAGTGCGGCGCCAATGAAGTCCACGCCGTACTCCTTAGAGAAGTAGCCGAAGGCATCGTGGCTGGTGAAGAGCACTGGGTTGTTCACGCTGCTGATGGACTCGCGAGCCCACTGATCCAGCTGATCGAGCTTGGCGTTGTAATTCTTCACATTTTGCTGGATTTCTTCCTTCAGCTCAGTGTTGCCGCGCTCTTCGGCTTCCTTTTCCAAGGCGTAGCCGATGTTTTCCACCTGGATCTGAGCGTTCTTCGGAGAGGTCCACACGTGCGGATCGTAGGTGAACTCTGCCTCCTCGCCGGGCTCCGGGGCGAAGGGCCACGGGGCGACGTCCACTCGGGCGATGCCGCGGTCGATGTCATAGCGGCCGCTGGCGGACTTCTCCAGCTCCGACTCCCTATCGGTCGGGGCCTCATCCACATCGCTGGCGGTGAGCACGCCGGTGGTGACCAGCATGGTGCCGGAGAACTCGCTGGAATCGATGGCCGAATCGAGGAAGTGCTCGAGGTCAACGCCGTTGACCATGATCAGATCAGCCTCGGAGGTCTTGACGAGCTGCTCGTGGGTCATCTCCAGCTGGTGTGCTGTGGCATTCGGTGCCAGCAGGCAGGTGAGATCCACCTGAGAGACCTCAAGCTGCTTCACATAGTCACAAATTTGGGTGGTGGAGGCCACCACCTTGATGTCGTCATCTGAAGATTCGGACTCGGAGCTGCAGGCGGCCAGGCCGCTGCCAAGAAGGGCAGTGGAGGCCACAGCTGCGAGTACGCGCCTTGTGTAGATGTTCATGGTTGTCCCATCGTGTGGAGGAAATCAGTCAAAGTGTTGCCGATGCCGCCCAGTGACACATCGCGGCGGAACGTTCATCGACCTTTAAATTTTTGCACACTGATAGCCTAAGTTCAATGCACTGAACATTTATGTGCAGGTGTGTTTCCTCACGTACACACAAACCCCCGCCCCTCCGGAGGGAGGAACGGGGGCGAGGTGCGGTGAGTGTATTAGGACTCGAGCGGCTGCGGCTCGATCTTCCATACCTCTTCTGCGTAGTCGCGGATGGTGCGGTCAGAGGAGAAACGGCCGGAGGAGGTGATGTTGATCCATGCCTTCTCGGACCACGCCTGCTGATCGGCATAGTCTGCGGCCATGCGGTCGCGGGTGGCGCGATAGTCGGCGAAATCGCCCAGCAGGTAGTAGACATCCGCCGGCTCCCAGTTATTGGAGTTCAACAGGGACCAGTGGAGATCGTGGAACCAGCCGGAGCCGGAATCGTCCAGAGTGCCGTCGACAAGCGCATCGAGCACCCGCTTCAGCCCGGGCACAGTTTCATACTCGTGCCGCGGGTCATAGCTCTTGCGCAGCTCGGGGAGCTCCTCTTCCGTGGCGCCAAAGATATAGGCATTCTCATCGCCCACCGAGTCGAGGATCTCCACATTGGCGCCGTCCAAGGTGCCCAAGGTGAGCGCGCCGTTCATCATGAACTTCATATTGGAGGTACCCGAGGCCTCCTTACCGGCGGTGGAGATCTGCTCGGAGACATCGGCGGCGGGAATGATCTTCTCGGCGGGTGAGACGTTGTAGTTCTCCACGAATACCACCTTGATGGTGTCATTCACTGCGGGATCATTGTTCACCATGCGGCCCACCTCGTTGATGAGCTTGATGATGGCCTTGGCGCGCACATATCCCGGGGCGGCCTTGGCGCCGAAGATGAAGACGCGCTTCGGCACCTCCAGCTCCGGGTTGTCCTTGATGCGGAAGTACAGATCCAGCACATAGAAGATATTGAGCAGCTGGCGCTTGTACTCGTGGAGGCGCTTGATCTGCACATCGAAGATGGCGTCCGGGTCGATCTCCATGCCGCTGCGGTTGCGGATCCATTCCGCAAACTCCACCTTATTGGCGTGCTTGATCTCGCTCAGGCGCTGGTAGATCTCCGGGGTGCCCTTATCGCGATAGTCGGCGAGAACATCCAGCTGCCGCACCCACTCATCCGAGCCGGTAACCTCGGTGAGCAGCGCCGATAGGCGCGGGTTGCACTGGTTGAGCCAGCGGCGCGGGGTGACACCATTGGTCTTATTGTTGAACTTCTCCGGCCAGATATCGTGCCACTCGCTCAGG
Source organism: Corynebacterium sp. TAE3-ERU2 (assembly GCF_019209955.1). Taxonomy (NCBI): domain Bacteria; kingdom Bacillati; phylum Actinomycetota; class Actinomycetes; order Mycobacteriales; family Corynebacteriaceae; genus Corynebacterium; species Corynebacterium sp. TAE3-ERU2. The sequence goes on along the minus strand of NZ_JAHUTL010000003.1, from coordinate 92,108 downwards.
GTTTCGCGCTTGATGATCTCGGTGTGCAGGGCGGCCACGCCATTGATGGAGTAGGCGGCATAGCAGGCGATCCACGCCATGTGCACCGAGTTATTAGATACCGGCGCCATGTAGTCGATGGTTTCCTGGGACAGGCCGCGCTCGGCCATGTCGATGCGGAAGCGGCGATCGATCTCGCGCACGATCTCCATGATGCGCGGGAAGAGACGATCAAAGATCGAGCACTCCCACGTCTCCAGGGCCTCGGCCAGCACCGTGTGGTTGGTGTAGGCGAAGGTCTCGGACACGATATCCCAGGCCTTCTCCCAGCCCATGCCGTGCACATCCATGAGCAGGCGCATGAGCTCTGGGATGCCCAGCACCGGGTGGGTGTCATTGAGCTGCACCGAGTTGTACTTCGCGAAGGTGGACAGATCACCGTGCTGGGCGACGTGGTTCTCCACGATCTCCTGCAGAGAGGCGGAGACAAAGAAGTACTGCTGGCGCACACGCAGCACCTTGCCCTCGAAGGTGGTGTCATTCGGGTAGAGCACGCGCGAGATGTCCATCACGGCTTCGCGGCCCACGATGGCGTCGGTGAAGCGCTGGGAGTTGAAGGCATCGTAGTCGAACTCCTGCATCGGCTCGGCCTTCCACAGCCGCAGGGTGCCCACATTGTCGGTGCCATAGCCGGTGATCGGCATGTCATAGGGCACGGCACGAACCTGCATGTCGTTATAGCTAATGATGCGCTGTTCGTGGATGCGGCGAATGATGAAGGGATAGCGCTCCTCCATCCAGGAATCCGGGTGCTCGGTCTGGAAACCATTATCGAATTCCTGCTTGAACAGGCCATAGCGGTAGAGAATGCCATAGCCCACCACGGGCAGGTCTTGGGTGGCGCAGGAATCCAAGAAACACGCAGCAAGACGCCCCAGGCCGCCATTGCCCAGTGCGGCGTCCGGCTCCTCCTCCAGTACCTCGGAGAGGTTCAGGCCATAGTTCTTGGCGGTGGCGGCGGCCTCATCGAACAACCCCAGGTTGAGCAGGTTATTCAGCAGGGCGCGGCCCATGAGGAACTCGGCAGACAGATAGTGCTGCCGGCGACCCTTCTTATATAGCTCGGTGGTGGCTGCCCAGTTCTCGGCCAGGGCGTCCATCACCGTGGCGGACAGGCCCTGCCAGAACTCCATGGTGGTGGAATCGGTGGGGGTGCGGCCAGATACCGAGCGGATATGCCCGCCGGCTGCCTCGTGGAATGTCTGCGTCATCTCTTAATAACCTTCTCTCACACTATGGGTAAATCAACGCAGACCACCTTAGCTGAGAGCCAGCTACTTGTAGAGTTGTCGCGAGCCGCAGGCCCATGGATATTACCCAGCTCACAACCGGCGACGCGGCGCCACCGACGAGCAGCGCCCGCCACCACCTCCGCAAGGGGCAGTGACGGGCGCGATATGAGTTGTGGCTGATGCCTAGATCTCGTATTCGGGGTGGGCATGGCGCACCATGTCATCCCACTCCACAATCTTCTTGCGCTCGCGGCCCTCGGCCTCGCCGGCGGCGCGCTCGGCGGCATCCAGGTTATGCCAGCCCGTCCAGGTGGTATAGGGCACCTTGCGCTCCTCGAGCAGCTCAATAATGGCATCCTCGCCCGGGTGGGCGGGGGCCTCGAGGGTGCCGGCCTCATAGTCCTCGAGCAGCATAGCGGTGGTTTCCTTGGCATCGGACTTGGTATTGCCGATCAGCCCCACGGGGCCGCGCTTGATCCAGCCGGTGGTGTACAGCTTCGGCAGGGGCTCGCCGGTCTCGGAGTCCAGTACGTGGCCGCCATCATTGGGGATCACCGCGCGCTGGGAGTCGAAGGGCACATCCTTCACCTCATCGGAGCGATAGCCGATGGCGTGGTAGACGGCCTGGGCCGGCCACACGGTGAACTCGCCGGTGCCGGTGACCCCACCATTGCCGTCGAGCTGCATGCGCTCGGTCTTGAGCCCGCTCACATGCCCATCCTCGCCGAGGATCTCCACGGGGGATTCGAAGAAGTGGATATAGAGCTTGTGCGGCGCATCCTGGGGATCGCGGATGGCGTACTGCTCCAGGGTGGAGCACACCAGATCCTGCGACTTGGAGGTGCGGCGGGCCTCGATGGAGGCTTCGTCGTAGTCAATATCCTCCGGGTTCACCACAACCTCGATGGTGGGGGAGTGATCCAGCTCCTTCAGTTCCAGCGGGGTGAACTTGGCTTGGGCGGGGCCGCGACGGCCAAAGATGTGCACCTCGCGGGCCTGGTTGGCCTTGAGGTTGGCATAGACATTGTCCGGGATCTCGGTCACGTGCAGCTCATCGCCGGTCTTCGCCAGAATGCGGGCGATATCGAGGGCCACATTGCCCACGCCGATCACGGCCACCTGCTCGGCGTCGAGGTTCCAATTGCGCTCGAAGTCCGGGTTGCCGTCATAAAAGCCCACGAACTCGCCGGCGCCATAGGCCTCGGGCAGATCCGCGCCGGGCACTTCGAGCGCGCGGTCGCCGGTAGCGCCGGTGGAGAAGATGATGGCGTCATAGAAATCGCGGAGCTCATCGACAGTGACGGTGCTGCCCACCTCGATATTGCCGAGCAGACGCAGCTGCGGCTTATCCAGCACGCGGTGCAGCGATTGGACGATGCCCTTAATGCGCGGATGGTCCGGGGCCACGCCATAGCGGATCAGGCCGAAGGGGGCGGGCATCCGCTCGAAGAGGTCGATGGAGACCTCGTGACCGGACTTCATGAGCAGGTCAGAGGCGTAAATGCCGGCGGGGCCGGCGCCAACTACGGCGACGCGAATCGGGCGAGACATCGTATCCTTCACTTGTGCTGGTTGGGGGCGTTATCTGCGGCGTCGCCGGCGCAGAGAAAGGGTGCGGCGGCGACGCTAATCCGCATTTACCTTACGCTGGGCAAACACAAACTGCCAGTGGCCTGCGTCGTGGCGTGTCAGGCAAGCCTCACTCCGCCATGGTGTGTGTTTTGCCACAAATATAGTGTGGGTCGGTGCGTGCACTCGGCTGATATGTCCAGCGCGCACCGGTATTCTGTGTCCCAGTAAGGTTTAGCAGCCTAATCGATAGATGTACTACGTTGCCGCTAGACTTATGCGGTGAATCACATACAACGAATCACAAGCGATGTGCCAGAAGGAAAGGCTCGATTATGACCGCCGTACTGTTGAGTGCCCTTGGTGTCAATCTCGCCACCTATGATCCCACTCTTCTCGCCCAGCATCTCAACCTTAAGCCCCATTCGCTTATCGACGGCGCCCCGCAGCTGTCCACCGTGCTGGGCAGCAGCTATCCCGAGGACGCCCTGCTGTGCGGCACCGGCGATCTCGATTTTGATGCCCGCGCCGCCGCCGGCCTCGGCCTGCCATTGCTCGTGCTCGCCGACGCGCCCGCCGACACCATCGAGCTGGCCACCAAAAAAGCGGCCGAGCAGCACGCGCCTGCCGCCGCGGTATTCGCGCCGGGCGAGGAGGCCTCTATTAATAAGGAGGAGTTGGCTGCTACGGAGCCGGTGATGAGCCCCGAGCTCTTCGAGCACTCCCTGCTTGCGCAGGCCCGCGCCATCGGCGCGCGGATCGTGCTGCCCGAGGGCGATGATGATCGCGTGTTGCAGGCCGCCGCGCAGCTGCTGTCCACCGAGGTGTGCGAGCTGACCATTCTGGGCGATCCGGAGGATATTTCTTCCCGCGCCGCCGCGGCCGGGCTGGATCTTTCCCGCGCCGAGCTGGTGAATCCGCTCACCACCCCCCGCGCCGAGGACTATGCCGCCGAGTTCGCCAAGCTGCGCGCCAAGAAGGGCGTGACCATCGAGCAGGCCCGCGAGCAGATGAAGGACGTCTCCTATTTCGCCACCATGATGGTGCACTGCGGCGACGCCGATGGCATGGTCTCGGGCGCGGCCCACACCACCGCCGAGACGATTCGCCCCGCCCTGCAGATCATTAAAACCACCCCGGATGCCTCCGTGGTCTCCTCCGTGTTCTTCATGGTGCTGCCCGGCCGGATCTGGGCCGTGGGCGATTGCGCGGTGAACCTGAACCCCACCGCCGAGCAGCTGGGCGAGATCGCCGCGATTTCCGCCCGCACTGCCCGCCAATTCGGCCTCGATCCCAAGGTGGCCGTGCTGTCCTATTCCACCGGCTCCTCCGGCGCCGGCCCCGATGTGGATCGCGCCGTGGCCGCCGTGGAGGCCGCCCGCGGCATCGACCCAGAGCTATCCATCGACGGCCCGCTGCAGTTCGACGCCGCCATTACCGCCTCCGTCGCCGCCAAGAAGGCCCCGGAGTCCCCGGTGGCCGGTGCAGCGAATGTGTTGATCTTCCCCGATCTCGAGGCCGGCAATATCAGCTACAAGGCTATCCAGCGCACCGCTGGCGCCCTGGCCGTGGGCCCGGTGCTCCAGGGGCTGAACGCACCCGTCAATGATCTTTCCCGCGGCGCGACGGTGCCCGATATCGTCAATACCGTGGCCATTACCGCCATCCAGACCGGAGGACACCGCTAACTATGAGCTACTCTCTCGTTCTTAACTCTGGCTCCTCCTCCATCAAGTTCCAGCTGGTGGATCCCGCCTCCCACGCCCAAGATGAGCCTTTTGCCTCTGGGCTGGTGGAGCAGATCGGGGAGGACTCCGGCCGCGTCACCCTCAAACACCTGGGGGACAAGCATGTGGTGGAGGCGCCGATTCCCGATCACTCGGTGGGGCTGAAGCTGGCCTTCGACCTCATGCGCGAGCATGGCTGCGGCATCGAGGATGTGGACATCTCCGCAGTGGGCCACCGCGTGGTGCACGGCGGGCTGGTGTTCTCTCAGCCGGTGATCCTCACCGATGAAGTCATCAGCATGGTCCGCGATCTCATCCCGCTCGCCCCGCTGCACAACCCGGCCAATATCGACGGTATCGAGGTGGCGCAGTCGCTGCTGCCGGACATCCCGCACGTGGGCGTGTTCGACACCGGTTTCTTCCATTCGCTGCCGCCTGCAGCCGCCCTCTACGCCATCAACAACGAGGTGGCTGGCGAGTATGGGGTGCGCCGCTATGGCTTCCACGGCACCAGCCACGAATATGTGTCGCAGCATGTGCCGGCGTTGCTCGATAAGCCCGCCGATATGGTCAATCAGATCACCCTGCACCTGGGCAATGGTGCCTCCTGTGCCGCTATTCGCGGCGGGCTGGCCATCGACACCTCCATGGGGCTGACCCCGCTGGCCGGTTTGGTGATGGGTACCCGCTCCGGCGATATTGATCCCGGCATCGTCTTCCACCTGGCCCGCCAGGCGAATATGAGCATCGATGAGATCGATGAGCTGCTCAACCGCAAGTCCGGTGTGAAGGGCATCGCTGGGGTGAATGATTTCCGCGTGCTGCGCGAGCGCATCGAAGAAGGCGATGATGACGCCTGGCTGGCCTACAATATCTACATCCACCAGCTGCGCCGCTATATCGGCTCCTACATGGTGGCCTTGGGCCGCGTGGACGCCATTACCTTCACTGCCGGTGTGGGAGAAAACGATAAATTCGTCCGCGCCGATGCGCTAGAGAACCTCGAGTGGTTCGGCATCAAGATCGATCCCGAGCGCAATGAGCTGCCGAATGACGGCCCGCGTGAGATCTCTGCCGATGATTCTCAGGTGAAGGTTTTTGTGGTTCCCACTAACGAGGAACTCGCCATCGCCCGCTACGCAGATCAATTGGCGCAGAATAGCTAGCACCAAAAAGCACTGTGGCGGTACCGCAAGGGTACCGCCACAGTTGTGTATTTAGCTGTGTTCTTGGGTGTGTAACTTGAAGAGGCCATTGGCCCAGAACATGCAGGAGAGCGCAAGCATGATGCCCAGTACTCCGCCCATGTTGAAGAGATCCGTGACCACGATAAACCACACGGAGCAGACCACCGCCAGCACTGCTGAGAATCTCACTGTCATGCACATTGCCCGGAGGAAGCGCGTGGTCGACCACCCGGTGATGGACAGATACAGGGAGTACACAATGAGTGCAGTGACGCTCAAGCCCGCGAGAAGAAAACACACGGAATAGGGCAGACCGCCGTTATGGACCTTGCTGGCTGTATCCAGTTCTTCTTTTACCGTGATGGCCGCAGAAATAGTAATCAGGGCGCAGGCCAGGGCGAAAAAGGAACCTGAGATGAGTGGGCCTTTACGTAGCATCGGAACACCTTATCGAAGTGTGAAATTGTAATACAACTGTGTTTCAGGTGCCCACCAGTTGGGAGAGTCCCAAGCCGAGGCTACCTTTGTTTGTCCTGTGGTTGCGCGCGCACGTGCAAGAACCTTGCCCCCGCGCTTATAAGTTATAGATGCAGCTACTACTTTACCGCTTCCACCGCACTGCTGACCAGATCCATATTTGCCCGACGCATGAACGGTTCCCTTGTAGCGATAGTAGGCAATTTGCTGATTGCGCACATAGCTCGACCCGCATCGGTAGTACGCATTCTCGTAAGGATTCCAGTGGTTTGCAGGAGCAACCTCATTCGGGTTGGAGGGTGCTGCATTATCAGCGCCAGCTGATGAAAGATTGGTGCAGCCGATGGCGTGTTGGAGCCCGTCGGATCCAACGACGACGCGGTGCTCTCCAGCGGAACAGTCTAGGTCGTTCATTGCTACCAGAACGGCTGCATCCTCGTAGGAGGGATTTGACTCTTGCGCGTGGGAGTTGGGGGCCAAGAGTGTTGATAGCCCAAGGGTTAGCACTGCGGACAGTGCTAAAGCTTTTTTCTTGCTATAAAACATGTGAACGTTCTCCTTATGGTGCTTGGGGGATCACGAGTATCCCAAACGGTTGAGTATCCGAATCGCCCAGTGACGCGTGGTTTCCGGAGGTTGCTCTAGATAGTGAGCTAAGCGAAACAATATATGTAGGTGCGGGAAATTGCTAGAGAATCTGGCCTAGTCTATTGGATTACCTCTTTATAGGGGTGGTGTGGTGCTGTCCTGTCTTGGGCGGCTGCGCCCATCCACGGGCCGCCTCGTGGCATCTACAGCCAGGTGGTGGGGCGCACTTTATTGGCCATGTCGATGAGCTCATAGCGATGCAGGGTGTGGTGGGCGCTGCGGGCCAGGCCACGGAGCCAGCGAGCAAGGCCGTAGCGCAGGCCGGTTTGGGTGAAGGGGTCGTCGAAAAGCTCATTGGGCGAGCATGCCTCACTGAGGTCATTGCTGCGCAGCCAGTAGAGCCCGGCGGCGGTCACCGCGGCCTGCAGCTGTAGGTAGCGGGGCTCGTTGGTAGGGATCTGTTCCAAGCGGCGGGCGGCGCGGCGGATGGCGGATTCGGTGGACTCCCCAGAAATGAGCATCATGATGGTGCTCAGCTGCGCCATGCGCTGATGCCGCGAGGCCTGCGGTACCCGATCGAGCGCCGCCACCGCCAGGTTGGTTTGGCCCTCGGCATAGAGCTGCCGGGCCAGGCCGAAGGCCGAACTCACCGTGGTGGGGTTGGTGGCCCACACCAGCTGATAGAGCTGAATAGTGTGAAAGCGCAGCTTCGCCGGCACGCTGGTGACATAGTTCCAGTCATCGCTGATGGAGCTCAGCTGCTCCGGTGTCACCTCCGCCGCATCGGGGCCGAGGAGCGCGGCCTTCAGCGCGGTGTCGCTGAGCAGCGCCACATGGTCGTGGGAGCTTTCCTGCAGCAGCATGTCATTGACCGCCGCCAGCGCCAGCTTCGGCGCCGGCTCCCCGGGCAGGATGTGCAGCACCTGGTTGAAATGCCGTTGGGCGGCCAAGAGATCCCCGGTGAGCATCGTGGTCACCCCAGAAAACCACTGGTGGCGCCAATCATCGCCGAGTCGTTCTTCCAGCGACTCCAGCCAGGATTTCGCCTCGTCCCGGAATCCTAAGTCCAAAAGGGCGCGCACCACGCCGAGGGGGATCTCGGTGGAGTGTTCATACTCGCTGGACTGCATAGCTTGGTGCAGGGTCTCCAGGGTCTCTGTGGGCTCAGAATAGGAGCTACCCGAGAGCAGCGCCGCCCCCGGATCGGAGCGATCAATCAGCGGCACCGGTAGCGCCGAGATCACCTCGTCCGGGGTGATGCGCACCGTGCGGTCCACTCCATCAATGAGCTGATCGGTTTGGAATACCAGGTGCTTGGTGCCGAAAGTTGTACGCTGCGGGGAAAAGGCCGAATGGTGCGAGGGGTATTGGATGTCATCGCGAATGGCGAGGATTTCCCGCAGCACACCATAGAGCTGGATTTCCAGCTGGGAGACGTCCGTGAAGCGCTGGGCGGGATCCTCGTGGGTGCAGCGCAGCAGCAGCCGGTAGAAGCTCAAATAGCGGCGCAGCAACGGCTCCGCAGTGGGGGAGGGGATACCCGGCTCGTACACCCCATCGCTCATCGGCAGCGGCAGCGTCAGCGCGGCGAGCGTGCGTCCGATGGTGTAGATGTCCGAGGCCACCGAGGGCCCCTCGGTGGCGACCTCGGGGGCCTGGAAGCCCTTGGTGCCGTAGATATAGCCGAAGGCCCCGATACCGGAGACCGCGCCGAGATCAATGAGCTTGACTTGGTCCTCGGTGACGATGATGTTGTCCGGCTTGAGGTCGTTATACACCACGCCGCGGGAGTGCAGATAGGCCAGCGCCGGCAGCACTTCGAGGATATAGCCGATGGCCACATCGATATCGATGGTGCCGCCGGAGCGCTTCGCCCGGTCCCGCAGCGAGGGCCCGCCCACGAACTCCATCACGATGAAGCCGCCCTCCACCCGCGGATCGTCGATGAAGTTGAAGATCTTCACGATCGCCGGGTGGGTGATATCCGCCAGGAATTCCCGCTCGGCCTCGGCCACGCCCTGGGAGGGGTGTGAGGTCTCCGCCATCATGCCTTTGAGCACCACCCAGCGGCCCGAGACATTGCTGTCCTCGGCGAGATACACCCAGCCCATGCCGCCGTGGGCGATCACACCCAGCACGGTGTACTGGTTGGCCACCACATCGCCGGGGCTGAGCGCCGGCGGCTCGGTGCCATTGGCGATGTCCTCGCTGGGGTCAATGAGGGCCCGTTCGGGATCGTGCAGGGGCACGAAGGGAAGCTGCACCATGCCCTCGGCCACCAGTCGGCCCACGCGGGTATGGGTGCGCCGCTCGCGGAAGGTGGACAGCGCCTCGCGGCGGCTGCGCTCAGAAGGATCGTCCTGCACTTTGGTGGGGGCGGTGGGCTGATTCGGCCCATCGCGCAGCGCCCCGAGGTCCGCGAGCAGCGCCTGGATGGAGCTATCGGAATCGAGCTCCTGCTCCTCCTCGCCATCGTCTGCGAAGGGGTCAAAGGGCACGGCCTCGGTGCCCATGACGGGATAGTCTTCATCGCTCATCAGCGTTCTCCCTCCTCATCCACATAGTGGGGCGTGGGCGGAGACACCGAGGTTTGGTAGGGGCCGAGGGTCTGCGCATACATGTCTTGCCACGTGCCATCGCTGATAATGCGCTCGATCGTGGAATTGACTTGCCGCACCAGCCCCGTGGTGTCGTGGCCCTGCTCGGCCGGCGGGATGCCCACCCCATAGCTTTCCTTATCAATGGGGCGGCCCACGATCTCCGTAGTGGGGTCTTGGGCGGCGATGCCGGCGAGAATCGAATCATCCCCCACCACGGCATCCACCTGGTCCTGTTGCAGGGCGACGAGGCAATCCGCCCAGTTCCGCACGCGCAGAATATCGGCATTGGGCGCATAGGTGCGGGTGTGCTGCAGCGCCGTGGACTCATCCACCACGCAGACGCTGCGCCCGTGGAGTGAGTTCACCCCAGTGGTGCCGGAGCCCTTGTGCACCAGCACTCGGGTTTGGGAGGTGAAATAGGGCGCCGAGAACTCCACCTGCCCCTGGCGTTCGGGGGTGATCGTCATGGTACGAATCACCATGTCCACGGTGCCGCTATCCAGCGCCGAGACCCGGTCGGAGGCGTCGATGAAGCGAAAATCCACGGCGTCGGGATCGTCGAAGATATCCCGAGCGATCTCCCGCGCAAGCTCGATCTCGAAGCCGGAGAGTTCCCCCGTGGCGGGATCGCGGTAGGAGAGCAGGTTCTGGGATTGGTCCACGCCCACGATCAGGTAGCCGCGCTGCACAATGTCCGGAATACGCTCCTCGGGGGTGCGCTCATCGGGGCGCAGGGAGGCAAAGTGTTCGGCCTCGTCCACCTGCACCGGCGGCTGGCTGCCGGCCTTTTCCCACTGGGCGCCGGCGGGAAAGGAGCGCTGTTCATGCGCCAGCTCCTGTACCCAGGTGGGGGCGGGGTCGCGCTCGGGTTCCACCTCGGAGCAGCCGGCGATCCCGGCGCTCAGGGCAAGGCCCAGCGCCACGAGGCGGCGGTGCGGTGCGGGCGGGCGCATTAGAGGAACTCCAAGAGTCGGGGGCGAATACCTATCCACACCAGTACCACAGAGAGCACGGAGCAGATACTCACCATGATGGCGAGCAGGCGGGTGGCGCGCAGGCCATCGGCAATATAGTCGCGCATGGTGGCGCGGGCATCGCTGATGAGCGTGGAGAGGTTCGCATCGAGCTCATCGAAGGCGGTGGCCGCGGAGCGGGGATGATTACCGAGGGTTACATCGAGGGCGGTGTCATAGTTGCCGGAGGACTGGGCGTCGCGCAGCCGCTCGTGATACACCCGCCACTGCTCCACGGACTGCTCGGCGCGGTTGGCGGCCATCCGATCCTGCGCGGAGTCCAGCAGGGGAGAGGAGCGATAGCTGTCGATCGCGTTATCGATGCGGTCCATGCTGGCATAGAACAAGGTGGCATTATCGGCCACGGATTGGCGCCGCACCAACGCCAAGGTTTCCTTGGTGCGGGCCTGCTGCGCGGCGATACGCGCATTGGTTAATTCACTCATCGGCCCGGCGGCTTTATTAAAGCCCTGCTGCCCGGCATTCCACGTGGCCCAATTGGCCGATCCCACCCACAGCAGTGCGGCGAGCATGAGGACGGTGGCGGCGGCGAAACCTCGGTTGAGGATGCGGCGAGTGCGGTTATAGAGCCACGCCTGCGCCAGCACCAGCAGCACAAACGCAGCCACCAGCCCAGAGATCGGCACCCATTGGGGGCGGGTGAGGTCCTGCTGCTGCTCGGCCACCGTCGCCGAGGTGAGCTCGTAGAGCCGCGAGGCATTGGGCAGGATCTCGCTGCGCATGAGGCTCGAGGCCTCGGCCAGATAGGCCGTGCCCACCGGGTTGCCCATGTTGTAGTTCGCCCGGGCGGTCTCGATCAGCCCGGTGTAGACCGGCAGTTTTTGATTGATGGAGGCCAGCAGCCGCATTTCCTCGCTATTGCTATCGCGGACCTCCCCCATGGTCTGCGCCGCGGCGATACTGGCCTGCGAAATCGCATCATTGTAGCGCTCCCGCACCCGCGGCGACCCGGCGCGATTTTCCACAAAGCCAGTGGTGGCGGAGGTATCGGCGATGGAAAGCGAAGTATAGAGATTCAGCGCCGAATAGCTCATGGGCTCCACATGGTCGAGCAGCTGATTCAGGTCGCGTTCTTGATCCTCGGAGGAGCGCGCGATCGACAGTCCCGCCGCCAGCAGCGCCACGCTGAGGATGACGCACATCAGCGTCATTAGCCCGGGCGGGGTGCCCACGAAGCGAATAAAGCGCCGCAGTTGCAGCAGCGGCACATCCACCAATTCGCGGGTGACGTCGGCGAATCGCCGTTCAGCGGGTTCTGGCTGATCGAGCCAGGCATCGCCTTCGCTTGTCGACGCCGCCCTCAACTCCGTGACAGCCTCTGTCACGCTGTCACCCGTGGGGCCGGCTTTCTGGCCCGTACCGGAAAGAGTCATGTCCACAAGTCTAGCGAGGATATCTCGCCATACCCAGTACTCGAACTACACTCGCGAACATGGATGGAGACGGAAACGGTTGGAGCCTTGCCCCCGATGGCTCGCGGCGCTGGGGCCTCTTTGGCGCGGCGGGGCTTTTTCTCATCGCCTCGCCCCACACCGCGCCCCGGGTATTGCTGCAGCATCGCGCCCAGTGGACGGCCGAGGGCGGAACCTGGGCGCTGCCGGGCGGGGCGCGGGATTCCCACGAAACCGCGGTGGCGGCCGCGTTGCGGGAGGCGCGCGAGGAAACCAGTATCGATACCGCGCAGGTGCAGGTGGTCGACGCCATCACCACGGCGGGGCCGTATCTGTCTGGCTGGAGCTACACCCAGGTGCTGGCCACCTGCCCGCAGCCACTGCCCACCGCCGGCAATGAGGAATCCGTGGAGCTGCGCTGGGTGCCCTTGGCCGCACTGGAGTCCTATCCGCTCATGTCGGCGTTCGCGGAGTCACTTCCCTTGATGCGCTCGGTGATCGCTGCCGGCGAGGTGGCGTCGACAAGCTAAGGGTAGCCCTAGCACTGCGGGCGGGGCTGTGCCACACTGTGCTACATGATTGAAGTAACTGGGCTGAGCAAACGCTATGGCTCCACGCTGGCGGTGGATAATCTCACTTTCAGCGTGAAGCCTGGCGTCGTTACCGGATTCCTGGGGCCAAATGGCGCCGGCAAATCCACCACCCTGCGCATGATTCTGGGGCTGGATAGCCCCACCTCTGGGCAGGCCACGATCAATGGGCGCACCTACGCCGAGCTGGAGAATCCGCTGCGCACGGTGGGTTCGCTGCTGGATGCGAAGGCGGTGCACCCCAAGCGCAGCGCGGCCAATCACCTGCGGTGGATGGCGGCCTCCAATGGCATCGATACCCGTCGCGTCGACGAGGTATTGGGGCTCGTGGGGCTCAGCGATGTCGCAGGCCGCAAGGCGGGGGGCTTTTCCCTCGGTATGGCACAGCGCCTGGGTCTTGCCGGGGCGCTGCTGGGCGATCCGGAGTATCTCCTGCTCGATGAGCCGGTCAATGGCTTGGATCCGGAAGGTATCCGCTGGGTGCGCACCTTCCTGCGCTCCCTGGCCGAGGAGGGTCGTACCATCCTCGTCAGCTCCCACCTGCTCTCCGAGATGTCCCAGACCGCCGATCACCTGCTGGTGATTGGTCGCGGCCGGCTCGTCTCGGATTGCCCCACCGAGGACTTCATCCGCCAATCCGCGCAGTCGACCGTGCTGGTGCGCACCGATCACCCGCAGGAATTGGCTGCCGCGCTGCAGGAGGAGAACTTCCACGCCGAGCGCTCCCACGACCCCCAGGGCCGAGAGATCCTCGTGGTGCAGGGGACCACCACCGATGTGGTGGGCGGGTTGGCCTACTCCATTGGGGTGGCCGTGCACGAACTCACCGAGCAGCGAGGCTCCCTCGAGGATGCCTTCATGCGCAGCACCGGCGACTCCGTGCAATACCAATCCCACACCACCACCGCTGCGCCGCAGCGTCCGGAAGGGGAGATCTAAACCATGTGGAATGCCATTCGTGCAGAGTTCATCAAGCTCACCACCACTAAGTCCTTCTACATCACCTCGCTGCTCTATGTGCTCATCGCCGCCGGTTTGGCCGGTATGTCGGCCTATGGCACCCGGCAACTAGCGCAGAATCCCGAATTTGCTGGATCCGAGGTCGAGTTCATCGTCGAGCCCCGCGGCCTGGTCTTCACGCTCGATGTCGTTGCCACCATCGTGATGGTCCAGGCGGTACTCATGGTGACCTCCGAGTACAGCCGCAATCAGTCCACTGCCACCTTCACCGCCATGCCGCGCCGCTGGAGGGTGGCCGCGGCCAAATGCGTGCTCTATGCCGTGGTGGTGGCGATCCTCTCTTTCCTCACCCTGATCCTTGTCCTCTACGTGGGCAAAATCATGGGCGGCGAGGCCGCCAGCTCCATGCAGATCTGGGGCGATGACTACGTCCAGCACGCTCTCTGGGCCAAGCCGGTGGCGCTCGTTCTGAGCATCATCTTTGCCATGGGTTTCGCCTGGTTGCTGCGCAACACCGCCGGTGCTCTATTGGTAGTGCTGGTGTGGAGCCTCGGACTCGAGCTCATCTTAGGAAATATGCTGCCGCGGGTGGGCACCTATATCAGCGGCTACGGCCCCTTCAACCATCTCACCGCCTTCCAGACCACTCAGCCCGTCGTCGAGGGCCCGGACTGGGATCCGATTCTCAGCGGCCTCTACTTCGCTGTCTGGGCCGCCGTGATCTTCGCGGCAGGGCTGCTGGCAATGAAGAAGCGCGACGCCTAGTTCAGCAGCACATACAGCGCCACCACCGCGCCGGGAAGCGCCAGATAATAGGCCAGCACCGCCGCGGTGCTCAGCGCCGGATGCGGCTGAGCCACCTTGGCCAGCCAGATGGCGAGCCGAATAATGCCGTCCGTGGCCGGCGGGATGAGCATTACCAACAGCACCCCGACGAGGTTGAAAAGCACATGCACCAAGGCCACCTCGAGGCCCGTGGCCCCCGCCGGTCCCTGTACCGCGAGCGTGGCCATGAGCGTGGTGAGCGTGGTGCCAATATTCGCCCCGAGGGTCAGCGATAGCGCCTCCCGGGTGGTGATCGAGCGCACCGCCGCGAAGGGCACAATCGAGCTGGTCACCGTGGACGAGGAATGAATCAGCGCCGTCAGCGCCGCCCCGGCCGCCACCCCGGTGGCTTGGGAATCGCCCAGGGCCCGTTCCATGAGGGTACGGGTGGCCTGGGCCATCAGCACATGCAGCTGCCGCGTAATCAAATAGACGGCGCTGAGCAGCAGCGTCGCCCCCAGTACCAGCACCACCCACGGGGCGGCCTGGGCGCCGACAAGCGCCCCGGCGAGACCGCGGGTGCCTACCAATTCCACGAGGGGATCGCTGAGCCGGCGCACAAACTCCGCAGTAGGGATTTCCTGGTGGGAGCTCTCGTCGAGGATCCGAGTGCTCAGCCAGTGGCTGCTGCGCTCTAAGGGATGGAAGAGCAGCTCGAGGGGGAAGAGCACCGCCACACTGGCGCTATTAAAAATGCCCTGCACCGTGGCGGCGGCGAAGGCGCTGCGAAACTCCACCGGCGAGCGCACAAAACTCAAGGCCACGATCGCGGAGGTCATCGAGGTGCCGATATTGGCGCCCATGGTGATCGCGATCGCCAAAGGCAAAGGCACCACCCCCGTGGCCACCGCGGCCACGGTCACCGTGGTGATGGTGGTGGAGGATTGCACCACCGCCGTGGCGGCGATACCCAAACACAGCCCCACCACGGGGTGGGCGGCCGCCGCGACCAGGGTGGCGATGGTGTCGCGGGAGAGCATCGAGGTGGCGTCGCCAAGCAATGCGAGCGCAAAGAGGAGCAGCACCACAGCCCCTGCCACGCCCGACCAGCGCACCGCCATGCCCAAGAGGGAGGGCGCGAGAACATCGGAATCAGAGGTGGTGATCCGCGGATTGCGGGGATGGGTGGTGCCCGGCAGCCGGGTGGGTGAGTCAGCTGCCACCTCGTGAATCCTCCTCCTGCGCTGCCGGTTGCTGTGACCTCAACATTAATGGTGGCTGGTGGGAAGCCCTAATTTCCTCCCCCTATGCCAAACCTGAGGTGAGCTTGCAGGCATTATCCAGATACTTGCGCCAGAAACCGCGGGTAGACCACTCCTCCAGTTCAATCTGGGAGGAACTGGCGATATAGCTATCGGCCAGCTCGCTGAGTCGGGTGGTGAGCGAGCCGCGCGCCACCATCAGCGAGATCTCGTAGTTGAGGTTGAAGCTGCGCATATCCATATTGGACGAGCCCATCACCCCGATGGCGTCACGGTCGGAGGAGGCGGGATCGGCCACCATGAACTTCGAGTGCAGCACATAGGGCTTGGGGTAGGTGTGGATGTTTACCCCAGCCTCTAGCAGGGCCTGGTAGTAGCTGGACTGGGCGTGGTGGACGATGAAATTATCGGCGCGCTCGCTGACCAATAGATCCACCTGCACGCCGCGGTAGCAGGCGCTGGTAATGGACTCAAAGAGGGACTCGTCGGGGATGAAATAGGGCGAGCACAGGATCAGCCGTTGCTTCGCGTGGTGGGCGATGGAATTAAAGAGGCGCAGATTCGGCGAGGTGGGAATACCCGGGCCGGAGGGCACCAGCTGCAAAATATTGATATCCGAGTCCGGCTCCTCCGGCAGCTCCGGGCTGGGTTTTTCCTCCAACACGTTCAGCGCCTCGCCGGTTTCGAAGTACCAGTCCATGGCGAACACGGCGCGCAGCGAGTTCACCACCGGCCCCTCGAGTTCCACCATGAGATCGATCCAATGGCGATCGGCCTCAATATTGGCGTCGAGCAGATAGCTGGTATCGATGAGGTTTTGCGAGCCCATGAAGGCCACCTCGGAATCCACGATCACCATCTTGCGGTGATTGCGCAGATCCGGGCGACGCCAGCGACCAAACCAGGGGCGCAGCGGAAGCATCACGTGCCACTCCACCCCGATGGAATCCAGCCGCTTGCCCAGCCGCATATAGCCGGGGTACTTCCACGAGCCCACGTGATCAAAGAGCAGCCGCACCTTCACCCCGCGCTGAACGGCGCGTTCGCAGGCGCGGAAGAAGGGATCCGTGGTGTCATCCCAGGCAATGATGTAGATCTCGATATGCACATACTCGCTGGCATTATCGATGGCCTCGGCCATGCGGCGCAGGCTGTTGTAATAATCCGGCAGCAGCCCCTTGGTGGTGCCGGTGACGGCGGGGATATTGGTGAGCCGGCGATTGAGCTTGACTATGGATTCCAGCTCCGAGCTGAGCGTGGTGTGCTGCGGATAGTCGGGGGCCTCGGACTGCACGGCCTCAATCGATTGATTGGCCTCCTGCTGCAGCCGGTGGCGGCGGCGGTTGATATAGGCCGAGCCCATGAGCAGAAACAGCGGCAGGCCCACGATGGGCAGCACCAGAATGATCAGCAGCCACGCCGTCGATGCGGCGGGACGACGCCCTTCCGGCACGATGCCGATGGCCAAGATACGGATGGAGTAGTCGATGATCAGGCCCGCCGTTTGCCACCACTCCAAGTGCACGCTAATCACACTCTGCGCCCCCGCTAGTCATAGTCCACCACCACGGGCACGTGATCGGAGGCGCCTTTACCGGCGCGCTCCTCGCGATCAACAAACCCGCTGCGGGCGCGGGCCGCCAGGGCGGCGGTGGCCACCTGAAAGTCAATGCGCATGCCCTCGTTCTTGGGGAAACGCATGGCCGTATAGTCCCAGTAGCTATAGTCGCCCTCGCTGAAACGGCGGGAGGTTTCTTCCACCCCCTCGCTGCACAGGAACTCGAAGGCGTGGCGCTCTGGTTCGGTGAGATGGGTTTTGCCCGCGAAGAAGGAAGGATCCCACACATCGCTATCGCGGGGGGCGATATTGTAATCGCCCACGAATACCGCTGGGGTGTCCAGGCTGTGGGCATAGGCGCCGAGGGTATAGAGGAAGCGCAGCTTGTAGTCATAGTGCGGGTGGGCGATCTCGCGCCCATTGGGCACATAGAGGCTCCACACCTCCACCCCGCCGCAGTTGGCGCCGATCGCGCGGGCCTCGATGTCCTGCGGCTGCGCGGGATCATTGTGATAGCCGGGCTGCTGCGGGAAGTGGGTGCGCACATCCGCAATGCCGACGCGGGAGATCAGTGCGACGCCGTTCCACTGATTGAGCCCATAGTGCGCCACCTCGTAGCCGGCCTCGGTGAAGGGGTCGGTGGGGAAGGCCTCGTCTTTGACCTTCGTCTCTTGCAGCGCGAGCACGTCCACGTCGTGGCGCTGCAGAAAATCCACGGCACGCTCGATGCGCGTGCGCACGGAGTTAATGTTCCACGTGGCAATTCGCATGCCCACTACAGTAGTCGTTGGAACAACTGGGGGTAATCCGACGTTGTAGGGGATAAGAACGGAGATTCGTGCCGTCTTCGGCGGCGCCTCAACCTAGGAGTGATGTGGTGTTCATGGAGGATGAGTACCTGCGTACTCAGCAGCTGCAGCAGCCGCGGCGGGGCTTTCCTTTCGCGGGGGTGCGCGATGCCATGAGCCCGCCGGTGGCCTATTCCGAGCTGGAGCGCTACCAGGCCTTCGGCCCGGGCCGGAATCGCGGCCGCCGTGATATCTACTGCGCCCCGGTGCTGCGGCGCATGGCCGCGCACGCACTCGATGCCGCCGGTGTCACCCTGGCGCTGCTGGCCATGCTCCTGGTCGTGTCCACCGGCAGTGTTAGCACCGTCGCCCTCCTGAGCGTCCTGCTCGGCTGGCCGGCCGCCTATTACCTCTATCAGGTAGCCGGCGATGTCTGCGGTGGCAGCGTGGGCAAGCGGCTCCTCGGCCTGCGGGTGGTGGCTCCGGCCGCCCTGCCGGTGAGTATCACTTCCGCTTCTCGACGCAACCTGTGGATCTTGCTCAACTACATCCCTATCGCCGGCCCGGTGGCGGCGCTTGGCGTGGCGGGATGGCTCGGTGCCGATGCCGCCACCGATGCCTTCGGCATGGGCCCGCACGATCGCAGCGCCGAGCTGCGCGTCATCCGCCCCGACTAGCCCCTAGCCTCTAGCCCCCTAGCTCTGTGGCATAGCGGTGGCGGTGATGTTCGATGAAGCCGAGCCGCTCATAGAGCCCGATACCGGCGGTATTGGAGGCGATCACCTGCAAATAGGCGTCGGTGGCCCCGTTCTCCGCGCCCCAGTGCAGCACCGCCTGCCCGAGCTGGGTGCCCAGCCCGCGGCGGCGCCACGCATCCTTGACTTCCACGGCGGAATAGCCCAGCCAGCGCCGCCCATCCGGGGACTCGGTGATGGTGGCGCGGGTAATCGCCACCGTCTGCTCGCCCGCGCGGATCCGGGCGAATCCCATGCGCCCCTCGATCTCTCGCATGAGCAGCTCTAGGGCGTGCACCGGCAGCGCCTGGCCGCGGAAATGATATTGCTCCAGCCACGCCGCATCGGGCTGCTCCTCCACGCTCACCGTCATGCCCTCTGGCAGCGTCGGCGGGGTGTCGGTGTCGTAGTCGCTGAGCGAGCGGCTCATCACAATAATGTCCGGCCCTAGCTCCCAAGCGGGCGGTCGGCAGAGCCTTTCGGCGTTGCGGGCGATACGCTCCGGCAGGTGCACCCGTACCGGCAGCTCGTGGCGGGCATAAAACTCGCGCATCTCCGCCAATGGCGGCAGGCTAAACCCGGCCGACGCGCCCAGCGGGGTGGCGGAATTGGAGCGCTCGGTAATGCCATCGCCGGCGCGCATCAGCCACTGCCCGTCCTCGCTCCAGGCATGCTCGATGCCCGGGAATGCGAGAGCGGTGGCGTGCTCGATGGCGCGGATATCGGAGTTCATCACCCGGCGCGGGCTGAGCACTTTCAGGATTTTCACCAGGGAAGCGTCGATAAGCACAGTCGGCGCAGAAGACGGCAGCCCGCCCACTGACTGGGGCCGCAGGATCAGCGGCTCCAGGCTCACCACATGCCCGATCACATCCGTCAGATGTCCGGGCGTATTGGGGATGCGGCGGCGCACAATCACCCGATCGCCCACTGTGGGGGCGCGGCCACTAAAGGGGAAACTCAGCATTAGTTGTCGAAACCGAAGGGGTCGGGGTCGGTGCCGGGCAGCCAGGTGCGGCCGGCTTCCGTCCAGCCATTGCGCTTCACCATCTTCTTCGCGGCGCGCTTATTCCGGCCGATGAGCATATCGGTATAGACATAGCCATCGAGATGGCCCACCTCGTGCTGCAGCAGGCGGGCGAAGAAGCCATAGCCTTCTACCGCGATCTCCTCGCCATTCTCATCGAGGCCGGTGACCCGCGCCCAATCGGCGCGGCCGGTGGGGAAACCCTCGCCCGGCAGGGAGAGACAGCCCTCATCCTCGGAGCCATCCTCGGCGGGCATGGTCTCCGGGATCTCGGAGGTTTCCAATACCGGGTTGATCACGCAGCCCACCCGAATCCGGCCCCCATCGCGGGCAATATCCGCCTCGGACTTATCGCTGCCCTCAGGGCCGTCGATATCGGGGCAGCGGTAGACAAAGAGCCGCTTATTCACGCCCACCTGATTCGCCGCCAAGCCCACCCCATTGGAGGCCACGAGGGTCTCGTGCATATCGGCAATGAGCTCGGCGAGCTCGCTCACCGGCTCGGTCACGGGCTCGGTGGGGGTGTGCAGGACGGGGTCTCCGTAGATCACAATCGGGCGAATCGTCATGCAATAGAGTGTAGACCCATGAGTCAGTTGAGTGAGCACGACAAAGCGATCCTGGAGCTGGAAAAGAAGCGCTTCGTGCAGTCCGGGCGGAAAGAGGAGGCCATTCGTTCGCTCGGCACCACCCCAGTGCGCTACTACCAGCGCCTAAATGAACTGATCGATCTGCCGCTCGCAGCCGAGCGCGAGCCGCTGCTCATCGCCCGCCTGCGGCGGCTGCGGGAGCGGCGATCTTAAAACACTTTCAGCTCCACCAATAGTTCACGTTAAGATGGCAGGCGTGTCTGAGATGAACTACTCCCCCCACGAGTCCACCGAGCACGATTCCGTGCTCGACGAGCGTGCCGCCGCCCCCGCTGCCGCCGGTGCTTCGCGCGGTTCCGAGGCGCCCATCCGCGGCCTAGCGATGATCCTCATCAGCGTGGCAGTGTTGCTGGCGCTATGGGGAGTATTCACCCTCATCGATTCCGATGATCCCAATGACACCGTGGTGGCCGATCCCGGCTCCTCCAGCTCCGCCGCGCCATCCCCCGCGCCGAGCAGCGCTGCCGAGCGTCCCGAGGGCGCCGAGCAGGCCCCGCCCGCTCGCCCCGAGGGTGAGAAGCCGGCCCGCCCGGCAGAGCAGGGTACTGCGGTGGATCCGAAGACCGTGCCGGTGACCACCCTGAATAACTCCACCATCACCGGCCTGGCCGATAGCGTGGCCACCAAGCTGCGCGATACGGGCTGGAATGTGCGCGAGGTGGGCAACTTTGCCGATACCCCGCTGCCGGAAACCACTGTGTTCTTCACCCCCGGTAATGCCGATGAGGAGCGCGCCGCCCGCGCGCTCGCCGAGGAGCTGGGCGTGCAGGCCCAGCCGCGCTCGGAGGCTGTCGCCACCGCCCCGCAGGGCGTCGTCCTCATTCTCACCAAGGACCTCCGCACTCCTTAAAGTCGGCGATCTTTTCACCCTATGGGCGCGCCCGCCTGCTGGAATCGAGTAGTACTTCACCATGACTCAGTCTTCGTCAACCTCGCTGTCTGCCGGTGAGAAGCGCCGTTCTGTCTCCCACCACCAGAGCTTTAAACGCGGCGGCCCCCATACTCTCGGGGTGGAATGGGAGATCGGCCTGATTGATCCCGTGACCCGCGATCTGGTGCCTCGCGCCCATGAGGTGGTGGATTATATCCACGAGCACTATCCAGAGGTGCACGTGGAGCGGGAGTTTTTGGCCAATACCGTGGAGCTGATTACCGGGGTGGGCTCCACCGTGCCCGAGGTAGTCGAGGAGCTGCGCTACGGGCTGGCCGCCTTGCAGGAGGCCGCCGAGCACCTGGGCGTAAAGCTCTGGTCGGCCGGCTCGCACCCCTTCGCGGACTGGCGGGAACAGCCCGTCTCGGAGAAGGGGCCCTATTCGGAGATTATCGAGCGCACCCAGTACTGGGGGCGGCAGATGCTCATCTGGGGCCTGCACGTGCACGTCTCCGTGGAACACGAGGACAAGGTCTGGCCGCTGATTAATGCGCTTATGACCACCTTCCCGCATCTTCTGGCCCTCTCGGCCTCCTCCCCGGGCTGGAATGGGCTCGACACCGGCTATGCCTCCAATCGGACGATGCTCTATCAGCAGCTGCCCACCGCGGGGCTGCCCTTCGTCTTTGACACCTGGGAGCAGTGGTCGGAGTACATGGAGGATCAAGATACCTCTGGGGTGATCAGCCACACCGGCTCGATGCATCTCGATATCCGCCCCGCCGGCAAGTGGGGCACCATCGAGGTGCGCGCCTGCGATGCCCCCTCCACGATCACCGAGCTCGCCGCTATCGTGGCGCTTACGCACACCCTGGTGGTCTATTTCGACCGCCAGCTCGATGCGGGCGCGGAGCTGCCGCAGCTGCCGCTCTGGCACAACGCGGAAAATAAGTGGCGGGCCGCCCGCTATGGCATGGATGCGCTGGTGATCACCGGCCGCAACACCGAAGAGGAATGGGTGCGCGACTCGCTGCGCGGAATTATCACCACCCTCCGCCCGCTGGCTGCGGAGCTGGGCTGTGCCGAGGAGTTCACCGAGCTCGAGCGCATGGTGGATCGCCCGGCAGCCTATGCCCGGCAGCGGGCCGTCTTTGAGGCCAGCGGCGATTGGAAGGACGTGGTGGACCTCAGCATCGAGGAGCTCTACCGCGGTCGCCCCTAGCCTTCTGGCTGCTCCGCGCGCCCCCGCTGCTCTTTGCGGCGGCGCTGCTCTTCCTTCTGCCGCTGCTGTTCCTTCTCCCGCTCCTTGCGCTGCTTCTCGGCGGGCTCGTCGCTGGTCAATAGCTCGGCGTCGTAAAGCTTTTCCTGCCTGGCGATCCTGCCGAAGCGCTGCGCCACCACCGGCGCGGTGAGCAGGGCGAAGAGGATCACCAGCACCATGGCGGTGATATCGCCGCGCTCTGCGGAGCCGAAATCCTCAATAGCGATCACCCGCAGAATCGCCCCGAGCATCACCAGGATCAGCCCGAGGGTTTGGGGTTTAGTGATGGCATGTAGCCGCTGCATGGTGTCGCGGAAGCGGGCAAGCCCGAGGCTCGCCGAGAGCGAGAGCAGGGCGCCGAAGGTGAGGCAGACAAAGGAGGCGATCAACAAAGCGGAGGTCATCGGCGGGCGTCTCGCTTCCGGAATCGGGTGACGGCCACGGTGGAGATGAAGCCGAGCAGCGCCAGCACCATCATGGCGTTCGACACGGTGGTATCGAGGGTGTAGCAGATATACAGCGCCAGGGCCGCCTGGGACATGGCCACGATCGCATCGAAACTGAGCAGCCGGTCCAGAGAGTTCGGCCCCACGAGGATCCGCCCCAGCGCGATGAGCGCCGAGACCGAGAGCATGATCGAGGGGATGATGAGCAGGGCAGTGTAGAGATCATTATCCACGAGGGCTCACCTTCTCTTTGTGTGTCCCGTTTTTCTGCATATCGCTTTCGAAGATGGCGATCAGCCGCTTCTCTAGGTCGCGCACGCTTTCTTTGGCGGCGGCGATGGCGGCGGGGGAGCGGCCATCGAGCACGTGGTAGACCATGCGGCGATTGGCCACATCGAGATCACAGACCGAGCCACCCGGGGTGAGGTTCAAGACGGTGGCGGCGAGGGCAAAAACGAACTCGTCTTGGACGCGCATGGGCACATAGACGATGGCGGAGCGCGGCGGCTGCCCGGGGCGCAGCGCGATCCACGCCACCCGGGCGGAGGAGACCACCAGATCCCCCACGAAGGCCCCGGCCAGCCGGAGGAGCTGCCACCAAGCGATGCGGGACCACGTCATGGGCACGCTCGGTAGCGGCAGCAGCACCGTCACCGCCACGCCGATGCCGAGGCCGGCGAGAATATTGCCGGGGGTGATCTCGCCGTAGAGCATCACCCAGATGATGGCCAGCAGCACCACGGAGAGCGGCCGGAAGCGGCGTTTGAATCCTTCGATCATCACTGGTCTCCTCGGAGTGCGGGCTGGCGGCCCGGCTCATCGTTGCCGCTGTCATGGCCGAGCACGGCGCTGCGATAGTTCGCCAGATCCTGGGTGGATTCCGCGGCGCGGGTGGTCACCTCGGACAGCGGCCCGGCGAGCACCGTGATGGCCAGGGAGGCGGCCACCAGCAGCGAGGTGGAGGCCACCATGCCGCTGGGCATCCGGCCCACATCGGAGCGCTCGGTGATCTCGATGGTGTCGGTGCTTTCGATCAGCGTGGTGGGGCGAGCAAAAGCCTGGTTGCCCTCGGGGGCATCGGAACGATCGCGCCAGAAGGCCTTGGACCACACCACGGCCATGGTGTAGAGCGTGAGCAAGCTGGTGAGCACCGTGCCGCCAATGAGCAGCCACACCAGCGCCCCGGAGCGGGTGGCGCCGGCCTCGATGAGTAGCACTTTGCCCAAGAATCCGGAGAAAGGCGGGATGCCACCCAGGTTGAGGGCGGGGATGAGAAAGAGCGTGGCGAGCACCGGCGAGGTCCAGGCCAGCGAGCCGAGCCGCCGCAGCGAGGAGGAGCCCGCTTGGCGCTCGATCAGCCCCACCACCAAAAACAGGGCGGTTTGCACCAAAATATGGTGCACGGCGTAGAAGATCGCCCCGCTCAAGCCCTCCGCGGTGCCGAGGGCGATGCCGAAGATCATGAAGCCGATGTGGCTGACCAGGGTGAAGGAGAGCAAACGCTTGATGTCGTTTTGGGCCATCGCGCCGAGGATGCCGAAGAGCATGGTTAATAGCGCCGCCCACATCAGCACGGTATCGAGACTGCCATCGGGAAACACCACGGAGCGCATCCGAATGATGGAGTACACGCCCACCTTGGTCAGCAGCCCCGCGAACACCGCGGTCACCAGGGCCGGGGCGGTGGGGTAGGAGTCCGGCAGCCAGGAGTAGAGGGGAAAGACTGCGGCTTTGACCCCGAAGGCCACGAGCAGCACCGCGAAAATGGCGGTGCGCACCCCGGAGGGCACCTCCTCCATGCGGATGGAGATATGCGCCAGGTTCAACGTGCCCACGGCGGCATAGGTGAGGGCGATGCCGATGAGGAAGATCACCGAGGAGAGCATATTCACCATCACATAGGCGATACCGGCGCGGATACGCTCCCGCGCCGCGCCGAGGGTGAGCAGCACATAGGAGGCCACGAGCAGTACCTCGAAGCCCACATAGAGATTGAAGAGATCCCCGGCGAGGAAGGCGATATTCACGCCCATGCTCAACAGCAGATAGGCGGGTAGGAACACGCTCACCGGGTCTTTCTCCGAGCCATCGCGCATGCCTTGGGCGATGGCAAACCACATCACCGCCAGCAGCACCAGCGAGGAGACGGTGAGCATCAGCGTGGAGATGCGATCGGCCACGAGGGTGATACCGATGGGTGCATCCCAGCCGCCGACTTGCAGGCTCTGCACCCCGGCCTGGTCCACGTAGACCACCATGAGGGTGCACAGCGCCAGCAGCAGAATGAAGGTGCCCATGGCCACCACGTGCTGCACCCGCCGGCTGGAGAGCAGGTGGATGAGCGCGGTGGCGATCACCGGTAGCAAAATCGGGCCGGGGATCAGATAAGGAAACAGCGGCGCGAGGGTATCTATCACTGCTCGTCTCCTTCTTTTTTGCCTTGGCCGTGCACCGGCGCCTCGAAGCTGGAGGGGCCGAAGAGATCGCCGCGCTCCGTCGGCTCGCCGGTGAGCGGATCATCGGAGGCGTCGTGGTCCGGCGCGGCCGAGGCGGCCAGCGGCCGAGTGGCCACGGCGGTGTCCTCGGTGTCATCCTCCACCAGGTCGGCGGTGCCATAGCGATACTGCCGGTAGGCGAGGCCGAGAATGAAGGCGGTCATCGCCATGGAAATCACGATGGCGGTGAGGATCATCCCTTGGGCGAGCGGGTCGGAGTCGGCGTCGTCAAGCGCCGAGCTGCGGCCCATAATCGGCGGCGCTCCTGCGGGGCCGCCGGCGAGCAAAATCAGCAGATTCACGCCATTGCCCATGAGAATCAGACCCATGAGCATTTTGGTCATGGCGCGCTCGAGCAGCAGGAAGGTGCCCGCCGCCACCAACACCCCGGCGGCGAGGACGAGTGAGAGATTAACTACCATGGCGCGCCATCTCCTTCCTAGCGGTCTCCTTCTTCACGGCCTTGCGGCGGCGGCTGCGCTCATCGCGATCCAGCTGCCCGCCCAGCGATTGCAGAATGTAGAGCACCAGCCCCACCACGATGAGATACACCCCGAGATCAAAGATCAGCGGGCTCACCAGGTGCATCTCGCCGATCAGCGGCACATGCAGATCCAGCACATAGCTGCGCAGCGGGGCGTCGCCGAGCAGCAGCGGGGCCACGGCGCTTATCGACGCCAACCCCAAGCCACTACCAATGATCTTGCCCGGATCCACCGGCATGGTCTGCTCCAGCTCCTCTGGGCCGCCGGCCAGGTAGCGCAGAGCAAAGGCCAGCCCCGCCACCAGGCCGCCGGCGAAACCGCCGCCCGGGGCATTGTGCCCGGCGAAGAAAAAGAACACGCTGAGCACAATCATCGCCGGGAAGCTCAGCCGGGTCGCCGCCTCCACCACCAGGGCGCGGTTGCGTTCGCGCTCATGCGCGCCGGGGGCGGACAGCCACTGCCCGCCGAAGGTGCTCTCGTGGAGCACCGGCCGCCGCGAGACGCGGGAAAAGCTGCGGGTGCGATAGACCAGCGAGGCCACGCCAGTGGCCACAATCACGATCACGGAGATCTCGCCCAGGGTATCCCAGGCGCGAATATCCACGAGCAGCACGTTCACCGCATTGGCGCCGTGGGCGATGTCTTTGGCGAGGGCGGGGATCGCCTCGGAAATCGGGGCCATGCTGCGGGCGTTCATGGCGAAGACCCCCAAGACCACGGTGGTCATGCCCACCGCGGCGGCCAGCCACGCCCGGCCGCGCAGATACCCGGTGCGGGTGCGGGCCGAGGTTTCCGCCGGCAGCTTCCGCAGCACCAGCATGAACACCACCATGGAGACGGTTTCTACCAGCAGCTGGGTGAGCGCGAGGTCCGGGGCGCCATAGGTGGCGAAGATCAGCGCCAGCCCATAGCCGGTCACCCCCAGCAGCACCACCGCGGATAGGCGGTTATCCATCCGGGTGGTGGCGATGGCCACCACAATGATGATCAGCGCCAGCACTCCCTGCACCGGGTTGTCCCAGAGTGTCATGCGCACATTGGTGCGCTCGCCGAGCAGGATCGCCACCATGGGCAGCACGCAGAAGGTCAAAAGAATCACGGCCTCGTTGATGGGCAGCGAGCCGCGCTGCGTATTCGCGGTGATGCGCAGCGACAGTCGCCGCAGCGTATCCAGGGTGGAATCATAGGCGGCATCCGCCGAGCCCAGCGCGGGCTTGTCGAAGTGGAATCGCTCGAGGGTTTTGCGCTGCCAGTGCATGATCGCACCGGCGGCGATAATCACCGCGGTGAGCAGCAGCGGGATGCCGAAGCCATGCCATAGCGCCAGCTCGCCGGAGGGGGCGACGGCGCGCATCTCGGCGTCATCGTAGACGGTGCCCGCGTGAATGCTGATCGCCTGATCCAGCAGCTCGGGGCGCAGCCCGAAAAACAGTCCCGCCAACGCCAGCACCAGGGGCGGGGCCCATTGGGTGAAGCTCAGCGTATCCATGGTGGCCACCGCCGGCGAGATGCCGCCGCCGCTGGGGTGATCGGGGCGTTTGCGAAAGAAGGCGGCGTGGAAGAAGTACAGGGTATAGGCCACGGTGAGCACCGAGCCCACCACCAAGCCCAGCAGGGTGGCTTGGCCGGGTAGCCCCACCAAGAGTGGCTCGTGCAGCAGGGTCTCAAATACCGCCTCTTTGGCCACGAAGCCGAAGAAGGGCGGGAGCCCGGCCATGGAGGCCCCGGCGAGGGCGGCGATCAGCGCCAGCCCAGGCTTCTTCCGGCCCAGCCCGGAGAGCTTATTTTTATTGCGGGTGCCGGTGCAGTGGTCGATGGCGCCCACCACCATAAACAGGGTGGCCTTGAACATCGAGTGCGCCAGCATCAGCGCCAGGCCGGCGATGAGCGCGGCTTTCGCGCCCACGCCCATCACGGTGATGATGAAGCCCAGCTGGGAGACGGTGCCATAGGCCAGAATCAGTTTCAGATCCTTTTGCCGCAGCGCCATCCAGCCGCCGAGCAGCATGGTGAAAATGCCGAGCGGCAGCACAATCAGATGCCAGGCGGTGATGCCATTGAGCGTGGGCGAGAGCCGCGCCACTAGGTAGATGCCGGCCTTCACCATCGCCGCCGAGTGCAGATAGGCCGAGACTGGGGTGGGGGCGGCCATCGCGCCGGGCAGCCAGAAGTGGGCGGGTGCGATGGCGGATTTACTGAGCGCCCCGGCGAGAACGAGGGCCACGGCCGCACCCATCCACGGCGCATCGGGGCCGATACCGTGGCTGACCAACCCAGAGAGCGTCCATTGCCCGGAGCGGGTGCCGAAGACCACGATGCCCACCAGCATCGCCAGCCCGCCGAGGGAGGTGACCATCAGCGCCTGCCCGGCGGAGCGGCGGGAGGAGGCGCGCTCGCCGTAGTAGCCCACCAAAAGGAAGGACAGCACGGAGGTGATCTCCCAGAACACGTACATGAGCAGCAGGTTGTCGGAGATCACCAGCCCGTACATGGCCATACAAAAGGCCACCATGCAGCCGCCGAAGGTGGCGAGCCGGCGCGGGTTGGCGTTGAAATAGCCCCAGCAATAGAGCAGCACGAGGGCGCCAACGCCCAAGATGATGAGCGCAAAGAGCGCGGAGAGGCTATCGAGGCGGAAATCGAGGTCCAGGTGCGCGCCGCTCATCCACGGAATCTCCGCGGTGCGGGTGGTGGGTTCCGGGGTGGTGAAGAAGGTGGTGAGCACCCACCAGAACCCGGCGGCAGGAACCAGTGCGACCACGCCAAAGGCCGGCCGCCCCAGCACCCGCAGGAGCGCGGGCGTGAGCAGCGACGCGGCAATTAAGCAGAGGAGCAGAAGAAGCACACATCCACCTCATCTAGTAGAGGAAGCAACGTGTCTCATTCTAAACGAGGCCTCGGCCACCACCACGCCCCACGCGAGCGCGGTATTTCGCAGCCATGCCGCACACCCCACCGCCGCGGAAATGAAGATCCACGGCCACGTGGATGGATCGAACCAGCTCCGATAGCCTATGTCTCTCTCCCGGTAGAGCTCGTTGAGTGCTTCTGCCACGTCCAAAGCTTCATCAGATACCCCGGCACTACGCGCCCTAGAAGTATCTATATGGATACTGTCACCAGGTCCGGGTTCGACACATGGTTGCAATTCCTGCTCAATCTTGGTGGGGCGTCACGCCTGGATTGATGTCCACCGACACTGAGCAGCCAGTACTAGCTTGGGCACTACCACCTCCGGAATAGATGGCAATGGTGGTGTGGAGTAGAGACGCGGCAGGAAGCCTTCGAGGGCCGCAAGAGGGAAGCCGCCAATCAACCCATGTGACACCCTCGGCTCCCGGGGAGGATTGTGACAGTGCCGTGCCTCTGGACAGTGAGAAAGTAATCGGCGGCAAGTTCGATCTCCTGCGGAGCGCACGTGTGGCTTCGCAGAACAAGATAAACACACCCTCAAACAAGAGGAACCGCGTGCCGAATGCTTTTAGCCGTGCAGGCGAGCAGCAGCTGTGCTCAGTGCTGCGGCAACGGAAGCCTCCGAGGTCGGGCCGAACCCCATGGCCCATGCCCGCTTGTTGTTCTCGCAGGTGTAGATGAAGGTGACGGTGGCTTCGAAGATCTCGAACTGGTGGTAGCTGAGGATCTCGACGCGGCGGCCCATGTCGGCCAGCAGGTTGGTGACAGCAGAGCAGGCGCCGGTGGCGATGATCTCGCGGGTGGAGTCGATGCGGGCACCGGAGCTGGTGTCGGTGATGTGGGCGGTGTAGCGGTAGCGGCCGCCGCGCAGGTTCTCACTCTCCAGGTGAGTGATGCGCATATCGCCCAGCGGGGCGTAGGTGGCGGCGAAGGTGCGCCATTCCATGCCGCGAGCCTCCTCGCGCAGGCCGCGCGGCAGGCGGTGGCCGAAGCGGGCGCGGAAGGGGTCTTCGGCAAAAGTGCGGGAGGTGGTGCGCTCGGCGGGGATCGGAGTGTGCGTGCTCGCCGGGGTAGGACGGCGGTGGTACTCGATGATGGTGGAGCGCTGAGACTGGGGAGCGTAGGTGGTGGTGGGCATGATGCCGGATCACATTCCTTTACAACGGAGCGAAAAACAACGGTGTGAAGGACTGAAAATTTCATCGCCTGCGATGAGGCGGTTCTGGGGTCTTAACGACTACTTCCTTGTGCGGAGGTTTCAGTCCTCGCTGTGCGCTCCTCCGCCAAGGTACGTAGCCTTCAGTACTCGTACGCCCTTGAGTCCGGCGGCTCGAAGGGCCACGCTCTCACGGGGTGCGCGTGCGTTCGCGGCTAGGGCGCGAAGGCTGTGTGCTTGACGGGTGATCATGTGGGGCATAGTAAGCCGTGTCACATGCCACTGGCAAATGTTAGTCAGACGTAGAATGGGATGGGGGTACCCACAGGGTGGGATAGCGAGGGGGGAGGTGCATCAGTCGTTGGGTGCGGCTCTCAACGACGCCGCTGGGAATGCGTGTCTATAGGCGCAGGGGAGGGCGAGCCAGCCCCGCTACGGCTTCACCGCCCTAGCGTGTGGCCTTAAGTCCCACATGATTATTCATGGCAGTACCTCCTAAGGAGGAACCCCCATGGCCACCGATACTGGCGCCATCAGTGAAGAGGTAGAAGAGGTGGTATCCAAGCGGGCTATGAGCCCCATGGATACTTCATTGAAGGCCGTGCCTCTTTCCTTCTTATATCGAACGGCCAAGCCCCCGAGGAGTTGAGCTGTGATAGCGAGGCCGGCATGTTCAGCGTCATCGGCAGTAAGGACGTCTTGGAGCCGTTGAAGCAACAGCGAGCGCGCCGGCACTCATCGGCGTCGTGCAGTGAACTGACGCTGCTCCCAGGGTGGGAATGAGGAGACGAAGCCATGCCTTTATGGAAAAGCCTGCGACAGCAATATACGCCCTCCTAGCTGGCTGGGAGGGCGTATGTGTGAACAGGCGTCCTTACTTTGCGTAGTTCTGCAGGAAGAGCGTCTCTGCAACGGCGATGGAGAGAATCTCCTCCGGGTCCACCGACTCATTGGGGGAGTGGATGGTGCAGGAGGGCTCCTCCACGCCGAAGAGGGCGATCTCGGCCTCGGGGAACTTCTCCTGCAGCTTCGAGGTCAGCGGAATCGATCCGCCGGAGCCAATCACCACGGTCTCCTTGCCCTCATAGGCTGCAGAGAGGGCCTCGCCAAGCACGCTGAGCGTGGTGCTTTCCGGGGCGGTGGAGAAGGGTGAATTCACGTCAAAGACGCTGATGTCCACGTGCGCGCCCCAGGGGGTGTGGTTAATCAGGTGCTGCTTCAATGCCTCGGCAACCTCCGCGGAGTCCAGTCCGGCCGGCACACGCAGGTTCAGCTGCGCCTCGGCAGTAGCGGGCACGGCATTGACGGCCTCGCTCACCGGAGTGGAGGTGAAGCCGATGATGCTCACGGCGGGACGCGCCCACAGCATATCTGCGGGGCTATCCTCCTCGGTGCCCATGATCTGGGTGCCCTCAAGCATGCCGGCGTCGCTGCGGAAGGTCTCGCGGTCATAGTCCATGCCCTGCCACTTCGCGGTGCAGTCCACGCCCTCGATCACGGTGCGGCCATGCTCATCGCGGAGCGAGTCCAGCATGCGCATGAGAGCGGCCACCGCATCCGGTGCGGCGCCGCCGAAGGAGCCGGAGTGCACGGCCGTGGCGAGGGTATCGACCTTCACGTTCAGCAGTGCCCCGCCGCGCAGCGAGGTGGTGAGGGTGGGCACGCCCACGCCGGCATTACCGGAGTCCGCGATGAGAATGGCATCGGCGGCGAAAAGCTCGGGGCGTTCGTCGATAAGCGCATCAAGGCCGGCGCCACCGCGCTCCTCGGATCCTTCAATAACCACCTTGATATTGCAGGACAGTCCGCCAATTTCCGCGAGGGTGCGCAGCACGGCGAGGTGCATCACCAGATTGCCCTTACAGTCCGCGGCGCCGCGGGCGTACCAGCGGCCATCCCGCTCGGTGAGGGTGAATGCATCCGAGGTCCAGGCGCTCGGGTCACCGGCGGGCACCACATCATAATGGGAATAGAGCAGCACCGTGGGCGCGGAATCATCGATCACCTTGGTGCCGATGAAGGTGCGGGTGCCGTCGATGGTGTCATAGGCGGTCACGTCCAGCCCGTGCTCGCGCAGGGCGGCCAGCACCCAGTCGCCGGCGGCGGTGTGCTCCTCCTTGAGCTCCTCCACGCTGTGCACAGAGTTAAAGGAGCAGAGCTCGGAGAGATCGGAAAAAATACGGCTTTTTTGCTTCTCGACGCTTGCTCGCGCCGCAGTCGGAGTAGTCATGGTGACCAGCGTACGCGGCACTCCGGTGTTCTTGCACTCAGTAGGGTAGAGTGCTAGAACAGGTCTTAGCACTTGGACATTTCGAGTGCCAGCCTAGAACAAAAGAAACAACGATAAACGCGGGTGAAGTTGGCATCACCAACACTCACCAACTGCAGCCGTCGCGGGCGCCCGCCGATATCGACGCTTGAGTGTCGTCCCTTAACTTGTATATAAGGAGCACTAAAACAACATGGCAAAGATCATCGCTTTTGATGAGGAAGCACGCCGTGGCCTGGAAAAGGGCCTGAACACCTTGGCTGACGCCGTGAAGGTGACCCTCGGCCCCAAGGGCCGCAACGTGGTTCTGGAGAAGAGCTGGGGTGCGCCGACCATCACCAATGACGGCGTGTCCATCGCGCGCGAGATCGAGCTCGAAGAGCCTTATGAGAAGATCGGCGCCGAGCTGGTCAAGGAAGTTGCGAAGAAGACTGACGATGTCGCCGGTGACGGTACCACCACCGCTACCGTGCTGGCCCAGGCTCTCGTCTCCGAGGGTCTGCGTAACGTCGCCGCTGGTTCCAACCCCATGGGTATCAAGCGCGGTATTGAGAGCGCCGTGAAGGCCGTGACCGAGAAGCTGCTCGAGGGTGCGAAGGAAGTCGAAACCCAGGAGCAGATCGCCGCGACCGCCGGCATCTCCGCTGCGGATCCCGCTATTGGCGCCAAGATCGCCGAGGCTATGTACGCCGTCGGCGGCGGCAAGCTGAACAAGGAATCCGTCATCACCGTCGAGGAGTCCAACACCTTCGGTGTGGATCTCGACGTCACCGAGGGTATGCGCTTTGATAAGGGCTACATCTCCGGCTACTTCGCTACCGACATGGAGCGTCAGGAAGCCGTCCTCGAGGATCCCTACATCCTGCTGGTCTCCGGCAAGATCTCCAATATCAAGGATCTGCTGCCGCTGCTGGAGAAGGTCATGCAGTCCGGCAAGCCGCTGCTCATCATCTCCGAGGATGTCGAGGGCGAAGCCCTGTCCACCCTCGTGGTGAACAAGATCCGCGGCACCTTCAAGTCCGTCGCTGTGAAGGCCCCGGGCTTCGGCGATCGCCGCAAGGCCATGCTGCAGGATATGGCTATCCTCACCGGCGGCCAGGTCATCTCCGAGGAGGTCGGCCTCTCCCTCGAGACCGCCGACATCCCGCTGCTGGGTACCGCCCGCAAGGTTGTGGTGACCAAGGACGAGACCACCATCGTTGAGGGTGCCGGTTCCGCCGAGCAGATCGAGGGTCGCGTCAATCAGATTCGCGCCGAGATCGAGAACTCTGATTCCGAGTACGACCGCGAGAAGCTGCAGGAGCGCCTGGCCAAGCTGGCCGGTGGCGTGGCAGTGATCAAGGTCGGCGCCGCCACCGAGGTGGAGCTGAAGGAGCGCAAGCACCGCATCGAGGATGCCGTGCGCAACGCCAAG
Source organism: Corynebacterium sp. TAE3-ERU2 (assembly GCF_019209955.1). NCBI lineage: Bacteria > Bacillati > Actinomycetota > Actinomycetes > Mycobacteriales > Corynebacteriaceae > Corynebacterium > Corynebacterium sp. TAE3-ERU2. The sequence goes on along the minus strand of NZ_JAHUTL010000003.1, from coordinate 58,620 downwards.
GCTGCCGTGGAAGAGGGCATCGTTGCCGGCGGTGGCGTGGCCCTACTGCAGGCCGCCCACGTGCTGGACTCCGACCTGGACCTCACCGGTGACGAGGCTATCGGCGTGAAGATCGTGCGCGCCGCACTCTCCGCTCCGCTGAAGCAGATCGCTGAGAACGCCGGCCTGGAGCCGGGCGTGGTGGCCGATAAGGTCTCCAACCTGCCCGTCGGCGAGGGCCTGAACGCCGCTACCGGCGAGTACCAGAACCTCATGGAGGCCGGCATCAATGACCCGGTGAAGGTCACCCGCTCTGCGCTGCAGAACGCTGCCTCCATCGCGGCTCTGTTCCTCACCACCGAGGCCGTCGTGGCCGACAAGCCGCAGCCCGCTGGCTCCGGCATGCCGGACGCCGACGCCATGGGTGGCATGGGCGGCATGATGTAAGCATCACCGCTCACACGCACTAACAAGCCTCAGATCCCGCACGGGTCTGGGGCTTGTGTGCTGTGCGCTAGCATCGGCAATCATGAACGCACCACGCATGAGGGTATCCATCGTGTCCGCGGGAGCAGTGGGCACAGCCATCGGGGAGAAGCTCGCTGCCGTCGGCCACCGCGTCGATTACACGGCCGCACCCGCCACGGCGGCGGAGAACGCCCAGCTGCTGGTGCTCGACCTTGGCGATAACGACCTGGAGGCGGCGGTGGCCGAGCTCCTGCCACACGTGCAGCCACGCCAGATCGTGCTGCACACCGCCGCTAGCCACGGGGTAGGGGTGCTGCAGCCGCTGGCCGAGCGCGGGGCGCTCACCATCGCCGCCCATCCCGCCATGATCGCCGCCGATGCGGCGCGCCTCGATGGCTGCGGCTGGGGTGTGACTACGCGCGATGAGCTCGCCGCCACCGTCGCGGAATTGCTCATCACCGAGATGAACGGCCATGCCATCGCCATCGCCGAGCAGCAGCGGGATCTCTACGCCGCTGCCATAGCCCACGGCTCCCACCATGCGGCGGCGATCGCCGCCCAGACCGCCGAGCTGCTCGAGCAGTGTATGGATGCCCCCTCGATGCGGGGCGCGCAGCTGCTCAGCGAGCCGCTTGTGCACCAGAGCATGAGCCTCGCGCTCAGCGGAGAGCTCACCCCCGCCGCCCCGGCGGATGCCGCCACCGTAGAACGCCAGTTGGCTGCCATCGGCGCTGGTCCAGCCCGTGACAGCTATGTTGCCGTAGCCCGGGCGCTCGCGGCGCAGAGCGGGCCGGCAGCGGTGCTGGAGGTGCTCGAGGCGGCGTCGACAAGCCAAGAAAAGGATTTCCGCTTTTGACCAACGCAGCCGCGATCTCGGGACTAGACTGATTAGTATGGCTGACAAGAAAAAGAAGGATGAAGAGCTGCCCGTCATCGACCTTGCGGCAACCGAGGGTTATTACGTTGATGACTCGGATGAGGATGATCCGGTACTCGTTAAGCCCGATGGCAGCCCGGTGGATACGTGGTTTGAGAACTATCCCTATGACGACCGGATGAGCCGCGATGAGTACGAGCACGTCAAGCGCGCCCTCCAGATCGAGCTCTTGAAGTGGCAGAACTGGACCAAGGACACCGGCCAGGCGCACATCATTCTTTTCGAAGGCCGCGACGCCGCCGGTAAGGGCGGCACGATTAAGCGTTTTAATGAGCACCTCAACCCTCGCGGTGCCCGCACTGTGGCCTTAGAGAAGCCCTCGCCGCGCGAGTCCACCTCCTGGTATTTCCAGCGTTATATCGAGCACTTCCCGTGCGCCGGCGAGATCGTGTTCTTCGACCGCTCCTGGTACAACCGCTCCGGCGTGGAGCGCGTCATGGGCTTCTGCACCGAGGCGCAGCACGCCGAGTTCCTCCGCGAGGTGCCCATGCTGGAGAACATGATCATGGGCTCCGGTATTTCCCTGACCAAGCTGTGGTTCTCCGTGACGCAGAAGGAGCAGCGCACCCGCTTCGCGATTCGCCAGGTCGATCCCGTGCGCCAGTGGAAGCTCTCGCCGATGGACCTCGCATCCTTGGATAAGTGGGATGATTACACCCGCGCCAAGGAGGAGCAATTCCGCTACACGGACACCGATGAGTCGCCGTGGATCACCATTAAGTCCAATGACAAAAAGCGCGCCCGCATCAACGCCATGCGCTATGTGCTGAGCAAGTTCGAATACACCGGCAAGGATCACGAGCTGGTGGGCGAGCCCGATCCGCTGATCGTGCGTCGCGGCCGCGACCAGATCGGGGACTAACCCTTATTACGACACCAGGCGCCACCTATCGGTGGCGCCTGTGGTGTTTCTCGAGTGTTTCTCGCGGGCCGGCTCAGCGGGTCTGCGGTTCGATCGGATTGCCCTGCCAGCGGGAATGGGGCGGTACCTGATCGCCGCGCATCACCAGTGAGGCCGGGCCCACGGTGGTGCCTTCGCCAATGGTGCTGGCGGGCAGCGCCACGGAGTGCGCGCCCAAGGTGGCCCCGTCGCCAATGCTGACGGTATCGAGGCTCATCACGCGGTCCTGGAAGAGGTGGGTCTGCACCACGGTGCCCGGCCCCACAGTGGCCCCGGTGCCCACATGGCAGAGATCCGCCTCGGGGAACCAATAGGACTCGATCCACGCGCCGCGGCCAATATCCGCCCCGAGGCTGCGCAGGCACAGCGAGAGCGTTCCCGTGCCGAGAGCGTGGGTGAGAATCCACGGCGCCGCCACTGTTTCCACGAAGGCGTCTTGCAGCTCATTGAGCCACACAAAGCGGCTCCACAGGGGATGATCCTCGGCGCGGATGGCGCGCACGCACAGCCACTTCATCGCCGCGGTCACCGCCATGGCCACCGCCCCGGCGGCCATGAGCAGCAGCCCGCCGCAGAGAACCAGCACCACCGCAGCGCCCGGGCCCAGCGCGAGCAGCAGAGCCTGCAGTGCCGCCGCCACCGCCACCGCCAGTGTCGCCGAGGTCATCGGCGCTAAGAGCCGCAGGGTTTCCACGACACCGCGGCGCGCTTTGAGCGAGGTGGGCGGATCATAGGTCACGGTCGTGCCCCCGCCGGCGCAGGCCTCGACGCGGCGCATGCGCTCGGGCGGGGAGCCCCACCAATTGGATCCCGCCTTCGGCTTCTTCGGCGTGGAGGACAGCACCGCCACCAGGGAGTTCTTGCTCAGCTTCCGGCCGGGCCCGGTCACACTGGAGTTGCCGAGGAAGCTCCTCTTGCCCACCTTGCAGCGATCCACATACAGCCAGCCGCGGCCGAGTTCATAGCTGGCGATGGAGGTGTCATCGGCCAAGAAGGCGCCATCGCGTACCTCGGTGAGGGCGGGGATCATCACGGCGGTGGATACCTCGGCATCGGCGCCGATGCGGGCTCCCAGGCTGCGCAGCCACACCGGGGTGAGCTGCGCGGCATAGAGCGGGAAGAGATAGTGCCGGGCATCGTCCATGAGCCGGTGGATGGTCCACGCCCGCCAGCCGCCCACCGAGCGCACCGGCACCACCCCGGGTGTTAAGCCGAGCTGGAGCGCGCGCACCAGCACCCAGATCTCCACGGTTAGGGCGCAGAAGGCCACCAGGGCGCCCAGCGGGGCGGTGGCGAGGGCCACCAGCACCGTGGAGGTAGAGCCAGACGCGAGCTGGGTGGCGGCTGCCACCACGGTCGCGCCAGCGGCCAAGGCCAGGATGGGCACGAGCCCCAGCAGCAGGGAGGTGAGATAGTACACCGGCACCCAGCGGGCATTGCGCGGCGGCGGCGAATCCGGGAAGTCATCCTTCGGCTTGCCCACCTTACGGGCCGGAGAGCCCGCCCAGCGGGACCACTTCTTCACCTTCTTATCCCCAGTCACGCACGATCCCGGCTCCACCTGGGCGCCTTCGGCGATGCGGCTGCCCGGCAGCAGCACCGAGCGCGCACCCACCCGGGCATAGGCGTCGATGCGCACCGGGCCCACGTGCAGGGTATCGCCATCGAGCCAATAGCCGGAGAGCTCCACCTCCGGCTCCACACAGCAAAAATCGCCGAGGCGCAGCAGCCCAGTCACGGGGGCAGGGGTGTGCAGGTTCACGCCCTTGCCCACGCGGGCGCCCAGCATGCGGGCGAAGCTCACCGTGAACGCCGCCGAGGAAATCGACCGGGCGCCACAGACATCCGCTACCCGTTCCGCCGCCCAGATGCGCAGGTGCACACTTCCGCCGCGCGGATAATCCCCGGCCGTGATGCCGCGGGTGAGCAGCCGAATGATGCCGGCCGCCAGCGGCAGCCGGCCCAGCGGGGTGAGAAAGACCAGCGTGCACAGCAGCGATAGCTGCCAGGGCACCGGCACCGCCCAATCCACCAGCGGCATCCCACTCGGGAGGGAGAGGAGGGTATTGATAATGAAGAGCCAGCTCACCCACTGGGCGGCCCGCAGCGCCATCACCGGGATCTGAATGAGCTCCTGGGCCAGGCGGCTGCGGCGAGACACTGGGGCGCAGGCGCGCCGGGAGCTGGTGTCCTCCGGCACCGGGGTGCCGAGGCTGTCGAGATAATCGGCGAGCGCCCCGAGGCGCGGCCGGTCATAGAGATCCCGCACGGACATGGTGGGGATGCGTTCGCGGATCCGGCCCACCAGGGTGGCGGCGGCAAGCGAGGTGCCGCCGAGGGAGAAGAAGTCCGCCTGTGGGCCGTCCACGGCCACGCCGAGCACGTCCACCCACACGGTGGCGAGCCAGCGCTCGGTCTCGCTCATACCCTCGCTATGCACGGTGGCGCTCGGCAGCGGCCAGGGCAGGGCGCGCTTGTCTACCTTGCCGGCGGTGGTGACGGGCAGTTCCTCCATCACATGCATTCTGGGCACCAGCGCGGCGGGCATGAGCTCGGCGAGGCGTTGCTGTGCCCGCGCCATATCGAATCCGGCGGTCGGGTCGTCGAGGGAGACATAGCCCACCAGCACGGAATCGCCGCCGCCGGTTTTTTGCACCACCACCGTGGAGGAGCGCACATTCTCCACGCTGGATAGCCCCGCATCCACTTCGCCGAGTTCGATGCGGCGGCCGCCGATTTTCACCTGATCGTCTATGCGGCCCACGAAATAGAGGCCGTCTTCTTCCAGGCGCACGTGATCGCCGGAGGCATAGGCCCGCTCCCAGCCGAGGGCGGGCAGCGGGGCGTATTTTTCGGCGTCCTTGTCTGGGTCGAGATACCGGGCCAGCCCCACGCCGCCGATGATGAGCTCACCCACCTCGCCGACAGCTACCGGCTCGCCCGCGCTATCGACCACCGCCAGATCCCAGCCATCCAGCGGCAGCCCGATACTCACGGGCCGGCCGGGCTGGAGTTGGGTGCCGCAGGCCACCACCGTCGCTTCGGTGGGGCCATAGGTATTCCACATTTCGCGCTGCGGGGTGGCGAGCCGCTCGATGAGCTCCTGGGAGCAGGCCTCGCCGCCGACGATGAGCAGGCGCACATTATCTAAAGCCTCATCCGGCCACAGCCCGGCGAGGGTGGGCACGGTGGAGACCACGGTGATACCCCGGCGAATCAGCCACGGCCCGAGGTCCATTCCGGAACGCACCAGCGAGCGCGGGGCCGGCACGAGGCAGGCGCCGTGCCCGAAGGCCAGCCACATTTCCTCGCAGGAGGCGTCGAAGGCCACCGAGAGTCCGGCGAGCACGCGATCCTCGGGGCCGAGCGGGCCGCCCGGGGAGTCCACGAGGAACCAGCGCGCCTCGGCGTCCACGAAGGCGGCGGCGCTGCGATGCGTCACGGCCACCCCCTTCGGGGTGCCGGTGGAGCCGGAGGTGAAAATAATCCAGGCATCATCGTCTACGCTGGGCGGGCCGGGCGGATAGGCCTGGGGCAGCGGCGTAACGAGTCGCAGTCCCGCGGCGTCGATAAGCGCATCGATATGCGCCTCGCCAAAGACCAGCGCGGCGCGCTCGGCGGGATCATCGGCATCCACCGGCACATAGGCCGCGCCGGCCAGCAGCGTGCCCAGAATGGCCACATAGAGCTGGGCGCTTCCCGACGCCATCTGGATGCCCACCCTGGCGCCGCGGCCAATACCGAGAGCCTGTAGCTGCTCGGCGGTGGCGCGCACCTCGGTCATGAGCTCGGCATAGGTGAGCACGGTGCCGTCGTCGATAGCGGCGGCCTGGGGATGGGCGGCGGCGGTGGCGCTGAGGATATCAATAAGTGTGCGCGCCTCGGGGGCGCGCACACGGGCACTATATTGGGGCAGCAGCACGCCGATTAGTCCTCGTCGGAGGCCTCGGCGGCCATGATGGCCTTGGCCAGCTTGCGGAGGTGCTTGAGCTGCTTATTCGTGGATTCGTCCAAGGCGCGATCCTCGGCTGCAGTCACGATCTCGGTGAGGTGATCGCGGGCCTTGGTGCCCTTCTTGGTGGTGGTGACGATCTGGCGGCGGCGATCCTGTTTATCGCGCTCGCGCTTCACCCACTTCTTTTCTTCGAGGGCGTCAATGAGCCGCACCATATCGGAGGCGTCCATGGAGAGGATGTCGCAGAGCTTGGATTGGCTGGAGGCGCTCGCCGTGGCGAGACAGCACAATACCCAGTACTCCCGCAGGTTGGTGTTTTCTTCCTGCAGCGCCGCCTCGACCTCGTCGCGGGTGCGCCTGCGGAGCCGTTCTAATTGAAAGGAGGGGGATTCAAGCAACATCTGGGGGAGATCAGGATGTATGGCCATAGCCACAAGTGTAGCCAACCGAACCTAAAAAAGAGCGCATAGCAGCAAAAAGGAGCCGGCCCACCCCCTTCGATCTCCACTTCGAAGGGAGGAACCGACTCCTCATACCTGATCCTAGACAGATCACATCTGTCATACAAGAATGCTCTACTTGCCGTAGCGCTCCACGGAGTCCTGCAGGATCTTCTCGGCCTCGGCCTTGGTGCCCCAGCCGGAGCCCTGAACTTCCTTATTGGGCTCGAGATCCTTGTAGTGCACGAAGAAGTGCTCGATCTCATCACGCAGGGACTGCGGCACATCCTCGATGTCCTGGATGTCGTCCCAGCGGACATCGTCGATCACGCAGAGCAGCTTGTCATCGCCGCCGGCCTCATCGGTCATCTTGAATACGCCGACGGGGCGGGCTTCCACGATCACGCCGGGGAATACGGGCTCGGGCAGGATTACCAGCGCGTCCATGGGGTCGCCATCCTCGCCCAGGGTGTGGTCAATGAACCCATAGTCCAAGGGGTAGGCCATCGGGGTGAACAGGTAGCGGTCCAGGTACACCTTGCCGGACTCGTGGTCCACCTCGTACTTATTGCGGGAGCCCTTGGGAATCTCGATGGTTACTTCAACAGACATGGTGTGAGCTGCAGCCCCTTTCGGCTGGGAAACGTTCGGGTTGTTCATACTGCACCCTCTGGGAGGGTCTGCTCCTATCGTAGCGTGGCCTATAATCGCTCGGGTACGTGCGGCGGATAAGAGTGCGCATAGGAGTTAAAGGGAAGAGATGTCTGCGAAGGCGAAGAGTTCAAAGGCGTGGTGGGTCACCTCTATCGTTGTGGCCGGTGCCGCGGTCGGCTCCATCGCTGGGGTGGGTATCGATGCCTATGTGACCGAGCGTGGTCTCAGCCACCCCGAGGTGGTGAGCGCCCACGCCGTGACCGGTAGCTTCAGCCCCGCCGAGCCGAGCGCCGAGGTAGATAATGAGCAGCTGGGCGCCCAGGTGGCCGAGCTGGCCAGCGATCCGCGCCTGGGTTCTTTCGCCGGGGTGCTCACCGACACCACCACGGGCGAGCAGGTGTGGTCGCTCAATCCGGATGAGCAGATGCGCCCAGCCTCCGCCACCAAGCTGCTCACCGCCGCGGCCGCGCTCATCGCGCTGGGCGAGGACGATCGGCTCACCACCACCGTCCACGACGCCGGCGAGGGCACCGTGGTGCTCAAGGCCGCGGGCGATGTGATGCTCAATGACGCCATGCTCGACCAGCTCGCCGCGCAGCTCTCTGGGGTTCCGGTGGAGGCCGTGGCCATGGACACCTCCGTGTGGCCGGAGGAGGAGTTCAGCTCGAAGTGGAATAAGAGCGATATTGGCGGCGGCTATATCGCGCCCATGCAACCGATGATGCTCAATGGCGCCCGCATGGGTGCCGACTCTGGCGATGTGCCGCGCTCCACCACCCCGGCGGAGGATGTGGCCCACGCCCTGGCGGAGAAGCTGGGCGTGGAGTTTGTGGGCACCGCGGAGGCCACCGGCCCGACCCTGGCGAGCGTGAACTCCGAGCCGCTGCCGGTGCGCCTGCACACCATGATGGTGCATTCGGACAATGTGATGGCCGAAGCCTTTGGCCGGGAGGTGGCGGTGCACACCGGCTATCCCGCCACCCAGGATGGCTCCCGCGACGCCACTCTGGCGGTGCTGGCGGAGCACGGTATCGACACCAGCGGCATGGACATGGTGGACAATTCCGGCCTGTCTCAGCAGAACGCTATCTCCACGGCCGCTTTCGCTCGGGTGCTCAGCGCCGTGGCCAGCGACCCCGTGCTGCGGCCGTTGCTGGATACTTTGCCGGTGGCCGGCGGCGAGGGAAGTCTCAGTTCCCGTTTCGGCGGTAGCGCCGGCGAGGGCTGGGTGCGCGCCAAGACGGGCACGCTCACCGATACCGCGGCGCTCGCGGGGCTGATCCCCGCCGAGAATGGCCATAGCTATGCTTTCGCGTTCATCTGCAATGACGCCTCCATCCTGCCGGCGCGCGCCGCGATGGATGAGATTGCCTCCTCGATTCGTTCCTTCTAGCCCATGCCCACCCATATCGGCGAGATTCCGCTGCCGCGGCGCAGCCCGCACTTTCTTGCTTGTCGACGCCATGTTCGCGCCTTCACCACCCCCGTGGCGGCGATTGGCCTCTCGGGCGGGCCGGACTCCCTTGCCCTGGTGGCGGCCGCCGTCGCCGAGGGGGTGCAGGTGCGGGCGATCTGCGTGGACCATCAGCTGCAGCCCGGCTCCCGCGAGGTGGCCGAACGCGCCGCAGCCACCGCCCGCCGCATGGGCGCGAGCGCCGTGGTGGTGCCTGTGACAGTGGATGCCCGCGTCGGCGGGGTGGAGGCGGCGGCCCGGCGGGCCCGCTATGCCGCCCTGCAGCAGCACGCCGATTCTTGGCCGCTGTGGGTGGCCCACACCCTCGATGATCAGGCCGAGACGCTGCTGCTGTCTGCGCTGCGCGGCCGGGTGACGGGCATGGCGGCGCGGGATCGCCACGTACAGCGGCCCTTTCTCGGTCTGCGCCGCGCCGATACCGAGGGCGCCTGCGCCGAGCTGGGTTTAGAGCCGTGGCAGGATCCGCAGAATGCGGATACGGGGCTGCGTCGAGTAGCGATCCGCTCTGCGGTGCTGCCGCTGTTGTCCGAGATCACCGGCGCGGATGTGGCACCTGCCCTCGCCCGGGCCGCCGCCACCGTGCGCGAGGATGCGGACTTTCTGTCCACTCAGGTGCCCGAGATCCACGCCGAGGGGGTGAGCGTGGCGCTGGCCGCCGAGCCGCGGCCGCTGCGGGTGCGGGCCATTATGGCGTTCTTGCGCCAGCACGACGCGGCCGTGTCAGCGGCGATCATTGACGCCGTCGATGCGCTCTTGGTGGATTGGCATGGCCAAGGTGGGGTAGCGGTGGGGAAAACATCGGAGGGGCTACGATTGGTCGTGCGCCGAAAAAGTGGCACACTCGTCATGGACGAATCCCCCTAATTAGCAGCTAGGAACCATCATGGAATCTGCCAAGGACATCGCCGTTCCCGCGGGCAAGTATCACGACGACATCGAAGACGTGATCATCGACGAAAAAGCCCTGCACGCACGCATCCGCGAGCTCGCCGACACGGTGAGCAAGGAGTATGCCGACATTGAGGATGACCTCGTGCTGGTGTGCGTGCTCAAGGGCGCGGTGTATTTCATCACCGATTTCTCCCGCGAGCTCTCCATTCCCGCGCAGATGGAGTTCATGGCGGTCTCCTCCTATGGCAACTCTGTGTCCTCCTCCGGCGTGGTGCGCATCCTCAAGGATCTGGACCGCGATATCGCCGGCAAGCACGTGCTCATCGTGGAGGACATCATCGACTCCGGTCTCACCCTCTCGTGGTTGATGAAGAACCTCAGCAACCGCCAGCCCGCCTCCCTCAAGGTGGTCACGCTCTTGCGCAAGCCGGAAGCTGTGTCCGCCAAGGTGGAGCTTCTCGACGTCGGCTTTGACATCATCAACGCGTTCGTTGTCGGCTATGGCCTCGACTATGCCGAGCGCTATCGCGATCTGCCGTATATCGGCTTGCTCAAAGAACGCGTGTATAAGGACTAGACTCAAAGGCCTCTATGAAGAACAAAAAGATCCTCAATATCGGGCTCATCGCGGCTGTTGTGCTGGTGGGGCTGTTCCTCATCGTGCAGCTCACGGACGATACCCGCTCCTACCGCGAGGTAGACACCTCGGTGGCGCTCACCCAGCTGAACGACAAGAACGCCAAAGAGGTCCGCATCGATGACCGCGAACAGCGGGTGCTCATCGAGCTCAAAGACCCCATTACCGTGGATAAAACCGAGGGCGTAGAGAAGGTGCAGAGCCAGTACCCGGCCCGCACCGCCCCGGAGATCTTCGACCGCGTCACCCAGGCCGATCCGGAGAAATTCACCACCAAGGTCACGCGGGATTCCTTCATCGGCTCGATGCTGACGATGATGCTGCCGCTGCTGCTCATCTTCGCCCTCATCATGTTCTTCTTCAGCCGCATGCAGGGCGGCGGCATGGGGCCCTTCGGTTTCGGCGGCTCCAAGGCCAAGGAACTCACCAAGGACATGCCCACCAACACCTTCGAGGATGTGGCTGGTGCGGATGAGGCCGTGGATGAGCTCCACGAGATCAAGGACTTCCTGCAGGATCCCACTATCTACGAGAAGCTGGGGGCAAAGATTCCCCGCGGCGTGCTGCTCTATGGCCCGCCCGGCACCGGTAAAACCCTGCTGGCCCGCGCCGTCGCCGGTGAGGCCGGGGTGCCGTTCTACTCCATCTCCGGCTCCGACTTCGTGGAGATGTTCGTGGGCGTGGGCGCCTCGCGCGTGCGTGACCTGTTCAAGCAGGCCAAGGAGAATAGCCCCTGCATCATCTTCGTCGATGAGATCGACGCCGTCGGCCGCCAGCGCGGCGCCGGCATGGGCGGCGGCCACGATGAGCGCGAGCAGACCCTCAACCAGCTGCTGGTGGAGATGGACGGCTTCGGCGATCGCCAGGGCGTGATCCTCATGGCCGCCACCAACCGCCCCGATATTTTGGACCCGGCGCTGCTGCGTCCGGGGCGCTTCGACCGCCAGATCCCGGTGACCAACCCAGACTTGAAGGGCCGCGAGAAGATTCTCGAGGTCCACGCCAAGGGCAAGCCCTTCGCCCCCGATGCTGATCTCACGGCGCTGGCCAAGCGCACCGCCGGCATGTCCGGCGCGGACCTAGCCAATGTGCTCAACGAGGCCGCTCTGCTCACCGCGCGTGTGGGCGGCAGCGTAATCACCGCCGATGCGCTCGAGGAGGCCACCGATCGCGTGATCGGCGGCCCGCGACGCTCCTCCAAGGTGATCTCCGAGCAGGAGAAGAAGGTCACCGCCTATCACGAGGGCGGCCACACTCTCTCCGCGTGGGCGCTGAAGGATATTGAGCGCGTGTACAAGGTGACCATCCTGGCGCGCGGCCGCACCGGCGGTCATGCCATGACGGCCCAAGAAGACGATAAGGGCATGTACAACCGCAAGGAGCTATTCGCCCGGCTCGTCTTTGCCATGGGTGGGCGCTCCGCCGAGGAACTCGTCTTTGGTGCCCCTACCACGGGCGCATCCTCCGATATTGAGCAGGCCACCAAGATCGCCCGGGCCATGGTGACCGAGTACGGCATGTCCCCCGAGCTGGGCCTCGTGAAATACGGGGAGGAGCAGGGCGATCCCTTCGCCGGCATGGGCCGCGGTGGCTCCATCGAATACTCCGAGAAGGTGGCAGCCACCATCGACGACGAGGTGCGTTATCTGCTGCGTAAGGCGCATGAGACCAGCTACCGCATTCTGCGCGAGCACCGCGATACCCTCGATGCCTTGGCCTATAAGCTGCTGCAGAAGGAAACCCTGCGCCGCCCCGATCTGGAGGCCTTGTTCACCGATATCGAGCCCCGCGGGGTGGAAGAGGTCTTCCCCTCCGAGGACATCGACTTCCCGGCTCAGCTCGACCGCGAACCGGTCAAGACCCCCGTGGAGGAGGCCATCGAGCGCGGTGAGGAACCGCCGCGGCCCTTCTCTCTGCTCGAGGCATCGAAGGCAGCGAGGGCGCGTCGTGAAGCGGAAATGGCCAAGCGCCAGCAGGAGCTGTCTCCCGTCGCCCCCGAACAGGGCCCGTGGACTCCGAAGTCCGGCTCCACCCCCAACTACGGCACCCCGCCGCCGAAGGGCTGGACCGTGCCGGGCTGGCCGCAGCAACAGCAACCGCAGCCAGAGCAGCCGCAGCAGCCAGAGCAGCAGCCGGACCCGCAGAAGCAGCACCCGGGCGTGGAAAACTATGGCGAGAACACCGAGGTCATCGGCTTCCGTCTGCCGGAGCGGGAGCGCCCCGACGAGGACGAGCACTATAACGGCAGCCACCGGGCGCAGGAGTAAGAAGCGATGAGCGAGCACGAGTTTGACGCCGACCGCATTGAGCGTGCGGTGCGCGAGATCCTGATCGCTATCGGTGAAGACCCGGATCGCGAGGGCCTCGCCGCCACCCCGGGGCGGGTGGCGCGCGCCTATGAGGAGATCTTCGCTGGCTTGCGCGAGGATCCCGCCGACGTGCTGAATACCACCTTCGATGAGGGGCACCGGGAGCTGGTGCTGGTGCGCGATATTCCTATCTATTCGGTGTGCGAGCATCACCTCGTGCCCTTCTATGGGCGCGCCCATATCGGCTATATCCCGGGCAGCAATGGCACCGTCACCGGCCTGTCCAAGCTGGCTCGGCTGGTGGATCTTTATGCCAAGCGCCCGCAGGTGCAGGAGCGGCTGACCACCCAGGTGGCCGATGCCCTCGTGGAGAAGCTGGGCGCGCACTCGGTGATCGTGGTGATCGAGTGCGAGCATATGTGCATGGGGATGCGCGGCATTCGCAAGCCCGGCGCCATGACCACCACCTCGGCGGTGCGGGGCGGTTTCCAACGCTCCGCCGCCTCCCGTGCCGAAGTCCTCAGCCTGATCCGCGGATGCTAGGAATACTGCCATGACCAGCCTCGCTTCCCTTCGCCACCCGCACCGCGCCACGGTGATGGGCATTGTGAACGTCACCGAGGATTCCTTCTCGGATGGCGGCAAGTATCTCGACCCCGAGGTGGCGGTGCAGCACGCCCGCCGGCTCGTGGCCGAGGGCGCGGACATCATCGACGTCGGCGGGGAATCCACCCGCCCCGGCGCCACGCGGGTGGATCCCGTGCTGGAACGCGAGCGGGTGGTGCCGGTGATCGCGGCCCTGCACGCCGCAGGTATTAAGACCTCCGTGGATACCATGCGCGCCAGCGTGGCCGCGGCCGCTGCCGCTGCGGGAGTGGATCTGATTAATGATGTCTCCGGCGGCCTCGCCGATCCGGAGATGCGCGCCGTGATGGCCGAGACGAACCTGCCGGTGTGCCTCATGCACTGGAAGGCCGCCACCTTCGGCAATGCCTCCGGCGCCGCGCATACCCCGGGCAGCGTGGTGGAGGATGTGCGCCGCGCGCTCGACGAGCTCACCACCGCCGCCATCGACGCCGGGGTGCGGCCGGAAAATATCACGGTGGATCCGGGGCTGGGTTTCGCGAAAACCGCCTTCGATAACTGGCAGCTGCTGCATAACCTGCATGTTTTTACCTCTGGCGAGTTCCCGGTGCTGGTGGGGGCGTCCCGGAAGCGCTTCCTCGCAGCGATTCGCGTCGGCCGCGGCCTCGATTCCGCGCCGGATCCGGCCACGGCTGCCGTCACCGCGATCGCCGCGCAGCAGGGCGCCTGGTGCATCCGCGTGCACGATGTGGCGCTATCCCGCGATGCCGTGGATGTGGCCCAGTTGTGGAATCACCCCGGAGATGTGGAGGAGGGCTAGTGGCTGATCGCATTGAACTCACCGGCTTGGAGGCCACCGGCTATCACGGGGTCTTCGACTTCGAGAAGCGCGAGGGACAGCGCTTCATCGCCGATATCACCTGTTGGTTGAACTTTCCCCGCGAGGACAAGCTCGCCGGCACCGTGCACTATGGCGAGCTCGCCGAGCTGGCCCACGCCGTGCTCACCGGCCCGCCCGCCGATCTCATCGAGACGGTGGCCTCCACGATTGCCGAGCGCGCCATGGAGACCTTCCCGCAGTTGCATGCCATCGAGGTGCGCATCCATAAACCCGAGGCCCCCATCGATCTGCCCTTCCGCGATGTGGCCGTGGTGGCTCGTCGCTCCCGGAGGAAGTAGGTGACTATGCGTGCGGTGATCTCGATCGGCTCCAATACCGGTGCTTCCCGACAGCATCTGGCCAGCGTCCTTCACGAGTTCGAGGCGGAGCTGGTGGCGTGCTCCTCGCTTTACGCCACCCCGCCCTGGGGTGTGGAGGATCAGCCGGACTTCCTCAATGCCGTGCTCATCGTGGACACCGATTCCTCCCCGCGGGAGCTGCTCGCCCGTGGCCAAGCCCTTGAGGCCCGCGCCGAGCGGGTGCGGCTGCGCCACTGGGGCCCGCGCACCCTCGACGTAGACATCGTGGACATCGAGGGCTTCAGCAGCACAGATCCCGTGCTCACCGTTCCGCATCCTTATGCCCATCAGCGCGGCTTTGTGCTCATTCCATGGCACGAGATCGCTCCCGACGCCGTCCTCGGCGGCCGCTCTATCAGCGCGCTTATCGACGCTCTCCCGGCCGCCGACCGCGCCGCCATTACTCCGATCGATAAGGTGATCGCATGAAACGCACCCGCATGTCTGTGCTGCTGGCTGCCGGCGGCTTCACCGCGCTTGCCGGGGCGATCCTGACTTGGGGGCGCTATGGCTCCTTGGTGACCGTCTCGGCCACGGCCTCGGTGACGCTCTGGGCGATGGCGCTGATCTGCGTGGTCTTGGGCAGAAGGGTGCGCGAGAACGTCGATCACAGCAATATCGGCATGGACCGCTCCCAGCTCAACCCCACCACCGCGGCCCTGTGGCTGGTGGTGGCGAAGGCCTCGGCGTGGACCGGCGCGATTGTGGGCGGCTGGTATGTGGGCATGGCCACCTTCGTGGTGCCCAAGGCCGGCACGCTCACCGCCGCGCAGAATGATCTGCCGGGGGTCGTGACCTCCGCGGCGGCGGGTGTGGCTTTGGCCGCCGCCGGAATATATCTCGAGCGTGGATGCAGCGTACCGCCCTCGCCAGATGGAGAACCCGCCTGACGTGCCGCGCGGGCTCAGCCCACGAGAAGGTAGTTTTAGGTAGATTAAGGATTCATGAGCTCCCCCACCCCTCCTGAAGAACAGCAGCACGCCGAACAAAGTGACAAAGGCCAGATCGCGCTGATCGTGTTGGTGGTGCTGGCACTTGCCGCCAGCTTGCTCATGTTGTTCATGAACAATGACGCGATGATGAAGCTCGCCGTGCTCGCCGCCCTCTGGGCCGCGGTGCTGGGCTTTTTCCTTGTGTTCCGCTATCGCAACCAGGTTGAGGAGGCGACTGCGGCGCTGAACGTGCAGCGGGATCTCTACGAGGAGAAGCTGGAGCGCGAGCGCGCCGATCACCGTGCCGAGCAGCTGGAGATCGAGCAGGACTATCTCGAGGCCCTCCGCGAGGAGCGCGACGAGAACATCGCCATTATGCGGGAGCAGCTCGATATCGTCCGCGAACAACTCGAGCGGCTGACCGGGCAGGTCTACTACGAGCCGACCACGCTCAGCGCCGCCGCCGAGCGTATCCATGAGATCGAGGAAGCCTCCAGCATTCGCTGGGATCCGCAGCCGGAGCAGCCAAGCAGCTCTTCGCCCTTTGATGCGGAGACCACCGTGTTCAATCGCGTCGAGGAGACCCCGGAGCCCGAGCCTGTACCGGAACCCGAGCCGGAGCCGGAACCGGAACCCGAGCCGCTGTGGGAGCCCGAACCCGAACCGGAACCGGAACCGGAGCCGGAGCCCGAGCCGGAGCCCGAGCCCGTGTGGGCCCCTGCCCCCGAGCCGGAGCCGGAGCCTTCGCACCATGGCCGCCGCCGCGCCGATGAGCGCAGCGGGTCGGTGTCCGTGGCTGATCTGCTGAAGAATTTCAATAAATAATGGCTTTTGAACCTGGTGCAGCACGGGTGATTGATTCCCCCGAGATGCTGCGCACTTTCGCTTCCGCTATGCGCAAAACGGGCCGCTCGGTCGTGCTCGTGCCGCTGAGTGAGTCCTGGGCGCCGCAGCATGTGGCCTTGGTGCGCGCCGCGCGCATGGTGCCGCGTGCCGTCGTGGTGGTAGTGGGGGACTGCCCCGCGGAGCACGCCCGTGAGCTGGGCGTGGATGCCCTCGCCGCCGCGCCGGCCCCGCCCGCGCTGAGCGTGCGCCTCGATGCCCCGAGTCTTGAGCCGCTGGAACAGCGCCTCTCTACGCTGCTGCACCTGCTGGTGCTGGTGAATCCGCATCAGGTGGTGCTCAGTGAACGCGATTTCGAGTTTATGCTGCTTACCCAGCGGCTGATCTCCGAGTATGGTTTCACCACCACGGTGCGCGGGGTGCCGCCGACTCGTTCCGCCGCGGGCGTGGCCCTGCAGCCCGCCCTGGCCGAGCTGTCTGCGGAGCAGATTGATCGGGCCACGGTGCTGTCTGCGGCCTTGCTGGCTGCCACGCACCGCGCCGAGGATGGCGCCGCAGCGGTGCTCGACACCGCCCGCGAGATTCTCTCGGGGATGGACGTGGAGTATGTGGAGCTGCGCGATGCCCGTACCTTCGGCCCAGCCCCCGAGCGCGGCGAGGCCCGCCTGCTCGTGGCCGCCACTATTGACGGGGTGCGGCTCATCGATAATGTCGGCGTGCCCGTCGGCATCGGGTTTAAGAACCTCAGCGAGGACTAAACACGGAAAAATCGGTGTAAAATCTATAAGGGTATATTCACCTTCCTCTTTCTAGGAGTTACCCATGGATTCCTCCACCGTCGCCCTTGGCGTGCTGAGCGATCTTCCCATCGCCCGCGAAGCCACCACCTCCCGCGTCCTCGTCAATAACGAGCACCTGCGCACTGTCGTCTTCAGCTTCGACGCCGGCCAAGTCCTCACCGAGCACGCCTCTCCCCGCGCCGTCGTCGTGCAGCTTCTCGACGGCCGCCTGAGCTTCACCGTTGCCGGCGAGGAGCACGAGATGAACCCCGGCGACGTGATCTATCTCGCCCCCAATGAGCGCCATGCCCTCGAGGCCCTCGAACCCTCCCATATGAGTCTCGTGATGGTGGATGTCGATGTCGCGTAAAGGGCCTGCCGAAAAATACCTCCAAGGACACTGGCTGCTGGCCAGCATGGGCAAGCGGGTGCTGCGCCCCGGCGGGATCGAGCTGACCACCCGCCTCATCGAGGCCGCGCACCCCACCTCCTCCGACCGCATTGTGGAGCTCGGGCCCGGAGTGGGGCGCACCGCCGATATACTGCTGGCGGCTCATCCCCGCAGCTATCGCGGCGTGGACCCCAATCCCGAGGGCAGCGCCCAGCTGGCCGAGGTGCTGCGCGGCCACCCCGAGGCCGAGCAGGTGGTGGCCGATGCCCGCTCCCACGAACTGCCCGATGGCTCCGCCGATCTGGTGGTGGGGGAGGCCATGCTCACCATGCTCAGCACCGAGGATAAAAAGGCGGTCATGGAGCGTACCTATCGTCTCCTCGCCCCCGGTGGTCGCTATGCGATCCACGAGCTCGCTGTCTCGGGCGATAATGCCACGGAGGTGTCGCGGGAGATTTCGCGCAGCATCAAGGTGGGCGCGCGTCCACTACCGGCTGAGGAATGGCAGCAGCTGCTGGAGGAGGCCGGCTTCGAGGTAGTTGCTACCGACACCAGCCCCATGCGGCTCTTGGAGCCCTCCCGCATCATCGCCGATGAAGGACTTGGCGGGGCGCTGCGCTTCTTCTACCGCGTCCTACGTAACCCCACTGCGCGGCGCCGTATTATGCAGATGCGCTCGGTATTTCGGCGGCACCGTGAGCAGCTCTCGGCAGTGGCTTTCGTGGCACGCAAAGGCTGCTAGGCTAAGCATTTGTGACGCAAGCGAATTCTCATCCTGTTGTGGTCGTCGATTTCGGCGCCCAGTATGCACAGTTAATCGCGCGCCGCGTGCGCGAGGCGAATATTTATTCCGAGGTGGTGCCCCACACAGCCACGGCTGAAGAGATCAAGGCCAAGAACCCGGCCGCATTGATTCTCTCCGGTGGGCCCTCCTCGGTGTACGCCGAAGGAGCACCGCGGCTCGATTCCGACATCTTTGAGCTCGGCCTGCCGATCTTCGGCATCTGCTATGGCTTCCAGTACATGACCGCCAGCCTGGGCGGCACCGTGGCAGCCACTGGCGCCCGCGAGTATGGCCGCACCGATCTCTCTGCCACCGAGGGCGTGCTTCACGCCGGGCTCGAACCCACCCACAAGGTGTGGATGAGCCATGGCGATGCCGTGACCGAGGCCCCTGCGGGTTTCGCCGTCACCGCTACTACCGCCGGTGCGCCCGTTGCCGCATTTGAGAACGTCGACAAGCGCATGGCCGGCGTGCAATATCACCCCGAAGTCATGCACTCTCCGCATGGCCAGGAAGTGCTCGAGCGCTTCCTCACGGAGATTGCCGGCCTGGAGCAGAACTGGACCGCCGAGAACATCGCCACCGAGCTCATCGACGCCGTCCGTGAACAAGTGGGCGAGCATGGCCGCGCGATTTGCGGCCTCTCCGGAGGCGTGGACTCCGCCGTCGCCGCCGCGCTCGTGCAGCGCGCTATCGGCGATCGCCTCACCTGCGTGTTCGTGGACCACGGGCTCTTGCGCGCCGGGGAGCGGGAGCAGGTGGAGCAGGACTTCGTGGCCGCTACCGGCGCCAAACTGGTGACCGCGCACGAGGCCGATGCCTTCCTGGGCAAGCTCAAGGGGCTTACCGATCCGGAAGATAAGCGCAAGGCTATTGGCCACGAGTTCATCCGTTCCTTCGAGCGCGCCGTCGCCGGTGTGCTGGAGGATGCCCCCGAGGGCTCCAGCGTGGACTTCCTCGTGCAGGGCACCCTGTACCCGGATGTGGTGGAGTCCGGCGGAGGTTCCGGCACCGCCAATATTAAGAGCCACCACAACGTGGGCGGTTTGCCTGATGACGTGGAGTTCCAGCTCGTCGAGCCGCTGCGCCTGCTGTTCAAGGACGAGGTGCGCGCGGTGGGCCGCGAACTGGGCCTGCCCGAGGAGATCGTGGGCCGCCAGCCCTTCCCAGGACCCGGCTTGGGCATCCGCATTATCGGTGAGGTCACCGAGGATCGCCTCGAGACTCTCCGCAAGGCGGACCTCATTGCCCGCACCGAGCTCACCGCAGCCGGTCTTGACGCTGAGATCTGGCAGTGCCCCGTGGTGCTGCTGGCCGATGTTCGCTCGGTGGGCGTGCAGGGCGATGGCCGCACCTATGGCCACCCGATCGTGTTGCGACCGGTCAGCTCCGAGGACGCTATGACCGCGGACTGGACCCGCCTGCCCTTTGATGTGCTGGAGAAGATCTCCACCCGCATCACCAACGAGGTGGAGGACGTCAACCGCGTGGTCTTGGACGTCACCTCCAAGCCCCCAGGAACTATCGAGTGGGAGTAACGGGCTGGTCGTCCTTCGGGACGATCACGCCTGTGCTCGGCACCACGAGCCGCTTCCTTCCGCAATGATGCAGTGAAGGGGGCGGTTTTCGTGTTCTCTATTCAGTTTTTAGAGTGTGTCAGGCCTAGAAGGGGGCCGGTTCGTTCCGGTCGAAGGGAACGGTGCCGGTGGCGGCCATGACGCGCTCATTCTTGTCGCGCTTGGCCTTTTTCCGATTCGTCATGCGGTCGTCCAGGCTGACGCGGCGCATCTTGGCGGAGACGCCCTCTGCGACGGAGCAGGAGATCTCGCCACTCTTGGAGCGCCAAGTGGTGGTGCCCTGCGGATCGACCGTGACGGTGTATTCGCCGAGGGTCTTCATGTTGTGGTGGCGCTTGCACAGCGGCTGCAGGTTCCATGTGGCCGTCATATCGCCCTCCTGCCATTCGGCGATATGGTCGATCTCGCAGCGATTCGCGGGGACGGCACAGCCGGGGTGGTTGCAGCACCCATAGCGGGCGATGACTTCATGCCGCTGCGCCTCGGTGGGCTGGTAGCCGGGTTTCTCCGAATCGGAGAGCAGTTGGAGGTGTGTGATCCAGTTGAGGATCTCCTCCGTGGCGAGATCCCCCAGCCAGCCGGTGGTGGGAGTCCAGGCGCCCTTGTTGAACCAATCCCCGTAGACGTGCATGACCACGTCGAGGTCGATGGTGTTGAGGATGAGCCCGAGCAGCCCATCGGCGCGGGTGCGTCCCTGTGTCGCCGCCTTAGTGATGGCTTCGGCGACGAGGGTGCCGCGATGGGCGTCCAGGTTGGCGGTGATGGTCACTGTGTTGCTCAGCGGGTTGTGGTTGATGTCTACCCACTCGCGCTCCTCTCGCTGGGGGTCGGGCTCATCTGTTTCTGCGGCCGGCGGGTCGATCATGCGCAGTATCTCCGCGATGCGCGAGCTCAGCCAGTAGGGGCCTTTGAGGGCTTGGTGGTCGACGCGGGGGAGTATCCGGTCTAAAAAGCGCACCTCGAATTCCGCGATGAACTCATCCTCTATGGCCTCTACCGCGTAGGTAAAGGCCCACAGATGCGCGTCGTTGAATACTGGCCGGGAGTTGAGAAAGGCGGCGACGAGGGGGAATCGTCTGAGCGTCCGCGCGAGGTCGAGGTGTTTGAGAATATAGCCGTCGGTGCAGCTAAAGCGTTTCGCCATGTGGGAGCAGAAGGCGTCGTAGTGCTCCTCATCGGCTTCGTACTGTCGCAGTAAATGCAGGGCTAAGCGGATGCGGCGAGCATTCTCGGCTAGGGGGTCGAACTCGCTCAGCCCCAGTTCGGTGCTCAGCGGGGAATCGGCCTCCCAGTGGCGTTCGTGGCAGAAGCGCCGGGACTCATCGGCCATCCGTTGTCTCACTGATCTATAGCCAAAGATGCTTCGGTAGTGCTGATCGTCGGGGAGGGGGAACGCTGTCGGATCTATCATGTGCTGTCCTTGTGTCGAGTGGTGGTTTTGGTGGCCTTAGTATCTCATTCACGCCGGACACTCCACCGCAGTTATTCGAACACACGCGCTAAACAAAAATCAGAGCACGGCACTATAAAACAAGCCATATACAGCACAAACGCGTGCATCGACCCATTCGAACACTGGCACCTATCGCACACCGCCTAACATCAGTCGCGGCAGCACGCTTGTCGACGCTTCCCTGCACAATCTCATAGCGCAGGGCAGAAAAGGGCAGCCGCTCCGCTTAGCGCAGCACCTCACACACGGCCTCGACCTGGTCGGGGAGCCGAGCATGGTGCACCCCAGGTAGTTCAACCACGCGCCCGAGCCGCGAGGAATACTCCGGCACGGTTGTGTCACGAGTGCTGATTATGGACACCACCTCTACCCCAGCGGGGATCACGGGCGAGAAGGGCTGCATGATGTCCACGAAGCTGCGTCCGAGGAGGCGGGCGATGATGGCCTGGCTCCACCGCGGATACGGCGGGACGCCGCGCCAGCAGGCCCCGAGGCCGATGATTTGGCCGATGCGTCCCTGCAGCTCGGGGCAGTCGGCGGCGAGGAGCCCCACCAGCCCGCCGAGGGAATGCCCGATGATGTCGAGCTGCGAGTTGGCGTCGATAAGCGTGCTACGCACCTCGTCGACGCACTCCATGAGCGATGTGGTGCCACGGCGACCATACTCGGGGACGATCACGCGGCGGCCGCGGCCATCGAGCGCGGCGGCGAGGTCGGCGAAGTTGCCGGGCGAGCTGAGCGTGCCATGCAGAAGCACCACGGGACGGCCCGTGCTGTGCAGCTCAGGGAGGCGCCCGCGCCGCGGAATCAGATGTCGAAGCATGCCTTAAGCATGTGCTCTCACCCCCGCTGCGGGCAAATGAAATGGGAATGTCCTGTGGAGGGGTTAAGCTGAGTGGGCCTAGAATCCACGCTTTATATAGGGAGCAAAAACTTATGGCTCGTGTAGTTGTGAACGTGATGCCCAAGACGGAAATTCTCGATCCCCAAGGACAGGCCGTGGTGCGCGCACTCGGGCGCCTCGGTGTTGAGGGAGTGAATGATGTGCGTCAGGGCAAGCGCTTCGTGCTAGACGTTGAGGACACCGTGACCCCTGAAGATCTGGAAAAGGTGGCTGAAAAGCTGCTGGCCAACACCGTGATCGAGGACTTCGAGGTCCTCGGCGTTGAGGTGGTGTAAGTGAGCGCGAAGATTGGTGTCATTACTTTTCCTGGCACGCTCGACGATGTCGATGCGGCCCGCGCGGTGCGTCTCGCCGGCGCTGAGGCCGTGAGCCTGTGGCATAAGGACGCGGACCTGCGCGGCGTGGATGCCGTGGTTGTGCCCGGCGGCTTTTCCTATGGCGACTATCTCCGCTCCGGGGCGATCTCCGCGCTGGCGCCGGTGATGGAATCCGTGATCGAGGCGGCCACCAAGGGCATGCCCGTGCTGGGAATCTGTAACGGTTTCCAGATTCTTACAGAAGCAGGTCTGCTTCCTGGTGCACTCACTAGGAACCAGGGCCTGCATTTTCATTGTGTCGATACCTACCTTGAGGTAGCGAACGCCGATACGGCCTGGACCTCCACGCTGCGCGAGGGGCAGAAGATCCTCATCCCCGCAAAGCACGGTGAGGGCCGCTTCCAGGCCAGCGCGGAAACCATTGCGCAGCTGGAAGATACCGGCCGCGTGGTGTTCCGCTACACCGATAATTTCAACGGATCCATGAACCGCATCGCGGGAGTGTGCTCGGAGAATGGTCGCGTGGTGGGCTTGATGCCGCACCCAGAGCACGCCGTGGAGGAGCTCACCGGCCCCTCGCTCGACGGGCTGGAGCTGTTCCTTTCCGCCATCGGACGAGTCGCTGCCTAGGAATAAGGGGAAGTACTACTTATGACGTTCAATGACACAGTGGCCGCCGCCACCAAGGATCCCCACGCCCCGCAGCCCTATGCGGAACTTGGCCTGAAGGATGACGAGTATCAGCGCATCACCGAGATCTTGGGCCGCCGGCCCACCGACGCCGAGCTGGCGATGTACTCGGTGATGTGGTCCGAGCACTGCTCCTATAAGTCCTCCAAGGTGCATCTGCGCTACTTCGGCGAGACCACCACCGAGGATATGGCCTCCAAGATTCTCGCTGGTATCGGCGAGAACGCCGGCGTGGTGGACATCGGCGATGGCAATGCCGTGACCTTCCGCGTGGAATCCCACAACCACCCCTCCTATGTGGAGCCGCACCAGGGCGCCGCTACCGGCGTGGGCGGTATTGTCCGCGACATTATGGCCATGGGCGCCCGCCCGATCGCCGTGATGGATCAGCTTCGTTTCGGCCCCGCCGATGCCCCGGACACCCAGCGTGTCCTGCCCGGCGTGGTGGATGGCATCTCCCACTATGGCAACTGCTTGGGCCTGCCCAACATTGGTGGCGAGACCGTATTTGATCCCTCCTATGCTGGCAACCCCCTGGTGAATGCGCTCTGCGTGGGCACCCTCAAGGTGGATGACCTCAAGCTCGCCTTCGCCTCCGGCAAGGGCAATAAGGTGATGCTCTTCGGCTCCCGCACCGGCCTCGATGGCATCGGCGGCGTCTCCGTGCTGGCCTCCGACACCTTCGAAGAGGGCGCCGAGCGCAAGCTCCCTGCGGTGCAGGTGGGCGATCCCTTCGCGGAGAAGGTCCTCATCGAGTGCTGTCTCGATCTCTACCAGGCGGGCGTGGTCGTGGGCATCCAGGATCTTGGTGGCGCCGGCCTCGCCTGCGCAACCTCCGAGCTGGCCGCCTCTGGCGATGGCGGCATGACCATCAACCTCGATGCCGTGCCGCTGCGCGCCGAGAACATGACCGCCGCGGAGATCCTGTCCTCCGAATCCCAGGAGCGCATGTGCGCCGTGGTCCGCCCCGAGGACGTGGAGCGTTTCCGCGCCATCTGCGAGCACTGGGATGTCACCTGCGCTGAGATCGGCGAGGTCTCCGAGGGCGAGCACCTCGTGATCAAGCACCGCGGCGAGGTCGTGGTGGACGCCCCGGCGCACACCATCGCCAATGAGGGCCCCGTGTACGAGCGCCCCTTCGCCCGCCCGGACTGGCAGGATGAGCTGCAGCAACAGCGGGAGATCCCGCAGGCCGATAACGCCGCCGTGGCCCGCGAGGTGTGGCTGCGTATGGTCGGCTCCCCGGCGCTGTGCTCCCGCGCCTTCATCACCGAGCAATATGACCGCTATGTGCGCGGCAATACCGTCCAGGCCCGCAACGCCAACTCCGGTGTGCTGCGCATCGACGAGGAAACCGGCCGCGGCGTGGCCGTCTCCGCTGACGCCTCGGGCCGCTACACCAAGCTCGATCCGAATACCGGCGCCCGGCTGGCGCTCGCGGAGGCCTACCGCAACGTGGCGGTCACCGGCGCCCGGCCCATCGCCGTCACCAACTGCCTCAACTTCGGCTCCCCCGAGGATCCGGCTGTGATGTGGCAATTCCGCGAGGCCGTGCACGGGCTTGCCGATGGCTCCCGCGAGCTGGGCATTCCCGTCTCCGGCGGCAATGTCTCCTTCTACAACCAGACCGGCACCGAAGCCATTCTGCCCACCCCGGTGGTCGGCGTGCTGGGCGTAATCGACGATGTCGCCCAGTCCATCCCAGCGCACATCCCCGCCGACGCTGCCCCGGGCACCCGCCTGCTGCTGCTCGGCGAGACCAAGGAAGAGCTGGGCGGATCCATCTACCAGCAGGTGGTGGCCGAGGATCTCTCCGGCATGCCGCCGAGCGTTGATCTCGCCCGCGAGCAGGCGCTCGCCGAGTTCTTCCACGGCTCCACCGATATCCTCGCCGCCCACGATCTCTCCGAGGGCGGGCTTGCCCAGGCCATCGCGGAGCTGGCCATTCACTCGGGTCGCGGCATGCAGCTTTCGCTTGTCGACGTCGCCCCGCAGCCCACCACCGCACTCTTCTCGGAGTCGGCCTCCCGGGCAGTGATCGCCGTCCGCGAGGAGGACTGCGCCGCCGTGACGGCCCGCGCCGCCGAGTGCGGGGTGCCGGTGACGGAGCTCGGCGCCACGGCAGACACGGACACCGTGGATCTCGAGCTTCCCGGCGGAGAGCACCTCCAGGTAGCGGTGGCCGAGCTGGAGCAGGCGTGGACCTCCACGCTGCCTGATCTGTTCGGCCACGCCGCTGGCGCTAACTCCGTGGTCTAAGAGCGCCCCCTGAGCCTGGTATCAACCATATGGTTGATACCAGGTTCATTCTTGTGCACGATGTGCGCTCACCTGCGTCGATGCTGAACTTGAGGGCATGGATGTCACTCGTAGTTTTCGCAGCGCCCGGAATAGTTGGATCACCCTCGCTCTCATCGCTGGGCTGATCGGTGTGTTCTTTGCGGTGCTCGGCGGCGCCGAGGCCTCGCATGCACGGCAGGCCGCCCCCACCGATTCCGAATCCACCCAGGTGGCCCGGCTGGTGGAGCACTTCCCTGGGGCCGATGAGGACACCGTGCTGGCGGTGGTGCAGCAGCGGGATGGTTCCCCGCTCAGCCAGGCGGATCTGGTGGCCGCCGCCCACGCCATCCCGGGCGCCGAGCAAGCCCGCCCCCTGCTCAGCGACGATGCCCGCGCGGGGCTTATCACGCTGCCGGTGCCCGCCGCCGAGAACGGCACGGAGATGAGCACCTATCTCGCCGGACTGCGGGCCGATATCGCCGCCGCGGCCCCGCAGCACCTCGATATCGCCATCACCGGCGGTGCCGCCTTCGGCGCCGATGTGGCCGCGGCCTTCCAAGGGGCGAATATCACCCTGCTGGCCGTGACCGTTCTCATCGTCGCCCTGCTGCTCATCCTCACCTATCGCAGCCCCGTGCTGTGGCTCATCCCGCTATCCGTGGTGGCCCTCGCCGATCGTGTGGCCGCAGTATTCACGGCCTGGATCGGCGCGGAGTTCGGCCTGGAATTCGATGCCGGCATCGTCTCGGTGCTGGTATTCGGCGCCGGTACGAACTACGCCCTGCTGCTCATCTCCCGCTACCGCGAGGAGCTGGTGCGCCACGAGGATCACCGCGCGGCGCTTGCCGCGGCGTGGACGCAGTCCTTCCCGGCGATCGCGGCCTCTAATCTCACCGTCGTGCTCTCCCTGCTCAGCCTCGGCCTAGCCGTCATCCCCGGCACCCGTGGGCTAGGGATTGTTGCCGCAGTGGGCATTCTTCTCGCCCTCGTGGCAGTACTCCTCGTGCTGCCCTCGGCGCTTTCGCTGGCCGGCCGAAAGGCACTGTGGCCGAGGATCCCGCAGCCGGGTGATCCCGCCGCCGAGCCTCGGATTTATCGCCGCGTGGCCACCGCCGTCATGCGCCGTCCCTTGGCGGTGCTGCTGAGTGGAGTGGTGCTGCTCGGCGGGCTCTCCGCCGGGCTGGCGTCGATCACGGTGGGGCTGAATCAGATGGAGAAATTCCGCACGGAGACCGAGTCCGCCGCCGGTTTCGCCACCCTCGCGGAGCACTTCCCCGCAGGCGAGGCCCAGCCCAGCTCTGTGCTCACCCGCGTCTCCCACCAAGACGAGGTGCTGGCCACCATCAATCGCCTCGACGATGTCGTGCGCGCCATGCCGGCCGGTGTCTCCACCGACGGACAGTGGGCACGAATCATGGTGAGCAGCGACGCCGCCCCCGGCACCGCGGAGTCCCTGGATTTTGTGCAGTCGCTGCGCACGGCCGTGCACGCGGTGCCCGGCGCCGAGGCGAAGGTCGGCGGCGAGCAAGCCACCGAGGTGGATGCCCGCGCCGGCACCATTCGCGACCTGAGGCTGCTGGTGCCGGTGATCCTCGGCATCAACCTGCTGGTGCTCACCCTGCTGCTGCGCTCGGTGGCGGCGCCGATCTTCTTGGCCCTCAACGTGCTCAGCGCCGGCGCCGCCATCGCCGTGGGCAGCTGGATCTCCAGCCTCGTGTTCGGCGTCGGTGCCCTCGACCTCTCGGTGCCGCTGCTCTCCTTCCTCTTCCTCGTGGCCATGGGCATCGACTACACCATCTTCCTCGCCCACCGTGCCGCCACGGAGCGCGCCCTCTATGGCAGCCGCGGGGGCATGGTGGAAGCCATCAGCCACACCGGCGTGGTCATCACCTCTGCGGGTGTGGTGCTGGCGGGCGTGTTCGCGGCCCTCGGGGTGCTGCCACTGGTGACCCTGGGCCAGCTGGGCATTATCGTGGGCTTCGGGGTGCTGCTGGATACTATTCTCACCCGCACTATCATCGTGCCGGCCGCGGTCGGCGTGCTGGGCGATGCCATCTGGTGGCCTCGCCGCGCCCCCGCAGCAGAGGAAGCAGCAGGGGAAGAAGCAGAGGAAGGAGAGCCCGAGTATGTCTGTGCCGCTAGCACCAGCTAAGCACCCCTTTGGGGCGCGGAGTTCCTCGCCCGCCGCCATTCTGGTGGTGGGGGAGACGATCACCGCCGGCATCCTGGTGATCGTCGGCGCCCTCGGGGCGCTGCGCGAGGTATCCCCGCTGCTCGTTCTTCCGGCCGTTATCGCATTCTGCGCCGCCTTCGTGCTGCTGCACCGCCCCCGTCTCCGGCTGGGCGTGCTGTTGCTGCTCTGGGCGGGGCTGGTGTGCCTGAGCTTCTCCTTTACCTGGGTTGCCTTCGTGCTCTTCCTGCTCGCCGGGCACTATCTGCGCTTTCCGCTGCTGCCGGTCTATGCCCTGCTGGTGCTAGCTGGGGTGTGGGGCGCGACGTGGGCGGATAAGGATCAGGTGGGCGTGCCGCAGTTGCTCGGCCCGGCGATCGGGGCCGTGGTGGCCATTGGCATGAGCCGCGGCTATGTGGAATTGCTGCGCCTCCTCAATGATCTCGAGCGCGCCCATAGCGAGATGGCCTATTTGCAAGATGAGCTGGCTGCCACGCAGCGCGAGGCTGGGGCCATGGATGAGCGCACCCGCATCTCCCAGGACATCCACGACACGATCGCCCAAGGTCTGAGCTCCATTCGGCTGCTCGCCCAGCCCTCTCATCCCACTCCGGACGCGGAGAAGCTGCTGCTCATCGAGGAGGTGGCCACGGAGAATCTGGCGGAGGTGCGCCGCATCGTCGCCGACCTGGCCCCGCATGGCCTGGAGGACAACCCGCTGGCCGTGGCCTTGCAGACCATGGTGGATGGGCTGGCCGCCGGCAGCGGCATCGACGCCGAGCTCGAGGTGCACAGTGCCGCGCGCTTCAGCGACCCCATCGATATCGCGCTGCTGCGGGTGGCCCAATCCGCCCTGGCCAATGTGCGCCTCCACGCCGCCGCCTCCCGGGTGCGGGTTAGCCTCGATAGCGATCAGGAGCAGGTGCGCTTAGACATCGTGGATGATGGCATCGGCTTCGATGTCGCCGCATGGGAGCGCAACCGCGCCACCACCAGCTTCGGTCTGAGTTTTATGCGCTCGCGCCTGCAGAAGCTGGGCGGCGGGCTGGATATCGAGTCCACCCCGGGCGAGGGCACGGCCATCTCCGCCTGGGTGCCGCTCTAAACTACACAGCATGAGCATTGCCGTTGCGCTTATCGACGATCACCCCGTGGTGCGCTCTGGACTTATGGCGATTCTCAACGCCCAGTCGGAGATCCACGTCGCCGCCGCGGCCGGGAGCGTGGCCGAGGCACTCGCCGCCATCGACGCCGCCCAGCCCGATGTGGTGCTCTGCGATCTCCGCCTCGGGGCCAGCGATAGCGATGGGGTGGAGGTGATCCGCGGCTGCAGCCAGCCGGTGGTCATTCTCTCCACCTATGACCGCGAGCGCGATATTCGCGCCTGCCTCGACGCCGGCGCCGCAGGCTATCTGGTCAAAGACGCCCCCGTGGACACCATCGTGGAGGCCATTCGCGCGGTGGCCCGCGGCGAGGTGTACGTCCAAGCCTCCCTCGCCGGGGCGCTGCTGAAGGCCCCCGCCCCCGCCCAGCTCACCGAGCGGGAACGCGAAGTGCTGCAGCTGGTGGCCACCGGCGCGAGCAATAAGGAGATCTCCACGCGGCTCTTTATCTCCCAGGCCACCACCAAGACGCATCTGGTGCATATCTTTAACAAGCTGGGGGTGGATTCCCGCACCCGCGCCGTGCACGTGGCCACGGAGCGCGGCCTGCTCTAGGCGCTGCTAGTCCACAAAGGCGCGACCCTCGCGCAGCACCAGCGGATGCGGGCTGTACTTGGCGCGGAGCTCGCGCAGGGTGGTGGCGTGCTCGGCGAGTCGCACATCATCCTCGGTGTGCGGCTCGAATTGCCGGGCGGGCAGCACATTATTGTCGAGGTCGGTGGCCACATAGGTGAAGGTGGCATGAATGGCCTGCTGCAAGTGTTCCCGGCCGCCCCGGGGATCACCGCTGCGCACATGCACAGACATCTGCATGCTGCGGGTATCGGTGCGCATCAGCCGTGCATCCACCTCGATGAGATCGCCGATCGAGATCGGGCGGTAGAAGCGAATCCCACCGGCGTAGACGGCGATGGTGCGCTGCCCTGACCACTCCATGGTGCAGGCCGTGCCCGCCTCGTCGATCCACTCCATCGCGGTGCCGCCGTGCACATTGCCGCCCCAGTTCACATCGGTGGGCTTGGCCAAAAAGCGGGTGATCACCCGCGGCGCATCGCTGGGGCCGTCATAGTTCTGCTTCTCCATCTCGGCCTCGATGGCGTGGCGCAGCTCGATGCGGGAAATGGCGGCCTGTTCCACTCGCTGCTCGTCCTCGGTGGCGGCGTGGAATTTCGGCACCGGGGTGGCGGCGCCGGTCTTGGGGTCTTTGGCCACGAAGATCACCAGGCAGTCGCAGGCCCGGGAGAAGTGGCCATCGCGCGGATCCGCGGAGAGCACCTCGTTCACAATGTGCATCGAGGAACGGCCCGTCATCGCGATCCGGGAGCGCACCTCCACCACGTGGCCGGAGGGGATCGGGCGGTTGAAGTGAATATGGCCCACATAGGCGGTCACACAATAGGTGCCCGACCAGCCCACCGCGCAGGCATAGGCGGCCTTATCGATCCACTCCAAGACGCGGCCGCCGGAGACACCCCAGTTGCCGGCTAGCACCACATCGCTGGGTGCAGCCATAAACCGTAGTGTGACCTCGGGCGAGGGGGCTCGATTGGCTGCGAATTGCTCTCGTTCAGTCATAGGTGTGTTCTCCGGGGACGGGGCTGGTAGCTCACAGGCTACCAACAGTTAAGCTGGGTCACACTATGCCGAAAAAGATTGATCCCGCCGAGATGCGCGCCGCCCTACGCGAGTATGAACAGCGCATGGATAGCCCGAATGTCCCGCGCGCGCTGGTTGCCCGTGCCGTGCGGCTCAGCGCCCGCACCGTGGAGAACTGCGCCCCGGGCCATAGCGTGGAATTGCGGGTGCCGCCCTTCGTCGCGGTGCAGTGTATCGAGGGGCCGCGCCATACCCGTGGCACCCCGCCCAATGTGGTGGAAATGCGCCCCGAGGTGTGGCTGCGTCTCGCGATCGGGCACAGCACCTGGGAGCAGGAGCTAGCCGCGGGAAATCTCAGTGTCTCTGGCACCCGCGCCGGGGAATTGGCCCATTGGGTGCCGCTGATTTAGCGCCCGCCCAACAGCCCTGAAACTCACATTGGGCGCGCGGGCCGGCTGCTGCTCCGCGCCCCCGCGTGGGGCTAAATATTCGCCATGCCGCCGGTGAAACAACTACGATTAACCCACGTGGCTATTAGAAACCAGCCCCTATCCGCTTTCGATGATCTCGGAGAACACGAGCCGCGCGAAGAGTGCGGTGTGTTCGGTGTTTTCGCTCCTGGGGAAGAAGTCGCCAAGCTCACCTACTATGGCCTGTACGCGCTGCAGCACCGGGGCCAAGAAGCCGCCGGTATCGCGGTGGGTGATGGCGACAACGTGGTGGTGTACAAGGACCTCGGGCTCGTTTCCCAGGTCTTTGACGAGGGCGCTCTCGACGCCCTGCGCGGCAATCTGGCCATCGGCCATACCCGCTATTCCACCGCCGGCGGCGCCTGCTGGGAGAATGCCCAGCCCATGTTCCGCGTCGCCCCGAATGGCACCGATGTGGCCCTCGGACACAATGGCAACTTGGTGAATTATCTCGAGTTGCTCGAAGAGGCCACCGAGAAGGGCTTGGTGGACCCTGCGACACAGCCCTCCGACTCGGACATCATGTGCGCCCTGCTCGCCGAGGGCATCTCCGAAGAGGTGTCGCTTGTCGACGCAGCCCTCAACCTTCTGCCGCGCATCACCGGCGCCTACTGCCTGACATTTACGGACGGCCACAAGCTCTATGCCGCCCGCGACCCGCATGGCGTGCGACCGCTCTCGATCGGTCGTCTCGAGCGGGGCTGGGTGGTGGCCTCTGAAACCGCGGCCCTCGATATCGTCGGTGCGTCTTTTGTGCGCGAGGTCGAGCCGGGGGAGTTCATCTCCATCGACGATTCCGGTATCCGTTCCCATCAATTCGCGCCCACCAAGCACAAGGGCTGCGTCTTTGAATACGTGTATTTGGCCCGCCCGGATTCCCTGATCCGCGGCCAGTCGGTGAACGATACCCGCGTGGGTATTGGTGCCGCGCTGGCGACGGAGCACCCGGTGGACGGCGATCTGGTGATTCCGGTGCCGGAGTCCGGCACCCCGGCGGCGGTGGGCTATTCCTATGGTTCGGGCATTCCCTTCGCCCAGGGGCTGGTGAAAAATGCCTATGTGGGCCGCACCTTCATCCAACCCACCCAAACCATTCGACAGCTCGGCATCCGGCTCAAGCTCAACCCCTTGAAGCATGTGCTGGCCGGCAAGCGGCTGGTGGTGGTGGATGATTCCATCGTCCGCGGTAATACCCAGCGGGCGCTCATCCGCATGCTGCGCGAGGCCGGCGCCGCCGAGGTGCATGTGCGGATCGCCTCGCCGCCGGTGAAGTGGCCGTGCTTCTACGGCATCGACTTCGCTTCCCCCGGCGAGTTGATCGCCAATGGCACCGGCGCCCGCACCATGGAGGAAGCCGTGGACGTGATCTGCACCGCCATTGGTGCGGATTCGCTCGGCTTCGTCTCTATCGACCACATGGTGGAGGCCTCGAAGCAGAAGCGCGAGGATCTCTGCTGTGCCTGCTTCGATGGCGAGTACCCGCTGGGTATGCCGGCCGGAAACCCGAACACCGCGCTCGTGGAGGACATGCAGCGCAATCTGAAGAAAGTGACCACGACATGACCGATCACACTCCCTCTGATGGCGCATCCTATGCAGCAGCCGGGGTGGATATCGCCGCCGGCGACCGCGCGGTAGAACTTATTGCCCCCTTGGCCAAGAAGGCCACCCGCCCCGAGGTGCGCGGCGGCATCGGCGGTTTCGCCGGGCTCTTCGCCCTCGGTAAGTACGAGAAGCCGCTTCTTGCCGCCGGCTCCGACGGCGTGGGCACCAAGCTGGCCGTGGCCCAGGCCATGGACAAGCACGACACCATCGGTATCGACTTGGTGGCCATGTGCGTCGATGACCTGGTGGTCTGCGGCGCCGAGCCGCTCTTCCTCCAGGACTATATTTCCGTGGGCAAGGTGGTGCCGGAGCATATCGCCGCCATCGTCAGCGGCATCGCCGAAGGCTGCGAGCAGGCCGGCTGCGCCCTGCTCGGCGGGGAAACCGCAGAACACCCTGGGGTGATGGGCGAGGAAGAATACGATGTGTCCGCCACCGCCGTCGGCGTGGTGGAAGAGGAGGAGCTGCTCGGGCCGGATCGGGTGCGCGATGGCGATGTGATCATCGGCATGGCCTCCTCGGGCCTGCACTCCAATGGCTATTCCTTGGCCCGCTATGTGCTGCTGGAATCCGCCGGGCTGCCGCTGGATCAGGAGATCGACGAGCTCGAGCGCACCCTCGGCGAGGAGCTGCTGGAGCCCACCCGGATCTACACCAAGGACTGCTTGGCGCTGGCCGCCGAGTGCGATGTGCGCACCTTCTGCCACGTCACCGGTGGCGGATTGGCCGGCAACCTCGTGCGGGTGCTGCCGGAGAACATGGTGGCAGAGATTTCCCGCTCGGCATGGAAGCCGCAGCCGATCTTCAAGCTCATCTCCGAGCTGGGCAAGGTCAGCCGCGAGGAAATGGAGAAAACCTTCAACATGGGCGTCGGCATGGTGGCCGTGGTGTCTGCGGCGGACCGCGACCGCGCCCTCGCCATGCTCACCGCCCGCCACGTGGATGCCTGGGAGATCGGCACGGTGCGCAGCGCCGCCGCCGATACTGAGGAGCGGGTGCTGCTCAGCGGCGAACACCCCCAGTACTAGCCATGAAGAAACCTCCCTGCTCACTGAGCAAGGAGGTTTCTTAACATAGTGTGCTACTTCTCGTATTCATCCTTGAAGTAGTCGGCCCACTCGGAGTAGGGATCGTCCTCCCGGACATCCTCCTCCGAACGGGAGCTATTGCTGGCGAGTTCACGCTGCAACTGCTCTAAGTCCATCTCAGGAGTTTGGTACTTCAGTTGACGAGCTACCTTAGCCTGCTTAGCCTTCGCGCGGCCGCGACCCATGGCTAGACCCCCTTGGAGTGTGCCTGAAGTGCCTCGGGCGTAGGGCACCCCATTATCGGTTTCTGCAATCTTGTATTCCTGTGAATCCACAATAGCTAATGTGACGAAAAAAGTCGCACCTGGGTCCGTGGCGTGCCGCAAAACCGTTTACGCCCGTACCCCTTTAGAGGGTACGAGAGCGGAAGCGCTGCACCGCCTCCCGGCCGGCCTTCGTGCCATTATCCTGCGGAATCGTCTCCGGGTCTACGGCCACGGAGCAGTCGCCCACGCGCAGATCCTGGGACTGTAGCGCGGATCTTTTCACCACGGCCAGCGCGATCGGACCGAAATCGCAGTCCTGCACCACCGTGCCCACCCGGCCCACGGCGCGCGGCCGGGTGCCCTTGGTGATGCTATCGCCGGGCACCGGCAGACTAGGTGCGGAGCCATCGAGGTGCAGCCGCACCAGCACCCGCGGCGAGGAGCCCAGATTCTCCACCCGGGCCACCGTTTCTTGGCCGCGGTAGCAGCCCTTGTGCAGGTGCACCGCCGTGCCGCCCACCCAGTGCGCCACCTCGTGCGGGATCGACTTATCGTCCAGATCCACCTCCGGCAGCGGCAGCAGATGGCGCACCCGCTCCGCAGTCCACGCCATCAGGCCGACACAGCGCACGCCGTTGCTCTCCAGTTCCGTGAGGGTGGCGTCGATAAGCGCGGCGGGAACATAGAGATCGGTGTGGGCGAGGGGAGCGCTGATGCTGCGGCTAAGCCCGGCGGGCGCGCTGGTGCCGAGGAGGGTGAGCAGGCCGAGGTCGGTGCGGGAGATCTCCACGGCCGACCAAAAGACCATGCGGCGCAGGAACTCCTCCAGGCTGTCGGCGCTGGGGCGGGGGATATCCAGCAGGAATCCCTCCTCGGTGCGCAGCACCCCCAGCGCATGCAGGATATGGCCCTGGGCATCCAAATCCAGGGCCTCGGTGCCGGCGCCCACGGGAAGATCATCGAGCTTTTGCGAGAGCAGATTATTCAGAAACTCCGGGGCATCCGCGCCGCTGACCTGCAGCACCACCCGGTTAGAGCGGTCAATCACCACCGGCTGCTCGGTAATCGCCCGCTGCTCACCTAAAGGATCGCCATAATGCCACGCCACGCCCTCATAGGCGGGGTGGGCGTCGGCGTCCTGCGCAGGGCAGGCACCGGGACGCGCTAGGCCAGGGGAACGATAGGATGTCTCACTCATGCCCGCCCATACTAGAGGAGCGCGGCGAGAGCCTGCGTGGAGGGGCACACGTACCAGCCGCCCGAGAGCGGCGTGGTGAACTCGGTGAGACGATCCGCCGGGCCGCCATCCACCCCGGCCATGCGGCGCAGCATCTCCTCCATGCGCCACTGATCGAAGCTGAAGCCCACGAACACGGTGCCGTGGGTGGACATGTCCCCATAGGAGACATTACGGCGGAAGATCTCCAGCTCGTCCTCGTCGACCTCCACCACGGTGCGATTGACGTGGGAGGACTCCGGGTTGGCATCCTCGTCCAGCTCCACCGAATCGGGCTTGGTGCGGCCGATGATCTGCTCCTGGATATGGGCCTGCAGCGCCTCCCACTCCACGGCCTTGTGCTCCCACAGCTGGTAGAGCAGCACCGAGCTGCCCGCGCCGGGGCGACCCTCCGGCACCGCCACCACGCTCGGGGCCTCCAAGGCCGGCGGGTTTTCAGTACCGTCCTCGAAGCCGGTGAGATCGCGATTGTGCTGGTAGACCCAGCCGGTGGTTTCCTCCACCAGGGTGGCGCTCTCGCGCACCGTGCTGGCGATCGTGCGGGCGATGTCGAATACCTGGGAGCGGGAGGACCCTGCCACCCACACCCATGCATCGTGCTGGGTCGCGGGCATGGACATCGTCGAGCCGCTAATCGGCTCGGAAAAATCGTGCACCTTATCCGGCACATACTCCGCGTCGGCTACCTCGGCCCACAGGCTGGGGCGCACGCCCAGCACCACGTTGACGCCGTGCGTGGTGGGCAGATTGATGGCCTCGGCCAGATGGCGCAGCACCGCGCATCCATCCGCGCCGGGGGCCAGATCGAACTCGAGAAAAATATGGTCAGTGGTGCCTAGACCAGTGATTCCGCTTTGATGACTCATACCTTTGATTCTGCACCAAAGTTCGCGCCGGCGTGAATAATGAAAGGCATGAATCCTCGCCCCATTATCGTTCGCCTCGACATAAGCAGCGGAGAGATCGTCGATCACGACCCCGATACGCCTCTGGTCTACTGGGATGATTATGCCGTGACCCGCGGCGACGGGGTATTCGAAACGGTGCTTGTGCGTCAGGGGCGCGCCTGCAATCTGCAGCGACACGTGGAGCGCTTTCACAGCTCGGCCGAGCTCTTGCATTTGCCGCCACCGCAGCAGCAGCTATGGGACGCCGCCATCCGGCGCGCCGCCGAGCGCTGGGAGCAGGAGAATCACTGCGATGGCGCCATGGTGTGGACCTATACTCGCGGCCGGGCCAGCACGGGGCAGCCCTCGGCGTGGATTAGCGTCAAGGCGGTCAGCGCCGAGCAGCTCGCCCAGCGCCAGCACGGGGTGGCGGTGCTCACCCTACCGCGCGGGGCAGATGATTCCAGCCCCCGCGCCGCCAAGACCCTCAGCTATGCCTCGGCCATGGCGGCGCTGCGCCAGGCCGCCGCCCAGGGCATGGATGATGTGATCTACGTGGCGGGGGAGCGGGTCCTCGAGGGCGCGACCTCCACGGTGGTGGCGGTGAGGGGATCGACGATCCGCACCCCCGAGCCCAAGGGCGATATCCTGCCCGGCACCACCCAGGCCGCGCTATTTAGCTACGCCACCGCCCACGGCTATAGCTGCGAGACCGGGGATATCACGGTGAGCGAGCTGGAGGCCGCGGATTCGGTGTGGCTGGTCAGCTCGGTACGCATCGCCGCCCAGGTCACCAGCATTGATGGCCGGCCCACCCGCGGCCAGGGAACAGCAAACGCCGCCGCAATCCAGACAATGATCACGGCGGCGTTGGGGTAGAAGGTTTAGCCCGCGTAGCGCTGCAGCTGCGCGGAGCGGCGGGGCTTGAGCTCCTGGTCCACCAGGCGCTCGTCCACCCAGCCGAGATCGCCATTGGGCAGCAGGCCGTAGAGGCGCTTGCCGGGGCCGAGCGTGGTCAGCCCCGAGGCGGTGGCCATAGTGGAGGCGGAGCTGAGCTCCCAGGCGCGCTCGTTGAGGGGCTCGCCGTACATGATCTCCACCGCGCCGCCGGAATGACAGAGAATGAACTCGATTTCGTCCTTGTCATTGATGCGCAAGAATCCGGTCTCGCGGGACTCGAGGGACTCCGGCGCATCCTTCTTCCAGCACTTGGACTCCACATTGATGTAATTGCCGCCATCGTGGGAGAAGATCAGCTGGTTGCCGAAGGTGAACTCGCCGTCCTCGGGGGTATCGGCTTGGCCCTCGCCGCGCCAGACACCCACCAGCGGCAGCAGCGCCAACAACCCATCGTGCAGGCTGGGGCCCTCGCGCAGGTTCGCGGTATCGGCGGGAATCGGCAGCTCGCCGAGGCTGGGAATATTCCGCCCGCCGGTGGTCTTAGCGACCTCCGCGGCGCGATTGACGGCCTCGTTGCCATCGAGGCGCGGGCTCAGGTTTTCGGGATGGTTCGTCGATGAATCAGTCACACCGTCCCATAGTAACGAAGCTAGGAACCAAGCTCGGCGATCTCCGCCTCATTACGGCGCTTCCCCTCGGAGGTAATCTCCTGCACCTGCGGCCCGAGCGGCGAGAGATCCCGGATATCTAGGCGCACATTGCGCTGCTCAGACTCGAATACCACCGACCCGCCGCGCACAAATACCTGCGAGGCCTGCGAGGGCAAGGGCAGCTCGCGCGAATCAATCTGGAAGAAGAACTGCTGCTTAATCTCTTCCTGGCGGGCCGGATCCTCCGGGCCATCGCGCAGCTCGGTGGGGGTCATGGTGATGGTGGTGCCGCTAATGCGCAGCCGCGCCAGCACCGTCACCGGCTCCTCGAGCCCGGCGGGGGTGCCGGTGAGCAGCACTTCCGCCGCGGTGCCGCCGGAGGGGGAGATGTCATAGGGGTGGCTGATCTGCAGATCCGTCATCTGCAGATGCTCGCCCAAGGCCACCCCATCGAGGCTCACCGAGCGGGAGATCACCCGCGCCACCACGCCATCGAGATCGCCGGAGAGCACCTGCTCCCGGTTCATGGTGAGGTTAAACACATCGGTGGTGGCGTTGACCACGCCGAAATTGGGCACGTCCACATCCATCACGTGCGTGGAAATCTTCGGCACATTGCCGCTGAGCAGCGCGGCAGTATAGGGCGTGCCGCCGACATAGACCCGCGGCGGCACCGGCAGGTGGGTGGCGTCCTCCACCGAGCGGGAGATCGTGCGTTCCACGTTGATGGCCACGGCGGCATCGGCGAGCCACCCGCTCACCCCGAGCGCTGCCACAACGGCGGCGATACGCAGTAGTCTCCGCTTGCCTTTCACGATCACTACCCTAGTGGATATGCGTTATGAGAAGTTGCATCTGCCCACCCACGCCGCGTTCCGTTCCGCCACCCTGAGCATGCTCGATGCCGTGCAGCGCGAGGACGGCGTGGCAGCCCTCTCGGAGCAATTCCTGCGGGGCCTTGACGACGCCGCCCTCGCCCATACCCACTGGCTGGCCCTCGATGAGGACACGGTGGCGGGGGTCTTGGCCGTCGCCGCGGACTCGGCGGAGCTCGCGGTGCACCCCGCTTATCGACGCCGCCACGTGGCCACCCACCTCCTCGACCATGCAGCGGTCACAGACGTGTGGGCGCATGGCGATTTGCCGGCGGCCCAAGCGCTGGCGCAGCGTCGTCACGCGCGCATCACCCGAGAGCTGCTGGTGATGGGGATCGATGGGGATGCCCTGAGCGAGTATGTGCGCCGCAGCGCCACCACCCCGCCCGATGCGGAGCTGGAGCTGGTGGACTATGCCACCGCCTGCACCCGCTGGGGCGAAGAGCAGGTGCAGCGCGCCTGGCTGGAGGCCAATAACTCGGCCTTTTCTTGGCACCCCGAGCAGGGCGGCTGGGATCTGGCGCGGCTGCGCTCGGGCATGGATACCGACTGGTTCGACCCGGCGGGGGTGCTGTTATATATGCACCGCGAGAGCGGCCAGGTGGCGGGATTCCACTGGACCAAATCCCACGGCGCCGAGCAGGGCGAGATCTACGTGGTGGGGGTGGCCGATGAGTTCCGCGGCCGCGGCCTCGGCGCCCCGCTCATTGCCGCTGGAGTGGCGCACCTTGTGGAGCAGGGGCACAGCTCCGTCATTTTGTACGTGGAGGCGGATAACACTCCGGCAGTCACCGCCTATGAGCAGGCAGGATTCAGCACCATCGAAAGGCATGTGGTGTATTCCAGCGGGCACTAAGGGCAGTTCGGGCAACTTTTGCTGTCTTTTCACCTTCCGTTAACCGCAGTGCGGCGTGGTGGCCATATCGCTGCCTTAGGTTGTCTCCTTGGGCACAGACGGCCCACCCCATCACCCATATGGAAGGACACCCACTGTGACTTATACCTTCAAACGTTCAGCCGCCCTCCTCGGTCTTGTCGCCAGCAGCTCCCTGGTGCTTGCTGCCTGCTCCGAAACCGGAAACAGCAACTCGGAGGGCGCTGAGGCCCCAGAGAACCTCTCCGACGCCTCCGGCCAGCTGGTCGCAGAGGGCGCCTCCTCGCAGCAGAAGGCCATGGACCTCTTCGGCATCAAGTTCAATGAGTCCACGGGAAATAACCTGTCCTATACCGCCACCGGTTCCGGCTCCGGCCAGAAGCAGTTCATCGCCGGCCAGGTGGCCTTCGGTGGCTCTGACTCCCCGCTGGATGAGGAGCAGGTGGCCGCCGCCGCTAAGCGCTGTGAGGGTAATGACGCCTGGCACCTGCCGATGGTGATCGGCCCGGTGGCCGTGGCCTATAACCTCGACGGTGTTGATGGCCTGAACCTCTCCGTGGAGAACGTCGCCAAGATCTTCAAGGGCGAGATCACCAAGTGGAATGACGAGGCGATCGCCGCCGAGAACGAGGGCATGGACCTGCCCGATTCCAAGATCGAGGTGGTCTACCGCTCCGAGGAGTCCGGTACCTCCGATAACTTCCAGAAGTTCCTCAAGGCCGCTGTCCCGGACCTGTGGGACACCACCGGCAAGTCCTTCCCCTCCACCACCGGTGCTGGCGCTAATGGCTCCACCGGTGTGGTGGGACAGGTCGCCGCCACCCCGGGTGCCATCACCTATGTGGAGGCAGGCTTCGCCACCGAGGCCGGCCTGGGCGTCGCCAATATCGACTTCGGCCACGGCCCCGTGGAGTTGAATAACGAGACCGTGGGCAAGGCCCTGGACAATCTCGAGTACGCCGGCGAGGGCCACGACATGGTGGTGGACGCCAACAAGCTCTTCTCCATGGACGTTGAGGGCGCCTACCCGGTGGTGCTCACCACCTACGAGATCGTCTGCTCCGCCGGCTATGACGAGAACACCGCCGGCCTGGTGAAGGACTTCCTCAAGGTTGCCCTCGCCAACCAGGACCAGGACCTCGAGGCACAGGGCTACATCCCGGTGTCCGGTGAGTTCAAGAAGAAGCTGGAAGACGCCGTCGACGCACTCCAGTAATAGCCCCTTCTCAGTCAAAGGACGTTTCCTCTCATGTCCAGTACCTCCGTAGTGACTACGCGCGAGCCGGATGTGCGTACGGCACCGCCGAGCCCGCCCGAGCCGGCGCCGAAGCCCGTTTATCGCCCCGGCGACCGCATTTTCAAGACGCTCTCCACGGCCTCGGCGGCACTGATCACCGTGCTCATCGCAGCCATCGGTCTCTTCCTGCTGTGGCGCGCCGGGCCCGCACTGCTCAATAACGCCGAGGGATTGTCGGGATTCTTCACCTACGCGGGCGATTGGAATACCGCAG
Source organism: Corynebacterium sp. TAE3-ERU2 (assembly GCF_019209955.1). Taxonomy (NCBI): domain Bacteria; kingdom Bacillati; phylum Actinomycetota; class Actinomycetes; order Mycobacteriales; family Corynebacteriaceae; genus Corynebacterium; species Corynebacterium sp. TAE3-ERU2. The sequence continues at coordinate 17,969 of NZ_JAHUTL010000003.1, read as the reverse complement.
ACACCTCTGCGATGTACTTCGGTATTCCCAATCTCTTCGCGGTCACCGTGACCGTCTCCTTGGTGGCGCTCCTGCTGGCCATGCCGGTGGCGCTGGGCATTGCGATCTTCCTCTCCAACTATGCGCCGACGCGATGGGTGAAGCCGCTGGGCTTTTTGGTGGACCTGCTGGCCGCCGTGCCCTCCATCGTCTACGGCCTGTGGGGTGTGAAAGTACTCGGGCCGCTGCTCAGCGGAGTCTTTGAATGGATCAATAGCTGGGCGGGAGGATTCTTCCTCTTCGCGCACTATGACAATTCGCCGTCCTTTGCCACCTCCCGCATGATCCTTACCGGTGGCATCGTCTTGGCCATCATGATCCTGCCGATCATCGCCGCCACCGCGCGCGAGGTGTTCGTCCAAACCCCCAAGGGGCATATCGAGGCCGCCCTGGCACTCGGCGCCACCCGCTGGGAAGTCGTCCGGATGACGGTGCTGCCCTTCGGCATGTCCGGTTATATCTCCGGGGCAATGCTCGGATTGGGCCGCGCCCTGGGCGAGACCATGGCGCTCTATCTGGTGATCTCGCCCTCCTCGGCCTTCCGTGCCTCGCTCTTCGACGGCGGCACGACCTTCGCCACCGCGATCGCCAACGCGGCCCCCGAGTTCAACAATGACCTCAAGGCTGGCGCCTATATCGCCGCCGGCCTCGTGCTGTTCTTCCTCACCTTCGTGGTGAATGCGGCAGCACGTGGCGTCGTGAAGCGAGGAAAGTAGCATGACACAGATTCAGACATCCAGTTCTTTCCAGCACATCTCCTCCTCCCGCCGCACGAAAAACAGCATCGCCACAGTGGTGATCTATAGCGCCATGGTGCTGGCGATGGTGCCGCTGGTGTGGGTGCTGTGGGAGGTTGTGTCCCGCGGTATCGGTGCGGTGCTGCAGCCGGAGTGGTGGACCGCCTCGCAGATGGGCATCCTCTACAACGTCGAGGGTGGCGGTGCACTGCACGCCATCGTCGGCACCCTGGTACAGGTGGGCATCGCCTCCATCCTGTCCATCCCCATCGGCATCTTCACCGCTATCTACCTGGTGGAGTACAACAACGGCGGACGGCTGGCGAAGGTCACCACCTTCATGGTGGATATCCTCACCGGTGTGCCCTCGATCGTGGCGGCGCTGTTTATCTACTCGGTGTGGGTGGTGCTCTTCGGCTTCGAGCGCTCCGGTATGGCGGTGGCGCTGTCGCTGGTGCTGCTCATGATCCCGGTGGTCGTGCGCAATACCGAAGAGATGCTGCGGGTGGTGCCGCACGATCTGCGTGAGGCCTCCTATGCACTCGGCGTGCCCAAGTGGAAGACCATCGCCAGGATCGTCTTGCCCACCGCATTGTCGGGCATCGTCACTGGCATCATGCTGGCCATTGCGCGCGTGATGGGCGAGTCCGCCCCCGTGCTCATCTTGGTGGGCTCCTTCCAAGGCATCAACTGGGACCCCGCGAGCGGCCCACAGTCCTCGCTGCCGCTGATGATGCTCGACATGTACAAGGCCGGCTCCTCCGATGCGGTGCTGGCCAAGATGTGGGGTGCGGCCCTCACCCTCGTGCTCCTCATCGCCCTGCTCAATATCGCGGCACGGATCGTTTCCGCGAAATTCTCTGTGAAAAACTAGCCCCACCGCTCAGGAGAACTCACTCACATGGCCAAGCGTCTCGACCTCAACGACGTCAATATTTACTATGGCGATTTCCACGCCGTGCAGAATGTGAACCTGCACGTGCCGCCGGAGTCCGTCACCGCCTTCATCGGCCCCTCTGGCTGCGGTAAGTCCACCGTGCTGCGCACCCTCAACCGAATGCACGAAGTGATCCCAGGGGCGCGCGTAGAAGGCAGCATCACCCTCGACGGTGAGGACATTTACGGCCCCAAGGTGGATCCCGTATCCGTCCGCAACACCATCGGCATGGTGTTCCAAAAAGCTAATCCTTTCCCCACCATGTCCATCGCCGACAATGTGACGGCGGGGCTGCGGCTGTCCGGCATGAAGGATAAGAAGAAGCTCGCAGAGGTCTGCGAGAAGTCGCTGCGCAGCGCCAACCTGTGGGAGGAGGTCAAGGACCGCCTGGATAAGCCGGGTGGTGGACTCTCCGGTGGGCAGCAGCAGCGTCTGTGTATCGCCCGCGCGATTGCGGTGGAGCCCGGCGTGCTGCTCATGGATGAGCCCTGCTCCGCGCTCGACCCGATCTCCACCCTCGCCGTGGAGGACCTGATTCACGAGTTGAAGAAAGACTTCACCATCGTGATCGTCACCCACAACATGCAGCAGGCCGCCCGTGTCTCGGACCAGACGGCATTCTTCTCCCTCGAAGCCACCGGTAAGCCCGGGCGGCTGGTTGAGGTGGGGCCCACCAAGAAGATCTTCGAAAACCCCGACGAGAAAGAAACCGAAGACTATATCTCGGGCCGCTTCGGCTAAACAGTCCGCGACCCGTCCCGCCTAGTCACGGGAAAAGCGCCGCTCCAGATCTGCGATGCGGCGCGCAAAATCTTCTTCGCTGCGCTCATCTTCCAGCTTCAGGCGGTACTCCTCCGGTTGCATACCGGAGGTGAGGTACACGATGCGCGCAGCGACATCCACCGTATGATCGGCGAAGCGCTCATAGTAGCGGGACAGCAGAGTGACGTCCACGGCCTCCAAGGTGGAATATTTCCATTCCCGCTGGGTGAGCACGTGCATGATATGGGCGTGCAGATCATCCATAGCGTCATCATCATCACTGAGCACCAGCGCCACATCCGCATCCGGATTGAGCAGCAGCTCGTGAATTTTGTCCGACATCTGCAAAGCGATGCGCGACATTTCCTCGAAATAGCCCACTAAAATCGCCGGCACGGCATTATTCGGATGCCGGCGCCGCGCCACCCGGGCGATATGCATGCCCAGCGCGCCCATGCGATCAAAATGCTCCACAATATAGATGGAAGAAATGATCTGGCGCAGATCCCGCGCCATGGGGCCTTCCAAGAGCAGCAGGGCAACGGCACGTTCCTCGCAGCGCTGCCGCGTCTCCTCCATAGCGGTGGCAGCTGAGAGCGCCTCCTCGGCGGGAGTGAGCTCATTATTAATCAGCGCCTTGCTAGCTAGTCTCATCGTCTCGCGGACGTGATCACTTAAGACCAGAAGATCGTAGGAAAAGCCGTCTAGGTGCTCGCGAAAGGCAGTGCGCATATGCTGCACTATAGCTACTTCTGTGCAGCTCTGCTGAGTACGAAAAGCGGTTAGCCGCCGGAATGCATGATTTCGGCTCCCTCGGGAACGCTGGCGTCCTCAGGATCGTCCAGCCACCCCTCCGGCAGCAGCACCTTCGCCGGCGAGCCCTGGCGGCCGCGCGGCCCCTCGGCATCGACGGCCAGCTCGCTGCTCTCGGCATAGGGGGCGAGCAGCTCATCCAGATGTGCCAAGGATGTCACCCGTGAGAGCTGGCTCCGAGCCTCGCCGCCGACGGGGAAGCCACGCAGATACCAGCCCATGTGTTTACGCAGGTCGCGGCAGCCCTTCTCCTCGCCTTCGTGGCGCACCATCAACTCGGCGTGGCGCCGGATGATCCGGGTGACCTCGCCCAAGGTGGGTTGCGGCGGTAGCGGCTGGCCCCGCAACACCGCGGCCAGCTCCGCGAAGAGCCACGGCCGGCCGAGACACCCGCGGCCAATCACCACGCCATCGCAGCCGGTGCGCTGCATCATGGTCACCGCATCCTGAGCGGCAAAGATATCGCCATTGCCCAAGACAGGGATATTGGCGAACCCGGAGTCCACCATGTGCTGCTTGAGTGCCGCGATCTCCTCGAGCCGGGCCGTGCCGGAATAGCGCTGGGCGGCGGTGCGGGCGTGGCAGGCCACCGCGGCCGCCCCATTCTCCGCCGCGATCCGGCCCGCATCGAGGTGAGTGTGGTGCTCATCATCAATCCCGACGCGGAATTTCACCGTCACCGGAATATCGGTGCCCTCGGTCGCGCGCACCGCGGCGTCCACGATATTGCCGAAGAGCCGGCGCTTATAGGGCAGCGCCGAGCCGCCGCCGCGCCGGGTGACCTTCGGCACCGGGCAGCCGAAGTTCATATCAATATGATCGGCCAGGTCGTTGTCCACGATCATCCGCGCCGCCTCATAGGTATAGTGCGGATCCACCGTGTAGAGCTGCATGCTCCGCGGATTCTCTGCTGCATCGAAGGCGATCATGTGCATCGTCTTCTCATTGCGTTCCACGAGAGCGCGGGCGGTGATCATCTCACACACATAGAGCCCCGAGACGCTCCCCATCTTCTCCAACTCTTGTTCGCGGCATAGTGTGCGAAACGCGACATTGGTTACCCCCGCCATAGGGGCGAGCACGACGGGGGATTCGAGGGTGAGTGAACCGATCTGCAGCGGCCGATGATTGCGCAATGTAGTCACCCGCCTAGTGTCGCCTATCCGCAGCGTTCACCGCAATTTCACGGCATCGTTCCCAGCTCTGCGCGGCGATGGCGGGCAGCCGATCTCCGGCGAGGTCGGGGGGTAGTGGAAAAGAACCTGAGACATGAACCAAAAGTTCGTCTATTGTGGGGTGCGTAACCTAGTTCACAGCGGGTGCGCTGACGCGTGCAAGATCGCACGGTGGTATCAGCCGGCACATTCAACCGCGGGGCTAGGACAAGTACCGCACTCACGGCCTGTGGTGGTGACCCGATGAGGGGTCGGCCCCGCACCGGACTGCACACAGAAATAAGGAGAACTAAGAGTTCATGTCGGATCGTATTGCCAACGCCAAGCTTCGCGGAAAAGTTATGTCTGCGGAGGAAGCTGCCCAGTTTGTTAACCACGGTGACAAGGTAGGTGTATCGGGCTTCACCGGCGCCGGTTACCCGAAGGTGCTTCCCACCGCTATCGCGGAGCGCGCCAAGGAGGCTCATGCCAAGGGTGAGGAGTACATGATTGACCTCTTCACCGGTGCCTCCACCGCTCCCGAGTGTGACGGTGTACTCGCCGAGGCGGATGCCATCCGCTTCCGTACCCCGTACCAGTCGGACCCGATCCTGCGTGGCAAGATCAACGACGGCACCACCTACTACGCCGACTACCACCTCTCCGAGTCGGGCATGTACGTCTCCCAGGGCTTCTTCGGCAACATGAACGTTGCCATCGTCGAGGTCACCCGCATCACCGAGGAAGGCCACCTCGTTCCCTCCTCCTCCGTGGGTAATAACGTGGAGTACCTGGACGCCGCCGACAAGATCATCATCGAGGTCAATGAGTGGCAGTCCCTGAACCTCGAGGGCATGGCCGATATCTACCGCATCGAGCCGCTGCCGAACCGTCAGCCCATCCCGATCACCAAGCCCGGCGATCGTATCGGTACCACCTACATCGACATCGATGTGGACAAGGTGGTGGCTGTGGTCGAGACCAATAACGAGGACCGCAACGCCCCCTTCAAGCCGCTGGACGAGACCTCCAAGCAGATCGCCGGTAACTTCCTCGACTTCCTCGAGGGCGAGGTGGCCGCTGGTCGCCTGACCTATGACGGCTACATCATGCAGTCCGGCGTGGGTAACGTGCCGAACGCCGTGATGTCCGGCCTGCTGGACTCCAAGTTCGAGAACATCAAGGCCTACACCGAGGTCATCCAGGACGGCATGGTGGACCTCATCGATGCCGGCAAGATGACCATGGCATCCGCCACCTCCTTCTCGCTCTCCCCCGAGTATGCCGAGAAGATGAACGCCGAGGCCGACCGCTACGCCAAGTCCATCGTGCTGCGCCCGCAGCAGATCTCCAACCACCCCGAGGTTGTGCGCCGCCTCGGCCTGATCGCCACCAATGGTCTGATCGAGGCCGACATCTACGGCAACGTCAACTCCACCAACGTCACCGGCTCCCGGATGATGAACGGTGTGGGTGGCTCCGCGGACTTCACCCGTAACGGCTTCATCAGCTCCTTCATCACCCCCTCCGAGGCGAAGAACGGCGATATCTCCGCCATCGTGCCCTTCGTCTCTCACGTGGACCACACCGAGCAGGACGTCAAGGTCCTCATCACCGAGTACGGCTACGCCGATCTCCGTGGTCTGGCACCGCGCCAGCGTGTGGAGAAGATCATCGCCATCGCGCACCCGGATTACCGTCCGGTGCTGGAGGAGTACTACTCCCGCGCACTCGAGGCAGCCAAGAAGAACAAGACCCTCCAGACCCCGCACGATCTGGAGACCGCACTGTCCTTCCACCAGCGCTTCGTCACTCACGGCTCCATGAAGCCGCAGAGCTAAGAGCTCACTGAGTCTCGCTGCCACCTCGCCCGCACACGCGGGCGGGGTGGTCTTTTTTCCAAACACCGCACCGCATTGATAAACTACATGTCTCGTACGGGCCTTTAGCTCAGTTGGTAGAGCTACGGACTTTTAATCCGCAGGTCGTGGGTTCGAGCCCCACAGGGCCCACTACAACAGCACTCCCCAGCCAGATGGCTGGGGAGTGCTGTTTTTATTCCTGGGGGTAGCGCTGCTGCGCCGGCCACCAGATCCGGTTGCCCGCCCAGAGGGTGAAGGCAGGGACGAGGAAGGAACGGATGAGGAGGGCGTCGATAAGCACTCCGAGGGCCACAATCACCGCCAGCTGTACGAGGAACTGGATGGGGATCACGGCCAGGGCGGAGAAGGTGGCGGCCAACACGACGCCGGCACTCGTAATCACCCCGCCGGTGGTGATCAAGCCGCGGCGTACGCCGTGGTGGGTGCCGTGCTCGAGTGCTTCCTCGCGGACGCGCGTCATGAGGAAGATGTTGTAGTCGATACCGAGGGCCACGAGGAAAACGAAGCCGTAGAGCGGCACGGTGGGATCAGCGCCGCTGAAGCCCAAGAGGTGGAAGATGAGCGCGGCCACGCCGAGGGCGGTGCCGAAGGAGAGAATCGTGGTGGCCAGGAGCATGACGGGCGCCAGCAGGGAGCGCAGCAATACCGCCAGCATGACGGTGATTACCAGCAGCACCACGGGGATGATCACCTGGCGGTCGCGGATGGAGGTGTCATTGGTGTCGATGTCCACAGCCGTGGTGCCGCCCACGGCCGCATCGGGAAGCGCGGCGCGCAGCTGGCGGACGGTGTCTTTCGCTGCGGCGGAATCGGCGGGGGCGTCGAGGGTGGCCTGGATCATCACTCGGCCATCCACCACGGTGGCGGCGCCGCGCCCCGGAATCGGGGATTCGAGCGATAGCGCGGCGGGCTGCTCCACCCCGGCAGTCGCGGCGATGGTGGCGATGGTGGTATCCGCAGCGGACTCATCGGCGAGCACGTACACCGGAGAGCCGGAGCCGCCAGGGAAGTGACGATCTAATACCTCCTGGCCATCGCGGGCATCGCTCTGGCCGAGCACGAAATCGGATTGGGGAACGCCATCGGCGTCGAAGCCGATCAGCCCGAACCAGCCACAGGCCAAGAGCGCGGACATGCCGAGGGCAAGGGCACGAGGATGGCGCTCCGTCGCATCGGCCACCCGCGTCCACGTGGGCGATTCCTGGCTCTCCTGGCTGGGGCGGGGGCGACGAGGCCAGAAGGCCACGCGGCCGAGAAGCAGCAGCAGGGCGGGGAGGAAGGTGAGGGAGGAGGCCACCGCGGCGGCGATGCCGATCGAGGCCACCGGCCCGAGCGCGGCCGTCGACGCCAGATCGGAGAGCATGAGGCAGAGCAGGCCCGCCACGACGGTGCCGGCCGAGGCCGCAATCGGCTCCCAGGTGCCCGTGATCGCCCGAAGCGTGGCCGTCCACGCCCGAGAGTGCTTCGTGAGTTCCTCGCGGTAGCGGGCGGTGTACAGCAGCCCATAGTCGGTGGCGGCGCCGATCACCAAGATGAAGAGGATTCCTTGGACCTGGCCGTTGATGGTGACGATGCCGGCCCGCGCCAGGGCCACGTTGATCGCCACGGCCAGACACAGCGCCGTGAGCGCAGAGAGCAGCACCAGCAGCGGCAAGATGGGGGATCGGTAGACCACAATCAAAACCAGCAGCACGGCGATGACGGTGACGAGCAGGAGCTGGGAGTCGATACCGGCGAAGGCGGCGGAGAGATCGGCGGTGAAGCCGGCGGGGCCGGTAATCCACATCTCATCGGCGGCAGGGAGGCGTTGCTCGATCGCGGTGTCGAGCGCGGACACCACCTCGGTGATGGCGGCGTCGCTGGGAATGGCAGCCACCAGCTGCACCGCCTCGCCGTCCGCGGAAGGCAGGAGGGGGCTGAAGCTGAGTTCGGGGAACTCAGGGGCGAGTTCCTCGGGGAGCGAGCCGAGGGCCTCTGGGGTGGCAGAGTCGCCGCTGATGACCACGACGGCAGGGATAGAGTCGCCGTCGCGGAAATCGCTGAGCGCCTTCTGCACGGTCGTGGACTCCGCGGTTTCGGGGAGGAAGGAGGCGGGGTCAGTGGAGGAGACCTCGCTGATGGCGCCGAACTGGGGGCCGCCGAGGCCCATAATGGCGATCCACAGTGCCACCAGTGCCAGGGGCAGTCCTGTGCGCAACCAACGGGAAGGAGCAGAGGTGGTCATAGGCAATGAGTGTAGTCTGAAGCCCTGCTGAGAAAGGGCGTAGGAGCTGAGGTTTTGTGCGATCTCATGGTTCATGTATGATTCATCTCAGTCCGCACGCGGACTACGCCCCCATCGTCTAGCGGCCTAGGACACCGCCCTTTCACGGCGGCGGCACGGGTTCGAATCCCGTTGGGGGTACTTTCCACTCATTGTGGAAAGGCACAACAAAATATGGCCCTGTGGCGCAGTTGGTTAGCGCGCCGCCCTGTCACGGCGGAGGTCGCGGGTTCGAGTCCCGTCAGGGTCGCCATGGATAGGCGGCTATCGATGCTTCGAAGAAGCACTCGGTAGCCGCTTTTTCTGTGTCTCAGTACAGCCGTGCAAAATGGGATCTGAACAGCGGATTTGCGGGCATGTAAGAGTGTTATGTAGAGTATCCACTCGTGCACAGCGCACTGCTTAGCCAGTAGCTGGTACACAATAAAATATGGCCCTGTGGCGCAGTTGGTTAGCGCGCCGCCCTGTCACGGCGGAGGTCGCGGGTTCGAGTCCCGTCAGGGTCGCAGATCGTTGCTTAGGCAAGGATCGTGGCCAGATAGCTCAGTCGGTAGAGCGTCCGCCTGAAAAGTGGAAGGTCAGCAGTTCGATCCTGCTTCTGGCCACAACATGAAAAGCAGTCTCCTCGCGCAAGCGAGGGGGCTGCTTTTCGCATCTGCGCTATCCTCGGCTCCACAGAGATACATAACTCTAGGGAGAAAGGACGGCACCGCCCATGAGCGCTGCACAGCACGTACACCTCGACGAGGGATCGCAGACATATGTGATTGAGGTCGATGGCCAGATGGCCGGCTACGCCGAGTTTCAGGCGGTGGATGAGACGGTGCGCGACTTCAACCACACCGTGGTGCTCAACGAGTATCGCGGCCAGGGCCTATCCTCGCCGCTGATTCGCTACGCCCTCGATGATTCGATCCGGGCGGGCATGACGATCGTGCCGAGCTGCTCTGCGGTGGAGCACTTCATCTCCAAGAATCCCGAGTATCGGGAGCACCTCGCCCGCTAGCCACAGCGGAGTCACAGCGGAGCCACAGCGCGCGCCGCAGCCGAGGCACAGAAAAACTCCCAACGGGTAGCACCGTTGGGAGTTATGTGCGTTCTTAAATCGTGTAGTCGTTGCCCGGCACGTAGCGGTCGGGGTCCACCAGCTTCACGCACTCGGAGGAGTCGCGGGGCCGCATCTTTGCGGGCACACCCACCGCGATGTGCTGGCAGGGGACATCCTTGGTGACCACCGCGTTGGCGCCGATCGCCGAGCCCTTGCCGATGGTGATCGGGCCCAAGACCTTCGCCCCAGCACCCACCACCACATCATCTTCAAGGGTGGGGTGGCGCTTGGTTTGGGTGAGCACCTGCCCGCCCAAGGTGACGCCGTGATAGAGCATCACGCCATCGCCGATCTCCGCAGTTTCGCCGATGACGATGCCCATGCCGTGATCGATGAAGAAACGGCGGCCAATGGTGGCGCCTGGGTGAATCTCCACCCCGGTGAGGAAGCGGGCGCATTGCGCGAGCACGCGGGCGGGACCGCGATAATTACGCACCCACAGGGCGTGCGCGACGCGGTGCGCCCAGATGGCGTGGAGCCCCGAATAGACGATGGCGTTTTCCACGTCCCCGCGGGCGGCGGGGTCGTGCTCGCGGGCATTGCGGAGATCTTCGCGCATGCGGGAGATGGCGGTGGAGATGACATCGATCATGAGGGTCGATCCTACCTCAGAGTGTGCTAGTTGAACTCTGCGCGCACATCCTCGAAGAGAACGGTGGAGGCGTAGCGCTCGCCGTAGTCGCACACGACGGTGACGATGGTCTTGCCCTTATTTTCCGGCTTCTTGGCCTCCCGCAGTGCGGCGAAGACATTGGCGCCGGAGGAGATGCCGCCGAGGATGCCCTCCTGCTCGGCCAGGGCGCGGGCGGTGGCGATGGCGTCCTCGTTGGTGACGGTAACGATCTCATCGATCACCTTGCGATCCAGCACCTCGGGGATGAAGTTCGCACCCAGACCCTGAATCTTGTGGGAGGAGGCCTTGCCCTCGGTGAGCAGCGGGGAATCAGCGGGCTCCATGCCGATGATCTCCACCTCCGGCTTGCGCTCCTTGAGTACGGTGCCCACGCCGGTGATGGTGCCGCCGGTACCGAAGCCAGCGAGGAAGATGTCTACCTCGCCGTCGGTGTCGTTCCAGATCTCTTCCGCGGTGGTCTCGCGGTGGATCTTCGGGTTGGCGGCATTGGAGAACTGGCGCGCCAAGATAGCCCCCTCGCGCTGCTCCACGACCTCGTGCGCCTTATCGACGGCGCCCTGCATGCCGGCAGAACCCGGGGTCAGCACGATTTCCGCGCCATAGGCACGCAACATGATGCGGCGCTCCATGGACATGGTCTCGGGCATGGTGAGCACCACGTTATAGCCGCGGGCGGCGCCGATCAGGGCCAGGGCGATACCGGTGTTGCCGGAGGTGGCCTCCACGATGGTGCCGCCTGGCTGTAGCTCACCGGACTGCTCGGCGGCGTCGATAATGGCCTTACCAATGCGGTCCTTAACGCTATTGGCCGGGTTATAGAACTCGAGCTTGACCAGTACCTCGGCGTCGAGGCCCTCGGTGAGGCGATTGAGACGAACCAGCGGGGTGCCGCCGACGAGCTCGGTGACGTTGTTGTAGATGCGCGACATGAGTCATGCACTCCTTTGAAAAGTCGATAATAAGTTACCGCTCCTCAGCATAATGCCCCGCCTGCACAATTACCAGACAAGACAGTATTACATATATAGACCAAGTAGTCTATAGGCACACCCCTATAGGGGGAATACAACCCCGCGGAGCAGCGCACGGCGTTAAGGTGAGTGAGTCGCGGAGAACGGGAATGCGGTTCAGCGTCATGCCACGCCGCAGCGGACCTCGCCACTGTAGGGCTCGCCTCAACACTCATTGAGACGCAGACACTCGGATAACTCGCCGGATACACACCCCGGCCCACCACTGCAGCAGTTGCTGCGGGAAGGTGCATCCGAGTTGCCTAGGGCCAAGCCAGGAGACCGGCCGCGACACGATAGCCGAACACATATCGTCAGTCCAGTTCGGCGCAAACCGGTTCTGGTGCGAGGAATCACCCGGACATGAGTCAAAGAGACGAGCGTTTCTTCCACCATGCATATTGCAGAAGGATTCCTGCCTATTGAGCAGGCCGTGGGATGGGGTGTGGCTGCCGCGCCCTTCGTGATCCACGGAGCAATCCGCGTCAACAAGCAACTCAAAGAACGGCCCGAAACCGGGCTTCTTCTCGGCGCCGCCGGCGCCTTCACCTTCGTGCTCTCCGCACTGAAGATCCCCTCCGTGACCGGCTCCTCCTCCCATGCCACCGGCACCGGGCTTGGAGCGGTCCTCTTCAAACCGCCCGTCATGGCGTTTTTGGGCAGTATCGTGCTGCTCTTCCAAGCGCTCCTACTCGCCCACGGCGGCATCACCACCCTGGGGGCCAATATCTTCTCCATGGCCATCGTCGGCCCGTGGATCGGCTATGGCGCGTGGGTAGCAGTCCGCAAGGCCGGCGGTAGTGCCACCATCGGCATCGCCCTGGCCGCGTTCTTCGCCGACCTCTCCACCTATGTGGTCACCGCCTTCCAGCTGGCCGGCGCCCACCACGCCAATGGCTTCTTCAACTCGGCCCTGACCTTCCTCGCGCTCTATGCGCCCACGCAGCTGCCGCTCGCAGTCGTGGAATCCATCATCACGGTGCTGATCTTCCGTTCGCTGCGCACCATCGCGGCCCGCGAGCTCTCCCTGCTGGGAGTGCTGGGCGGCCGCGAGGAGGCCAGTGTGCAGCAGGAGAGCGTCGATAAGCCAAAGGCAGGGCAGAAGGCATGAAAAAGAACAACACCGGCGTCACCATTGCGCTGATCCTCGCGGCCATTTTTATCGCCGCATTCCCGCTGTTCTTCAACCTCGGCGACAAGGACGCGGAGGAACACTTCGTGGGCACCGACTCCGGCGCGGAAACCATCGTGGAAGAGGTCGATCCCGGCTATGAGCCCTGGTTCGAGCCGCTCGTCGGCGAGCTGCCCGGCGAGGTGGAGTCCGGACTCTTCGCACTCCAAGCCGCCCTCGGCGCTGGCGCGCTCGGCTATGTGATCGGGCTCTACCGCGGCCGCACGAAGTGGGCGCAGGAGCACGCGCAGAGCTCCACGCCCCGATGAATCCACTCGACATTGCTGCCGCCCGCTCTCCCTGGGCACAGCACAGCGTGTCGGAAAAGGTCCTCGCCTTCGGCGGGGCGCTGGTCTTAGTGCTGGCGCTGCCGCCGCTTCCCGTACTGCCAATTCTGCTGCTGATCGTGCTGATCGCGGCGGCGCGGGCGCAGGTGGACTGGCGGCTCTATATCGGGCTCGTGCTCGCCCCCTTCGGGTTTATCGTGCTCGGTATCTGGCCGCTGATGATCAACCTGACCCCCAGTGGTCTCGTGCTGGTCGAGGGCGGCGTCGCCCACGCTGCGGTTGTCGCAGGCCGCAGCCTAGTGGGTATGAGCATCACCATGCTTTATGCCCTCAGCACCCCCATTGCCGCCCAGCTCACCTGGGCGCGGCGCATCGGGATCCCCGAGACCCTCGTCGTGGTGAGCATGCACATCTACCGCTTTTCCTCGCTCCTCTACACCCAGTCGCAGGCGATGTGGCATGCGCAGGCACAGCGGTTGGGGCATAGCTCCTGGCGGCGCTTTCTGCGTTCGGTCGCCGATCAGGCAGCCAATCTCTTCCTAGCGGCTTTCCAGCGGGCCCAGCGCCTGCAGGAGGGCCTCGAGCTGCGCGCCGATAGCGCCGCGGCAGCCGTCTACGGCACCTTTACTCCCGCCCGGCCCGCGCGCTTGGCGATCATCCTTGTCTGCCTGGCCGCGGTCTGTGCCGTGGGCCTCATCCCTGTTGTGTGGTGAAACCTTTGACAACCTCCCATCCTCTACTCGGCCTTGACGCCGTCAGCTTCGCCTACCCGCACGGGCCCGATGTGCTGCATGATGTGCAGCTGCGTATCGAGCGCGGCGACGCCGTGGCCCTGCTCGGGGCCAATGGCTCCGGAAAATCCACGTTGATGAAGCTCATGGCGGGCGCATTGCAGCCGCAGCGTGGGCAGGTGCTTATCGACGCCGCCCCCGCGGCCTATGATCGCGCCGGCCGCAACCGCGCCCGATCGGTGATTCAGCTGGTGCTCCAAGAGCCGGATGATCAAATCTTCGGCGTCTCCGTGCGCGCCGATGTCTCCTATGGCCCCACCAACCAGGGGCTCTCCGAGGAGGAGATCGCGGCGCGCGTGGAATGGGCGATGGAGCGCGCCGAGATCACCGATCTAGCGGAGCGCGTGCCGCAGCAATTGTCCTATGGGCAGCGCAAGCGGGTGAGCCTGGCTGGCGCCTTGGCCATGCGGCCGCGGGTGCTGCTGCTGGACGAGCCCACCGCGGGGCTCGATCCGGCCGGCTCTGCCCAGCTGCTGCGCACCCTCGCGCTGCTGCGTGCGGAGGGTACCGCCATTGTGCTCTCGACCCATGACGTGAACCTCGCCTATGCCTTCGCCGATACTGCGGCGGTGCTCACGGGCGGGGTGGTGCGCAGCGGGGCCTGCGCGGAGATCATGACGGATACCGAGCTCATCGAGCAGGCGCGTTTGGAGCTTCCCTGGGCGCCGCTGGTCTCGCGGGCACTGGGTCGTGACGTACTTACGGCCGCCGATGTCCTCGCTCAGCCCGATCGTTAAGAGTGATATATGTCACTCTAAACGGCGCTAAACCCACGTGCGTGTTTGTTCTAACTTGTTTCGCAATTGCCCACCTTTTAGCCCTGAATCCCACTGTGCGGGATGCGGTAGCGGATCTGCTGTAGTGGTATGGAGAGGGTGTACTGACGGGGGTATATGACCTGTCTGAGTCTCCAGAAGGGCTTTTACCTGCAGGTTTGCGGGTGGCGATGGGGTGGGAAATTTGTGGCGTAAATCTGAGAGAGAGATAAAAATTTACCGAGAAAAAGGCGCAGCGGGGGAGGTGGGATGGCTAAAAGCGGGGGCACCCATGCAGGGGTAGAAAGGGGTTGTTTGTGAACTTTTCATCTCGGGCGGTGCGGAAAACTTCCCCTAAGTACTTATGATTACCCCCGTTTCTTGTTTATAATCCTGTCCTACGAGCAACCTAAGCGAGGCGGGTGTGAACAGGGGCACCCACTACCTCCCCGTCGTTATATGCCAGGGGAGGTGCCGATCCCCCGGACCGGCATTAGGTGAACAACGCAGGAAGAAGAGTATGGATCCGCAGCGTCTCAAGGATGACGAAGAAGCGATTCGCGCAGCACTCACCACACTGAAGACCGCCACCGGCATTCCGGTCACCATGTATGCCACGGTGCTACCTGATAGCCGGCTCCAAATCAGTGCCTGGGTAGGGCTGCGCACCCCGGCTCTGCAGAATCTCGTGATTGAGCCCGGCGCCGGCGTCGGCGGCCGTGTTGTCTCTTCCCGCCGTCCGGTGGGCGTCTCTGATTACACCCGTGCTTCCATCATTTCTCATGAGCACGACAAGCCCATCCAGGACGAGGGCCTGCACTCCATCGTGGCCGTGCCGGTGATCGTGCAACGCGATGTGCGCGGCGTGCTCTACGTGGGCGTGCACTCGCCCGTGCGTCTGGGTGACAAGGTGATCGAGGAAGTTACCATGACCGCCCGCACTCTTGAACAGGACTTGGCCGTCAATAGTGCGCTGCGTCGCGGCGATGCTGGCGGCAGCGGGGCCAAGCCCGGGCGCGTGATGAATGGCGCCGAGTGGGAGCAGGTGCGCTCCACCCACTCCAAGCTGCGCATGCTGGCCAATCGCGTGGGGGATGAAGACCTGCGCAAGGAGATCGAAAGCCTCTGTGACCAGCTCGTCTCCCCGGTACGCGTAAAGCAGACCACCAAGCTCTCCGCCCGCGAGCTCGACGTGTTGGCCTGTGTGGCCCTCGGCCACACCAATGTCGAGGCCGCCGAGGAAATGGGCATCGGCGCCGAAACCGTCAAAAGCTACCTGCGCTCGGTCATGCGCAAGCTCGGCGCTCACACCCGGTATGAGGCCGTCAACGCCGCCCGCCGCATCGGCGCGCTGCCCTAAAGCCGCGCGCTGCTTTTAGCGCTCGCCGCCGGGAACCCAGCGCACATCCTGGCCCTGGTTTTCCACCCGGCCCAGAATAAAGAGCGCATCACTGAGGCGATTGAGATATTTCGCCGGCAGGACCGACATCGACTCGCCGTGCTCGGCGATGGCCGCCCACGCGGCCCGCTCGGCGCGGCGAGCCTTCACCCGCGCGGTGTGCAGCAGCGCCGAGGCGGGCGTGCCGCCGGGAAGAATGAAGGAATCGAGAGTCGGCAGCTCCGTATTAAAACGATCGCAGTCCTGCTCGAGGCGCTCGATATACTCCGGCTCCACGCGCAGCGGGGGATACTTCGGATTCTCCACGACGGGGGTGGCGAGATCCGCGCCGCAATCGAAAAGCTCGTTTTGTATCCGGCGCAGCACCGCACTCACCTCCTTACTCGGGGAGGCCAGCGCCAGCACCTCGCCGATGGCGCAATTGGTTTCCTCGCAGTCGGCATAGGCCTGGAGACGAGAATCATTTTTGGGTACGCGGGAAAAATCCGACAGACCCGTGGTGCCGTCGTCTCCGGTGCGGGTATAGATCTTGGTCAAATGAACACTCATAGTTCTCGAGTCTAGGGAAAAGTCGGCACCAAGCAGGTAGCGCACAACCGCACCCAAGGCACTAGGCTGGTGCACTGTGAAAGAACATTTCTTGGTAGAAGGTGGCGCCCGGCTGCAGGGCGCTGTGAAAGTCCACGGCGCGAAGAACAGCGTGCTCAAGCTCATGGCCGCCGCATTGCTGGCAGAGGGCACGACGACGCTCACCAACTGTCCCGAGATCCTCGACGTCCCGCTCATGCGCGATGTTCTAGAAGGCCTGGGCTGCACCGTGGAGATCGACGGCCCCACCGTGCGCATTAGCACCCCGGCGCAGCCGCAGAGCAATGCCGACTTCGAGGCGGTGCGCCAATTCCGTGCCTCCGTGTGTGTGCTCGGCCCACTCACCGCGCGCTGCGGTCACGCCGTGGTGGCCCTGCCCGGCGGTGATGCCATTGGATCTCGCCCGCTCGATATGCACCAATCCGGGCTGGAGAAGCTCGGGGCCCGCACCTATATCAAGCATGGCTGTGTGGTCACCGAAGCCGAGTCGCTGCGAGGGGCCTATGTGCAGCTGGACTTCCCCTCGGTGGGGGCCACGGAGAATATCCTCACCGCTTCGGTGCTGGCGGAGGGCCGCACCGTCTTAGACAATGCGGCGCGGGAGCCGGAAATCGTCGATCTCTGTGTGCTGCTGAAGGAGATGGGTGCCCAGATCACTGGTGAAGGCACCTCTACGATCACCATCGATGGCGTGGAGAAGCTGCATCCCGCCGAGCACGAGGTGATTGGCGATCGCATCGTCGCCGGCACTTGGGCCTATGCGGCCGCAATGACGCGCGGCGATATTACTGTCGGCGGCATTAACCCGCAGGCGCTGCACATCGCGCTGGAAAAGCTCAAGATCGTCGGCGCCGAGGTGGAAACCTATGACACCGGTTTCCGCGTCCGCATGGACTCGCGCCCCTCGGCCGTGGACTACCAGACCCTGCCCTTCCCAGGATTCCCCACGGACCTGCAGCCGATGTCGATCGGGCTTGCCGCCGTGTCGGAGGGCATGAGCGTGATTACAGAGAACGTCTTTGAATCCCGCTTCCGCTTTGTCGACGAGATGCAGCGCCTCGGCGCGGACACCTCCGTGGATGGACACCACGTGGTGGTCCGCGGCGTTGAGCAACTTAGCTCCACCCCGGTGTGGTCCTCCGATATTCGTGCCGGCGCCGGACTAGTGCTGGCGGCCCTGTGTGCCGATGGGGTGACAGAAGTGCATGACGTCTTCCATATCGATCGCGGCTATCCGCAGTTCGTAGAGACCCTCAACCAGCTGGGCGCCCGGATCACTCGCGTATCGGCATCACGCCACGGCAAGGACTAAGACGGTTATAGATCCTCTTGAAATCCCCTTCTAGCAGGGGATTTGCGTGTATCTAGCGATCTATGTAGATTTATCTCCTGTCAGCGCGACCGACAGCGCCCCACGTTGCAAGAGAGCAACGAAGAGTGGCGGAAAGAAAACAGCGTTGATACCAAGCCTTCCGAAACAGTCAGGATTCTGACTCGATTGGTTGTGCCTGTGTTGTTTGAGAACTCGATAGTGTGCCAGCTTTGTTTTGTTGATGTGTGCTGCTTTTGTTGTGGTGTGCGTGTTTGGTTGTGTGTGGATCAGGTGCCCTTGTGATTGGGGTTTGTTTGGTCGCATGT